>NZ_OZ251603.1:3441795-4097693 GCF_965243865.1 Hyphomicrobium sp. 1Nfss2.1 | reverse complement strand
CAGGAGCATCTGGAAGAAGGTGCCGATGAAGATGACGGCAATCTTCGATGTTTCGCCGACGCCGCACCACAAGAGCATCAGCGGCACGAACGCGACCGCCGGCATGTAGCGGACGAAGTCCATTGCCGGTTCCAGCAGGGCTTCTGCCGGCTTGAACGTCCCGCTCAAGAGCCCGAGTGGGAGCGCAAGTGCAAGGGATGCAAGGAACCCCAGACTGACGCGCGATACGCTGGTCCAGAAGTCCGTGCCGAAGCCCTCATTGCTGAGCCACGATACGAAGCGCAGGGCGACGTCAGTGGGCGACGGCATGAAAATGCGCGGCACCGTGCCGATGGCATTGACCGCGACCCACGCCATGAACGGCACAGCAATGCCGATGCAGGCCATGATGACATACGTATGCGGCGCCACCTGCCCGCGGATGCGCCAGAGGGGTGCTCTCCTACGCCGCTGTCGCGACCGTGGCGGACGTGCAGCGCGTGCGCTGGCGATCCGATCCGTTTTCATCGCAACTGCATCCATCGGAACCATCTGCCTTGTTCAACAACCGATGCTCAGCGGGCCGACCTTGTCGCAACCTTTGGCCGCGACGATTTAATTAAACGCTCCATTAATTTTCTCTCGCAAGCAAAAATGCTTGTCAGAGCGCCTGTCTTTTGAACAATCTCGTCACCAACCTGCTCATTCCGGCGCCATCGGCAGAATGCCTGCAGGCCTGCTACAAGGGTGTGGGCAATATGAGAGGACGCGCGAAGGCGGGGATGGCGAAAGAGCAAAGGTCGCTGCGCAAGACCAAGGACAAGCGCACTACATCGACACGCGTACGACCCAAGCGCAGCGGAAGCGCTGGCAGGCCCAAGCTGAGCCTGGCTACGCCCGATGCCGAGCTGAAAATCAGAGAGGCCGCGCTGGAGCTGTTCTCCCGTCGCGGGTTCTCGTCGGTCACGACAAAGGACATTGCGGATGCGACCGGATTCAATCCGGCGCTGATCTATTACTACTTCGGCAGCAAGGAAGCGCTTTTCCGCCAGGTCGTCACGCTGGCAGTGGAGCGGGCATTCGAGCAGTTCCGCATCTCACGCCAGGGCCGCGAGCACCCTCGCGAAATCCTCTATGGCTGGCTCGACACGCACATCTTGCAGTTCGATACGATCAGCAAGCTCATCATGATTTCCATCGACTATGCCAAGACGGACAAGCGCAAGTCGCGGCTCGACGAGGCAATTCATCAATTCTACGACGAAGAGCGCGAGGTACTGCAGCAGACACTAGCGGCGGGTATTACGCGCGGCGATTTTCGCAAGGTGGACGTGGCCGAGACCGCGACCTTCATTTCCACCTACCTCGACGGCGTGTTCGTGCGCTCGATGATCCTGAAGAAGTTCGAGCCGCTGCCAGCGATCCGCCAGCTGCGGTCCTTTCTCGACACGCACTTGAAGCCCTAGTATCCGCGGCGCCCCCGCGCCACGCGGCGTACGCACGCCAGCGTTCGCAAATGAAAAGAGCCGCGCCTGTGGGGCGCGGCTTTCACACGTCGATATGATGCCGATGCAGACCGGCGCTCAGAACTTCCAGTTGAAGCGGCCGCGCAGACCGGTGTCGGTGAAGTCACCGGAGTACTGGCCGATGTAGGAGATGCCCAGCGTGGCATCCTGCGCGACGAGCGCATCGATACCCACTTCAACAAGCGCGCTGTTCTGTGCCAGCGGCACACCACCGATGCCCATGCCGATGCCCGTCGAGGCGAACGCCAAGGCCTGCTCCGGCGTGGTATCGCCGAAGGCGTACTGCCAGGCCAGCGAAGCGTGCGGGATCACCGTCGTTGCACCCCACACCACCGTCGTACCGGTGCGCGCGCCGAGCGTGCCGTAGCCTACGTTCATGTCGAGACCGCTGCTCGTCAGAGCCGCAACAGAGCCGCTCTCGGTGAACCCGTCCGTGCCGACGTGCACGTAGGCAAGACCCGCGAACGGCTCGACCACGCCGCCATGCGTGAACACAGGATAGGCGAGCTCCGCGAACAGCTGGCCCACATCGCCATTGTAGTTGGCGCTCTCGCCCTCGTAGAACCCGGGGAACACGACAGAGCGTTCGCTATCGATGTCGTTCCACGTCCAGGTGCCGCCAGAGCGCAGCGCAAAGCCGCCGCCCAAGGCACCGCCCGCGTAGCCGCCGAGAACATAAGAGTTGATGTTCGCTGTGCTCAAGCGGTCATCCACCGAAAGACCGGTGTACATGTAGCCAGTGACGAGACCTGCGCGCCAACCGCCACCGAGGCCGCCGTCGACGCCGGTGATGAAGCCGCCGAGGTTGCGATCGGTCGTCGCTGCATTGCCGTTGGTGTTGTACTCGCCCCAGGCACCGAAGGCGCGGCTCCAGTAGGCAAGATCATGGCCGCTGGAGGGTGCTGCAGCGCGCGATGAGGCGTAGCCTGCACCCAGCGACATGCGTGATGAGCTATCCATCTCCACAACATCGGTCGGAGCGGCGGATGCCATCACAATCGGCTGGCCGCCACCGGCACCGATGCCGCCGTAGTACGCCTGAATCAGGCGGCCGGTGATCGCCTCACGCACGTAGCGGCTATCGTCTGCCAGCGCCGAACCAACCGAAGCATGGATCTCGCCCGACAAGGCGTTGAACGCCTGCTGGGCGCCGGAGATGCTGCTGGCGAGGATCGCACTATACAGAGGGTTATCGGACGGGAATTTATCCAGCGCATTCGCAACCGCGTACTGGTTCGGCGTGCGCGCGGCAATCGTGAACGAGTTTACACCGTCGACAACGAGGTACGCGTTCAGCAGGTCGTAATCGAGGCTATAGTTGATGAAGGCCGATGTGGTCTCAACGCCGTCGAAGGTACCCGTCAGCGCCGAGGAGGTGAGGATCGTGTAACGCATCAGCGAGGGCGACCCGGACACCTGCACCGTGCCACCGGTCAGCGTCGCAGTGCCACCCGCCGCGATCAGATCAGACACCGCGCCGTCAACCTCGACGACATAGGTCGAGCCAGAAGCAAACGACACGTCGCCCGTGACATTCAGCGTGCCAGGCGAATTGCCGGGAGACACCGTGCCTCCGCTCAGCGCATCGAGGCTGCCGATGGTGCCGGAGCCGCCGACGATACCGGAACCGCTGACTGTCACGTCGCCGCCGACGTCAGCATTGAAGACGGCCTTGCCACCGGTGACTTCGATGGTACCGGAGTATGCGCCCGTGCCGGTGGTAAACGTGGTCGTGCCGGCCAGAACCTGCACGTCTCCGTATCCCGTCGAGTCAGACACCAGCTCCGCGTCGAAGATCAGGTTGTTCGTATGATTGAAGACGATGGCGCCGCCCGTGAACGTCACGGTGGGCGTGGAAAGAGTTCCGCTTGCCGTCGCGGCCTCGCCCGCGGCAGCACCGAAGATCAGCGTGCCAGACCCGCCTACTTCGGTCGCCGTCGTTGCCGTCACTACCGCACCGTTACTGATCGTCATCGTACCCTCTGTGAAGGGTCCGACCCGCAATTCATCGGTGGTGAACTGCGCGTTGTTCGTCACAACCAGCGACGCAACGGCGCCATAACCGATATAGCTCGTGCCTCCGATCTCAACGATCGTCCCGGTACCGGACACGGTCATTTGGGCAATGTCGTCGGTATGGGAGCCGTAGCTGCCGAGGTAAAGATTATCTGTGACTGTCAGCAGGCCACTGTCGGTGACGTTGATGGTGGCGGCGCCGTAGTCCTCGACGGCAGTGATGTCGCCGGTTACGTGCCACTCAGAGCCCGATCCGGAGATGTTCATCGTGCCGGACATCGGGTAGCCGTAGCTGCCGAGCGTGACATCGCCGCTGTAGATCTTGCCGCTATCAGTGACGTTGACGACACCGTGACCGTCGGTGCCGTAGCCGATGGTTATGTCGCCAGCTGTCAACACCGCGTTGTCCGTCACGGTGACCGAAGCATCGGTGTAGTAGCCGACGTCAAGAGTGTTGCCAGCCAAGTTCCACTGCGACCCGCTTCCCGAAACGGTGACGGACGAACCTGAGCCGTAATAGCCGACTTGCGCATCACCAGATCCGTTGACGACGCCGCCATCGGTAATGATGAGCTGGCCCACCCCATACTCACCGATGACAACATCACCGGAGTCCCACACCGATCCAGCGCCAGTGACTGTGACCGAACTGGACGCAGATGTGTCGCCGGCGATCACCGTGTCTCCGGTCTGCAGATATCCGCCATTGCTGACGATGACGATCGCCGGCCGTGAGTCGCCAATATTGGCGTTTCCGGCGACAGTGAGTTGCGAACCAGTTCCCGAGATAAGAAGGTCGCCGCGCGTGATGTTCTCATCATACACGCCCATTGCAAGGGCGCCGGTCACAGCGACTTGAGCGCCGTCGGTAATATTCATTTCGCCGGCGCCGCCTTCGTCGCCCAGCGTCAGAGAGCCGTTGATCGTCCAGGTCGTACCGACGCCGGAAATGTTCGCCGTGCCTTTGCCAGCGTCGCTGTAGTAGCCGAAGTTCGCGGTGCCGCTGGTAACGGTGCTGCCGCCCGACACGTTGAAGACGCCTTGGCCTTCTGAATAGCCGACGTAAATGCCGCCCGTGACTGTGAGCGTTGCGCCATCGGTGAGGTTGAACGTTCCGTTGCCATCGTCACCGACATAGAGGTCGCTGCTCAGATTGACCTCGGAGTCGCTGCCGGTAAGGAGGAACGTTCCGACCGAGCCTTCGGATGAACCTACGATGAGGTTGCTGGCAGTGAGGGTAGCGCCGTCCGAAACGGTCATCGAGCCTGTGCCCTGCCCGCCGACGTAAATAGAGGCCGAGGAGTTCCATTCAGAGCCCGCACCCGAGAGCAATACTGTGCCGCTACTGCCCGCCTGAGCGCCAAGCTCAGCAGCGAACGACGTTTGAGCGGAACCCCCACTCAGGATGTTGAATACGCCAGTGCCATTATTTCCGATTGCCATCTCGCCCGCGACGCTGAGAGCCGCTAACCCTCCATCGAGCGTCAACGTGCCGTTACCGGTCGTTGATTGTCCGAGGATCACTTCATTGACGAAAACAGTGGCGTTCTCAACCGTGACCGAGCCGGTCCCCGTGGTGCCGATTATGAGATCGTCGTTGAGTGGAATGACGAAAGGCGGGACTGTCACCGACTGATTGTTGACGACTGTCTGGGCGTGCGCGATGGGCGCGCCCAAAGCGGCCGCGAGGGCGATCGTGCTGATGCGCAACAGCTGCGATGAGATTGGGCGCGAGATTGCCGACATGTGATGGTCCCCGGAATGTGCTGTTCGAACGCGACGTGACTAAAGTTGACGCGTGATACGCAAACCAGAGACTTGAAATGACTCCCGCCGATGCTGCCGTGGCGGGCATGAGGCGCGCCGCCCAGCAGAGATGGACGCGCGCAAAAAGTCGTGCGCAGTACCCAGCGCAACGGCCCGATCGATCGCAGCGGCAGTGACACACAGTCACCAGCGCGTGGCTCAGCGGGCTTGTTCGATGAGGCGGTGATTCCTGAATGCGCGATATCGAACTAGCGAAGCGACTATCAGGATCGCGCAAGACAATGCGGCGTGGCCATTGATCGGCACAGCCGCCACGATCGCCGATCTCGCTGAAACGGCGACGCCGATGCGACCTTGCGAAGTGGAGCAAGCGAAGCGGACTATCGGAATTGCGAAATGGAAGCTCAGGTCAAACCCTGCTCCGCAGCGTCGCTATCATCGGCACAGCGAAGTGGGGGCCAGCCTAGGATCGGAAGCGCTTGGACAGGGCATCCCTCAGCGTAGCTGACGGGAGTTCCCCGTACTGCTGCCGGTACATGCGGGCGAACTCACCAAGATTGGCAAAGTATTCGCCCGCTATCGACGTCAGTGTATCGCCATGGCGGGCGGCGAGAATCTGCTTGCGGACGGCTTCGAGACGCCGCCGCGCCACCCATTGCATCGGGGTGCAGTCAAACTCGTCGCGAAAGGCATACTGCAGGCTTCTGCGTGATAGACCGGTGAGAGCTTCGAGATCGGTCAGCGTGATCGTCCCCGTCAGGTTGTCATCGATATACTCACACGTCAGCCTGATGATGGCCCGGTTGGCTTTCGCGTCGCTGCCACCCGACGACAGCTCCTCGAAGTTGAAAAGCAGGGCAACCATCCTGAGGATGGTGTCATCAAGGCCTGCCCTCTCGATGAGACGCGTATCGCCGCCGAAGTGGTCAAGCATCGACGCCGCGCTGATGAGGATGCTGCTGAAATCGAGCCTGTTGCCCCGCAAGTTCAGGGCGCATGGCTCGGTGAAATCAAAAGAGTGCTGCCGCCTTGGTGGCTTGCCGCCAAGCATGACTTGCGTGACGTGAGCAATGGCTGCCGGATCAATGTCTATTCCGATCACCGAGCGGGCGGAAAAGCGCGCCGTGCAGCCCCCAGGAGGAAGGAAAACGCCCGCTTTGCCCTTGCCCCAGTCGAGCGTTCGCCCTTCACTCTTGGTTGTCCCCCCACCATGGAGCGCGACCATGAAGAAGGCGGTCGAAGCTCCATGCGCGTCCACTCGAATGGCCGACGATGCCGAGGCCAGCAGGCGCACATTGCGCGTCTTGATGAGCGATGATTGGGCACGAAACGCTCCGCCGGGCTCGACGGAACGGTAGTTCATGACGACCGAGGTGCCACGCGCCAATTCGGCCGACATGCGCTCAGCGTCAGTATAGTGGAGTGCGTGTTTCTGGCCAAAGGCAAGGGGTGGAATTGCGTCAAGTGACTGAGTCGCCATAACGACTGGTTCCGCCCGCTGGTGATGCGACGGGGCACCCCGTCGTGTGGATGGATACAGCGGCCCCCCGAAACGGGATTGCCGTTGCGATCAACGTGTTACTATGTCCGCTCCTAGCCGCTTCGACAGGTACGCCATCGACGCCGTGAGGCACGAGGTCCGGGAGATGAGAAGGTTTCGCTGACTCTGGTCAGCACTCAAATCCATATTGCTAATTCCGCGTATAAGTGAGGCTTATGTCCCTGCGCCATACCCCCTGCCTACGCCCGCTCGTGACCCAATAGAGGGCGTCGATGAACCTGCGAAATTTCGATCTCAACCTGCTGGTTGTCGTCGACGTGGTGCTTGCCGAGCTGTCGATCACGCGCGCCGCGCAGCGCCTGAACCTGACCCAGCCTGCGGTATCGCAGGCCATGGCGCGGGCGCGCGATGTGTTTGACGATGAACTGCTCGTGCGGGAGGGATCGAGCATGCGGCTCACGCCGCTGGCGCGTCGCCTCGCTCCAGAACTGAGGGATTTTTGCGCTGCCGCGGAGCGCCTGCTGTCGCGGCCGACGTTCGACCCGAGCACGGCAGAGATGAACTTTTCGGTGCTCGCGAACGATTTGACGGAACTACTTATTATACCGCAATTGGTTGCAGCGGTCGATCGGACGGCGCCTGGGTGCCGGCTCGTCGTCAGAACACCGCAGCCGCATCTCATGGACGAGACGATCGACCTCGCGATCATCGGCGCGCCGGTCCCAAAGGGCCCCTTCCTGTCGCGCGATCTCTATGAGGAGCATTTCGTCGTCATCGCGCGCCCAGGTCATCCGGCGATGCGCGAGGACATTTCGGCGGAGGATTACGCCGGCATGCAGCATGCGCTGGTATCCCCAACAGGACAGGGCGTGACGGGGCCCGTAGACGGGGCGCTGAAACAGCTGGGGCTGACCCGGCGCATAGGTCTTTCCGTCACGCGCTTCACGACCCTGCCATCGATCGTGTCGTCGACCGATCTCATTGCGGCAATCCCATCCCGCTTCGCGGAGCGCCCGGAGGTACACTCGCTCTGCAAGGTGTGGTCGCTGCCGTTCGAAAGCCCACGCTTCACCATGAAGCTGGTGTGGCACCGCTCACACGACGCCGACCCGGCGCACGTGTGGTTGCGCGGCCTGCTTTAGGCTTGCTGCTTCGAGGCGGGCTCGTGCGATCGGCGGTGAGGTGCATGCCAATGATCGAAGGTTCGGCATCGTCACTTGGCGAAGCGGATTGGTACTTTGAGGTAGAGTGACGGACCGGCCACGTCGGCAGGCGGAGGCGGGACCGGGCTTGCTCTTTGTGTCAGGGCGACCGCTTCGGCGTCGAGCGCCTTGTTGCCCGAGCTGGTCACGACTTTCGCTGAGGTCACCTTGCCGTTGCGATCGATCTTGAAGGCAACGGTTGCCGTGCCGGACCCGCCGCCGAAGCCGCGCTTGTTGCCATTGAGGTGGGCCAGCACCTTGCCGCGCCAGACAGCCAGAGACTTGGGCGCGGGGGCCGACTTCTTTGCCGCCGGGGCCGCGGTTGTCGAGACTGCAGCGGTCGGCAGCGGTTCGATCACCGGCTCGACATTGGCCGCCGGTTGCTGAGCCGCGACAGACACGGGCACCAGCACGGCAAGGCCGGCGACCGTTGCCAAGCCTGCCTTTCGTTGGATGCGGACTTTCATGACGCAATACTCCTGAGATTGATCAGCGTGAGAAGCGGATCGGAACCGTCAGCACGATGCTGCCGCCCTTGATATTCGCTGGAGGCTTGGGCACGGGGCTCGCCCGGCGGGCAAGAGCCACAGCTTCCTGGTCCAGTGTCTTGTTTCCCGATGAGCGGATGAGGCGCGCGCTGATGACACCTCCTGATCGATTGATCGTGAAGGCTACCGACGACGTCCCGCGCGCTCCGCCGCCCGGATAGCGCTTGTGCCGATTGAGATGAGCGACGACGGAGCCACGCCAGCTCGAGATCGATGCCGCAGACGCTGTGCCCGAGGATGGCGCAGCGTTGACCTTCGCGCGCGCGGACTCCATCGGTTTTGGCGCGGATGCTGCCTGCGCCACGGATTTGGGCTTGGGGGTCGACTTCTTTTTCTCGACCTCCTTCGGCTCCTCCTTAGCCTTGACCTCGTCGGGCTTCTCAGGCTCTTCCGGCTTCTCCGGTTCGACGGGCGCCACGGCGGGCGGCGGCAGAACAGCTTCGGCCACTTCCATCTTCGGAAGCTCCGGCAGATCGGGCTCGGGCTCGACGACAGGCTCGATGGGATCTTGCACCGGCTCCGGCGGCGGCTCGGTTTTGACGGGCTCCACAGGATCCTTCGGGGTCTCGTCTGGCTCGTCCTTAGCTTCGGTCGGCGTGCTCTCCTCGCTCATCTCCTGTTGCGGTCCAACGGCGACATCCATCTCCGGCGCGTCGGGGGCCACGGGAATTGGGGCAAGCTCGATCATGACCGCGGCGGGCGGCTCGCCTGCCGGCGCGGGGGGATGCGGCCAGTTCACGACGGCGTATACGGTGCCGATGTGCAGCGTCGCGACGCACAGCGTTGCGCATCCCCAGCGCAGCAGCACCTGTCGGGGCGTTTCTCCGTCGCGCGTCAGCGTTGCAATCTGCCGGCTCATCAAGGCTGCCCGGGCGCTGGCGTGGCAGCCGGCTGCGCCGCAGCGCCCGGATCTGCTGCCGCCGAGGGCGTCGCTGTTTCCAGGCCGACCAGCGCGATCTTGAGATAGCCGGCAGAGCGCAGCTCGTTCATCACCTGCATCAGGTCGCCAAAGTCGACCGTCTTGTCGGCGCGCACGAACACGCGCTCATCGCGGTTGCCTTGCGACTTGCCGTCGAGCGCACTCTTGAGCGCACCGCGCGCGATGGGCTCGTTGCCGAATGCGAGCGACAGATCGGCCTTGACGGTGAGGAAGATCGGCTCGGACGGTCTGGGTGCGGGCTGCGCGTTGGAAACGGGAAGATCTACGTGCACGTCGACCGTCGAGAGTGGCGCGGCCACCATGAATATGATGAGCAGCACGAGCATCACGTCGATGAACGGCGTGACGTTGATCTCGTGGTTGACCTCGAGCTCGTCTGAATCATCGCGCGCGTTGAGGCTTCCCGCCATGTGCTACTCCGCGGCCAGGGCGAGCTTCACCGACGGCGCACCCGGCAGACGCCGCAGGTCGATGTCGCGGCTGACGAGGCGTTCGATCGCGGCGGACGCATTGGCGAGTTGCAGGCGATAACCTGCGATCGAGCGCGCGAATGCGTTGTAGATGATGACCGCGGGGATGGCCGCGACGAGGCCGATGGCGGTGGCCAGCAGCGCTTCGGCGATGCCCGGGGCGACGACGGCGAGGTTGGTCGTCTGCGTCTCGGAAATGCCGATGAATGCGTTCATGATCCCCCAGACCGTCCCGAACAGTCCGACGAACGGGGCGGTTGCACCGATGGTGGCCAGAACGCCGGTGCCGAGCGTGAGGCGGCGGCCTGCATCGGCCTCGGCACGGGACAGACGCGAGGTCACGCGCTCCTTGATGCCGCTGGCGCTGCCGTGATCGAGCAGAACTTTGGACACGCGCATCTCATCGACCGCCTCGCGCACGAGGTGCGACCCGGTCCCGCGCATTTTGCCGATCGCATCGAATGCATCGTTCAATGTTTCGGCGGCGCGAAGGCTGCGGTCGGCGCGCCGCAACCGGCGGCGTGCGAGTGACAGCTCGAACGCCTTTGCAAGCCAGACGGTCCAAGTTGCGAAAGAGGCAAAGGCCAAGCCGATCATCACGGCTTTGACGACGATGTCGGCTGCCTGGAACATGCCCCAGGGGGAAAGGTTGTGCGGCAGCGGCGTGCTGTCCTTCTGCGCTGGCGCAGCTGCCGAGCCTTCAGTCTCGCTCGCCGCTGCAGCGTCGGTGGCCGACGGGGTGCCCGACGCCAACGGGGTGACATCGTTGGCCGGACTCATGGGCGAAGACGGTGGAGCCTCGGCCGTTGCGTCGCCGGTGCTAGCCGGGTTTGCCTCAGCCGGTGCCCCAACGGCGGTTGCGGATGATGCGGATGACTGTGCGGCCGGCGTCGATAGCGGTTGCGCGTTTTCCGCCGCTTCGGCGGCCGGCGGTGCAGCATCCGGCTGGGCCGGAACGATCGGGGTCACGGCCTCGGCCTGCATTGCCGGGGCGGCAGGAGCGCTTTCCTCAGCCGCCGCCGGGAAGCAGACCACGCAGGCTGCGAGCAGGAGAACTGCGAAGCGTGGCGCAGTGTCAGCTATGAATGGCTTGCACATGAGCATCTCTGTTGTCGGGGGCTGCCGTGGCTGAGGCGATGTTTCGCAGAAGCTCGTCGCGCTTCATGCGACTGCAGCCGGTGCAGGGAAGCCGCTGCGGCGCACGTTCCGTGACGAGATCGTCAATGGTGAAGCGCTCCATGAGCTCGTGGAATCCCGACCAAGCCACTTCCACGATCGCTGAGAAAGCGGCGCTGCTTGGATCGTCGGCGGGCTGGCTTTGTTCGAATGCGCTCATCTCGGGCTGTGTGTGGCGGAGAACGGCACCGATCGAGATCGCGTGGGCGGGACGGGCCAGCGTGATCCCGCCGTTGCGTCCGCGCGACGACTGGATCAAACCTGCCCGCCGCATGAGGTGTGCTACCTTGGCCGCGTGCTCTTTGCTTGCACCCGTTCCTGCTGCCGCGTCGTAGGTGTGCACGTAGCGGCCATTGGCGCGCGCGCATGTAACGAGCAGATTGATTGCGATCCGGGATTGTCTTGTCAGCAGCATGAGCAATCATCTCCGGAGCGTTCGATGGGTATTTTGCGCGGCGAGGGTCGCGAGACGACATAGACCGCGGACGTCAACATCGGCGCGGCGACAACGGCTGCCAGCCACAGCGAAGGATGCGTGCCGATGAGAAACAGACCGAAGCCGGCGGTCATGCCGACGCAGGCCATCACTTTGGCGGGGCCCGGCACCGCCCCCGTTTCGTTCCACGCGCGCAGCGTGGAGCCGAAATGGGGATGATCGAGCAGCCAAGCCTCGAGGCGAGGTGACGAGCGAGCAAAGAACCAGCTCGCCAGGATGAGGAAGATCGTTGTCGGCATCAGCGGTACGAACGCACCGATGAGCCCCAGGGACACCATCAACCAGCCAAGACAAACGTAGGGTATGCGCGTCATGGGTGCCTCGAGTTCCCGCGGTGCTGCTTCATCTCGCTGGTGCGTGCCCCCGGTGCGGCTAGCTCGCGGCCTCGGCCGAAAGCGGCATTTGCTCTTCGACGAACTGGCGGACCAGGGCGAAGGCGGTCTCGGCGCTCTCGATGACGCGGCGGTTCTCGGCTTCGGTGAGCGGGATGCTGTCCAGCGCGGCCGTGAAGGTGCGCCAATGCAGGCCACGTCCTTCCGGGGCGCCGGCCAGATGACGCGCACCGCGCTCCTCCGAGAAGCCGAGCTGCGCGGCGGCCTTCAGCAGAAATGCAGCGCCGAGGTTGGAGCCTTCCGCCACGTAGAGCCATCCCAGCGCCGTCGGCAGATCGATCTCGGGCCCGAACTCGGGCGTTGTGTCGATAGCCGGACAGGGAATGCCAAGGTCGGCGAGGTCTGCCTTGATCTGAGGCAGACGCCGACGGCCGGCGAGGTCGGGGAGCAACCCATCCAGGACCGGATTGTCATAGAGCGCGTCAATCTCGCGATGGAAGGCATGCTGTACGAGAAGAAAGCGGCCGTAACGATCGGCGCTGGCGAACGGATTTGCGGCCATGATCCGCTTGTCCAGCCGTTCGTGGGCAGCGGCGGTGGCCGCTTTGAGGTCTTTGGCGCGGCTTGGTGTGTCGAGGAGTGTCGTCATCTCGAATAAGTTCCTTTGTCCCAGAGCAGCGGCCGCCAGATGCGCCCCTGCCCTCCCTAATTACTAAGACGTTCGAGCCGCCGGATTTTTCACCCTCCCGCCGGCTCAAAAGCGATAATTGAGGCCCAACGTGATGCTATGCATGTCGAATGCATCGGACGCCGTGCGGCCGTTGACGTCGTCGAAGCTGCTCGGGTGAACGATCGTCTCGTAGATGGGCACTTCCTGCTCGAAGCAGTTCACGCTAGGCACCTCCCGGGTGCAAAAGCGGTGATCAGGACCGTACCTCGGGGGAATGATCTCAGTCCCGATCTGGTTTGTTTCCGTGTAGGCCTGCGCAGCGCCCGCACGGGCATTTTCAAAGCTGAAGTTTTCCTTGCCGAACCGCGTGTAGGCATATTGCCCCCTGACCGACCAGTGATCGTCAATGGCGTATTCGGCGCCGCCGCCGACCGTGAACCCGAACCTGTTCTTGGTGTCGGACTCGATGTTCGAGACCTGCGTGGTGGTGCCGAGCGGCTGATCGCTATAGTCGTTGGTCGAGCGGTATTGCTGGCGCGATTGGGTTTCACGCAACATAGAGACGCCGCCCGTCGCGTAGATGAGCAACCGGTCGTTCAGCGAATAGCCGATGCGACCGCGCAGGCTTGCAGTCCAATCCACGTCATATCCAGTTTGGGCCTGTACTGCGCTGGCGTCCGCTAGAGTTCCCTCGGTGGAGAGAGCCTTGTGCGTGCCCTGCATGTACGTCTTGCTCCAATCTGCCTCGAGGCCGACCACCACACGGTTTCCAAGCTGCCAATTGTAGCCGGCCTGAACGCCGAACATGCCGCTGTCGAACTTCATATCGGCAGACTCAGTGGCCGCGATGGGATCTGGCGTCCCGTCGAGCGCTGTTGTGTTGCCCCAGGTGGCTGCGAGACCGGCGCCGCCATGCAGGCCAACATAAAGGCCGCCCCAATCCACCTGACCCGAAGCTCCGCTTTCTGCGTGCGTGAACAGAGAGGGAAGCTCCGGCAGTGTGTCGTCTCCACCGAAAGTCTTCGTGAAGCTGGCGTAGAATGTTCGGCCAGGTCCCGGCTGTGCCACCAGGCTGAGCGGATCGATGTAGTATTTGTCGAACACGTTCTCGACGCGCAGCGAGGCTGTCAGGCTCTCTGTCAGCTTGTATTCGGAGAATAGGTCGACCAGCACATACGGTTCCCAGTTCACCGGTGCGATGAACTGCGATGCGCCGACCACCGTAACGTCGCCATGGCCGATGGCGCGCGGACCAACATAAGATGCGCGGCCGCCAACTGTCAGCCTGTCTTCGAACAGCTTCTGTGCCACCGTCAGATCGACGGTGTATTTCGGCTGCACGTGGTTGGTCGCGTAGTCTCCGTACAGTGTGCTGGCGCCGCACGTGTCGGCTGTCCGGCAGTATTCGACATTGAGGAAGTAATTCGCGGCGAGATCGGCAGTGAACCCGCCGTTCTCGTAGCGGCTCGAGAACTCCAGGCCTTCGAACTTGGCTCGATCGATATTCTCAATGTTGAGGACCGTGGTGCCGTCGATGACCATGATGTTGCGCGCGAGATAGTTCTTCACGTCCCAATTGAAATAGCCAAGCTTGACCATCCCGCGATCATCGCCCGACAGCAGCCCATCGCGGCGTAGATTGGTGCCGACCTCCCAATTGCTGGACCGCTCGGGTCCGACTCCGTCATGAGCGACCACACTGTTAAATGCCGAGACCGATTCAATGATGCTGGGTGCGCGCAGAGTGCTGGAGTAATTGACATAGAGCTCCATCCCATCCAGCGGTTTCAGCGTCACGCCGGCAGACGGACTGAACCCGCCTTCGTCGGTCTTGTAGCCAAGAACGACCCTGTCATTCGTGACCTGCGTCCGATCATAAGGGTCGGTGCGATCCTTCAGCCAGAAATGCGAATAGCGCAGGCCGCCATTCAGGGTGAGCCAATCGACGGGCGAGTAAGCGGCCTTGGTGAAGCCGGCGACCTCGTGGCGGATCGCGTCACGTGGTGTGAGCCAGCCTTCCAGCACGTCGCTGTGAGGGCTGCCGCGCGTGTCCTCGGCGCGGTACGACAGGCCATTCGTCAGATCGACCTTGCCGAAATCGAACGCGAACTTCGACAGGTTGGTGAAATCGCTGCCCCACATGTCGGTATCTGATCCAGAGCGGAAATTCGCCGGCAGGCCGATTGTCTCCGGCTTGACGAATGTGCTGCCGCCTCGGATTGGATTTCGTAACTCAAGGTGGCTCCAGTAGACGTTCGACTTGAGATCGACGAGATCATTATCCGCCGGGTTCCAGCGATGCCGTGCCGTGAAGGTGTCGAGGCTGGTGCCTGACGTCTGCTTCTGCTGCACGGCCTGCCCGGCGACGCTACCTAGCGCGGACGCTAATCTGTCTCCGGCTTCGCTGCGAAACCCCGTATAGCCAAGCTGTAAGGTCTGGTCTTCGGAGAGCTTTGCATCGAGCTTGGTCAGCCAGCTTTCCGTGCGAAGCTGCGTATTCAGGACTTCTTCGCCGCCGCGGTAGTTCGCCAAGCCCTGGTTCTCGACATAGTCGCGATAAAGATATTCGGGCGGACATACGCCGCTGCTGTAGCAGAACGGACGCTCGCCGGTACCTACAGGGTTGGCGTCATTACCTTGTGTTCCGGCATGATAGTTCCCTTGCTCGCGATAGGCATAGCCGGTGACAAGGTCGAAGTTCTCACCCTTGTAGGCGCCAACGATGCTGCCCGAGCCGCTCGTGGGTTCGAACATACCCGGCCGATCCATACCGGTCGCCGATGGTGTCGCTGAACCATATCCCGTGGTGGGGTCGCTCCACCCCAGAGGATTGCTGATTGCATATCCGGCCGTGTCGCCTGCGTGCGGCTGCGAAGTATTGGTGCCGAAGCCCCCCTTTACGCGCACGCCCCACGTGTCGCCCGCCTTGACGATGTCATCGGCGTTGATCGTGCGCATTGCAACCGCGCCGGCATTGCCCCAAGACGCAGCGTCCGCCCCCTTGGTGATGTCAACGCCGCCGATGAAGTCCGGGTCGACAAACGTGCGATTGGAGAGGCCTTGGTAGCCCTGGTAGATGGTGACGGAGTTCTCCGCGCCGTCGATGGTGGTCGCCACGCGGCCGAAGCCCTGCATGCCGCGGATGTTGACGTCGATGCCGGCAGCGCCGTTGCGCGCCTCGCCCGACATCACACCAGGCGTGCCGCGGAACATGTCGGCGGGACTGGAGCCGCGGAAGCGCTCGATATTCTCCGATGAAATGTGCGCAGTCGGCGCTGTGCTCTCATAGGGCGTGTAGACTGAGCTGCCATCTGCCGCGACGCCGCCCGAGACGTCGATGGTGTCGAGGGCGATGGCGCCATCGATGGTGGCGCCGGTATCGCTCGCGGCTGCAGGATCGAAGATGCGCACCGTCTTGGCGCCGGAGAAGCTGTAGCTGAGCCCCGTGCCCGACAAGATCTGCTCGACCGCAGCTTGCGGCGATAGGCTTCCCGAAGCGCCACTCGTCTGCTTGCCCGCGGTCAGCTCACTCGCATAGACGAGCTTCAGCCCCGCCTGCTTACCCAGCGCGAGGAGACCGCTTTCCAGCGCTCCTGCTGGAACGGAAACGTTCACCGCGACCTGTTCCTGAGCATCTGCGGGCTTCGACATTGCGGCGCTCAACCCGTTTCCAATAGCAAGTGCTGACACCAGCGCTTCCGCACCCCTTCGCAGACGGCTCCGCCGTCCATTCGAAACGCAACTCACTGACATTTCGGCCCCCAAAACACTCAGTACATTCAACGCGGGGGTACGTACCCGTTACGCACCACTACAGACTAAGAGCGTCGGCAGAGGAGAATCCTGACGTTGGTCGTAAAGATTTTTTACGGTGTGCGCCGGCCGACTACAACAAGCAGGCCGGTGAGATGCGTGACGGAGACCGGAAGGCTCATCTCGAGGTCGCGAAGCGCAGCATCGGTGTCGTTGAGGTCGAAGATGCCCGAGACCTTCTGCTCGCCCAGCGCGCGATCGAGCATGACGATCTGCCCGTGCCGGTAGCGTGCAAGAACTGCGAGCACCTCCTTTAGCGGCCGCCCTGAGAAGATCAGCCGCCCATTGCGCCAAGCGGTCGCATCGGCGACATCGGCGCGCTGCACGACTACGGCTCCGCCGTCGCCGATGACTGCTGCGTAGCCCGCGCTGACGAGGACGCGCTGATCGGCGGTTTGAACCTCGACTTTTCCTTCCTCGACCTGAACATCAGGGCGGAGCGATAGGGTTGCGGCACGCACGGCGTATTGCGTTCCCACAGCGGTTGCGCTCAGCGTTCCGTCGTCGACGATGAACGGGCGCTGCGGTTCCTTGGCCACGTCGAAAAATGCTTCGCCGCGCAATATGTGAATGCGGCGCTGGCTTTCGGTGAGATCGACTGCGATGGCCGTGTCGGTGTTCAGGTAGACGCGGGATCCGTCTGCAAGGTCGATGGTGCGGACCTCCCCGACCGCGGTGTAGTAATCGGCGCGCAGGCGGTCCATGTAGCCGGCGTTGTAGAGCGAGCCGGAGATAAGCAGAATGAGGGCCGCCGCCGTGGTGCGAACGACCGTGCGGCGGCGCCGCGCGCCGCGCAGTTTGTTGATCCGATCGGATGGGATGGGTAAGTCCTTCAGGTCGCCCCAAAGGTCGCGGAATTCATCGAACGCTTCGCGGTGGCGAGCATCTCTTTCCAGCCACTGCTGGAACAGATCGCGATCGGCCGGCGTCGCATCGCTCGATTGCAGCCGCGCCACCCAGCCGGCCGCTTCCTCGGCGATGCGATCAGCATCGGGCTTTTCACGTTTCTCGGGCATGGCATCCGGCTGTCATGGCGCCGCTCTCAACGCCGGACAATGAGCGACTAATCCACTAGAGCCGAAAGCCCTGCCCGCTCCTGACGTCGCCATCAGAAAAAAATCTCGGCGCGCACGTTACGGCAGTGAATGAGAGCCTTGATGATGTGCTTCTCGACCATGTTGCGGGAGATGCCGAGACGGGCCGCGATCTCGCCGTTGGCCATGCCGTGCAACCGGCTGAGAATGAACACCTCCTGACAGCGGTTGGGCAGCTTCTCGATCGCCCGGGCCAGCAGCAGCAGGCATTGCCGCGCATTGACGATGCGTTCCTGGCATGGCGCGTCGAGAGGCTGGTCGAAGCCGGCTTCCTCGGGCGCAAAGAGGCGCATGTCAGCGGCGGCGCGCGCGCTGGTCTTGCTCGCGACGGATTTGGCAATCTGAAACAGGTAGGCCTGCGGGTTCTCAATGACGGTGTGCTGCGGGACGGCCAGGAGACGCAGGAAAGTCTCCTGCGTGGCGTCTGCGGCGTCGGCCGCGTTTCTGAAGCGCCGCAGGAAGTAACGCCGAAGACGCCCCTCCTCGGTCCGCTGTAGATCTTGCACCAATATCCCGATCACGCCGGGCCCCACCCGCAGCAAGAGACTCCGCGCAACGCCTCTCGGCGAAGCTTCAAGTCTCCTCTTCAAAACCCAGCCGCCGCGACCACGCAAGCCTAATGATTTAGAGCTTTTCTAGAGGCATGAGGCGAAACATGACTTGCTTGGTATAGTTTTAGCCGAATTCGTTGGGCTTAGCGTGCCGCGCGCGTGCTGCTGCACGATTGCTGACGGGCGCGCAATTCACAGCGAACGTTGCGCAATGGCCACTGGGCCCGCCACCTCGGCATCGTCCGTATCGATGCCGAGGTGTTATCGCGCGCTAATACCAGCGCCGATCATCGGTGCCAGGTGCGCAGTGTCGCGCGTCAGTATCTCAACTGCACGCCAAAGGTGGCAGTTCGGCCCGGCGCGAGGAAGAGGCCTCCGGCGGGCACATAGCGCTGGTCGGTGAGGTTGTTCACCGACAGCCGCAGCGTCGTGTTGTCGTTGGCCTGATACGTGCTGTAGAGGTCGTAGATCGAATAGGCTTCGGTTGCCTCGATCACCGCCAAGTCGCCGCCAATGGACGCCACCGTGCGCGTCTGTGTCGGCTCGGTATGCGTGTAGCGCGCACCGATGGTCAGGCGCTCGTCGAGCAGACGCACGCCGCCATCGATCGTCAGCTTGAACACCGGAGGCACGTTGCCGGCTACGGCGAAGACGTCGCCGTTGGTCGTATCGGTGCCATTGGTGAAGAGCTCGGTCTTTGCGGGCCACTTGGTGTCGAGCCAGGTCGCTGCGGCGCCGATGTATGCCGTGCGCATGTCGTAGTTGGCTTCGAGTTCGACGCCGCGCATGGTAGTCGTGCCGTCCATGTTGACGAAGCCCGTGTAAGTGCGGGTGGAAACTTCCTCGGTGTAGATCGTGCCCATGACGATGTAGTCGTCGATGTCGCGGTGGAAGGCGGCTGCCTTCACGCGCAGACTGTCGTCATCGCGGAACAGACCGTCCCGGATAATGTTGGCGCCGACCTCGAAGGTCTCACCGGTTTCACCGCGGAGGCTGGCATTGGGAGCGAAGCTCACACCGACACCGTCGCCGGGAGGGCCTCCGGCGAGGAACGCTTCGAGCGTGGTTGGAGGACGGTAGCTCTGACTGTAGCTCGCATACGGGCGAAACCAATCGACCGGCTTCAGTTCGATCGTTGCCGACGGCAGCCACGCTCCGTCAGTGCGATCGATGTCCATGGCGTATTCCGGATAGTCGGTGACGCTCGTCGTCGTCCCGTGGATCACAGAGCCCGCATTGTACCACATGCCGTTGATCGCCTCGCCAACTGTTGCGAACGTATTGCAGACAGTGGTTCGCTGTGCATCGGTTACGGGCCTCCCGGACGTGGGATTGATGCCGGTGTCGCAAATGGTTCTGCGGAGGTCATAGAGGGTTACGCTATAGACCTGCGCCCACTCTCCCCACGTTGTCACCGCCTGCGCGGTTCTGTCGGGCGTCGTCGTTACGGTCGTGCGTCGATCATAATAGCTTGGATGCCCGCGCAGCCTCGACCAGTCATAGCGGATGCCGCCCGAGACCGTGATCCAGTCAGCCGGCTTCAACTCGCCGTTGAGAAACGTGCTCGCTACGTCCCTTTGTCCCGGCGGGTTGAACGCGACGTAGCTCGTTTCCCACAAAGGGTTTTCCGCAATGGTCTCGCTGTTAGCCGAGGAACTGGCTTTATCCCGGAACGCCTCGGCGCCGTAGTTGAGTGTGAGCAGGCCGGCCCCCGTCTCAAGTCGGCTGGTATTTTCCAGCGTGCCGCCGAAGCTCTGATTGTCGAGGTCGAGATACGTGTCTGGGGGTTGGCTGGAGGTGGGGGTCGATCGACGCGACAGGCGCAACTCGTCATTCTGCGAGTTGTTGAACCAGAGGTTGGCCTTGAAATCGATCAGCTCCGATGCGGGCTTCCAGTTGAATTTGGCGACGACATTGTCATTGCGCACATGTTCCAGGTTGCCGCCAACACCCTCCATGGCGTAGGCGAACTCGATGTCCTGGTGCATCCACGACAGCGAGGCCGTGATGCCTTCGTGGTGGTCGAACTCAAGCTTCTGGAACGATGTCCAGGTCTCCCGCCCCAGCGAATCGTTGAACGAACGCGCATCGCCGTTCTTGCCAGGCTCGTATTCGCCCACCTTGAGCTTGCTGAAGCCGGCCGTCAGGGAAAGCGTATCGGTGATGCGGAAGGCTGCCAGCGCCGATCCCTGAAAATCGTACTCGTTCGTGCCACGCAGGAGGTTGAGTTCCACGCCGGTCTTGGCACCCGGTGCAATCAAATCGTCCGCGCCGACTGTGCGGAAATCCACCTTGCCGCCAAGCGAGCCGGCGCTACCCGCCTTTGCGTCCGTCGTCTTGGTGATGTCGACTTCGCGGATGAACGCGCTGTCGACGAATGCCTGCCCGGAATTCGATCCATAGCTACCCATGCCAGTGCCGAAGCCCATGCCGCGCTGCGCGTTCTGGCGCGCGCCATCGATGGAGACGACAACGCGACCGGAATCCTGCAAGCCGCGAATATTGGGCGAGACGGTCGGGAAACTGCCATTGCCCTCACCGGCATAAACGCCTGCGGCGTTGGCGAGCAGATCGCGCGTATCGCGCGTGGGCACGGTCTTCGTCGCTTCTCGCGTTATCACGCTGACCGACGCCGGCGTTTCATAGACCCAGTCGGGTGTTCCCTGGTAACCGGAGGAAGCCGCACCAGCGGAAACGTCGATGGTGTCGAGGGCGATGGCGCCATCGATGGTGGCGCCGGCGCTGTTGCCTGGCGCACTGATGGTGACGGTGCTGCCGTTGGTCGAGTGCGTCAGGCCGCTGTTGGCGAGCAGCGCGTCGAGTGCCTGGTGCGGCTCGTAGGTCCCCGACAGCCCGGCCGTCGTGCGGCCCTGAAGCACGCCGCTGGCTGCAAGGAACTTCATGCCCGAGGCCTGCGCCCATTGCGTCAAGGCGCTGGACAGGCTTCCAGCGGGAATATTGTAGGTGATCGTTTTTGACGATGCCGTCTGCGCTGATGCCAGCGGACTAGCGGCGATTTGACCTGCGAGCACCAGGCCACCAAACACTGCCGCACGCAAAACGCTTCGGGCTGCCGGTCGCCCGGCAATACGCATACTCATACTGTCCCCCACGCGCCGGTATAATCCGGCCTACAAAAGGAAAGACGCCGTCAGGGGAATTGTTGACACCGATAATATTCAATCAGCACGGCCGCTGCGTCAGTTTGCGCGCGATATCACCGTGATCAACGGCAAGCGCGTGACGCGCACCGGGAGCGCGCCTTCAAGGGCGGCATAAAAGGCATCGACCTCGAACGTGCTGAAGACGCCGGTCACCGTTAGCTGCTTGAGATGGGCGTCGGTGAACACGACCGTGCCGCCGCCATACCTGTGCATGTCGTCCACGACTTCGCCCAGCGGCTTGTTGTCGAAGATGACGTCGCCGCGACGCCATGCGCTGATCGCGTTGGCGTCTACGGCAGAAGGAACACCAAGGCCGCTCCTCCTTTCGTATCCGACACCCTGCCCCGCGGCGACGGTGACGCTCGGTTGGGCTCCGTACGAGACGCGGACGGCATGCTCCGTGACCGCGATGCGTGCGCCCTCATCGTTCATGCGCACGTTGAACTGGGTTCCCAGAGCCCGAACGCTCCCTCCATTCGCCTCGACGACGAAGGGACGGCCGGGCTCGGCTGCAACGGTGGCGTAGATCTGGCCGTCGCGCAGCACGATGCGCCGCTCGGTCGACGAGTAGCGCACGTCAAAGCTCGTCACAGCGTCCAGCACGATCTCCGTCGCGTCGGCGAGCTTCACCACGCGCCGCTCTCCGATTCCCGTTGCTTCATCGGCGAGCCACGCATCAGCACGGCCGAAGGCTCCAGAGTAGGCGAGCGCGGCTCCGACAAGGATCGCAGCGGCGACGATGCCGGCTACGGGCGGTGTACCCTTGCGGCGCAGCGCCGGGCCGAGCCGGCTCCACATGTCCTCGGCGCGCCTCGACGCGTCGCGGTTAGCAGGCGTCGCTGCCTTCCAGTCGTGATAGCGCTGCCAATCGTCCTCGGCCTCTTCTCCCGAATGAAGCCGCACAAGCCAAGCGAGTGCCTCCTCGGTGAGAGGATCGAGCGATTGGGCGTTGTCGTCTGGCATTCCCCGGAGCTGCCGCATTGCCTCACCTACCAGACAAGACGCGCGTACCGATGAAGTTGACAGTCCTCGGGATCATCGTCCGGCTTCCATCAGGCGCATAACGCAATGCGTGAGAGCGCGCATGATGTACTTGTTGACCATGCTGGGGGAGACGCCGAGCCGGCGGGCAATCTCCGCGTGCGTCATCTGCTCGACGCGGTTCATCACGAGCGCGGCGCGTTGATTGGGGGTGAGCTCGCCCAGAGCGCGCACGAGGATGCGATATTCCTGCCGCGCAGCGAGCTGATGCTCGGGCGAGGGTGCGGGGTCGGCGATCTCGCCGACGGCTGCATCGTCGATGGCTGCTAGGCGGCCCCTGCGGCGCTCTCTGCGTCCGAAGTCCAGGATGAGATTGCTAGCGATGCGCCACAGGAAGAAGCGCGGCGCCTCAGGAACGGCAACAGCTTGCCTGGTGTGCGCGATGTAGCGAACGAACGCGTCCTGCACGACATCGGATGCCGCTTCGCGGTCGCGCAGGCGCCCATACGCAAACGAGCCAAGTTCGCGGTGATAGACGCGAAACAGGCTGTCGAAATCTGTTGCGGTGGGCTGCGAGTTCATGCGGTACGCGGTTTCCAACACGGAAGCAGGTGAAGAGCGCCTGAGCTTCCTACGTAACGCCCACGTTATTTTGCTGCAATCCCAGCGATTTATATCGACTCTAGGGTGTAGCAACAGGCATGCCCCAAAACCATACCAATAAAGTCATGTTTTCGCGTGGTTTTCGGCTGTGGTGGCCTTCGCCCCATGGCCGCCGCGCCCTTCGCGTCAGGCGACAGATCACGATCGAGCGTTGCCTTGCAGCCACAAACATCACTTCGCTGACGGCGCGACCTTCGACCCGATTACGATCAAGCAGTAGCCAGCCGTAACGACGGGTCCGCGGCTTTCGGGTCCTTCCTATAATTCTCCGAGACTACTCAGCGGCGGCGAGTGACTTGAGAGACGCGATCAGATCGCCGAACCGTTCGCCCTGCACGACGATGTGCCTGCGCGCGCAGGCTGCGGCCTGCGCCTGATCGAATGCCAGTATCGCGTCGATGATGGACTGATGTTCCGCGAGGGACGCCGACACGCGATGCCGAACGCGCAACTGGAGGCGACGATACGCCTTGAGGCGGCGATGAAGCTGCCGACACTGCGTGATCAGGAAGGCGTGGTGGCTCGCTGCATAAAGCGCATCGTGGAAGGCTTCATTGGCGTAGTAGTAGCGATCGACGTCGCCGGATTTTGCCGCGCGCTTGCACTCGGCATGCGCTGAGACGATCGCCTTCTTGTCCGCCTCGGTATGGCGACGGGCGGCCAGCCCCACGGCCATGGCTTCGAGCTCGGCCATGACATCGAACATTTCGACGAGCGTATCGGCGTGCAGCTCGGTGACCGTGGCTCCGCGGCGCGGTTGAATCTCGACGAGGCCTGCCGATGCGAGCTGGTGGAGGGCCTCGCGCACCGGCGTCCGGGAGACACCAAAGCGCTCCGCCAGCGACACCTCGTCGAGGCGGGAGCCCGGCAGGATCTGGCCGGTGACGATCTCCTCTTCGAGGGCATCGCGAAGTTTAGCGGCGCTGCTCAGCTCTTTTGTCATGTCTTTGGCCATGGCTCTTTGGTCATGGCTCATCGTATACAATATTATTGACTCTGGATACAGTTTGATGCTTCTGACAATACAGAGCGGCGGCGGGAAAGCCCAGGCTGCTGCCGGCCAGAAGACATGTGCGGTCTGGAGCCACGGTTATGGGGCGAAGCTATTTCCAGGATCTGCTGAGCTCCATCGCAGAACGGGGGCGTGAGTTGATCCGGGGCGACTCGGCGGCCCCGCAGCAATCAGCGGGTGACTTGTTCACGATGACCCGGGCCCTGCTTTCGGGGCGCGGCGAAGCATCCGGCGTGGCGCTGGCGCAGGACGTGCTTGGCGCATACGCGACTGCCGACAAGAGCACGCGCGGGGCCTTTTTGAAGTCGCTGGCGCTCGATTATGGGCCGGAGGAGGAGCGTCTAGAGAAGGCGGCGCGCGCCTATCTCGATGAACGCTCGAGCGAGGCCATCACTGAATTGACGGCGGCGTCCGAGCCGCGTCGGCAGGAGGTCATTCGCCGCCTTAACCGCGCTCCGGGAGGAACGGCAGCGCTGGTGCGCATGCGCCAGAACGTTCTCGAATTGCTGCGCGCCGATCCGATGCTGTCGCCGCTCGATGCCGACTTCTCGCACCTGCTGTCGTCATGGTTCAACCGCGGCTTCCTGGTGCTGCGCCGCATCGACTGGACGACGCCGGCGAACATTCTGGCGAAGATCACCGAGTACGAGGCGGTTCACACCATCAAGAGCTGGGATGACCTGCGCAACCGCTTGGAGCCGCCTGACCGGCGTTGCTATGCGTTCTTCCATCCGCAGATCAACGATGACCCGCTGATCTTCGTCGAGGTGGCGCTGACGCGCGACATTCCTGGCGCCATAGCGCCGCTGCTGGACCTGAAGCGTGAACCGCTCTCCCCTGCCGAAGCCTCGGTAGCGGTGTTCTATTCGATCTCGAACTGCCAGCGCGGACTGGCTGGCATCTCGTTCGGAAACTTTCTGATCAAGCAGGTGGTGGAAGAGCTGAAGCGGGAGATGCCTCAGCTATCGACCTTCGTGACGCTTTCGCCCGTGCCGGGGTTTGCGAAGTGGCTGGCGGCAGAGTGCGCCACCGTGCGGTCTCCATTCATCCACCGGGCCGGCCTCGAGGCTTTGCAGAGGTTGCGCGATCCAGATTGGATGAATGCGCATGCGGGGGAAGTGGGAGAGCCGATGAAGGAAGCAGCGGCTGCATACTTCATCAAGGCGAAGACGCCGCAAGGCCGCCCCATCGATCCGGTGGCGCGCTTTCATCTCGGCAACGGCGCAAGGCTCGAGCGCATCAACTTCATGGGCGATGTCTCGCCCAAGGGCATCACTCAATCCTATGGGCTGATGGTGAACTACCTCTACGACCTCGGCGCCATCGAGAAGAACCACGAAGCCTATGCCGAGCAGGGAGAGATCGTGACGTCGCCGACGGTGCAACGCCTGTTGCGCAATGCGTCTGCCGATCGCCTCGCCCTGCCCGTTCCACAACACTGAGCGCGCTCAAGGAGATTGTCATGTCTGGAAATCTGTTCTCCCTCATCCGGGCGCGAACCGAACGGGTGTCGGCGCCATTCATCGTGTCGCCGGCGGGTCAGGTGACGAGCTATGAAGCGGCGTTTTCCGAATCTGCAAAGCTCGCCAACCTGCTCGTATCAAAGGGCGTGAAGCCGGGCGACCGCGTTGCCGTGCAGGTGGAAAAGTCGGCTCGCGCGCTCATGTTGTATCTCGCCTGCCTGCGCGTCGGCGCCGTCTATCTGCCGCTGAACACAGGCTACACGCTCGCCGAGATGGAATACTTCATCGGGGATGCCGAGCCGCGGATTGTCGTGTGCGACCCGGCAAAGCTCGCGGGCATTTCAGGGCTGGCGCGCGAGCTTGGTGTCGCGCACGTCGAGACGCTCGATCGCAATGGGATCGGGACAGTGAGCGAGGAGAGCGGCGACCTTGCCACGGAATTCTGTGACGTCGAACGCACTGGCGATGATCTCGCTGCGATCCTTTATACGTCGGGCACGACCGGCCGGTCGAAAGGCGCGATGCTAACGCACGCCAATCTCACATCGAATGCCAGCGTCCTGAAGGGATCGTGGCGCTTCACCGCTGACGATGTGCTGCTGCATGCGCTGCCGATATTCCACACGCACGGCCTGTTCGTCGCCACCAACGTCACGCTGATGGCGGGATCATCGATGGTGTTGCTGCCGAAATTCGATCCCCACGAGATCTTCCGGCTTTGGCCGGGGGCCACGACGATGATGGGCGTTCCGACGTTTTATACGCGGCTGCTGGATGACCCACGCCTCACGCGAGAGACAACGGCGAACATGCGCCTGTTCGTTTCCGGTTCGGCACCGCTGCTGGCGGAGACGCATCGCGCGTGGGAACAGCGTACGGGGCATCGTATCCTCGAGCGCTACGGTATGACCGAGACGAACATGATCACGTCGAACCCGTACGAGGGCGAGCGCATCCCAGGATCAGTGGGGCCAGCATTGTCCGGGATCAGCGTCCGCGTTTGCGATCCCGAAACGGGGGCAGCCAAGCCCGCGGGCGAGGTCGGCATGATTCAGGTGAAGGGCCCGAACGTATTCAAGGGCTATTGGCGCATGCCGGAGAAGACGGCAGCGGAATTCACGCCCGATGGCTACTTCATCACGGGCGATCTCGGTAAGATCGACGACAACAACTACGTGTCGATCGTCGGGCGCGGCAAAGACCTCGTGATCTCGGGCGGCTACAATGTGTATCCGAAAGAGGTCGAGGCGGAGATCGACGCCATGGGCGGCGTGTTCGAGAGCGCCGTCATCGGCGTGCCGCACCGCGACTTCGGCGAGGGCGTTACCGCCGTCGTCGTCTTGAACCAAGGTGCTGAGCTCGACGAGAAGGGCGTGCTGTCGGTGCTGGAAGGCAAGCTCGCGAAATACAAGCTGCCGAAGCGCGTGCTGTTTGTGGATGCGCTGCCGCGCAACACGATGGGCAAGGTGCTGAAGAACGAGCTGCGCCAGACCTACAGGGATTTATACATGCACTGAAGCGCGCGGTGTAACGCCGGAACATCGGCTACGTGGTAGCCGACAAGAAGAGGCCCGGGGCATCACCCCGGCCTTGTTCTTATTCCGCGCAGCTGGTGCGGGACGCCCTGCGCTTACGTGGCTGCTAGTGCCGCTCCTCGCGCGTGTGCGGTTGTCCCAAAGCCCGCGGCATGGCGAAGGCCTCCCGCTCGCGTCCGCGCGTGCTCGCCCAGACCATCACCGCGAGGGTGGCGAGATACGGTGTCATCATCACGAAGTACTGGGGCACCTGCAGGCCGATGGCCGCGACGCGCGGGATAAGCGCCTCGATACCGCCGAAGAGAACGGCACCAGCGAGTGCGCGCCATGGATGCCAGCGGGCGAAGATGACGAGCGCGATGGCGATCAAGCCGCGACCACCCGACATGCCATCAACCCAAAGCTTGGCGATGCCTATGGAGAGGTACGCGCCAGCCAGACCGACCAGCGCGGCGCCAGCCATGACGGCGCCATAACGAACGAGGTTGACGCTTACGCCTGCCGCGTCGGCGGCATCCGGCCCGTCACCGACGGCGCGAAGTTTCAGCCCGATGACGGTGCGATTGAGGACGTAGACGACACCGATAAAGATCGGAACCAGAAGGTAGCAGACGATGTCCTGCTGGAACAGGATCGGTCCAACCACGGGAAGGTCCGACAGCCCCGGCACGTTGAGCTTTCCGAGACCCGCGATCGGCACGTTGAGCCAACCCGCCCGCGTAGCGATGAGACTGGTCAAGCCCTGACCGAGAAAGATGATGGCGAGACTGGCGATCACCTGGTTGACGCGCAGTGTGACCGTCATCACTGCGAAGATGAGCGAGAAGAGGCTCGTTACGGCGGCGGCAATGAGCAAGGCAGCGATCGGGTATCCGCCGAGCAGCAGGATGGCTCCGACGCCCGACAGCGCGCCGACGAGCATGTAACCTTCGGCGCCGAGCGTCAGCACGCCGGACTTCTCCGACACGATCAAGCCGAGCGCTGCCAGGGCGAATGGTGCGGCGAAGCCTGGGATGTTCGCGACCCAGTTGATGAAGAAGTCTGTCATTGCGTCTACCTCGCCAGACGTAAGCGGAAGCGGTTGAAGAACTCGAAGCCGGCGACCGAGATGACGATGACGGCCTGGATCAACTGCACGATCGCGCCAGGCACCTGGTAGAACACCTGAAGGCTCTGGCTGGCGACGAAGAACGTTGCCACCAGAAGCGAGACGAGGATGGCGCCGATCATGTTGTTGCGGGCGAGGAAGGCAATGAGGATGCCGGAGAAGCCGTAGCCCAGGAAGAAGCCCTGCGTCAGGCGGTATTCCACACCGGAACTGATGGTGAAGCCGGCAACGCCCGCGAGCGCGCCCGACAGAAGCGCGGCGCCGAGCGTCACGGCGATCACCGGAATACCCATCGCCAGCGCCATCTTCGGATTCGACTGCACAATGCGCGTATAGAAGCCGAAGCGGCTGAGGCTGAACAGCCACCAGCAGAATAGCGTCAGCACCAGCGCGAGGGGCAAAGCATACGTGAGGCTCTCCCATCCCAGCTGCGGAAGGCGCTCAGCTGCGGTGTACTGCTCGGAGTTGGGGAAGCTGCTCTTCGGGTCGCGCCAGCCTCCGTAAAGAAGATGCAGCAGGAAATTGACGGCGACGTAGTTGAGCAACAGCGTCGAGATGATCTCGTTGACGCCGAAGCGGATGCGCAGCAGCGCCGGGACGATGATCCAGGCCATGCCGCCGATGGCGGCGGCGGCCATCATCAGCGGCAGGCGCAGCGGCTCGGGTCCGATGTCATTGATGGCAACAAACGTCGCGGCGATCGAGCCGAATATCATTTGCCCTTCGATGCCGATGTTCCAGAACTGCACCCGGAAGGCGACGGCAGCACTCAGGCCGACGATCAGCAACGGCGCGAGCTGGGTCAGCAGGGATGCGACATTCGTCGTATTGGAGAAGATGCTCTTGAATTCGACGACCAGCCCATCGGCCGGAACCCCTGCCGCCAGCAGGATAAGGAACGAAAGCCCGAGGCCCGTTGCCATCCCACAAAGAAGCACGAGAGTTTGAAACCAAATCGGCGCGTGCTGGCGCACTTCGAGCAGCAAACCGGGAATGCGCCGGCCCATCGAGGGCGGCGCGGGCGGCTGCTGCGGGCGAGCCATGCCAATGTTCAACTGCATCTCAGTCATGGTGCACCATCGCCTTGCCCAACAGTTGCCGGTCAGCGGGCGCTTCGAACTCTTGCACGATACGGCCGCGCGTCATGACGCCGATGCGGTCCGACATCAGCATGATCTCGTCGAGGTCCTCGCTGATAAGCAGAACCGCGGCGCCGGCATCGCGCGCCTCGAGCAAGCGTCGGCGTACCTCGCTGGTCGCGCGCGCATCGAGACCGCGGCTCGGGCTGTGAGCCACGACAATGCGCGGGGGCGAGGCGAGCTCGCGGGCAATGACGAGCTTCTGGGCGTTGCCGCCTGAGAGCAGCGACGCCTTCTGACGTGTGGAGCGAACGCCCAGAACTTCAAAGGCGCTGACTGCGTCATTGGTGCTGGCCGCTCCCGAGCGCCAGTTGACGCGCGTCCAGGAGCCGAAGCGGCCGTTGCGCACGCCGGTGACAATATAATTCTCGCAAATCGACAATTCGCCAGCCAGGCCGTAGGTCGCTCGGTCGGCTGGGATGCAGACCAGCCCCAGCTTGCGCCTCTCCGCAGGACTGCTGCGACTGATGTCGCCTGCTCCGACGAACTCGAGCGTTCCGCCGGTCGGCCTGTTCACGCCCATCAGGATCTCGGCTAGCTCGGGCTGGCCGTTGCCACCAACGCCAGCGATGCCGTAAAGCTCGCCTGCGCGCAGCGTAAGATCGACGCCATGCAGCGTACGGTGCCCGTCGGCTCGCGAGCCCGTGATGCCCTTGAGGTGGAGCACAGGCGTTCCAATCGCCTTTGCGGGATGGCGCGTCTCGCAAACAGCCTGACCGATGATCTTGGCTGTGAGGTCCGCGAGTGAGCTGCCCTTTGGATCAGCGGTGGTCACGGTGCGCCCGCCCCGCATGATCGTGACGCGGTCCGCGAATGCCTTTACCTCGCCGAGCTTGTGCGTAATCAGCACGACCGCGGCACCCTTGGCGGCCAACGTGCGCATGACTTTGAGAAGGGCTGCCGCCTCGCTGTCGGTCAGCACGGCGCTCGGCTCGTCGAGGATGATGATCTGTGCGCCGTTGACGAGCACCTTGAGTATTTCGACCCGCTGCTGCTCGGCAACGGACAACGCGCCGACAGGCCGGCTCAGATCAACGTCGAAGCCCATCTCTTCGCAGTGTTCGCGGACCGACTTCGCCACCTCGGCCAAGCCCGCGCGGTACTTGTCGGCGCCGGCGGCAAGCAGAATGTTCTCTACGGCATTGAAGGCCTTCACCAGTTTATAGTGCTGGTGCACCATGCCGATGCCGAGCCTTTTTGCGGTGGATGGTCCGTCTATGTGGACGTCGCGGCCGCTGACGCGAATGCGTCCTTTGTCGGGGCGGTAAAGACCGGCCACAATATTCATCAGTGATGATTTGCCGGCGCCGTTCTCACCCAGAAGGGCATGCAGCTCGCCCGGCACGAGGTCGAACGATGCATCCGCCACGGCCTGGAAGCCGTCGAAGGACTTCGATACGTCGTGGAGTTCGAGAATTGGCATGGCCCCACCAAAAGCTAGCGGGAGCGCGACGGAGAACCGTCGCGCCCCTGTCGATTACTTCTGGCTGATCACGCCATCGACGAACCAATCCATCTTCCAAAGATCGCCGTCGCTGAGGACCTGACCGGCCGCGACGCGCTCCTTGCCTTCGCGATCCTTGAGCGGGCCGGCGTAGACTTGGCGCTTGCCGTCGATGATCTCCTGGCGCGCGGCGGTGATCTTGTCGGCGACGTCCTTCGGCACGGCATCGCCGCAACACTTGATGTCGGTGCCGCCGTCCTTCATGGCGATGAAGGCGCCGTACTCGCTCGGCGTCCAGCCGGTCGACAGCTTCTTGATTTCAGGTCCGAGGAAGCGGTCCCACACCCAGACCGACGAGCACTGCGTCGCCTTCGGCGCGAACTCGGAAAGGTCGCGGTGATGACCAGTGCCGTAGACGCCTTTTTCCTGCGCGACGATCTGCACAGCAGCAGTGTCGACGTGCTGGCCGACGACGTCGATGCCCTGCTCGATCAGAGCCTGCGCAGCGGCGCGCTCCTTGACGGGATCATTCCACGCGCCGGTGTAGACGACGGTGACGGTGGCCTTGGGGTTGACCTGACGCGCGCCCATTGCGTAGGCGTTGACGGTCCAGTTCACCAGCCCGAACGGGTTGGCAGCGACAAAGCCGAGCTTGCCAGTCTTCGAGGCACCAGCCGCAGCCATGCCGCACAGATACTGGCTCTCGTAAGTGCGCCCGTAGAAGCTCTCCAGGTTGGGGCCGTTCGTCGTGCCGGCCGGATTGAGGAAGGCGACTTTGGGATACTTCTCTGCAAGTTCCTTGAACGTGTCGGAGTAGCCGAAAGCCGATCCGATGATCACGTTGGTGCCGCGCTGGATGAGAAGCTCGACAGCCGGGCGAATGGCGGTGGCGTTCTCGGGCACGTTCTCGATGACGGGAATGGTGATCCCCATGTCCTTCTCGAGCTTCTGACGCGCCTCGTCGAGCGCTTGCGACCAGCCGCCATCGTTCTTCTGGGCCAGAAGGATCATGGCAATCTTCGGCGGATTCTCGAGCTTGAATTCAGCCCTGGCCGGCGCGGCCGATATGACGGCCATCGTGGCTACCGCCGCAAGTAGCATCTTGAACTTCGCTTTCATCGTTCACTTCCCATCCTGCTTCGGCGAACTCGCCGCTTCCCCTGGTCAACACTCAGTTCGGATAGCTTCGCCTGTCTCATGTCCCCCCCGAGGACTGACACCGACGTTCGCTCTTCTCGCCATCCCTGGTGACGACCGTCGCCGGTCATCACGATGTTTCCACCCGTCGACGCCGTTACCCGGCGTCATTTGTCTAGTTTGCCGGCGCTGCCTTCTTCAGGGCTGCGTGTATGGCGCTCGGCGTTATCGGTACGTGGTAGAAGTGCTCGTGTGTCAGCGGTCGCAGCGCATCTTCGACAGCAGAAGCAATGACGGCCGCCACAGGGATGCATCCAGCCTCGCCGACGCCCTTGACCCCGAGCGGGTTCAACGGCGTTGGCGTTTCGAGATGGAGGATCTCGACAGGCGGAATTTCGGTCGCGTAGGGGACTAGGAAGTCCACGAAGTTCGCGTTGATGAGATTGCCTTCGGTGTCGTATTCGATGCGCTCATACATGGCGCCGCCGATGCCTTGCGCGATACCGCCCATGACCTGGCCCTCGACGATCGTCGGGTTGATCATGTTTCCGCAGTCGTGGATGCAGATGTAGCGCTTGATCTTGATGGCGCAGAGGTCGGGATCGACCTCGACGATGGCACCGTGCACGCCATAGGCCCATGTGGCGCTAGGCGGGCTGTAGTAGTCCGTTGCTTCGAGGCCCGGATGCTGGCCTTCCGCCAGCGGCGGTCCGTCGTGCTTGCTTGCGGGAGCAAACTGGGTGGCGGCCTTTGCAGACTCGTTGAAGGCGTAACGCAGCGGGTTGGTGGCCGTCGCGATGGCAGCGAGCGAAACAGAGCGATTGCTGCCTTTCACCCATGCTGCACCGTCGCGCAGTTCCAGGTCGTCCGGGCTCACCTCAAGCATGTTGGCCGCTGCCGCCAAGGTCTTCTTGCGGACGATCAGCGCCGACTTGTGGATGGCATTTCCGGACACCACCGCCGCCCGGCTGGCGAACGTGGCGACGCCCCAGTCGAAGGCCTTGGTATCGCCCTCGACGAGAATGACGTCGGTAACGGCTACGCCAAGCTGGTCGGCAACGATCTGGGCGAAGACGGTGTCATGCCCCTGCCCTTGCGACGTCAGACCCGTGTTGACGTAGACCTTACCGGTGATCGGATGAATTTTGATGTGGCCGCCTTCGTAGGGCCCGAGACCGGTTCCTTCGACGTAGAACGAAAGGCCGAGCCCGAGATAGCGACCCGCATCGCGCGCGGCCTTCTGCTGGCCCGCGAACTCTTCCGGCGCAAGCTTCTCGGTCAGCAGCTGCAGCGCCTTGTGATACTGGCCGCTGTCGAGGCTGACCGGCAGACCGTCGGCGAACAGCAGTCCCTTGCGCAGATACGGGAACTCGTGGTCGGCAATCAGATTGCGGCGACGAACCTCGAAGCGATCAAGGCCGAGTTCCTCGGCAAGTTTGTCCATCGCCCGTTCGATGGCGAAGTTCGCTTGCGGTCGACCGCAGCCGCGATAGGGCGTGACGACGACGGTCGGCGTGTAGACTGCCTTGAACTCTACGCGAATGTTGGGAATGCGATATGGCCCGGCGATCGATGTCGATGCGACCTGGGCCACGGCGATGCCGTAAGGAATGAAGGCGCCCGTATCGTGCAGGAAGCGGTCGACGAGAGCGATGACCTCGCCGTTCTTCTTGGCGTAGAGCTCGATCTCGTGGATCTGCGTGCGTTCCTGCGACGAGCCGATGAAGTTCTCGCGGCGGTCCTCGATGAACTTCACGGGGCGGCCGAGTTGCATCGCCGCAAACGGCACCAGAAGCTCATCAGGATAGAAGAGGAGCACTTTCTGGCCGAAACCTCCGCCGACATGGGGAGCGATCACGCGGACTTTGTCTTCGTCGAGATTGAAAATGGACGCCAGGCCGCCGCGGATGGCGATCGGGCCTTGCGTGCTGTCCCATACGGTCAACTCGCCCATGACCTTGTCGAAGGTCGCGGCGACCGCGCGACACTCCATCGGCGCTGCGGTCGAACGATCCACCTGCACGCGGATCTTCGTTACGTGCTCGGCACCGGCGATGGCGCTGTCGGGATCGCCGGAAATCTGCACCAGATCGGCGGCGATGTTGTTCGGGTGGGTCGGATGGACGAGCGGGGCGCCATCGAGAATTGCCTTCTCGAGGTCGATTTCCACCGGGAGCCGCTCGTAGTCGACATCGACGAGCGCTGCGGCATCCTCGGCCGTGTAGCGATCGACAGCCACGACCATCGCAACCGTCTGGCCAACGTAAAAGACGTCACCGCGCGCCAACGGGCGTTGGGTACGCGGGCTATTCATGCACGGATGCGGGATGAGTTGCGGCAACTCCAGATCGAGCGCCCCGATGTTGTCGCAGGTGTAGACGGCTGCGACGCCTGGATGCTGCTCGGCGAGTTCGGTCGAGATCGAATTGATCTTGGCTCGCGCAAACGGGCTGCGCACGAAGGCCACGTGCAGCGCGCCGGCCAGAGGAATGTCGTCGACGAACGAGCCCTCCCCGACCAGCAACTGCGGATCAATGTTCCGCTTGATGCGGGCACCGAACATTTTCGTCGACATCGGTGCCCCCTTAGCCCAGCGACATTGCCTTGGCCGCCTGACGTACGGCGGCGATGATGTTCTGATAGCCGGTGCAGCGGCACAGATTGCCCGAGATGATGTCTCTGATGCCCTCGTCAGAGAGATCGAGCGGCGCGCTGGAATTGAAGCTGCTGAGGATGTTCATGATCATGCCGGGCGTGCAGTAGCCGCACTGCAGACCATGACAATCGCGGAATGCTTCCTGCAGCGGATGCAGCGTGCCGTCTTTGTTGGCGACGGATTCGATGGTGCGCACTTCGCAGCCGGCGGCCTGTGCGGCGAAGGTGAGGCAAGAGCGGCCGGCAACACCGTCGATGAGCACGGTGCAGGCGCCGCAAACACCGTGCTCGCATCCGACGTGGGTGCCCGTCAGCCCAAGCTCGTGACGCAGAAAGTCCGACAGCAGCATGCGGGTGCTGACTTCTGCCGACACCTGCTCCCCGTTTACGGTCAGCTCGATGTCGACGGTAGAGTCAGCCGACTTGGTTGGAAGTTTTGTTCTTATCTTGGCGCGGCTCATTTGTGCATTTCCCTCAACGCGACCTCGTAAGCGCCTTCTCGACGGCCCGGACCACAAGACTTGCCAGCAGATCGCGCCGGTAGTCGTTGGTCGCGTGGATATCGTCGGGCGCTGTCACGTACTCCTTCGCCGCCTCGCTGGCGGCTTTGAAGGATGCGTCGGTGAGGCCCTGGGCCGCGAAGATCTGTTCACACGCCGTGAGGCGGATCGGGCGCGAGGCGACGCCGCACGCGGACAGCGACACGACATCCGTTGATCCCGCCCGCGTGACGATCGCCGCGACGGCGGCAATCGCATAGTCACCGTGGCGACGCGTGAACTCCTCGAATGCCCAGCCGGCGCCCTGAGGCAGAACGGGGAAATGCGCTTCGACGACGATCTCGTCCGGCTCGCGCGACGTCGTCATATGAAACTGGAAGAAGTCGGCGGCGGGAATCTCGCGGCGGCCGCGCGGGCTCTCGGTGATTACGGAGCCGTCCGTCACAAGCAGAATCGAGGGCATCTCAGCGGCTGCATCGGCGTGGCACAAGCTGCCGACCACGGTGCCGCGATTACGGATAGGAACGTGAGCGACGTGCGCCATCGTCTCACGGATCAGCGGATTGGCGCGGAAGACTTCGTCGTTGAGTTCGAGCTCGCGGTGACGCGTCATGGCTCGAACGATGATGTTGCCGCCTTCGATCGCAGTCCCCTTCAGTCCTTCGACATGCTGAATGTCGATGAGGCGACTCGGTGCGGCGAAGCGCATGTTGAGCGCGGGGATCAGACTTTGGCCACCGGCGAGAACCATCGCTGATGGATCGGCGGCAAGCAGGTCAACGGCATCCTTAAGCGAGCGGGGCGCACAGTACTCGAAGGGCGGTGGTTTCATCCTACCTCGCAAGCCGATCGCTTTATTTGGCCGGGACCGGCTGATGTTTTTGCTAGCCCGAACCCCATCTCCGCAAAATGCGGCGATGTCGCGCCCAACAGGTGGATATATCCACATATTGGATATGGCATCCTAATTTGAGATAAACAAAACTGTCAATATTGTTATTCTGGGCGCTGATTACGTGGTGCCGTCGAATTAACGATGAAAACACCTAGCGCGGTGAGAGCGAGCGCAAGCCAGCTCCAGAGCGAGATCACCTCGCCGAAAAAAGCCACGGCAAACAGCACTCCAACGGCCATATTCACGTAGCTCAGTTGGCTGATGTAGACGGGTCCACCGACACGCTGGAGGCGGAAGTAGAACGCGTAGCCGATGCCGAGCGTGACGGATTGCAGAGCGATCAACTTCCAGTTCGCAAGAATATGCTGGACCACAGTGCCGTTTGCGCCACTTGGCGAGACGAGTTCCCAAAAGATGAGCAAACAGATCAAAGACTGTGCAGCTGCAGCAAGAGTCCACGTCGCCAATTGCAAGGCGGGCGGGTCGTACGAAGGCCAGTCGACACTGCGATAAACGTTGCCGACGGCGAGAACCGCTGGGCCGATCAGCGCCGCCAGATACCAGAGAATAGAAGATGCAGTTTCCTCATCGCCGTGTCCGCGCGTGATCAGAATGATTGCAGCGCCGGCTATGCCCAATGCCAATCCAAACACGCGGGCAGCGCTCGGCTTCTCGAGGCGCATCATGTAGACGATCGCCAGCGTCGCGATCGGGATGAGCGTTTGCATGATGGCGGGCAACGCCGAGCCCAGATGCTGCATCACAGCTACGATTGCGGTGAACGGCACTGCGATGGTGAGTTGACCGGAGATAAAGGCATATCGCAGTGCTTCGCGATCAGGCCGCAGTGAGTAGCCCTTCAGGCAGTTGAGCAGCGCAAGGACGACTGTGCCTCCCAACGACGCCACCGCAACATAGACGAGCGGCGACAGCCCATGGGACACGGCAATATTGCCCAAGGGAAAGATGGTGCCGACGCCTGCACCGGTTGCGAGTAGCAACAGCAGAGGCTCTGCCCTGCGCCAGAAATTTGAAGCGCTCATGGCGATACTGCGGGATCGATGGGGACGCGCAAAGCGCTTTGGAGCACAGCCTCGCACCACGCGGCCGCCGACAGCAACTCCGCCTCGGCATAAGGCTTTGCAACGAGTTGCAGACCAACCGGCAATCCGGTGCTTGTGCGGCCACAAGGGATTGAGATCGCCGGGCATCCGCACACGCTGATGGCATACCCCAGCACCATCCAGTCGAGATACGTATTGAGCTTGTGGCCCTCGATCTCCTCGACGTAGCGCTGCTCGACCGGGAACGGCTCGACGGGCGCGGTCGGCGTTATGAGGATGCCGTGCTTATCGAGGAACGCGATCATGGTGCGCCGCAGCCGCCCGCGTTCCGCCTCCGCGGAGCCAATGTCCGCAGCGGAAAGGCGCAAGCCTTCTTCAATGTTCCAGACGACCTCCGGCTTCAGCTTCTGGCGGTGGGCTTGGAGCGCGTCGCGCCGCAAAGCCGCGAACTGAAAGGCGCGGAGCGTGCGGAACACGCTATCGCTCGAGCGCAGGTCCGGGTCGGCTGCGTCCACGTCGAGCCCGGCCCGGACGAGCTTATCGATCGCGTCCTCGACAACGGCGCGCACGCCGCGATCGACCTCAGCCAGGCCAAGCGTGACGCTGTAGGCGGCCGACTTGGGCGGCGTCGCATGCCGGGCCGCTTCGAGATAGCTTTGCTTGGTCGGGAGAGGACGACAGAGCGGGTCTCGCACATCGAACCGCGCCATGCCATCGAGCGCCAGCGCTGCATCCTCGACCGTGCGGGCCAGCGGGCCCATGACCGAAAGCACCTGCATGGGTAAGCTGCTCGGTCCTTGGGGTATCAGTCCAGGGCTCGGACGCAATCCCACGACATTGCAGAAGGCCGCTGGAAATCGCAGCGAGCAGGCGAAATCCGACCCTTGTGACAGGAACGCCATTCCGGTGGCGACGGCCACGGCGGCTCCACCCGAAGATCCGCCGGCGGAGCGCGTTACATCCCATGGATTGAGAGTACGCCCGAAAACCTCGTTGAAGGTGTTGGCGCCCGCTTCGAACTCCGGCGTGTTCGACTTTGCATAGACGGCCCCACCCGCCGCTTCGATAGCGTCGACAACGTAATCCGAATGGCTCGGGACATAGTCAGCGTATGCGAGCGAGCCATATGTCGTCCGCACGCCGGCAACAGCGGCCGAATCCTTGATGGTCCATGGGAGCCCGAAAAAGCGGCCGCGCTCGGCGGGCGGGCGTTTCTCGAGTTCCTCCAGATAGTGGAAAGCCCGGTCGAGGCATAAAATGGGCAGGGCGTTGACTTGGCCGTCTACGGCCTCGATGCGCTCGGCGATGCTTACGAGCGCCTCCCGCGCAGAGATATCGCCCGCTGCAATCCGCTCAACGACGTTGACTGCCGACCAGCGCCAAATAGGATCACTCATTATGGTTCCCCAATGGAATCAGCCGGTGTCCTCTTGCCGCAATGCATTGTCTGCTTGTGTGTCATGGCGTAAGAGTGGGCATCACGAATGTTTTTTGAGCAGCGATCGGATTCCGAAGTGACGAAATCGCAAAGCGCAGCGGTACGGGGCAACGGTTCCAAGAAAAGAAACGGCGCCGCGCAGACCACGAACAGTGCCCAAGAAGACGCCGCCGACGATCCGTTGCGCGGCATGGCGCGCTCGTTCGCGGTTCTCGATTACCTCGCGACGTCGCCGGGCCGCGTTGTCGACGTTACCCGCAGCCTCAATTTGCCGTGGGCCACCGTGCACCGGACGCTGATCCAGCTCGAGAAGGCGCAGTTTTTGCGCCGCGATCCGGAAAGCAACCGATACGAGATCGGTCCGCGCCTGTGGCACATCGGATCGGCTTACCTTGCCAATCATCGGGCGCTGAAGGCCGCCACGCCCTACCTCGCACGTCTCGAGGACGAGGAAGGGATCGCAACACAGGTGGTGGAGCGGATCGGCCATCAGTCGGTTGCCATCTACTCGCACCAGCGCGCGGAAGAAGACATCAGGAAAGCCGAGTACGGCTACCACTTCCCGCTGCACTGCGGCTCGAAGGGCCTGGTGCTGCTCGCGTATGAAGAACCCGAGTTCATTGAAGAGTATCTTGCACGTGACCTGGAGCGCCTGACGGCGGATACCGTTACGGATCCCAAGCGGCTGCGTGCGATCCTCAAACAGGTCAAAGCCGACGGCAGGTCTCTCACGGTTGGCGACGTGCAGCCGTTCACAGGCTCCATCGCTGCGCCGATCTACGACGCCAACGAGCGTGTCGTGGCGTGCCTCTCGTTCGTGTTCCGCAAGGCCGTCGCGAAAAACACCAAGCGACTGGATGCGCTGACCGATCTTCTCCTCGAGACGACCCATTCGATCAGTCTCGACCTGGGCTGGCGGCCGGGTACGGCCTAGTTTCATTTTCTTCGTTCGCCGTATGAGGTTTGCAGCTCGGTGAATGTTTTCGTCAGCGCTGCGATGACGACGTTGATGAAGGCTTCGCCGGCCTCGGCGCTGGCAACCGAGGGATCGCCGAAGATCGCCGCGTGGCCGACTTGCGGACGCGGACGACGCGCATAGGTGCGTGTCGGATTGGTCGGTGCGACGAGGTCCCAGCCCACGGGGCCGTAATGCGCACCCTCTAGACGATCCATCTTCACGATATCCGGGCGCGTGGCGAGCTGAAACGACGCTTCCATTTCGCAGCCATGCCCCATGCCACCCGGGACCGACTTGCGCATTGCATGAATCTCGGCTGCGGCCGGCTCCCAATAGCTCACGGCGGAGACGACGAAGTCATAGTCTTCATCCAGCTCATCGATCAGGTGGCGCGCGACGGCGTCATTGGCTGTACCGCTCGGGCGATTTCCGTTGAGCAGGATGATGTGCTTGAAACCCTGGCGCACGAGCGCGGCACCGATCTCGAATACCAAAGTCTGATACGTCGGGATCGTGAGCGATATGGTGCCGGGAAACTTCTCGAAGGTTTTTGAAATTCCGTAAGCGACGGGCGGAGCGACAACCGCGTCGATCTTGTCTGCAAGCAAGGCGGCGATGTGGTCCACCTGGTGCGTGTCTGTGTCCAGCGGCATGTGCGGGCCGTGCGCCTCGGTCGCCCCCGTTGGAACGATCACCGATCGTCCGGCCGCGATCGCGTCGGCGGCCTCCATCTGGGTCATGTATGACAAGCGACGTTCCACGAAGCAGCTCTCCCCTATTGCAGCTCTTGGTGCATCAAGCACCGTATTAGCGACTCCGGCTTCCCTTGCGCGCCGTGGTCGAGCGCGGGAGGTGGGAAGCCGGAATCGCTATTAGCTTCCCTGGCGGCTTTGCATTCCGAACATTCGCCGGAGCGATGAGACAAAGACGAGCCAAAGGATCCTGAATGCGTTCACCTGATTGGCGGCCTGCGCGGGTTCAGCAGCAGCCGAAGATGTCGAGGCAGCGGTTTGGGATGCGCTGCACTGCGGCTGAACTTCGGAAAGCTTTGCTTCGACGTTGCGCGCAAACTGACCAATCAAAACGTTCGCCGTTTCGGTGATGACGCCAGTACGGCCGAACTGGGCAATGGGACCTGCGAGCTGCACATCAGCTTCGATGTCGACCCGCGATCCGACGCCCGCCTGCACGACCTTGTAGTCCATGATGAGCTTGGAGCGGCTGCCGCCCTTGCGGTCGAGGCCTTGCCCCTCCACGTGGGCGCTGTGTGTAGCGGCATCATTCACCACACGCGCTGCGCCTTCGAATGAAGCGCCGAACGGGCCAAGCTTGATATTCACCCGTCCGGCATAGTTTCCGTCGCCGCGGTCTTCCGTGAACTGCGCACCCGGCATGCACGTTGCTACCGTCGGAATATCCTGGAACAGTGCCCAGACTTCCGCTGGCGGCCGGTTGACCTCGAACGACTGATTGATCTTCATCCTTCCACCCTCGAGCTGCTCACTGCGCTGCAGGTTTAGCGAACCATCCGGCGTCGGGATCAGACCAACCTTCGGGACGCGTAATCTTGCCTGCCGCCTTCAGCTTATCGAAGTAGGCGCCGCGGTCGAACATTGGCAGATTGCCGCGCGCCTTTGCCAACTCCGCCCGCTTCGCTTTGGTGGCAACCTCATCGGCGGACCACTTGCGGCCGGATTTGATCAGCACGACGCCATAGTCGGCGAGCGCGGATTCCGCTGAAATGTTTGCGCACTGCACGTCGGAAACGACCACGTCGACGGGACGCGCGAGAGGATCGCCCCACCCGCCGCCGCCCGTGGTGACGATGGTGATCGATGCGCCAGCCGGCACGACGACGTTATCGCACATGCCGGGATGTTCGGCCTCCTCGCCCGCCACGCCGGCGACGGTAACCTTATAGTTGGCGCCCGCCTTGCCGCCGTTCACCCCGTAGCATCCCAGCATCGAGCGGTCGGCGTTGGAGATGAGCTTGCAGTCATCGAGCATCTTGATGCGCTTGTCGTAGCCGAGGCCGCCACGATGGAAGCCAGCGCCGCCCGAGTCCTGCTTCAGCCCGAGGCGCTCGACCAGAATGGGATAGCGCGTCTCGGAGAACTCGGCGGGAAGGTTCTTCGAGTTCGGTACGATGTGCACCACGTCGGAACCGTCTGCCCACGGGCGACCAGGACTGCCGCCACCGAGAACTTCACGGAACAGATAGAAGTCGTTCTGCGTCTTGCCGCCGGTGACGCCCCAGATGCGGATCGTCTCGTGATCCGCCGGCATCTTGCCGTCGGTTGCCTTCGACAAGCATGCCGCAAAGACCCCCAGCGTGCGCAGCATGAGGAAGAAGCGCATGCCGGTCGGCTTGCCGAACGTCGGCGTGATCAATGTGCCCTTCTCGGGGAAGACTACATCGATGACGTCGAGCACGCCTTCATTGGAGTCGATCTCCGCTGCCCGCTCTGGCGAGTTGGCAAGGGAGCGCAGCGTCGGCGCCAGCCATTTGCGGAAGTAGCGCCCCTCGACCTCGTCGAGCGACCAGTTGATCGGTCCCTTCGCTTCCGGGTCGGTGCCGGTGAAGTCGAGAATGATCTTCTCGGGCGTCTTCGTCATCTTGATGCGCAGCGCGTGCAGGCGCGGCTCGTCGACGCCGTCGTTCTCGATGTAATCCTCGAAGTTGTAGACGCCGTCCTTGATGCGCGGCAGAATTTCGCGGCGGAATACCTCCGCGGTGTTGAGCAGGATCTGGTCGAACGCTGCTTCGAGCGTATCGACGCCGTAACGCTCCGCGAGCGCTATGACGCGGCGCGACCCGAGCTTGGCAGCGCCGATCTCGGCGTCGAGATCGCCGGCAAGGTGCTCGGACAGGCGCGAGTTGCGCACGATGATCTTGAACGCAGCCTCGTTCAGCTTGCCACGCTCATAGAGCTTGATCGGCGGGATGAGCACGCCTTCCATCCAGCTGTCGGTCGCGTGCACCGGCAAGCTGCCCGGCACCGCGCCGCCGATATCGTCGTGATGACCGAACACCTGGCTGAAGCCGATCAGGCGCTCGCCGAAGAAGATCGGCACGGTGGTGCACAGGTCGGGAACGTGGCCGATGCCGCCGCAGGAGTTGTAAGGGTCGTTCCAGAAGAACACGTCGCCCGGAAAGATGTTGTCCGCGCCGAAATACTCGAACACCGGTTCGACGATCGCCGAATAGGAACGGCCGGTGAGCTTGCGACCTTTCGCATCGAACAGCGCAACGCGATAGTCGTGCTGGTCGCGGATCATCGGCGAGCGGGCGGTGCGTTCGACCGCAGCTTCGATCTCGAGCTCGGCAGCGCGGATCGTGCCGTGAATAACTTCCAGCTCGATCGGGCCGAGCTTTGTTGGTCTATCAAGCATGTCTGCTCTGTCCCCTAGTCCGTGTTCTTTTCTAGAATGAGGTTGCCGTACGCATCGGCGCGAACGGTCCAGCTGGCAGGAACCACCACTGTCGAGCCGTACTCTTCGATAATCGCAGGACCACTCACGCGCTGATCGATCGCGAGCTCAGTGCGCTTGTAGAGCGGGCAATTGACCCAGCCGGAGCTGCGCCAGAAAGCCTGGCGATGGCCGAAGGGCGTGGCTGCGTCCTTCACCGTCATGTCGGCGTTGATCTGAGGACGATGCTGCTCGCCGATTGCCTGCACGCGCAGGTTCACCAGCTCGACATCCTGCTCCCCTTCGTAGTGGAAGCCGAAGGTCTGATCGTGGACGCGGTGGAAGTCCTTGAACATGTGCTCGACAGCGGCAAGCCCAGTGACACCGTCTGGTACATCGACCTGCACCTCATGGCCTTCGCCGAGATAGCGCACATCAGCGACGCGGCGGACCTTGATCTTCTCGGCCGGAATACCTTCAGCGGAGATGTCCCTGACGCCTTCCTGCGCGAGATCCTCCCAGGCGGAGAGAATTTCCTGCTTATCGACCGTCGATTGCTGACGCACGAGCGTGCGGATGTAGTCGCGGCGCACGTCCGAAACGTGCAGACCGAAGGCGCAGAGATTGCCCGGGCTCGGTGGCGACACGATCGTGCGCACGTCGAGCAGGTCGGCAACCTCGGCAGCGAACAGTCCGCCGGCACCCCCGAATGCCACCATGGCATAGGCACCGGGATCGCGGCCTCGGGTGGTCGTCACCTGGCGGATGCCGAACACCTGGTTGACCGCAGCAATCTCGAGTGCGCCCGCGGCCACTTCCTCGGCCGTCATGCCGAACTTAGCGCCGAGCTTGTCGTAAGCTGCGCGCGCCGCAACGGCGTCGAGCTTGATGGCGCCACCGATGAGCGCTGAAGGGAGACGGCCGAGCGTAATCGCGGCGTCCGTGACCGTCGGCTGAGTGCCGCCCCTGCCATAGCAAATGGGTCCTGGATCAGCACCGGCGCTCTTCGGACCGACCTTGAGCTGGCCGTATGCATCTATCCAGGCAATCGAGCCGCCTCCCGATCCGACAGTGACGATGTCGAGCATCGGCGTCTTGACGGGATAGTTCTCGACCATCGAAGCCGACGTGTACATCGGCGCGTAGTCCTCGACGATAGCGACGTCCGTAGATGTGCCGCCGACGTCAATCGTTAGAATGTCCTTGTAGCCAGCAAGGCGCGCCATGTGGATCGAGCCGAGAATGCCCGCGGCCGGCCCCGACAGCAGCATCGTCACCGGCTTTTCGCCGGCCGACGAATGCTTCACCACGCCGCCGTTCGACTGCATGATGAGGAACGGGATATCGCCCGACTGCGAGCGCAGCTTGTCAGCCGCGCTGTTGAGGTAAGTCCGGCAATAGGGCTTAACGAGCACGTCGATCAGGGTGGTCATCGCGCGTTCGTACTCGCGATACTCCGGGAGCACGACGGACGACAGCGAGACGAACACGTCGGGGAAATTTTCCCTGATCAGCTCGCCGATGCGGCGCTCGTGCGCGTCATTCGCGTAGGAGTGCAGCAAGCACACACCGATGCAGCTGACTCCATCCTCGACCAGCTCGCGAACGGCTTGCAGCGTCGCCGCCTCGTCAAGCGCCTCCAGCTCCTGGCCGGAGAAGTTCATGCGGCCGCCGACCTCGCGTACGAGGTGCAACGGCACGAGGCGCGGCGGCTTCACCCAGAAGAACGAGTTGCCGTAGCCGTCGGGAACGGACTGGCGGGCAACCTCGATCATATGACGGAAGCCGCGCGTGACGATCAGCCCGAGGCCTGAGAATTTGTGCTCGAGCACCGCGTTGGTCGCGACCGTCGAGCCATGCAGCAGCATGTTGAGGTCGCGGTCGGATGCACCGACCTCATCGAGCACGCGACGGACGCCATTCAACAAGCCCACGCTTGGATCTGCCGGGGTCGATGGCGTCTTCACCACCGTCATGGCTCCGGTCGCGTCATTGATCGCCACAACGTCAGTGAAAGTGCCGCCGGTATCGATCGCAATACGTAGTCCCATCTGTCCCTCGCGTATCCGTATATTGGATATTGCATTCATATAATGCATGTTGAGGTGGGATAATCAAGTCGCTTTAGCCCCCTCTCGAAGCGGCGCACACGCGCCTTTTCCGAGGTGTCGCGTATCGGCCTCAGTCACGTCCAAGCCGTTGCCTTTCAAGCCTGTTCTGCGCGAACGCGCGCAGACAGCGGACGCTCAAAACAAAAAAAGGGCTGCACGAGGTGCAGCCCTTGCAGTCGGGGGCTCAGGTCAGTCTCAGAAACGCCAGACGGCAAGCGCCTGGAATGCACTCTCGTCTACGTCGGTGCCGAGCTTGTTGCGCCAGTACTGATATTCGGTACCGATGAAGAAGCGGTCTTTGTCACCGCCAAGCGCATAACCGACGTCCCAGCGGAACTGCGGCTGCGCAAGGAACCAATCAAGCTGCTTGCCATAGATGTTGGCGGAGTTGCCGGTGTATTCGGCATGTCCTTCAAAGCTGAAGCGCTGGCCACCGATGGTGAAGGGATAGGCCCAGGCGATATCGGCCTGCCATCCATCGTCCTGAGCGATGTCGCTCTGATCGATGACGCCCGCGATATAGGTGCGCAGGAACATGAACCCGGGAACGTTCCAGTCTGCGTAACCGCCGATCACCCAGGCGAGGTAGCCGGCATCCGCATCGAAATCCATGCTGGCCATGAAGCCGACATCCTTCACCAGCCCCTTGCCGTAGTTGATGCCGAAGATCTTTGCGGAGCTGAAGTTCGCGTAGAACTCGCCGTAGGCGTCCTTGTCGTTGTAGCTGTCGACATCGGCGTCGTTGATGAAGTCGACGAAGAAGAACACGTCGCCGAACTTCCAGCCGCTCGCGTGCTGAAGGGTGACGATCGGGGTCATCGAGTCGCCGCCCGCGAACGGACTCTTCAGGTTGCCGTACTGAAACTGAATTTCCGTGGTGCTCCAGTCCGCAGCATCAGCCTGCGAACCCACACACGCTGCAACTGCCGCCATCGCAACACCGGCAGCACCACTGCGCCACTTACTCATTCCCTGCATCCTCATTCCCAGTCTCTCCCCGGTACACAAGACACCCACAGACGATCCCCTGTTTGTGGACTCGCTATCCACATAGCGGATATGCTCATTCAGCGGGCGTAAGTCCGTCAACTGGCCATCGACATGTTCGATAGGTCGCTGTCTCGCTTCTGCCACAGCGCAAGCTCGGGCTCGTTGGCCGGCAAGAAGCCTTCAGCGAGCGGCGCAGAGAGAGGCTCGCGCGGCGCAACAGAGGGAGCTTTGAGGAATGAGCATGGGGCTGATCGAAGCGCGTTCTTCAGTCGTCGTCATAATCGATCATCAGGCAAAGCTGATGCCGGCGATCCATCGCGCAGACGACGTCATCAGCGGTGCGGTCCTCCTCGCCGATACTGCCAAACTTTTCGCCATCCCCGTGATCGGCACAGAACACAATCCCGAAAAGCTCGGGCAACTGGACTGCCGAATTCGCGGGCATTGTGATGCAGTAGTATCCAAGATGCATTTCGACGCTTGCGCAGACGGACTGCTATCGACGATCGCGATGATTGCTCCTGCGGCGCCGAGGGAGCTGATAATTTGCGGGTGTGAGGCGCACGTCTGTCTGCTGCAGACAGCGCTCTCCTTACTGGCGGCCGGATACCGTCTGCGCGTCGTCGCATCGGCCTGCGGATCGCGCTCGCCAGACGATTTTCATCTCGCCCTGAAGAGGCTCGATGCCTCTGGCGCGTCAATTGTCAACTTAGAAATGGTGCTATTTGAGTGGTTGCGGACGTGTGATCATCCGCACTTCAAACGCGTGCTCGCGCGGATCAAGGCGCGCTCTGTCGACCGACGCGGCGGTGAGGGCCTGCTTGGTCAGCTACGCGATGATGTTGGCTAGCTTCGCTTGGGCGAGCATTTCGGCGAGGACGCCAAACGCGAAGGTGGTCTTGCTCTTTGCGTTTGGTATTGAGCCCACGGGTGCGTGGATGCGCGCGAATTCGTAGGGGTTTACGCCCATTTCTCGCAGTGCATCGAGCCGCGCACGGTGGACGGCGCGATTGCCGAGCACACCTATATAGAAGCAAGGCCGCTGCAGGAGCCGCTGGAGGATTTCCGGCTCGGCGTCATGGTCATGAAAGACCAGCACGGTGGCGCTGGTATAATCCAGCGCCTCGATCATTGCGGGAAGCTCGCTGGGGGTCTTGCGCGCCTCCAGTCCGAGCTGGTCGAGTTGCGCTCGCGTGGCTTCTTCGCTCGACCAGACCAGGGTTTCAACGCCGGTTGCCCGCGCCAAGGTAGCAATCCCGGTGAGCGCGGGGCCATTGCCGATGAGCGCCAGCCGCAAAGGAGCGGGGTATACGCGCGTGAATGCGTCACCCAACCTGCCGCTGGCCGGCAAAGGCTCATCATCAAGCTCCTGCGCGATGCTCACACCGCTGGAAAGCTCTGTCGTCACGGAAAATGACTGGCGCCCGGCACGCATCAGGAGCATCGCGTCCAAGACGTGGGCATCGAGCGCCTGGTCGAAGTACAAGTCGAGGCCGCTGCCGCACGGCAGCCGAATGTCGAGGTAGGGTGATCCCTCCCCGTAGCGGACCAAGCGGTTCTCGGCCCGGGTGATCACGTCCCGGGCCTCCAGCGCCACGGCCTGCTCAAGACAGCCACCAGAAAGATAGCCCACGTAGGATCCATCCTCAGCAACGGCCATCTGCGCTCCGGGCTGCCGGGGCGCTCCTCCGACCACGCCGACCAAAGTCACCAGTGCCACCCGCATCCCGCTGCTTCGCCAGAAGCGCAGCATCGGCAGGACATCGTCCTGATCGATCAGATTGAGATGAGGCACCACTTGCTTAGGACTGATCGACATACGTTCCGCCCGGCCCTCAAGTTGATATTATATCCATATATGGGATACCGTTGACTGCAAAGGCCATCATTCGGCTGCTCCGCTTTTTGCTTGCGCGAGCGCTTCGTGCGCGGAGCGGGAAGCTCGCCGTGCAGCAATCGTTGCCTCGGTGCAGCAAGGGCGCGCCGCTGCATTGCGTAGTTGATCCAAATCACCGCGCGATGGTGCGGAATCAGGCGTTGCTGCACGCTGGGATTATTCTGAGGGGAACACGCAAATGGCCGTCAAACTGCCGCTCAGCACTGCTGCAGCCGCCTCGCTTTGCTTTATGATCGCAGCGCCTGCGCTAGCCGATGAAACCGGGCTCGCAGCCATCCACACGATGCGGCGCGAGGGTGCGCAGCTCTGCTTCCTCGACCATTTCCACTATGGCAGCAGCGGCGGACAGGCGAGTGAGCGCGCGGCGAAGGCAGTGGCGATCAGGTCGTGGTCCGGGTTCGTCGATCTGGAGTACGGCAGCGATTGGGCTCGCTATGCGCGTGCGCATTCCAAGTCTCTGAAGTGCGAGAAGTCGACGAGCGGCTGGGGCTGCTTTGTCGAAGCGCGGCCGTGCAGGTGAAGCGCCTCTAGCGTTGGCGGCGGGAAGGCGTGAGGCCGTCCCGCCGATGCGTTTAACGCGATCGCTGGAGTCGGATCATCTGCCCGCCGTAGCCGGCATCATAGCACGTTGTGCGTCCCGTCGCAGAACGGGGGATCGCCGCTCTCCTTGCAGCCGCAAAGCATCACCGTCTCGGTTCGCTCAGCGACGAACATCATGGGCTCGATACCGGTGCCTGCGTGGGCGCCGTCGCAGAAGGGTTGGGTGCTGCTGCGTCCACAGCGGCACCAGCGATATGTCTGCCCCGCTTCGACCTCGACCTGATACGGACTGAGCTGAGCTGCGATCACTTCCGTCGTCATGGCATTCTCCGTTCGCTCGAGCAGCCTTACCTCAACTCACGCAGACGGAACTGCAGCCCGCCTTTGGGGATCAGCGTCACGCTTGCGGCAACGGGCGGAGGCACGCTGCCGAGGTACTCGGGCTCGAAGCGGCGCAGCAGCTGCGTCAATGCGAGCATCACTTCGATTTGCGAGAGCTGGCCGCCGAGGCAGAAGCGCTTGCCGGCGCCGAAGGGAATGTAGCTGTACTTGACGCGCTTCTTGGCGTTGGCGGGATCGAAGCGCTCGGGCCGGAACTCCTCGGGATCGTCCCAGTATTTGGGATCGTGGTGCGCCACGTAAGGGCAAAGGACGATGCGGTCGCCAGCGCGGATCTTCTGTCCGGCGATTTCGTCGTCGGCGACCGCAGTGCGGATGAGCGCCCAGGCCGGCGGATAAAGACGTAGCGCCTCCAGCATCACCGAGCGCGTATATGTGAGGCGTTCGACATCGGCGGCGGTCGGCTCGCGGTCTCCGTACACTTCCCATCCCTCGCGCCGGATGCGTGCCGCGACATCGGGACGGCGCGACAGGAGGTAGAAGGTCCAGGCGAGCGTGAGCGCGGTGGTCTCAGTGCCGGCCCAGAGGTACTGTTTGATCTCGTCCAGAACCTGCTGATGGTCCCACGCGGGTTTTTCAGCGTCGTCCTCGGCGTCGAGCATCATCTTCAGCAATGTCTTCTCGCGGCCCTGCCACGGTTCCGCCGAGATGACCGCTTCCGGCAGCGTGAGCCAAGCGCTGATCGCGCGCGCGGGGGCCTCGTCCTCGGCGACGTCGGCGATGCCGTTTGCGACCTTTTTCATGCGGATGGAGCGATGGTTGGAGGTATCGGTGTACGCCTTTACGGCACCAAAGACGACCTGAGGATTGAACGGCACCTCGCGATCGAACAGGGCGCGGCAGATCATGTCGGCCGCGAGGCTCCACGTTTGCTCGAGCATCTCGAAGGCGGTACCCCGGCTGGCGAGCCGTGACCAAGCTTCTGCCTTGTTGCGCAGAGACACCATCAGGTACGGGATGTAATCGGCGTAGACCGTGGGATGGAAGTGCGCCTGCTGTGGCTGGCGAACCTTCTGCCAAAGCGCGCCATCGACGGTGATCATCGCCTTGCCGAAGATCGGCTTCAGGCCGTCAAAATACTTCTGGTAGTTATCGACGTTGTCGACGAGTACGCGGCGGAAGTGATCCACCTCGCTCAAGATGAAGATGCGCTCTGAGCGAAACGAAACGGGTATGCATCCGCCATGGCGCGCGGCGAGCCGCGTGAGAATGCCCATCGGGTCGTCGGTGTTTGTGAACGGAGAGATCTTGAACCAAATGCTCTGCTCGTCCCCCAGCGTTTGGGCATAGGCGGCTGCTTCGCTCGTCATGAGAGCCTCTTTTGAAGTTGATTTGGCTCCGCTAGGCGGAGGCCAGTCCCCTGTCGATTTCCGTCAGCTTCCGCAGCATGAAGTCTTTGGCTGGAGAGACGGCATTGGCGATGCGCAACAGTCCGTGGCGGAGCACCCGGGCCGGCGCCGTGTTGTCGGTGTAGAGCCGCACGATGGCGTTGGTGGCGAGGTAGAGCGGCAGCGTGGCGGCGCGATGCTCGCGGGCGTAGCTGTCCAGCACGGAAGCCGCGCCGATGTCGCAGCCGGCCTGCGCCGCCTGCCCTACCTTGGTGGCGAGCGTCTCTGCTCCACGCAAACCGAAGTTGAATCCGTGCGCGGTGACAGGATGCATGCCGACGGCCGCGTCGCCGGCGAGCGCGAACCGCTTGCCGCTGAAGCGATCGGCGTAGACCGCGACGAGCGGATAGGCGTGGCGGCTACCATCGAGCACCATGCGGCCCCAGCGCGCGCCCAGCCTGCGCTCAATCTCTCCGGCAAATTCCTCGGCAGGAAGGTCAAGCGTCCTTTTGCCGACGCTTGCCGGCTGCGTCAGCACGATCGATGACGTCCGGCCATTGAGCGGCAGGACGGCAAGCGTCTGATCGATGTCGAACCACTCGTGAGCCGTCCCATCGTGCGGCTTCTCGTGGTTGAGACGGCAAACGATGCAAAGGTGCCCGAAGTCGCGGAGGTCGGCGCCGATCCCGGCCATGCGCCTCAGCTCGGAAAAGCGGCTATCGGCGGCGACGAACAGCGGCGCGGAGAGTGTTACGCCTGACGCTAAAGACACTTCCGCGGCCGCGCCTTCCAACTGGATGCGACTTGCCGACTCGTCCGTGCGGAGCGTGATGCGGGTACGCCGCTTGGCCGCGCGGTAAAGCTCGCGGCGCAGCACCGCATTGCTAACGAGGTAACCCAATGAATCGCGTCCGGCTTTGCTGGGATCGAAACGCAGCCGCACCGCCTGATCTGTGTTTCTGACCTCCGCGCACCGGATCGGGGCGATCTCCGCGGGCGTCAGTTCGGCCCAAACGCCGATGTCGGCGAGAATACGTATGGATCTGTGCGTCAGCGCAATGTCGCGGCCATCGGCGGCTGGCGCTGCGATGGCCTGCTCACGCTGCCGTTCTAAAACAGTGACGTTCATTCCCCGGTCGGCCAGCAGGCACGCCAGGCTCAGACCTGCGGGTCCAGCACCTGCGATGATGACGTCGATGGCGCAGCTCACGGCGATGCTCGGCTCCGAGGCGACTCTTTCGCCAGAGCTTGGATGAAGCAGAGTGCTGACTGCTTGATGCACCTCAAGCTGGCGCTGCACGAATTGCCGCGCGGGAGCGTCGTCTCCCCGAGACCAAGCTGGAGTTTCGCCGGTAGCTAAAGCCGGCAACTCTATGCCCGTCGATCCCAGCGCGCCCGCTTTGTCGCAGTCATTTTTGAGCAAGATCAAGTTTAGGGCTGCGACGCTCGGCAAAGTCTAATGTCGTACGTCAGCGCTCTAGCCAGGAGGGCCGGATGCAAATCATCGCGAAGCGCATTGGGTCTGCGCACCCGCATATCGCTCTATGTGTCTTTCTCGCCATGTCGTGCCTCGTGTACGCCGGCGTGATCTGGAAGATAATTTCAATCGGCCAGTAACCTCCACAATCCGCACTTTGATCTAGATCAAAGGCCTCGGCGAAAGGCTCCAGCAAAGTGACCTCTGCTGCTCCCCCGGACGGCTCCCAAACGATAGCAGATCTACGGCCTAAGACGGATATGCGAGGACGACATTATTGCGACCGTTGCGCCGTGCGGGAGGCATCGTTGTGCAGCGAAGTCTCTGAATCGGCTGCGCGTGAGCTGGCTCCAATCGCGCATCATCGGCGCATACCCGTGGGACAGGTCATACATAGTGAGCACCAGGGCCTTGGCTCTCTTGCCATTATCGTCTCGGGCGTCGTCAAGCTCGTCAAGGCGCAAAGGGATGGGCGGCTGCAGATCGTCGGGCTGCAGTATGCGGCAGACTTTGTCGGCCATCCTTATGCGGCAAAGAGTTCGCTAATCGCCGAGGCAACCACGCATCTGGAGCTGTGCTGCTTCTCTCGCTCGGCATTCGAAGCCCTGATGCGCAATCACCCCACTCTCGAGCAGGCTCTGTACCGGCGCGCGCTCAACGATCTAGAGACAGCGCGAGAGTGGATGTTTCTGCTCGGCCGCAAGACTGCACGAGAGAAAGTGGCAAGCCTGCTGGTTTCGATCGCCACGCGGATAAACAGGCCGCTCGGGAGCGTGGGCGCCACCGCCGGCAAGATGGCGTTGCAGTTCGACTTGCCGCTGTCGCGCAACGAAATCGCCGATGCCCTCGGACTGACGATCGAGACGGTGAGCCGCGAGATGCGAGCGTTGAAGCTGGCGGGGGTCGTATCCACCGCGGGCCGGCGCAGCGTAACGGTGTTGAAGCCCGACGTGCTGCAGACGATCGCAGAGGGCGATCTCGACTGACATTGCGCGCGCAGGCTCACGCGCGCCTTACGAGGCTGTGATCGACCCGTTGATGTGGATCAAGAGTGCCCCCGCGCAATCCTCTCTAACTGCTTCCAGAAAAGAAAAGAACCTGGAGGACGCTATGAGAGGTTGGCGCAATTCCGCGTCCGGCGTTGACGTTTGGAGCGCCGCACCATGAGGGTGCGTGTGCTCGGCTCGGGCGCCGGGGGCGGCTTCCCGCAATGGAACTGCAATTGCCGCAACTGCGCCTCAGTACGCCGCGGCGAGGCAGGTTTCGTTGCCCGCACACAGTCGTCTTTGGCGGTCAGCGCCAACGGCCGTGACTGGGTGCTTCTCAACGCATCGCCGGATTTGCGTCAGCAAATGGCCGATGCGCCCGGTCTTGCTCCAAGCAACAGCACATTGCGCGACAGCCCGATCAAGGCGGCGGTGCTGACGAATGGCGATGTCGATCACATTGCCGGTCTCATCAACCTGCGCGAGGCGCAACCGTTCACGATCTACGCAACGCCCCGCGTGCTGGGCGTGCTTGAGGCAAACTCGATCTTCCGCATCCTGGCGCCGGGCGTCGTCGACCGCGTCGCGCTTTCGCCTGGCAAGCCGACTCCATTGACCGGCGCCGGCGTGGATCTTGGACTTTCCGTTGAAGCGTTCGATGTGCCGGGCAAGATTGCCCTATATCTGGAAGACGCCAGTGCCGGCCCAGGGCTCGGCACTCAATCGGGCGACACGGTCGGTTTGAAGATCACCGATACGGCGACGGGCGAAGCGTTCTTCTACATCCCCGGTTGCGCCGACGTCGATGACGCGCTCGCCCAGCGCATTAAAGGCGCCTCTCTCATCTTCTTCGACGGCACGCTTTTCGATGACGACGAGATGATCGATCAGGGTCTGCTCGCGAAATCGGGCGAACGTATGGGCCACATCTCGATCTCGGGGCCGCAGGGGTCGATCAGCGCGTTCAGCGGTCTCGACGTGACAAGAAAAATCTACGTTCACATCAACAACTCCAATCCGGTGCTCGATGGCAATTCTGCTGCGCGCAGAACGGTCGCGAACGCGGGCTGGGAGGTCGGATACGACGGTATGGAGGTGCGCCTATGAATGAATTCGTCAAAACGTTCGAAGCAATCGATAAGCCTTGGACCCCGCAGGAGTTCGAAGCCAACATCCGCGCCGTCGGCGTGGAGCGCTATCACGACAAGCACGAGTTCCATAAGCTGCTGCACGGCGGCAAGCTGAACAAGGGCCAGGTCGCCGCCTGGGCACTGAACCGCTACTGCTATCAGGAAGCGGTGCCGCGCAAGGACGCCGCACTGATGAGCCGCGTCTACGATCGCGAATTCCGGCGCGAGTGGATTCACCGCGTGCACGATCACGACGGTATGCTGCCCGACGAGCAGGGCGGCATCGAGCGCTGGCTGGTGCTGACCGACTGCCTCGGGCTCGATCGCGAGTATGTGACGAGCATGCGCGGCGCCCTGCCCGCGACGCGCTTCGCCGTAGAAGCCTACGTGCGCTTCGTTGTCGAGCAGCCGCTCGTGATTGCGGTTGCGTCCTCGCTGACCGAGCTGTTCGCGCCGTCCATCCATCGCGAGCGTATCGCGGGCATGCTGGCCAACTACGATTTCGTCAACGACGACGTGATGGCTTACTTCAAGCGCCGCCTGTCGCAAGCGCCGCGCGATGCATCGTTCGCGCTGGAGTTTATCAAGACGAATGCGCGCACGCGCGAGATGCAGGAGGCGTGTGTCGATGCGGTGCGCTTCAAGTGTAACGTGTTGTGGGCGCAGCTCGACGCGCTGTATCTCGCCTATGTGCAGGGCATGGTCCCGCCCGGCGCCTACAAACCCGAGTGAGCGGCAATGACCGAACTGAAGCCGCTTGACGCGCTCGATGCCTCTGCGCCCGCATATACGCGGGCGCCGATCGGCCTGTTGGCCGAACTCACCTATCGCTGCCCGTTGCAGTGCCCCTATTGCTCCAACCCCTTGGAAATGGAGCGCGGCAACGAGCTGTCGGCAGAGGAGTGGAGCCAAGTGTTTCGTCAAGCGGCCGAACTCGGCGTGCTGCAGCTCCACTTATCCGGCGGCGAGCCTACACTCAGGTTGGACCTCGAGGAAATCCTCGAGGCTGCCGTCGCCGCCGGCCTTTATACAAACCTCATAACCTCGGGCGTGACGCTGACGCGCGAGCGACTGGAGCGGCTGGCGAAGATCGGGCTCGATCATGTCCAGCTTTCGATACAGGACGTCGATCCTGACAACGCTCAGCGCATTTCCGGATACAAGGGCGGCTCTGAGAAGAAGCGCGCGTTTGCCGGCTGGGTGCGGGAGCTCGGCCTGCCGCTGACGCTCAACGCCGTCATTCATCGCCAGAACATCGAGAACCTTCCGGCGATGATCGACTATGCGGTGGAGATCGGCGCCGGGCGCATCGAGGTTGCACATACGCAATATTATTCCTGGGCTTTGAAGAACCGGGCGGCGCTGATCCCGACGCGCGAGCAGTTCCTCAAATCGGTGGAGATCACCAACGCCGCCAAGGAGCGTCTCAAAGGCGTGCTCGTGTTCGACGTCGTGGCGCACGATCACTACGCCGTTCGCCCGAAACCGTGCATGGGCGGCTGGGGGCGCAGCCTCATAGATATTACCCCGACGGGCAAGGTGCTGCCTTGCCATGCCTGCCAGGACATCCCTGGTATTTCCATCGACAGCGTTCGTGAGAGGGCGCTGGCGGACATTTGGTTCCGCGGCGACGCCTTTCAGAAGTTTCGCGGTACCGCCTGGATCAAGGAGCCGTGCGCCTCGTGCGACCGGCGCGAGATCGATTGGGGTGGCTGCCGCTGCCAGGCGCTGATGATGACAGGTGATGCCTGCAATGCCGACCCGGCGTGCGCGAAGTCGCCGTGGCACGAAGAGTTTGCGGCGATTGCCGAGCGGGAATCGCAGGCGCCGGCGCCGCCGTTCATCTACCGCCGCATCGGCGGTGTGGTGGCCTAGTCGTCCGCGTCACGCGCGGTTGAGCTTAGCGGGACCACTGACAAACGGACTGCCGCGCACGAAGAAGCGCCAGGGCTTATCGGCGTCGCGCGTGATGCCGATGCGGACCGAGCGGGCGATGCGCGGGGGTTTTGATCCGTCGTCGGCGAACCAGAGCGCATTGCCGGGACCGTAAGCGTCGCCGTCCAACGCAAAGCCGATGTCGAACGCCTGGGCAAGGCAGCCGGGGCCGCGCGCGAGGCGGCGAATGTCGTCGATGCCGCGCCGCGCACGCATTACGTCGATGCCGGCGAGGGGCTCGGCCGCGCGGATCAGTACGCCGCCGCCCACGCCGTCGGCCTCGCTCGAAACGTTGAGCATCATCGCCGTACCGTAAGCGCGATATACGTAGACGTGGCCATGCGCGAGAAACAGCGAGGCATTGCGTGCGGTACGTCCGCTACGGTGGTGCGCAGCGTCGTCGCCCGGCGGATACGCTTCAGTTTCGACGATGCGTCCGGTGAGGAAGCTAGATCCGTCCTCGCGCACGAGCACCTTACCGATGAGGAAGCGCGCAAGGGCGATGGTGCCGCTGGGCAGATCGGCGCGGTGGATCGGGTGCAGCTGCTCTGCTGAAGAAGCGTTTCGTGGGGTGGCGCGCATTCGGCGGGGTTCCGCGGTCGGGGTCGCGCGCAGATTAGTGCATTCAGCGCTTGGCCGCACGCGCCGGTGCCGCCTTCGCTTTCGCGGCCTTCGCTGTTGCCGTCTTCCCTCTTGCCGTCTTGGGCTTTGTCGAAGGCGCTCGGCGGGTCGCGGTGCGGCGCGCCGGCTTTGGCTCTGATGGCGGTTCGTTGCCATCGGTGCTCCAAACCGCGTCGGGCTTGATTGCATGGCGCGGCGCGAGCATGAACGGCGTAGGGGCCCTGCCCTTGCCGGCGGCGATCTGCGCCATGGTGCGACCGGAGGCGACCGACTTGTCCTTGCGCAGCGCTGCTTCGCCGTCCGCCGATGCCCACTCGTCCTTGTGCTTTATGAGCAGCCAGTTGTTGCGCTTGCCGCCGTACTTGTCGCCCTTCATGCGGACGAGCACATAACTGCCCTTCAGCTTGTCGCCGGCGAGCACGAACTTCAATTCGCCCTTCTTCAGAGCATCGTCGATGTTCTCGTTGCCTTCGGGAAGCCAGTAGCCGCGGTCCCACAGCATCACTGTGCCGCCGCCGTACTCGCCCTTGGGGATGGTGCCTTCGAAGTCGCCGTAGTCGAGCGGATGATCCTCCACTTCGACAGCGAGGCGCTTGTCTTTCGGGTTGAGCGAGGGCCCTTTGGTGACGGCCCACGACTTGAACACCCCATCGTGCTCGAGGCGCAGATCGTAGTGCAGCCGCGTTGCGTCGTGCTTTTGGATGACGAAGCGCGGATATTCGGCCTTACGGACCTTCTGCGATCCGCTGGGCTCCTCGGTCTTTTCGAAGTCGCGCTTGGCGCGGTAAGTCGAAAGCTTGGCTGCCATGTCGAAAGGCTTCGCGTTACGATCCGATCAGCCTAGACTGAGGAGCTTAATCTTTTCAGTCTGTCGATTTCGGGGTCTTGCCTACGACCTTCTCCTTGAGATCCCGCGCCGCCTTCTTGCGCGGGTCGTCCGTCGGGGTGGGGCCAACCTGGGGCTTCTTCGATTCGCGGTGACCTTCGGGGTTGAAGCCGCCGACCTCGGTCTTTTCGTCGAAGTCTATGGTTTTTCCGGTCATTGGTTCCTCCACTGTGGAGCAACAACGGCGTGGCCGGCTCCGGCGTTCCGCGGCGCATGGAGTTGCGGAAAACCACTTAGCCGCGTTTGTGAACAAAACGAGAATCGGCCATCAGTTCGAAAATGGCTGTCGCCCATCTCGAAAAGCTGAACGTGGAACAGCGCCGTGCCGTGGAGCATGGCGTTGGCGAGGGCGATGCGCGGCCGGCTGGTCCGCTGCTGGTGATCGCGGGTGCGGGCTCTGGCAAAACCAACACGCTGGCGCACCGAGTTGCACATCTCATTCTCAATGGTGCCGATCCGCGGCGCATCCTGCTGATGACATTCTCGCGGCGAGCATCAGTCGAGATGACGCGGCGCGTTGAGCGGATCACGCGCAACGTGCTGGGTGGCAGAGGTGGTGGCGCCAGCGACGCGTTGGCGTGGGCGGGAACGTTCCATGGCATCGGTGCGCGACTGCTGCGGGAATACGCCGAGCAGATCGGACTCGATCCGGCGTTCACGATCCACGACCGCGAAGACAGCGCCGATCTGATGAACCTAGTGCGGCACAACCTTGGACTGTCGAAGACCGAGAGCCGCTTCCCGACCAAGGGCACATGCCTTTCGATCTACTCGCGCTGCGTCAACGCGCAGATGGCCATCGACGATGTGCTCGGCAGCTCGTTCAAGTGGTGCGCCGCGTGGTCGAAGGAGTTGAAAGAGCTGTTCGCGACCTACGTCGAGGAGAAGCAGCGGCAGAACGTGCTCGATTACGACGATCTGCTGCTCTACTGGGCTCAAATCGTAAGCGAGCCGGCGATTGCCGAAGACATCGGCGCGCGCTTCGATCATGTGCTCGTCGACGAGTATCAGGATACCAACCGGTTGCAGGCGTCGATCCTGCTGGGACTGAAACGCGACGGGCGCGGGCTCACAGTGGTGGGCGACGACGCGCAGGCGATCTATTCGTTCCGCGCGGCGAACGTGCGCAACATTCTCGACTTCCCCAAGCACTTCGATCCGCCGGCAGAGGTCGTCACGCTCGATCGCAACTATCGTTCGACGCGCCCCATCCTCGCTGCCGCAAATGCCGTGATCGAGCTGGCGTCGGAGCGGTTCACCAAGAACCTTTGGAGCGACCGCGAGGCGGCGGCGCGGCCACGGCTCGTCGGCGTACGCGATGAAGCCGACCAGGCACGCTACATTGTCGAGCGGGTGCTGGAGAACCGCGAGGCCGGTGCGCTGCTGAAGCATCAGGCAGTGCTGTTCCGCACTTCGCATCACTCAGGACCGCTGGAGGTGGAACTCGCCCAGCGCAACATTCCATTCGTGAAGTTCGGCGGGCTGAAGTTTCTCGATGCCGCGCACGTCAAGGATCTGCTGGCGCTGTTGCGCTTTGCCGAGAACCCGCGTGACCGGGTGGCGGGCTTCCGGCTGCTACAGCTTCTCCCCGGCGTCGGGCCGACGACGGCGCAGCGCGTGCTCGATGCCATGGTGGAGACATCGTCGCCCATCGAGGTGCTGTCGCACATGCCGGCGCCGGCGCGCGTTCTCGGCAGCGACTGGACCGGGTTCGTCGAGGCGATCGTGTCGCTGGCCAGTGGCGGCGATGGATGGCCGGCCGACATGGCCAACGCACGCCACTGGTATCAGCCGCACCTGGAGCGCCTGCATGAGGACGCGCAGCCCCGCCAGGCTGATCTGTTGCAGCTCGAACAGATCGCGTCGGGCTACCCCTCGCGCGAGCGCTTCTTGACCGAACTCACGCTTGATCCGCCGGACGCCACGAGCGATGAGTCCGGGCCACCGATGCAGGACGAGGACTATCTCATCCTCTCTACAATCCATTCCGCCAAGGGGCAGGAATGGAAGTCGGTGTTTGTGCTCAACGTTGTCGATGGCTGCATGCCGTCTGATCTCGGAACGGGATCGACCGCGGAAATCGAGGAAGAGCGCCGGCTGCTCTACGTGGCGATGACGCGCGCGAAGGACGACCTGCACCTCGTCGTGCCGCAGCGGTTCTTCACGCACGGACAAGCGAACAACGGCGACCGGCACGTATACGCCTCGCGCACGCGATTCATCCCCAATGGGTTGCTCAAACATTTCGACACGCGAAGCTGGCCCGTCGTTGCGCCAGATCAAAGCGCGCGGAGCCCGGGTGCGGGAGTACGCATCAACGTCGGCGCCAAGATGCGCGAGATGTGGCGCTAGGTCGCTTGACTCAACATAAGCGACTACTAAATTAGTCTTTATGAATATATCGGACCTCATGACCGACAGCGAGCGTGCGGCTGCCTTTCTGAAGGCGCTCGCCAACGCAAACCGGCTCATGATCCTGTGCGAACTGAAGGATGGCGAACGATCGGTTTCGGCGCTGGAGGGCGTCGTGCCTCTGGCACAGTCCGCGCTGTCGCAGCATCTCGCCAAGCTGCGCGTCGAAGGTCTGGTGAAGACGCGGCGCGAGGCACAGACGATCTACTACTCGCTGGCGGATGAGCGCATCGGCCGGCTGATCGATACGCTGGACGACCTTTTCTGCTCCTCGCGCAAGAAGAAGTCGCGCCGCTGAGCAATCACAGAATTCAGGAGGTGCCTATGTCCAAGGACTGGATCGAGATGACTCGAAGCCTGAGCGGCGGTCTCAAGGAGATGCGCGGCGGGGCGCCCGACGTTATGAAGGCATTCTCGACGATCGCCCAGGCGGCCACAAAGGCGGGCGCGCTCGATACCAAGACGAAAGAGCTGATCGCACTGGCCATCGGCGTTGCCGTACGGTGCGATGACTGCATCGCCTTCCATGCCAAGGCGGCGTCGGACCGCGGCGCCTCGTCGGAGGAAATCCTCGAGACCCTCGGCATGGCGATCTACATGGGCGCCGGGCCGTCGGTGATGTACGCCGCCCATGCTCTGGAAGCCTACAACCAGTTCGCCGAGAAAAAGGCCGAACCGGTTGCGGCCGCCGGATGATGACGTCCGGCTAGACCTTTGCAGCGTCAGCCGGAAACCCCTCACCCGGCCGCGATCTGTCGATCGCGCCCGACCTCTCCCTCCAGGGAGAGGTAAAGTGTCGTTGTCAATACTTAGCCTCTCCCCGGCGGGGAGAGGCCGAAGCGATTGCAAATGAGCTTCCGGTGAGGGGGCGCTTCGACCACAGCCCGGACTCTAGACTGTCGGCAGGCGTAGGATGTTAGCTGAGGCCCCAGCCTGTCACGTCAATGAGCTGTCCGGTCACGCCAACTGACGAGGGCGAAGCAAGAAACACGACGACATCGGCGATCTCGTCACGCTTTGCCCACTTGTCGGTATCCTTGGGCTTCATCATGGCAACGTTGGAAGCCGTATCGACGAGGCCGGGCCCAACTGCGTTGACGCGGATGTGTGCGTCCTTGCCTTCGAGCGCGAAGGTACGCGTGAGGGCTACGACACCGGCCTTGGCGACGTTGTAGGGCAGCATGTTCGCCTGCGCGTTGCCGGCGCGAGCAAAATTGATGATCGAGCCGCCACCGGTTTTGGCCATGTGGGGAAAGACCTCGCGGGTGAGAAGGAACGCGCTCAGCACGTTGTTGTTCACCTCGCGGGTCCATTCGTCGAGCGTCACCTCGGCGGACGGCTTGTAGACCGTCAGGCCGCCAGCAAGATTGACGACGATATCGATGCGACCCAGAGCTGACACCGTTTCGGAGACCAGACGCTTGACGTCGGCTTCGTCGGTGAGAGAAGCGACCACTGGAATTACATTGGCGCCCTCCGCCTTCAGCTCAGCGGCGCGGGCGACGACGTTGTCCTTGCTGCGTGCGCAGATGGTGAGCGAGGCGCCTTCCTTGGCGAGCGCCTTGGCGACAGCCTGCCCGACCTGTCCGTCGTGACTAACTCCGGTTACGATGGCAACCTTGCCATGCAGACGTGCTGACATCCCGCTCTCCTTGTCATCGCTGGTCGGCCGCACGACGTATACCGCAACAGGAAGGACCGCAACACATGAGCTGGATACCGACCGAGGACCCGCAACCTGGCGATGCACATGCCTGCGACGCGCTCGAGCAGGTCATCGTTCCGCGGGCGCGTGATCTCGGCGGTTTCTCGGTGCGCCGCGCGCTTCCGGCGGTTGGGCGGCAGATGGTTGGGCCTTTCATCTTTTTCGATCAAATGGGCCCGGCCGAGTTCCTCATAGGCACCGGTATCGACGTGCGCCCGCATCCGCACATCGGGCTGGCGACGGTGACGTATCTGTTCGATGGCGAAATCATGCATCGCGACAGCCTCGGAACCGCGATGTCGATCCGACCGGGTGCATTGAACCTGATGTCGGCGGGTGCGGGCATCGTTCACTCCGAGCGCACCTCACCGGAGCAGAAGGCGTTGGGACCGCGGCTGTTCGGTATTCAGGCGTGGGCGGCGCTGCCAAAATCACATGAGGAAGGCGCGCCGACATTCAAGCACGTGAGTGCCGATGAGCTTCCGCGCATCACGGGCGAGGGCAAGACCGTTCGGCTGATCATGGGGCAGATGTTCGGGCGGACGTCGACGGCCGAGTTTCCGCATCCGAGCTTCTACGCCGAGGCGGTGCTGGCGCCAGGTGCGGTTCTGCCGCTCGATTCCGACTACGACGAGCGAGCGGTCTATATCGCATCGGGCGAGATCGATATCGCAGGAGACAGCTTCGGCGCGGGCCGCCTGCTGGTATTCAAGCCCGGCGACCGCATTTCAATCCTCGCGCTGTCGCAGACGCGGCTAATGTTGCTGGGCGGCGAGCCCATGGATGGGCCGCGTCACATCTGGTGGAATTTCGTTTCGTCCTCAAAGGACCGCATCGACGCGGCGAAGGCGGATTGGAAGGCAAAGCGCTTTCAGCCGGTGCCCGGGGACATGGAGGAGTTCATTCCGCTGCCCGAAGGCCGCCCGTGAGATTGCGCTGACCTATAGGGTCAGCGCATCTTTTCCTTCGCCTTGTCCTGGGCCTTCTGGAACCAGCCGCCAAGCTTATCGACCAGGCCGTTGAGCGTGGAACTGTCGGCACGCGAGAAAGCGTCGACCATCCGTTCAAAGGCCGGGGTTACCGGGGCGGCTGCGGCGGTAGCGGCACGGGATACCGAGCGCTGAATGGTGTCGGCGAAATCGTAGAGGTCGGAACGGGTCACGTTGGGCGACCATTTTTCAAGCGAGGGCAGCCGGTCCCATGCTGAACGCGGATGAGAGCGCCGGGGCACGACAGCGAGTGCGATGAGAGCGCCCGCTGCTGCTGCGATACCCATTGCGAGAACCGGCTGGCGGCGGATGCTGCGGCGAAGCTCGGTGGTGCCGGCATCGGCTGCATCGCCTATCTTACCGGCGGCCGCGCGAGCACGACTCTCGGCAACTTCAGCCACTTCCTTGGCCAGAGCACTGACGCTCGCCCGCAGCTCCGCCAGCACAGTTTCGTCGGCACCCGTTGCGGGATTCGGGGACGAACTCATTTCCTTCACGGGGCTAACCATCGCGCCGTCTCCTCTACCTTAGGGTCTGTGACCGGGGCGTTTAATTATTACGATCTGTGGGCATTTGAACGTTTCGATTGAATGATCGGTTCCCCATCCAAATAGTATACTGGATGCGCTCAAATGCGCGGAACTCGCGAGCCTCAGTCAACGTTTTACGCACGACATTGATTTCCGCCCAACGACGATGTCCAGGCCGTCCCCACAAAAGGAGGATCCCCAATGCAGTTCTCGTCAGCAAATCGCACCGGAGAGTCAAACCCAGGGGCGCGCCAGGCCGCCTCAGACGTGGGAGACAATGTTCAGGCTCTGCGCGAGGACATCGCCAGCTTGGCAGAGTCTGTGAAACGCCTTGCGTCCGAGCAGCTCGGCTCGAGCGTGGAGGACCTCCAGGACAAAGCCAAAGAGAAGGTGAGTGACGTCGAAGCCGCCATTCGCCGTAACCCCAGCCAAGCAGCGCTGATCGCGGCCGGCATCGGCTTCGTATTCGGCCTTATTCTTTCGCGCTGACACCAGTAGGAGTGACACATGAGCTCGCAGTATACATCCGGCCGCAGCGGTACCACCCAAGGTTCCTTCGAGCGGCAGGCGCGCGACATCGCCAGTAACGCGCAAGACAAAATCAGCGATACGGTCGAGCAGGCGCAGACGATGGCGCAGGAACAATACGACAAGCTTGCCGCCACCATTCGCCGTAACCCGCTACAGGCAGCGGGCATTGCGGCCGGCGTCGGCTTCGTTCTCGCGCTGCTTGCCAGACGCTAAGCGACTAGGAGTGGAACATGATCGGCGACGCCGTTCTCTACGCTGCAAGTAGAGCCACGCATACTGCCATAGAGAATGTCTCGCGTCGGCTGACCTGGGCGGCGCTCGCGATCGTGTTCTTGCTCGCCTCGTTCATCCTGGCTCTCATTGCTCTTTACATCGTTCTGGAGCCGCACTTCGGCGCGCTGCAGTCGGTCGGCATGCTGGCTGGCGGATGTGTGCTGCTGGGCATCATTTGTCTGTCGATGCCGTGGCTGATCGAGCGGGCAGAGGCCCGCGAACGCGATCATGGTTCTGCCACGGCAAATGCAGTCGCGGCGGTAGACCAAGAAGCTAAAGAAGCCGTCGATTACTTTGGTGCCATGCAAGTGGTGGGCACCGCCTTTCTGTTCGGCCTGGGAGCAGCCCGAAGGCTGCGACGCTAGCCGCAGCAGCCATTTTCTGAGGTTAGATGTTCAACGCTGGTCGGCGAGCCGCTGACTGGGGAGGAGAGCGCATGCCTGCCGAACGCATCGCCCCACTGAAAATCCAGCCTTCGATAGTGCGCACCGAACTGCCGGCATCCGCATTCGAAATGACAGTGATCGCCTTTCTGATCGTCGTCGTTCTTTATGTTGCTCAGGCCGTTCTCGTGCCGCTGGCGCTAGCCGTGATTTTGTCGTTCGTCCTTTCTCCGGCGGTGCGGATCTTGCGTCGAACGGGTCTTCCCAACACGCCCTCGGTGCTCCTGGTGGTCGCGGTCGCGTTTGGAATCATTTTCGGTGTGGGCACGCTGATCACGCAGCAGGTCGGCAGTCTGGTGCAGGAGATGCCGCGCTATCAGACGACGCTACGCGACAAGGTGAAGTCGCTGAAGGAAGTCGCACAAGGCGGCAGCGGCGCGTTGAAGCAGGCGAGCGATGCGCTGAAAGATCTGCAGGACGAACTCGACAAGCCGGCCGCGCAACCCACGGGTCCGGGCGTCACGATCTCACCGATGCAAGGGGAAATGCGCTCAGGCGACCGGAACCCTGTTCCGGTGGTCGTGCGCACGCCGTCGCCGACACCGCTCGATCAGCTGCAGAGTATCATCGGCGTGATCGTGCAGCCGCTCGCTACGGCGGCGTTGGTGGTTCTGTTCGTGTTGTTTCTGCTGCTGCAGCGTGAGGACGTGCGCGACAGGGCGATACGTCTGCTTGGCGCGAAGGATCTGGAGAAATCGACGACGGCGATGGACGACGCGGGTGAGCGGCTGGGAAGGTATTTTCTGACGCTCACGGCGATCAACACTGGGTATGGGATGTTCGTCGCGCTCGGGCTGTGGATGATCGGCGTGCCGAGCCCGATCCTATGGGGTGTGCTGGCGGCGCTCATGCGCTTCGTGCCTTTCATCGGCTCGTTCATCGCGGCCGTGTTTCCGCTGATCTTGGCGGCGGCCGTCGATCCAGGATGGACGATGTTCCTGACGACGGCGGCGTTCTACCTCGTCAGCGAGCCGATCATGGGCAACGTCATCGAGCCCGTGGTTCAAGGGCAGAAGACCGGACTGTCGCCGCTCGCCATTATCCTGTCGGCGGCCTTCTGGACACTTCTATGGGGGCCGATCGGACTGTTGATGGCGATCCCGCTGACGGTGGTTCTCGTCGTGCTCGGGCATCATGTGGAGCGGCTCGAGTTCCTGAATGTCCTTCTGGGTGATACGCCCCCGCTCACCCCTCCCGAGCGATTTTACCAGCGCATGCTGGCGGGAGATCCAGCCGAGGCGGTCGAGCAGGCCGAGAAGTTCGTCAAGTCGGCGCCCCTGGTCGACTACTACGACAAAGTAATGATCGAGGGACTGCGTTTGGCGCAGGCGGATACCGACCGCGGCACGCTCGATATCGAACGGTTGGCCGATATCCGGGAGACGGCGGAGATCGTCGTCGAGACGCTTGCTGACTATGACCTCCAGCCCAAGCCGGGCAAGGCCGCCGCGAAAGCCGCGGCAGATCATGAAGCAAAGGCAAGCATCTCGGACGTTGCGGACGAAGATGCGGACGAAGAGGACGTCGACGAACTGGCACAATTGTGTGCCCGCAGCGCGATTGAATCCGACTGGCGTAGGGAGAACGCCGTGCTGTGCGTAGCCAGTCGTTCGGCCCTCGACGAAACGGCGGCGCTCGCTTTCTCGCAACTCGTCGCGAAGTGCGGGATCGGCGTCAAGGTGATCGATGTCGACCGGATGCGCCACGGGGTGTTGAGCGAGGAAGACGCGAGGGGCATCAAGCTCATCTGCATTTCAGCGCTCGACGTGCGCGAGCGCAGTGCGCATGCCCGCTTTCTGGTGCGCCGATTGAAGCGCTCGGCGCCGAACGCGCTGCTGCTCGGCTGCTTCTGGAAGCTCGATCCGCAGGATCGTCGCGACAAGACGATCATCAGCAGCATCCCGGTCGATGCGATGGCGCATTCGATGCGCGAGGCGGTGACGTTCACCCTGAAGGCCGCCAATGAGCTGGCGGATGAGGCGGGAGATAAGCCAATGGTCGACGATCGCGTCGCCTCGTGATCACTTCCTGAAGACGGAAGGCACAACGGATTTCGCCGCCGACTTCGCTGCATTCCCCGCCTGTCCGAGCACGCGGCGCACGCTCCAGCGGGGAGCGGCATCCTCCATCAGGCGTAGAAGCTGCGCTTGGCGCGCATCAGGCACGCGTGCGGCAACGCGCATCGAAAGCTGTTCGATGTTGAACGGTGGACGCCCTGGAGCAAAGCTCACGGGCACCACATCATTCTTGGGCACGCCGAGGCCGTCAGCGACCTCGCGCACCGTCTCTACGATGGCGGGATCTTGCAGGTCGATCGTTTCGTTTGGACCGGGCGCGTGGTGCGCGACCTTATCGATGTGCGTCAGCGCGACAATGACGGGAGGCTCGCGGCGATGCGGGCGGCTCGCAAAGTGCGTGCGGATCGCCGACAGGGCGGCAAGATCGACGCGGGCATCGTCGCGATTTGCTGCAAGCGCCCAGATCACCAGGTCGCTGTCCCCTGCTCTCGCCGCAAAGGCACGCTGCTCTTTCGTGGAGGCGCCGATGCGGGGGCTGTCGATGACCATCGCACCACTGAGGCCTTCCAACTCGACCTCGTAGCCTTGGTAATCGCGCGTGCCGCCGGGCGCATCGACGACGGCGCGGACCTCTTTGGTCAGCGCATTGACCACGCTCGACTTGCCGGCACCTGCCTGCCCCGCGACGAGAATGCGGACCGGCTCTGCAAGACCCGTCGCCTGCCCGCGGTCGCGCAGGGTCGAGGCGCTGACGTGCGTTGCCAGCTGCGCCTCGGAGACGCGTAGGCGGCCGCCATATAGGTCAATGGCCGCGCGTCCCACCTCACGGACATACGCACGCGCGAGCTGGCGGGCGAGTTGGTCGCGCACGTTGGCATAAAGGTGCTTGGTGATCTGCTCGCGCGCTTCCTGTGCCGCGGCAGTGACCGGATTTACCAGCCGCACCAGGCGCCAGAGGTCGTAGGCTTTTTCGGCCATGCCTATGGCCGAACGCCAGCCGTAGACTTTGAGAATTTGACCGATGGTGAGTTGATCGCCGAGCGGAATGTTCTCCACCACAAACGGCCGCAGGTCGGCGCTGACGCGCTCCACGAGAGCCAAAGCTTCGGGCAGCGTGAACTTCCACAGCGGGTTGTTGTCGCCCGGATGAATCTGGCGAGCGACCGCCTCGATCGTCCTTAGTCCCAGATTGAGAAAGCGGTCGCGGTCAGTGAGCTCGGAAGGCTTGACGTTGGCGGCGATCGCCTCGACGGCGGTCCAGGCCGCCTGCTCGCGCGCCGTCCAGGAGGGGTCAGGCGGAAGCTTTTCGTCGTCGTCGGCGACGGGCTCGGGCGTCTCGCGGAGCGTTCGCCGGAGAGCGATGGCTTGCGCGGTGTAGGCGATGATGCTCAAGGCGAAAGCCGAGGCGATCCAATAGAGCGCCCAGCCGCGCTCCCAGAGCCACAGCCAGCCCAGCGGCAACAGCGAGAGCATCGGCAGCAGCAGTGCCAGGAAAATCATGGCGCCGCGCAAATAGAGGGACGCTCGTCCTTTGGCTGCCAAGTGAACCTCTCGTTCGATCGTGTGCGCTAGGAACGTAAGCACAAACCGCTGCAACGGGAATGGTTGCGCGGCGCATTCAAGTTGCGTCTGCCTGCATTCGTCGCCGGGCGGCGGCGTTGGCATGCTCGTCTTTCTTGCGACTTTGCCCCTTCCCGGCCCGGCCGCCCCGGCGCCCCAACTGCGTTGCCCTAGTGCATTGTTATTACATATTTTTTGTCGCGGCGACTTTCATCGTCCGGCTAGTCATGACGTGCTAAGCCGTTGCACTTATAGTTGCCCCCTAACTTATCTCGCGACCCGCAAATCTGTGGGCGCGGCGTTACGGTGGTGCAATGAAACTCGATACTGCCCGGCCTGTTCACCTCAAGAACTATCGTCCCCCCGCCTACCTGATCGACAAAGTCAGCCTCGATATCTCGCTCGAGCCGACGCAGACGCGCGTGCGCTCCAAGTTGTCGATCCTACCGAACCCTAAGGCGGCGGGACGCCGGGAGCAGCTGCGCCTCGATGGCGAGCACCTGCAGCTGGAGGCGATCTCGCTCAACGGGCGATTGCTCGGCAAGAAGGATTACAAGCTCACCGCTACGTCCCTGACACTTGCGAAGACGCCGACGAAGGCGTTCACGCTGGAAATCACCACGATCGTCAATCCGGAAGCCAACAAGGCGCTGCAGGGTATCTATCGCTCGAACGGCGTCTATTGCAGCCAGTGCGAAGCGCAGGGCTTCCGCCGCATCACCTATTTCCTCGATCGGCCGGACGTGCTGGCGACCTACACGGTGCGCATCGATGCCGATCCCGCCGCAGCGCCTATCCTGCTGTCGAACGGTAACCCGGTCGAGCGCGGCATGCTGGACGGCGGCAAACGCCATTATGCCGTGTGGCACGATCCGCACCCGAAGCCGTCGTATCTGTTCGCGCTCGTCGGTGGCGATCTGGCACCGATCAGTTCGACATTCCGCACCAAGTCCGGGCGCAAGGTGGATCTCGCCATCTATGTCGAGCACGGCAAGGAGGCCCGCGCGGCCTGGGCCATGGATTCACTGAAGCGGTCGATGCGTTGGGACGAGAAGCGCTTCGGGCGCGAATACGATCTCGACGTGTTCAACATCGTCGCCGTGTCGGACTTCAACATGGGCGCGATGGAGAACAAGGGCCTCAACATTTTCAATGACCGGCTCATCCTCGCCTCACCAGAGACGGCCACCGACGCGATCTTCGAGGCGATCGAGAGCGTGGTCGCACACGAATACTTCCACAACTGGACCGGCAACCGCATCACCTGCCGCGACTGGTTCCAGCTCTGCCTGAAGGAAGGCCTGACGGTCTATCGCGACCAGGAGTTCTCGGCGGACGAGCGGTCGGCGACGGTGCAGCGCATCGTCGATGTGCGTCAGCTGAAGACGCATCAGTTTGCCGAGGATGCCGGCCCGCTGTCGCATCCGGTGCGGCCGGAAAGCTATATCGAGATCAACAACTTCTATACGGCGACAGTCTACGAGAAGGGCGCCGAGGTCGTGCGCATGATCGCCACCATCCTTGGCCGCGACGCGTTCCGCAAGGGCATGGACCTCTACTTCGAGCGCCACGACGGCGAGGCGGCGACGGTCGAGGAGTTCGTGACGTGCTTTGCCGACGCGAGCGGGCTCGATCTAACGCAGTTCAAGCTTTGGTACTCGCAGGCTGGCACGCCCGAGATCATCGCGAACCTGCGCTACGACAAGGACAAGAAGACGGTCGATCTGGAACTGGAGCAGATCGTGCCGGCAACGCCCGGGCAGCCGAACAAGAAGCCGATGCACATTCCCGTGCGGCTTGGCCTGCTCGGCGCCAACGGTCACGACCTCGATCTGAAGCTCGCCAGTGGCGAGGAAGTCAGCGACGGCGTCGTCGCTCTCACCAAGCGCCGGCAGAGCTTCCGCTTCATCGACGTGCCGTCGCGTCCGGTGCCGTCGCTGCTGCGCGGCTTCTCGGCGCCGGTGAACCTGACGATCGACCTGCCGGACGACGACGTCGAGTTGCTGATGGCAGGCGACAGCGACCTTTTCAATCGCTGGCAGGCGGCCAACGACTTCGCCGCGCGCACGCTGATCGAGAGCGTATCGGGCCTTGCTTCCGGCAAGCGCTCGCAGCGTCCGCTGCGCTATGCGCGCGCCCTCGGGGCCACTCTTGCGAACGACAGCCTCGAGCCGGCATATCGCGCCGAGCTGCTGAAGCTACCGACGCAGGCGGACATTGCGCGCATGATCGGCAAGAATGTCGATCCGGCGCTGATCCATCGCGCGCAGCGCAATCTGATGAAGCTGATCGGCCGGACACTGGGTCCGCAGCTGGAGCAGCTCTACAAGGAGATGGAGGACAAGGGGCCCTTCTCGCCGGATGCGGCGAGCGCCGGACGACGGGCTCTGCGCAACGCGGCACTGACCATGCTGACCGCGCGCGGAACGCCCGAGGACATCAAGCGCCTGGCCAAGCACTATGCCAAGGCGAGCAACATGACCGATCGCGCGCACGCGCTGTTCCTGCTGGCTGTACGCGGGGGACCCGAAGCGAAGGCGGCGCTAGCCAACTTCTATAAGACATGGAGCCGGGACCACGTCGTCATCGACACGTGGTTCGCGGCACAGGCGCAGTCTCCGCTCACCGGCACGCTTTCCCGGGTCAAGGCGCTGACCAAGCACGCGCTGTTCTCACTGACGGCGCCGAACAAGGTGCGCGCTCTTATCGGCACGTTCGCTTCGACCAACCCGGTGCAGTTCAACCGGCCTGACGGCGCCGGCTATGAGTTCCTGGCGGACCAGGTGCTGGCGCTCGACCGCCTCAACCCGCAGATTGCGGCGCGCATGCTGGGCGCCATGCGGTCCTGGCGGACCCTCGAAAGCGGGCGGCGGGCCAAGGCGCGCAAGGCACTGCAGCGGATCGTACGCGCACGTCCACTATCCGCTGACGTGCAAGAGATCGCGTCGCGCATTTTGGATGCATAAACAAAGGAAAAATATTAGCTCCGAAGGGCTTAAACGCTCTCGACAGCCGAATCGCGATGGTGTGAACTTAACTGGTGATTCGGGGTCGCGGATCCGTTCGGTTCCGTAAGTCAATCAGAGACAATTCGGGAGAAAAGAATGGCGTGGACAACGTCCGCCTGCCTGCGCGCGCGGCCGTCTTTGACGGCTCTGACTTTCGCGGGGCTCAAGCCGGCGCGGCGGATGTGGCTAGCCATGCAGTATTCTTCCTCTCATCGCCGGCCGGCGCTGATGCTGGCCGTGGGCGCGATATGTCTTGGCGCGGCCGCACCGGTTCTGCCGTCGAGCCTGCTGGCTGCGGTGCTGCTGACGGCCGGAATCGCGGTTGCCGTCGTCGGTGCCGGGGCGAACATTGCAGGCTCGGTCAGATCGGCGCGGACGAGCGCCGCTGCCAGCTCTGTACCCGAGCAGGCGCTGCTTACGGCTGGCCCAACCCATTCACCCGCTGCTGAAGCTCCGCAAAAGGTTGCTCCGGCGAAAAAGGTCGCCCGTTCTCAATACGCGCGTCCCGTCGCGCCGAACCACGACTGGGCGGAGCTGATGTCGCGCATCAACCACGAACTGCGCACGCCGCTGAATGCGGTGATCGGATTTTCCGAGGTGATGGCTCTGGAGATGTTCGGGCCTATGGGCAACGAGCGCTACCAGGAATATGTGCGCCATATCCGCGACAGCGCCGATGACCTGCTGAAATCGGCCGAGGACACGCTGGCGCTCACGGCCCTGCTACATCAGCGCGCCGATGTCACGCCGTCTGCCAATGCCCTGGAGGATGCCATCGAGGATGCCTGGACTTTCCTCGAGCGCAAGGCTGCGTCGCGCGATGTCGGCCTGGAGGTCGTCGTGCCGCCGGACGTCGAAGTCATGAGCGAACCGCGCGCCCTGCGTCAGGTGCTTGTCAACGTTCTGTCAGAGGCCATCGCGCGCACTGTGGAAGGTGCCAACGTCAAGCTGCTGGCGGTCGGAGACGGAGAACTGGTCGAGATCGTGGTGTCGGTGTCCGGTTTGCAGCACGAGGTGATGCCGCGGGCGGGCTCTCTCGCCATCTCCCTAGCCCGCACACTGCTCGAGATGCAGGGCACGTCGCTACTGGAAATCGAGTCGGCAGGCGGCGGCTGGAGCGCCGTGACGGTCCTCGACCGGGCGGCGCAGCCGGACTTTTTCGCTGCGCAGTCTCATACCTCGGCGCAGGCATGGCGCCACGAATCCGTAGCAAGCTTCTAAACCGCCCCCGTGATGCCTCAGCGATTGGGGCGGCGCTTGTCGAGCCACTCGTGCAATTGAACGCGCTCCTGAGGCGTCAGCTCATGCACAGTGTCAGCAAAGAGTGTCGCCTTGGCGCGGGCCTCTTTGGCGTCGGCCTCGACAATGCCGTCGAGAGCGGCATCGAACTTCGCCTGATCGAAGGGCTCGGCGCTCAGCGCCGCGCGAACCGTGGTACGGGCATCGCGAATGCCACGCCGCGCCGTCTCGAGCGCCGGCTGAGCGTCGGCTACCTTCTGGCGGATGATATCGGAGCGCTCACGCGGGAGAGTGCGGGCGAAGCCCAGAAGCGGAGGTGATTTGAAGCCCTGCTGATGCGGCGGGCCGTCAAAGTGGCTGATGCAGAACGTGCTGGCCACCGCGCCGAGGACCAGAACGTTGAGAGCCAGAGATCCAATCAGGACCCAACGCAGGGTACGCGGCGAGAACCGAGGGGGACGCGTGGTCTCGCTCATAGCAGGTCCTCATCGCTGGAGCCGAGCACTTCCTCGTTCGACGCCAGATTGGTTGCATCTGCGGTCGAGCTGAAGCCAGCGACACCCGCCACCTGACGCATCGTCGTGTCGAGCGTACCCGTCGTGCCAAGCATCACGCCAAGCACCAGAGAGGCTGCGAGCACTGCGGCCGCCGGCAAATCAGAGAGGTTCGACTTCCAGGACGGGCGGCGCAACTGGCCGAACCAGGCTTTGTTGGCCGGCTCGCGCTTGCCGCCCTCGACCGTGGAAAGCTGCGGGCGCTGCTGGCGCAGGGCAGCGGCGACGATGCGCTGTTTCAGCGCCTCGACATTGGCCTCGCTCGGTCGCGAAGCGCGATCGAGAAGACGGTCAAGCGCATCCGCCTCGGCGAGCATACGAGCGGATTGCTCGTCCTCACCGACGAGGCCAGCAAACTTCAGTCGCTCGCGGGCGGGCCACCGCGTGCGATCGGCTCCATGGATCTCGAGCAGGCGCTCCAGCGCCTCCCGATCCTCTGCCAGTCTGTTTTTGCTCGTCATCGCGTTCGTCTCGTCATCAAAAGATTGCCGTATCAGTCGTGTTGTCCATCGGACAAAAGCTCTTGCAGTTCGTCGCGCAAAGCAGCCTTGAGACCTCTGCGGGCCCGGGCGAGGAGCGACTCAACTGCCTCGTCCGATATTCCCATGATCTGCCCGATTTCGATCTGGCTCAGCCCCTCGTAGTGGAAGAGAGTGAGAGCCATTCGTTGGCGGTCGGGCAAGGCCTTGAGCGCGGCGTCGACGCGCTGGCTGGTATCCTGCGCCTCCATCTCTGACTGTTGCGTTGCCGCCTCAGGCAATTCGGGCACCTCGTCGACGACGACCATGCGCTTTCCGGAGCGCATACGATCAACGCACAAGTTGGAAACAACCCGTCGCAGCCAGGGGCGCAAACCGTAGGTCGTAACGTCGAGGCCTTCGGCCGAGCGCCAGAGGCGCAACATGGCTTCCTGGGCTACGTCCTCGGCTTCGGCGTCGTCGCGCAGCATCCGGCGGGCAACGGCGAGCACGCCCGACAGGTGGCGGTCTACCAGGGTGCGGAACGCAGCAGCGTCACCGGCGCCGGCGGCGGCCACCAGCGCGACTTCCTCGCCGAGCTCAGTTCCCATGGAACTGCCCCCGGTCACATCGGGCCCTATTCGCTTCGCTGCCACTGCCTGCCTCGACATGGCCACCTAACAATCCTTGTTCCAGTGTAGCGCCCGATGGGCCGGTTCTGTGACCCGACGGAAAGCCACGGTTGGGGGCCTTCGATGCCTTCTCAGTGATCATTAACGGCCTGCCTTGTGCAAATCCGTCGCTGGGAGCGTCGAGCGACCGCTAATCACGCGACGAGCTGCGGAAAGAGACTGGAAACACTAGCCAAATTCGCCCGCAAGTGCTCCTCCAGGTCGGCGAAGCTGTCCGCATCCCCGGCCCTCGCCAGCCGCGCTTTGAGGCCCGCCGGGGCGGTGCGGGGGTCGAATTTACCCTCGATGCACAGGCGCAGGATTTGCGTCAGGTCGTGCAGGAGCCGCGTTGCCGGGATGAGCACCTCGGCGTGCTCGGCGGCCAGGAGGCCGGCGTCGCGGAGCTTGCGGTAAGCCTCGACCGTGTGCTGGTCGAGGATCTCGAGGTGGTCGTGGGCGTGCACGAGTTGCAGGTACTGGGCGATGAACTCGACATCGACGAGCCCGCCGCGCACCTGCTTCAGATCCCAGATGTCGTCGGTCCCCTTCTCCTTGAAGATGCGCTCGCGCATGTCGCGCACGTCGGCGGCGATCTTGGCGCGGTCGCGCGGAAAGACGAGCGATGTACGAACAGCGGCTTCGACGCGCTCGCGCAGCTTCGGCGGTCCGGCGATGACTCGGGCGCGGGTCAGCGCCATGTGCTCCCAGGTCCAGGCCTCGCCGGTCTGGTAGTCGGCGAACGTTCTGAGCTGGGTCGCTACGGGGCCCTGCTGACCGGATGGGCGCAGGCGCATGTCCACCTCGTAGAGCGTGCCCTCGGCGGTGGCGGCTGACAGGGCGGAGATCAGCCGCTGCGTCAGGCGTGCATAATACTGCATGGGCGAGAGCGGGCGCGCGCCATCGGACTGTATGGCGTCCGCGGCGAAGTCATAGATGAGGATCAGGTCGAGATCGGATGATGCCGTCATCTCGCGGCCGCCGAGCTTGCCCATGGCGAGGATTGCCGCTGCGCCGCCCGGCACATTGCCGTTGGTGCGGGCGAGTTCGCGCTCGGTCGCTTTCATCAGCGCGTCGATGAGGCGTTCGGCGAGCAGCGCATAGGCGGCGCCGGCCTGGTGCGCCTTGATGGCCCCCGAAAGCAAACGCACACCGATGAGGAACTGCTGCTCGCTGCCGATGACACGTGCGCGGTCGAGCACGTATTGCATGTCGTGCTCATCGCTGCCGATCTCGGCGACAATGAGCTGATCAAGCTCCTCGGCGGTCGGCAAAGTGCCGAGCATGCGCGGATCGAGCACGCCATCAAGGAGGCGCCCGCGGCGCGCCAGAATACGCGCAAGGCGCGGTGCGGTTCCCAAGATATCGGCGAGCAGGCGCAGCAGGCCTGGATTGGCGCGCAGCAGTGAGAAGAGCTGGATGCCTGCGGGGAGCGCGGCGATGAAGCGGTCGAAGTTCGCCAGCGCGAGCGCCGGGTCGGCGGTATCGGCCAGCGCCTCGATCAACAGTGGCTGCACCTCGGTGAGGCGTTCGCGCGCCTGCGCGCTGCGCACTGCCGGATAGCGTCCATGATGCCAGCCGCGGATCATGGCCAGCACTTCGGAGGGCTGGTTGTAGCCGAGCTCCTTCAGCGCAGCCACCGTGCCGGGATCGTCCTTCTCCCCGGCGAACACCATGTTGGTGCCCGTGCCAGACGTCAGCACGGGCGCATCCTCGAACAATGCGGCGTAGTGCTTCTGCACTGTCTCGAGGCGCGCGATCAGCTCGCGCGAGAAGGTGGCCGTGTCGGGATAGCCGCAGAACTTGGCGAAGCTTTCGAGGCGCGCGGGATCGTCGGGGATTTCGTGGGTCTGTTCGTCGGCGACCATCTGCAGGCGATGCTCGATGCGGCGCAGGAAGTGATAGGCCTCGCTCATCTCCTTGGCGACGCGGCGCTTGATCCAGCCGCGCTCGACGAGACGCGCCATGGCATCGAGGGTGCGGCGTTCACGCAGCTCGGGCTGGCGGCCGCCGGCAATGAGCTGCTGCGTCTGCACGAAGAACTCGATCTCGCGGATGCCGCCGCGTCCGAGTTTGATGTTGTGACCGGCGACGGCAATGGAGCCAAAGCCGCGGTGGGCGAATATCTGCCGCTTCATCGCGTGCACGTCGGCAATCGCGGCATAGTCGAGGTATTTGCGCCAAACGAAGGGCGAAAGCTCCCGCAGAAGATCGCGGCCAGCGTCGATGTCGCCCGCGCAGGGACGCGCTTTGATGAGCGCGGCGCGCTCCCAGTTCTGGCCGAAGCTTTCGTAGTAGACGAGGGCTGCGTCGGTCGAGAGCGCAAGCTGCGTGGCGCCGGCGTCGGGGCGCAGGCGCAAATCGGTGCGGAAGACGTAACCGTCGCCCGTGCGCTCTTCCATCAGCTGCACGAGATCGCGCGTGAGGCGCACGAAGAAGGCTTGCGGCTCGACATTGGGCGCAGTGCGAATGCGGTCGCGCTCGTAAAAGACAATCAGATCAATGTCGCTCGAGTAATTCAGCTCGCCGGCGCCCAGCTTGCCCATCGCGAGCACGATGTAGCCGGTGGGTGAGATCGCGCCATCCTCGCCGGGCAACCATTGTCCGCGCGCTGCGGCTTCACGGAAGAGGAAGCCGAGGGCGCCTTGCAGGGCCGTATCGGCGCACTCGCTGAGCGCTGCGGTCACGGTGAGCACGGGCCATACACCGCCGAGGTCGGCGAGCGCGGTCAGCAGCGCGACCTCGGCTTTATAGACGCGCAGCGCACGCGCCACCTCAGGCCGGGCAGTGGCGGCGGCGATGTGGGCTGCGAGTTCATCGCGGAGAGTGGCAAGGTGAGTTTCCGGCGGCGTTGTGAGAATGCGCTGCAGGCGCCCCGGATCGCGCTCGATAAGGCTGGTGAGATACGGCGAACCACTGAAGACGCCGGTCAGCAGATCTTTCGCGCGGCGATCCTGAAGAAGCGCGCGCAAAAGCGCGAGGGCTGGATCTGCGTCGACGCGCTCTTGAAGAGCGGCCAGTGCCCCGAACTGGCGTGCATCGGCACGCGTGATCGGCGCGTCGTTGATGCGCTCGGAGAAGGGTCGCATGTTTTCTTTATCGTTGGCCAAGCTGGTCGCCTTCGACTTGAGATTGGGCCGGCGACCCTTCTTAGCTGCCGAGAGCCCGCTTCGGAAGCTGCAACACCACACGCAAGCCCGGCGCGTTGTCTTCGAGCCGCACGGCGCCGCCATGCAGACGAGCCACAGCCTGAACGAGACTGAGGCCGAGGCCCGTTCCGGGTTCCGTGCGGCTCTTTTCGAGGCGCACGAAGCGCTTCAGGACGCGTTCGCGATCTTCGAGGGCGATTCCCGGTCCATTATCGGCGACGACGATCTCGATGTCGTTGGGGTTGTCCCGCAGGTCGATCGAGATGGAGAGCTCCCGTTTGGGATCGGGCTTGCCGGAATACTTTATGGCGTTCTCGATGAGGTTGACCACGGCCTGCACGATGAGCTGGCGGTTTCCGGTGAACTCGGGTCCAGCGCCGATATTGACTTCGAGCAGCATGCCGCGCTCCTCGGCGACGGGCTCGTAAAGCTCGGCGACGTCGCGCACGGCGCTGCCGACGTCGAAGCGCTCGGCGTTGCCTTCGAGGGCACCGGCTTCGAGGCGCGCGACCAGCAGCAGGCTGTTGAACGTCTTGATCAGCTCGTCGGCCTTCTCGATCGTGTGCTCGAGACCTTCGCGATAGGCGACCTCGCCGGAATCGCGCAGCGCCGCCTCGGCGGAGTTGCGCAAGCGCGTGAGCGGCGTTTTCAGATCGTGAGCGATGTTGTCCGAGACTTCGCGCAGACCGTTCATCAGCGCTTCGATGCGGTCGAGCATGTCATTGAGGTTGGCGGCAAGCGCGTCGTACTCGTCGGCGGCGCCGCTCAGTGCGATGCGGCGCGTCAGGTCGCCGGCCATGATCGAGCGGGCGGTGACGTTGATCGTCTCGATGCGGCGCAGGGCAACGCGGCTGATGGCAAAGCCGGCGACGAGGCCGCCGAGGGTGAGAAAGCCGAGGGCGAGAAAATAGACCGTGCCCATTTCGCTGGCGAAGCGGCGCTGGTCCTCGACGTCGCGACCGACGATGAGCTGCAGGCCACCACCGATGTCGACGGGGATGGCGACGGCGAGATGCTCAGTCGCGCTGATCGCGTCGGGCGCATAGCGGAACACGCCGCCGTTGGGGCTGCCGACGATCTCGGGCGGCAAGCGATTGAGGTTGCCGGCGAGCTTCGTGCCCGATGCATCGGCGAGATAGTAGAGACCAGGTGCACCGGAGCGGCTGCGCGTTTCGACCGCGCGCACGATGGCGGGGCCGCCGCCCGCTTGCGCCTCTGCTTTCAGGAGCTGTGCTTCGCCGCCTAGCGTTGCCAGCACCTGGCTCGTCAGGACGCGATTGGTCTGCCAGAGCAGAACGCCGACGACCAGACCGGCAAACGCCAAGTATGCGGCGACGGTGATTGCCGCAACCCGGAACGATGTGGTCGAGAGGGCGCGATGAATGCGTTCAGGCAGAGCCATCGCGGATCGTATATCCGGCCCCGCGCACGGTGTGCAGCAAAGGCTTTTCGAAGTTCTTGTCGATCTTGGCCCTCAGCCGCGAGACGTGGACGTCGATGACGTTGGTTTGCGGATCGAAGTGGTAATCCCAGACGTGCTCGAGCAGCATGGTCCGGGTGACCACTTGGCCCGCATGCTTCATCAGGTATTCGAGCAGGCGGTATTCACGCGGCTGCAATTGGATCGGCTCGCCGTCGCGCGTGACGCGGTGGGACAGGCGGTCGAGCACGAGGCCGTCGACGACGTAGCGTGTCTCCTGTTCCTCGGGTGCACCGCGGCGTGCCAGGGCTTCTACACGGGCGAGCAGCTCGGAATAGGCGTAGGGTTTGGTGAGATAATCGTCGCCGCCGGCGCGCAATCCTTTGACGCGGTCATCGACCTCTCCCAGGGCGGAGAGAATGAGCACGGGGGTGCGATTTCCCTTGGAGCGCAGCTCGCGGATCATGCTGAGGCCATCGAGGCGCGGCAGCATGCGATCGACGATGAGCACGTCGTAGACGCCCTGCTCGGCCAGCGTCTGCCCCGTCTCGCCATCCTCAGCGAGGTCGGCGGCGTGGCCGCTCTCCTTCAGGGCCTTTTGCAGGAATTGTGCGGTTTCCCGGTCGTCCTCGACCACAAGCACGTGCATCGTTTCACCGCTCAGCGTTATCGAGGGGAATCCTCGATTCGTATTGTGCCTTGCCAAGCCCCGAACGTCGAGGCGGCCCGCACTCTGTCTTGAGGGTGCGGGCCGCCGTCATCGTTCAGTCGTGCCGCCCAACTCAGCTCTTGCCGAGCGGGATGGCGACGAGGACCGTCTGGTCGCCGTTCTTCTTGATGTGGAACATCACGGCGGGCAGACCATCGTCCTGGGCCTTCTTGACGGCCTTGGCCACGTCTTGCGGCGTGCTCACCGTCTCGTTGCCAGCCTTGAGGACCACGTCACCTTCCTTGATGCCCTTCATGGCGGCATCCGAGTTCGGGTCGACGTCGGAGATGACGACACCGCCATCCTTGCCGGCGCCAGCCTTGACGCTGAGACCGAGCTGCTTCAGGTCGACGTTGCCGCCGAGATCCTTCTGCTCCTCGGGCTGCTCGGTTTCATCGGCAGCCTCGGCGTTGGCGGGATAGGTGCCAAGCTTTACCTTGAGGACCTTCTCGCCCTTGTCGCGCCACACCTTGACGTCGACCGTCGACTTGGCCGGCAGGTCAGCAATGGTGCGGGCCAGATCGCGGCTGTCTTCGATGGCCTTGTTGTCGACCTGAAGGATCGCGTCCTCAACCTTGAGGCCAGCGCTGGCGGCAGGACCGTCAGACATCACCTCGCTGATGATCGCACCCTTGGGCTCCTTGAGACCGAGGCTGCCGGCAAGATCCTTGTCGATGTTCTGGATCTTCACGCCAAGCCAACCGCGGCTCACCTTGCCGCCCTTCTCGAGCTGCTCGACAACGCGCTTCACGGTGTCAGCCGGGACAGCGAAGGCGATACCGACGTTGCCGCCCGTGGGGCTGTAGATCGCCGTGTTGACGCCGACGACGTCACCTTCGAGGTTGAAGGTCGGGCCGCCAGAGTTGCCGTGGTTCACGGCAGCATCGATCTGCATGTAATCGTACGGGCCGCCGATGTTACGGGCGAGCGCGGACACGATGCCCGCCGTCACCGTACCGCCGAGACCGAACGGATTGCCGACGGCAAGAACCCAATCGCCGACGCGCGGGTTCTTATCGGCAAGCTTTACGACCGTGAGCGGCTTCTTCGGCTCGATCTTCAGAAGCGCGATGTCGGTGCGCGGATCGGTGCCGACGATCTTGGCGTCGATCTCTTCCTGATCGTCGAAGCTCACCTTCACTTTGGTGGCGCCGTCGACGACGTGGTTGTTAGTAACGATGTAGCCATCAGGCGAGACGACGAAGCCAGAGCCAGCGGCCTGACGCGGACGCTGCGGCGACTGGCCGCCAGGGCCCTGCGGCATGTTCTTGAAGAACTCGTTGAGCGGGTGATCCTCGGGCAGGCCCGGGATGCCCTCGAACGGACGACCGCCGCCACCGCGCTTGTCGGCGACCTTCACTTCGTTGGTCGTCGAAATCGAAACGACCGCCGGCTTAACGCGCTCGACGATCTCAGCGAACGACAGCGTCTCAGCCGGCGTGCCCGGTTTGAACTGGGCGACCGCTGGGGCCGAATATTCGGCCATGCCGAGACCGACAAGACCGGCACCGACGACAGCCACAGCAGCCAGTCGCCGCAAGTCGCGGCCGATCGTTCTCGTTGGCCCGCTCTTTGCTACCACCTCTGGCGAGCTGGGTTGGGTTGCCATGCGCAAGAACCTCCATTTTGGCGAAGCAGGGGAACTCCTGGCTTAGAGGCCTAGCGAAACGGGGATTACGGCAGCCTTTCGATTGCCTTAACAGTTGGTAATAAAGGGGGCGTTCACCATGGCCAGACCGCTGGGGCGAGGCGTATGAGGCGCGTATCGAGTTTTTTTGCTTCAAGATTTCAACGTCTAGGGACTGCAGCGCGATTGGGCGGGCTCACGATGCTGGTGGCCGCCGCGGCGCCGGCCGGCGCCTCGGTCTTCGGCCTCGACCAGAGGGCACCGCTTCCTGAAGCACTGCTTCAAATTGGGACAAGGGTCGGCGTTTTTTTCGATACGCGGTCCCAGTCGATCTGCACAGCGTTCTGCGTCGCCCCAGATGTCGTGATGACGGCGGCGCACTGCCTTTACCGTACCAGCGGCGAGAAGCCCCTGCAGTTGAATGACCTGTCGTTCAAACTGCACGGCACGAACCAAAGCGTGAGGATCGCGGGGGCTGCCGATGGCGGTTCGGAAGCGAACGTCACATCTGGTTCGTCCAGCCTCAGCGTGCGCCCGCCGATCGATGCAACGCGCGACTGGGCAATGGTGCGGCTGGCGAAGCCCGCATGCAACGCGGGCGTGCTGAAAGTCAGCGCTAGGTCAGTGCAAGAGGTGATGAAGCTCGCTGACAAAGGGCGCGTGTTCAACATCGCCTACCACCGCGACCTGCCGAAGTGGCAGCCGATGCTCGGCACCGGATGCGGGGTCAAACGCGACTATGCCGATGCCGACTGGGCAACGATCAAGCGCGACTTCAACAATCCCGATCAGCTTCTCCTGCACACGTGCGATACGGGCGCGGCATCCTCGGGCTCTCCGCTGCTGGTGGACGGCGCCGATGGCCCGGAAGTGGTGGGCATCAACGTCGGCACTTATGTGCAGTCGAAGGTCATCATGCTGAACGGCGAGGTACTGCATCGCTTCAAGTCGGACGACGTGGCCAATACCGGCGTGAACGCGCAGGCGTTTGCGCCGCGACTTGCCAATTTCCTCACCGCCGACACGATGATAAGCCGCAGGCAGATCAAGGACCTGCAGGAGGCGCTGGCGGCCCGCACGCTCTATCAGGGGCCGCGCGATGGACGGTATTGCCCGGCGCTCAAGCTCGCGATCGAGGGCTATCAGCGCGCCGCGCACATGCCGGTGACGGGGCTTGCCACCGTGAGCCTGCTGGAGTCGATCAACGGCGAGAGCCAGCTGGTGACGGGAAAGATCAGCGGCGCCAGGACAACGGCCGCAAGCGGTCCGCGCTAGGCATCAGGCGGACGGCTTTTCGTCACCCGCCGCTAGTATCTCGCGCAGCTTCTTTTCTTCCTCGGGGGAGAGAGGCGCTGCCGGCGCGGAGGCAACAGCCTGGGACTGCCGGCGGCTCCATGCGCGCACACTGATCCAAACGGCAAGGATCAAGGCGAACAGCGGCGCGGTCCACAGCAACACGGTGCGCCAAGAGAGCGGCGGGCTGAGCAGCACGAACTCGCCATAGCGATCCTCGACGAACTGGACGACCTCAGCATTGGTGTCGCCCGCCTGCAGTCGCTCGCGCACCAGCAGGCGCAGGTCGCGTGCCAGGGGGGCGTTGCTGTCGTCGATCGACTGGTTCTGGCAGACGAGGCAGCGCAGGCCGGCGGATATCTCGCGGGCGCGGGCCTCCATCGCCGGATCGGGCAGGATCTCGTCCGGCTCGACGGCGTGAGCGCTGGTCGCGCTCATCACTGCGAGCATCACAGAGGCGATGATGGAAGCTGCTCGTCTCATTCGGCGGGCGCCACTGCGATGCGCCGCGCGCGCCCGGGAGCGCCGACGCGCAAACGGCGATCCGACAGGGAGATGCCCCCGGCGATGAACATGACGAGGGCGCCGAGCCAGATGAAGCGGACGAGCGGATTGAAATAGATGCGTATGGCGTAGCCGCCTGCGGTCTGCGCATCACCGAGCACGACATAGAGATCGCCGCGCCAGCCCGGATGGATACCGGACTCGGTGGTCGGCATGGGCGGCATGTCATAAGTGCGGCGCGCAGGCTCAAGGCGTGCCACCGCGGAGCCGCCGCGGCTGACATCGAAGACGCCCACTTCCTCGCGGTAGTTGGGGCCGGTGGCCGGCGCCACCCCGCGGAAGGTGATGGTGTAGCCGGCGACGCTGACCTCCTCGCCGGGCTTCATGACGAGGATGCGTTCCTCGCGATAGGCACTGGTGGCGACGACGCCGACGACGAGCATGCCGACGCCGAAGTGTGCGAGCGCCGTTCCGATGGCGGAGCGCGGCAGGCCGACGAGGCGGCGCCATGCTTCGGCAAACGGCACACTGCCAAAGCGCGCGCGCCATGCGAGATCGGAGATCGAACCGGCCATGACAAACACGCCCAGCGCCAAGCCGAATGGCGCAAAGGCAGGTCCGCGATGGATGAACGCCCAGCCCATCGCCATCAGCACCAGCGCGAGCACCGCGGCAAAGGCCAGTCTTTGCGCAGCAGCGTAGGCATCTCCGCGCTTCCAGGCGAGGAAGGGCCCGAACGGCAGCACGATCAGCAGCGGCACCATCAGCGGGCCGAAGGTCCAGTCGAAGTATGGCGGGCCAACGGAGATTTTATCTCCGGTCAGCGACTCCAGCACCAGCGGGTAGAGCGTGCCGACGAATACGGTGGCGCAGGCGACCGTCAGCAGGATGTTGTTGAGGACGAGACTGCCTTCGCGGCTGATGGGCGCGAAGATGCCGCCCTGGCGCAGATCACGTGCGCGCAATGCGAACAGGGCGAGCGCACCGCCGGTGAACAGCGTCATGATGGCGAGCACGAAGACGCCGCGCTTGGGATCGACGGCGAATGCGTGCACCGAAGTGAGAATGCCCGAGCGCACGAGGAAGGTGCCCATCAACGACAGCGAGAAGGTGAGGATGGCGAGCAGCACCGTCCAGACCTTCAGCGCGTCACGCTTTTCCATGACCAGCGCGGAATGCAGCAGCGCGGTGCCGGCGAGCCAGGGCATGAAGGAAGCATTCTCGACCGGATCCCAGAACCACCAGCCGCCCCAGCCGAGTTCGTAGTAGGCCCACCAGGAGCCCATGGCGATGCCGAGCGTCAGGCACATCCAGGCGGCCAAAGTCCACGGGCGCACCCAGCGCGCCCAGGCGGCGTCAATGCGTCCGTCAATCAAAGCGGCGACGGCGAACGAGTAGGCGATCGAGAAGCCGACGTAGCCGGCGTAGAGGAAGGGCGGATGAAATGCGAGCGCGGGGTCCTGCAGGATCGGGTTCAAGCCGTTGCCGTCGGCGGGCGCGGGGTCGATGCGCAGGAACGGGTTCGACGTCAGCAGGATGAAGAGAATGAAGGCGACGGCGATCGAGGACTGAACGGCGAGCACGTTCGCCTTCAGGGTCGCGGGAAGATTGCGGCCGAAGGCGGCGACGGCCGCACCGAACAGCGCGAGGATCAGCACCCACAGCACCATCGAGCCTTCGTGGTTCCCCCACACGCCCGAGATGCGATAGAGCAGCGGCTTGGTCGAATGCGAATTGGCGGCGACGTTGGCGACGGAAAAATCGGACGTCACGTAGGCTTGCATCAGCGCCAGAAACGACACGAGCAACAGGCCGAACTGGCACATGGCTGCCGGGTCGGCCACGGCCATCATGCGGGGATCGCGCACGTGGGCGCCGTAGGCCGGCACGACCATCTGGAAGATGGCGACCAGAAGCGCCAGGACCAGCGCAAAATGACCGAGTTCGGTGATCACTGCGAGGCCTCCCCAGGATGGACGGCGCCCTTGCCGAGCTTCACGCCTTTTGCTTCGAGGGCCTTGGCGACCTCGGGCGGCATGTAATTCTCATCGTGCTTGGCGAGCACGCTGTCGGCGATGAATACGCCGCCGTCGTTGAACTTGCCTTCGGCGACGACGCCCTGCCCTTCTTTGAACAGGTCGGGCAGCACGCCTTCGTATTCCACTGGAACGGTCTTCAATGTGTCGGTGACGACGAAGCCGACCTTGGTGCCCTGCCCGCGTTTCACCGATCCGTCAGCGACGAGGCCGCCAAGGCGAAAGCGCTGGCCGACAGCGATGGGCTTGTCGGCAAGATCGCTCGGCGTATGGAAGAAGACGATCGAGTCACGAAGTGCGAACAGGACGAGCCCCACCGCCAGCATAAGCACGCCAACGCCGACACCGATCAGAACGCCGCGCCGCTGCTTCCGCGTCATGCCGTCTCCTTCACTGTGCTCATGAGCCGAGCCCGAGGCTTTGGGCGAGTTCGTTGAGCTGGGCCAGAGAACCTTCGTTTCCGGCAAACTGCCCGCGCGCGCTGGTCAATGCAGCCAGCGCATCGTCGCGACGTCCCAGTACTACATATGAGCGGACGAGGCGCTTCCAACCATCCAGGTCGTCGCCGTTCTGCTTCAGGCGCGCAGCGAGCCCGTCGACCATCTGGCCGATGAACTTCTGCTGATCGTCGGGGCTCATGGCGCCAACTGCGGCCTTGGCGTCAGGGGACGGCTCCGACATCGGCGCTTCAGCGGCGGCAGACGGCTGTGCCTGCGGCGGGGCCTTGCCGGAGAGTTGCGCCGTGACGGCATCGAGACGCGCGGTCAGCAGTCCCTTCCAGGGTTCCTCGGCGCCTTGAAGGAGACGCTGATACTCGGCCTCGGCGCCCTTCAGGTCGCCATCTTGCTCGCGGGCGATCGCCAGCCAGACCTGTGGCTCGATCGATTGCGGCTCGAGCGTGCGCAGCTTCTCATAGGCCTTGCGCGCGGGCTCGGTGACGACGCCGTTCTGCAGCATGATGCTGGCGCGGGCGAACCCGGCGAGGCGCTTGGGCGATTCACCCAGGAGACGGATCGCGCGCTGGAAGGAATCGGCGGCCTGGGAGAAGTCGCCCATGCGCATGTAGACAGGGGCGAGCACATCCCAGCCGCGACCATCCTCAGGGTGCTGGCGCAGATGGGCTTCAACGCGCGCGACCAGATCGGAGGCTGTGGCCTGCTCGAGCGGGGTATCGAGGCGAGCGGCATAGGGCTGGCTGGGGACGAGCGGCGATCCGACCGCGAGGTAGACCGCGACGGCGATGACCGGCAGGCTGGCAGCGGCGTAGAGAGCCAGCTTGCCTATGCCTTTTTCCGACGCCGGTCGGCTCTCAGTGTGCTGCTGGCTCTCGGCGCGGCGAATGAGACGGCGGGCGAGTTCGATGCGCGCACCCTCTGCCTCGGCCCCGCCCAGGAGGCCATCGGCGCGCTCGGTCTCAATCTCAGCGAGCTGATCGCGATAAACGGCGATCTCGTTGTCCTCGACCGGTTCGCCGGACGCGGGTGCCGGCGCCATCAATGGCCGCGTCACCGCCCAAACCACGGCGGCCGCCAGAACCGCAAAAAGGAAAAACAACGCCATGCCGTTATCCAAACCCCGCTGCGGGGCTGGAATAGGGCCCGGGAGCCGAACTGACAAGCCCGCATGGCCGCGGCAAGATTTCTGCCGCAGTGCAAAATAATCGTGGAAAATCGCTGGGCTAGCGTGCCTTGAGGCCCGCTCTTATGGCGACGATCAGATTTGGTTGATCGTTGCAGGCTTGTTCATGCTTAGCCGACGACGTTCGACCAGGTGCCGTCGCGGTTGCGGCAGGCGGTGCCGCGCATGGAGCGTGGGCGACCGTCGATATAGACGGTGTGGGTGTAGTCGCGGCAGTCGAGCTCGGCACGCTTATAGGGGCGCCCGGGGGTGATATCGCCATAGCGGCCGTTGTCGGGGTTGCGCCAGCGGCGTGGACGGTCGGACTGGCCTTCCTCCAAAGCCGCGTATTCGGCCTGTTCGGCGAGGCGGCGATCCTGCTCGTCCATCGAGCGGCCAATCTCGCTGCCGACGATGCCGCCGATCATGGCGCCAGCCACGGTCGCGAGCACGTTACCGGAGCCCTTGCCGACCTGATTGCCGATGATGCCGCCTGCGACCGCGCCGGTGAGAAGCCCGGCATCCTGGTGAGGCGTATCGCTGCTGCAGCCGGCGAAGAGAGCCGGGAGAAGGATCAGGGCAACGCAGCGTGCCAAGTGCATAGTGACTATCTCCCCGCGGACGGTGTGCCCGGCCGCCCCTTCGTGCTTTTCGATCCCAGTGTAGCCGACTAGCCAACGAATGTGCACGGGCCGTGACAGAAAACCGGCGCCATTGCGGCGGAAATTTCTTTCCGCCTCAGGGCATAGCGCGGCCCCATTCAGGGCCGCGCTCCATAGTTAAGCGTCGCCGTCGAACTCATAATCCCACGACTCTCCGCCGAATGCCCACCTCACACAGTCCAGCTTCGTGGACGTGCTGGCATGCTTGGTTAGGTGGCCGAGGAACTCCGTCCGCAAATCGCGTCCCGCCCACGTGCTGAACATCAGCGCGCGAATCTGCGGGTCGAGATTTTGGGCAAGCCCCAGTGCAAACGACTTTCTATCGTCCCCGTACTGCTCGCGGATTGCAGCGTATTGGGAGGACAGCCGGTCCATCTGGGTCTCGACGGCCGACCAGAAGCGCGTCTCAAAAGCCTCGAACCTCGCGCGCGGCTCCGGTGCCAGCAGCGGCTTGACGTCATCTGCAGCTCCGGCCAGCAGGGTCGCAACGACCACCTTCTCGCGCGACAGCCCCTCGAGCGCACGGTGCCGCGTCACGTACCAGTCAGCCTTCAGCTTCACCATATGGCCGTCATCGAAACGCACGATCCAGCCCTCCTGCCCCTCCAGACCGCGCGTCTCCGCAACCAGCGCGGCCATGCTCTCAGCCGTGCCCGGGTACGAGCGCACGATCTCGATGCCGGCGAACCGCGGCTCATCGGCGATCTCAGCGCGCAAATCCTCTAGCGGTACGTAGCGGCCGGTGCGGTTTTCGCGCACCGCCGTCAGGACCAGACGATCCTCCGCATAGTCCAGCACAATCCGCTGCTTTCGCGAGCACCACTCGAACACCGGCGTCAGCCCGCGCGCGAGCTGAGTGCGGATGTAGGCGTCGTACTGCGGCCGGGCCGCAACGAATGCCTCTGGCTGTGGCGTCAACAACGATACGCCGGTCTTGGTGCCGAGCCGGTAGCTATCGCCGATAGGAATGGCACGGATCATAGAGCCGTCGAGCTTTTCGAGGATCACGTGCGGCCGCGACAGGTCTACGACGTCCGGCATTGTCTCCGGACGCTCACCGAGATTGAAGAACTTGTGGAACGGCCGCGAGATCAGGCGCCCTTCGAGATCGAAAGCAATGCCACGGCACTCGCGTCGAACGGCGTCATCCCAGCTCGTGACTTCGGGAAAAACTTCTGGAGAATTATAAGTGTAGCAGAAAACGATGTGGTCGGGCTTGCGAATGATCGTGAACCCGTCAGCCTCCAATACGAGGCGACGCAGAGGCTCGAGATCGATGATCTCAGGGAAGACATAGTCCATGGCATGAATCCGAGATGGGTCTAGGTGATCTGGGCGAAATGGTGGAGTGCATGGCACTGCGACCGAAGGCTTCCGGATTCCGACCTCGATATGCTAACGGCATGGTGATTCTCCTTGTTTGGACAAAAACGGGGCGCACGCGGCGCCACGGCACTTGCAATAGACGAGCCTCAAAAACGTGAAAAGCGCTCATTTGCTCGAGCAGGGCATCGCGAGCGACGCGCGCGCTCCTCGTGCTGTGCGGTCAGCCGGCATAAGCCTAGCCGATCTCGAGCACGGCCTAGCCTGCCGGGAGGGCCAGATGGACCGCCAAGCCGCCCTGCTTGGCGCGGGCGAGATCACAGGTGCCGCCGTAGGAGTGGGCGAGTTCCATCACGATCGATAGGCCAAGGCCGGAGCCGGGCTTGGTCTCATCGAGGCGCAAACCGCGCTTGCCGATGCTGTTGCGCTGCTCGTCGGTGAGGCCCGGGCCGTCGTCGGATACCGTGATGGCGATGCGGCGATTGCGGGCGCGCGAGGTGGACGGGGGGACTTCGACCTTGAGATCGACTTCGTGCTTGGCCCACTTACACGCGTTGTCGAGCAGGTTGCCGAGCATCTCCTCCAGGTCCTGCTTCTCGCCGGAGAAGCGCGCGTCCGGCGGGCAGTCGACGTGAATAACGACGCCCTTCTCCTGATGGATACGCTGAAGGGCGCGGACCAGAGGCTCCACTACCGGGGCGACAGGCGTGACGCGACCAATGACACCCACGCGCGCGGCCATGCGGGCGCGGTCGAGGTATCGGGTCACCGACTGCTTCATAATCTCGGCCTGCTCGACCACCTTGTCGCCGAGACCGGTTTTGTCGGTGCGGGCTTCGTTGGCGATAACGGCAAGCGGCGTCTTAAGCGCGTGCGCGAGGTTGCCGACCTGGGTCCGTGCACGATCGACAATCGCTTGATTTGAGCGGATCAGCGCATTCAGCTCCGACTGCAGCGGCTCGATCTCGACGGGCAGATCGCCCTCGAGGATAGTTGCAGTACCATTGCGGATCTGCGTCAGGCCGGTGCCGATCTGGCGTAACGGCAGCAGACCGAAGCGGACCTGGAACAGCGTGACGGCCACAAGTCCGAGGCCCGCCAAGGTAAGCGCGGTGGTCAGGCGATAGCGGAAATTGGCGACGAGGTGGTCGAGCCAATCCTGCGGGCCGGCGACGACGATGGAATACGTCGGCTTGCCGGGCTCGTGGCCGAGCGTGTCGATAACCTCGACCATGCGCAGGGGCTCGCCTTTGGGGCCTTTGACGTTCATCCAGCGCGCGCCGGTTTCGTCGGGTTTGACCGACTTGGCGGCGGGCGAGGGCAACGACCAGGTGGCGAGCGAGGGTGAAACGAGCTTACGGCCATTGGCCGGAGACAGCGGCGTGATCTGCCAATACCAGCCGGAGTGCGTCACCTCGAACAGCGGCTCGTAGAGGTTGCTCGGGGGTAGCGGCTGGGTGTCGCCGGAGGAGCCCATCGAATCGACGGTGATGGCGTTGACGAGCTTCAGCAGCTGGCCATCGAAGCTCGCCTGCACGTCGTCGCGGTAGAGGCCATAGATGATGAAGCCGGCAATCGGCAGCACCAGCAGCGTCCAAGCCGCGGCGGTGGCGAACAGTCGGAAGGCGAGCGAGTTGAATCGCATGCGCTATCTAGTGCCCCGATTCGAAGGCCCGCCCAATCGGGCCGCCGAAACCGGTCAGGGTCAATCCCCGGTATTCCGACTAGGCTTCAGGCGGCGTCTCGCTAAGGCGGTAGCCGAGTCCGCGCACAGTCTCAATCACGTCGACGGGGATTTTCTTGCGCAGGCGGCCGATGAACACCTCAATCGTGTTCGAATCGCGGTCGAAGTCCTGCTCGTAGAGGTGTTCGACCAGCTCGGTGCGCGAAACGATGCGACCGTTGTGGTGCATCATGTAGGCGAGCAGGCGGTATTCGTGCGAGGTCAGCTTGATCTGCTGGCCGTTGCAGGTGACGCGCGCGGTCTTGGTGTCGAGGCGCAGCGGGCCGCACTCGATCTCGCTCTTGGCGTGGCCGGAGGCGCGGCGAACCTGCGCCCTGACGCGCGCGAGCAACTCCTCCATATGGAACGGCTTGGCGACGTAGTCGTCGGCGCCGGCGTCCATGCCGGCGACCTTGTCGCTCCAACGATCGCGGGCGGTGAGAATGATCACCGGCATCTTGCGGTCGGAGCGGCGCCACTGCTCGAGGATAGAAATGCCATCCATCTTCGGCAGGCCGATATCGAGGATGACGATGTCGTAGGGCTCGGTGTCGCCGAGGAAGTAGCCCTCCTCGCCGTCGAACGCGGTGTCGACGGCGTAACCGGCGTCATTCAACGCGGTGACGAGCTGCCGGTTTAGATCCTTATCGTCCTCAACGACCAGAACGCGCACGGTTCCCCCGCTCCCAGGCCAAGTTTGGCGCGACTATAGCGGGGCGGCTCGATTCATCCTAGCCCGGGGCGGGCTGGCCCTATTTGAGGTCGACGAGGGTCTCGAAGCCGCCGTAGATCATGCGCTTGAGGTCAAAGGGCGCGTCCTTGCCGCTCATCATCTCCGCCAGGCGCGGATCCTCGAGCACCTTCTTGTTGACCTTGTCGCGTGCGGCGCGATTGCGAAACACGATGTAGGAGAAGATCACCACCTCATCCGGTTTCAGCTTCACGCTGCGCGGGAACGAGGTGCGCTTGCCGACCTGCACGTCATCGGCAACGCATTCCCTAAATTCGAGCGCGCCATGCTCGATCCAGACCTTGCCCGCCTTGCGCGCCATCTTGCGATAGTCGTCGAGCTTGTTCCTGGGGACTGGGACCACAAAGCCGTCAACGTATGGCATCGCTTCCTCCTGCTTTTAAGCTGCACGCAATCTGTCCCTTGTCAGCTTAGACGGGAAAGAAGCAATCGCGAACTCCCGCTCTGGCGTCATCGAGCAAACGGCGTTCGCGCGTCAACGATATGCGTCGAAAGACGCCCCTGCGCATCCCGCATGATGATGCGGTAGGCGAATTCGCCGCGCTCCTCGCACAGGGCCGTGCGCACGATGACGCTGCCCGACAACCTATCTGATGCGATGCGCGAGAGCGCTTCGACTGTCGTCAGCTTTTCTTTGTGCACGATGGGCGCCGCGATCGACCAATCGGTGATGCAGGTCCGGTCTGCTGACGAGGCTAACGGGGAAATGCAGGCGAGGAGAAAAAGCGATGCGATGATCCGAAGCATGTATCTGATGAAAAAAAATGAGTGGCATCCATGAGCGGATGGTTAACCGCGGGCGGCTGAACCAGCCATGAATGCCACCCCCGTGCGACGCGGCTTAGAGTTTTAGCTGCACGTTGCGCTGCGCGAGCGGCGTCGTCGCGCGCATGCGGCCGTAGATCGTCATCAAGGTTCCGATCAAGCCGCCAACAGCCTGCACCGTCAGAACGACGTTATTGCCGAGCTCGCGCACCAGGTCTCCGGTGATGTCGATGCCGAGCGCGGGGCCGAGCGTCGGCAGCACGGTTGAGAGACCGGTGATGATGGCACCCCAGATGGTGATGGACTGTCCCCACCACTTCGCGGTGGTCTCAGTTTCTCCGGTCGTCGTGTCGTCGGCGGGTTGCGTCATGTTCGGGGCTCCTTCAGTGCTTTGAGGTTGCGGGGTTGGTTGGAGGTCGAGCGCGAGCGCCCGCGCCAAAGTCTTGTCGACGCGCGCGAGCCAACCGCGGCCGAAGCGCCAGAAGTGCGGCAGCGCGCGATAGCGGGCGCGACGGACATCGGCGTAGCGGCGGATAAGCTCCGCCGCGGGGACAGCGGCGATGGCCGCGCGGGTGTTGGGGCCGATTTCGCCGTCGGCGTCGGTGCCGGCTGCGCGCTGCAACAGGCGCATCGCTCCGGTGACGCCGTGGTTCACCGCCGCATCGAAGTGGAAGAGAGCAAGCTGTGGAGCGAGTTCATCGCAATGGGCCGGTCGCCAGTAACGCTGCAGATAGATTTCGCGGACGGTTGAGTCTGGGATGTGCCGCAGCTCAGCTTTCAGGCTGCTGTCCGGTGCAACGCCTTTCCACGCGGCAAGCACGCGCAGCGTGATGCCCTTGTTGGTCGGTCCGCCGGGATCGTGCGGATCATCTGAAAATCCGCCTTCCATCTCCAAGACATGACGAAGCGCCTCATCGAATTGCGCTGTAGCTTGCGCCGTATCGGGCTGCTGCACCGGCGGCGTGATGGTCGCCGATTGCGGCCAGCGAATGCTGAGCAATCGCGTCTTCGGATATGCAGCGACGCTCACGGCATCACCCTGATTGCCGCCGAGCAGAACGACGTGCTGCGGCGTCTCGCCGACGAGGAAGCCAATGTGGCCTGCGCCAGGATCGCTGCCGCGCGCGAGCACGGCCAGCGCGCCGTAACGAGCGTGCTCGATCTTCTCGCCCCAGCGCAAATAGGATCGCGCCATTAAAGACCGCGTCGAGGCTTCGCCCGCGCGTTCGAGGCAGGCGCCGACGAACGCCGCGCACCACGCCACCTCGTCATGCAGGCGGGTCGGCTGGCCCACCTCGCGGAAGAACGCGCGGATGCGTGCGTTGTCACTGGCTCCGGGGATTTCGCGCTGGCCAAGCTCCGCCCAGGCGGCAGTCATCCAGGCCGGCTGCTCATCCATGCGCATTGCTCCAGACTGATAAAGTGCGCGAACCTCGCTCTCGCGATCAGACCGTCGCGTCGCGTGGGGTGCCGCGGCCGTAGCTGGCGGAAAGCTGGTAGACGCGCACGGCGATGGCCGATTGCGGCGCGCCGAAATCAGCGGTCTGCTGGGCGGCCGTATAGACTACGCTGTTACTGGTTGCCGACAGGGTGCGCTGTACGCTTTCGCCATCGAGGATTTCGATCTCGTAGCTTTCCCAATCCTCGCTGAGCGGAACGTCGGGCGTCTCCCAGGCGTCGCCACCGATGCGGGTTCGTCTCAGCCAGGACACCGTAAGGTCGCCGGCGGCGCGTTCGCCGCGCAGGTGCACAGGTGACAACGGCTTAAGGCCGAGACCTGCGTAAGTGTGCGTCTCGGTGGCAAAGGTTGCATCGCCGATGTCACGCGCGGCGGGGCCGAAGCGCCAATAGTACGGCAGACGTCTCTCCGACGTCGCCAGGTCGACGCGCGCCAGCGCCGAATTGACGAGCACGAAGCGTGCGCCTGCGGCGAGCGGCGATCGCATGGCGCGCTCGGTTCCGCCCTGGCCGCGCAGCAACCCTGAGAGTTCATAGGTGCCGGCGGCGATGAGCGCAGCCGCTGCGAACTGCAGCACTTCCCACTCGCCCGCCTCGTTGCGCACGGCGGCGATGTTGCGCCCGGCGAAAAGCTGCAGCGTCGTGCACGACGTGAGTGCCTCCCCTTCCACCTCAACGGTGAGACGCGTTGCGTAGTCGAGGCGGCCTTCGGGGCCAGGCGGAAGGTCGCTTAACGTGACGCCTATGGTCGCCGGCACACTCGCCATGGCCTTCAGAACGTAGCCGGACGTTTCAGGTGATCCGTAGATCGCGACGCTGCCGGACCAGGGCGATTGCGTCGCGGCAGCGTAGCCCGCGGCGGGTGGCTCATCGCCGCGCAGCAGTGGCAGATCGACGAACTCGACAAACGGCTGCCCGGCGATGACGGGTATCGTGGTGCGTCCGTTGCGCTCGCGCCCGGCCCCGGTATCATAGATGTCCGGATCGACCGAGCGTGCTTCCACCTCGCGGTCACCATGCTCGCCGATTTCGGTGATGCGCAGCAGCCGGCTGTCGGTGTCCGCCGTAGCGCTCGCAAGCCGCACCACGTCGGCCGGCTCGATTGCAAGACAGCTTGGCGGCAGTGAGAAGCTGGCGCGCTCGCGGGCGGCCCAACTTTCGAACAACAGCGTTTCGGCGATGGTCTCTGCCTGTGCGCTATCCAGCACCAGCGGCAAATCGGCCTCGCTGACCCTGCCACTGGCGCCAGCGATGCGGCGCGCCTCGGCGATCGCCTGCCCGTAGTCTCCGGAAGAGGCGATGAAGCGCAGCTTGGCTGAGGCGGGGAGCTCGGTTTCCTGTCCGCGCGTCAGCGTCAGCAGCGCGCTGTTGGCACGCGTCTCGACGAGATCGCCCTCGTCCAGTTCGAGCGCAGGCGGTTCGGAGCCGCGATGCCGGAACACGATCTCGCCGCCGCTTTCGAGGGAGTCGAAGAAGTACGCCAGTTCCAGCGGCTCCAGTGCATCCCGCGCGGCCATGACGCGGTCGATGACGAAACCCGGCACGGTACCGTTCAGCGATGCGGTGCTGTGCGCGTCGAAGCCGAAATCGCCGAGCAGCTTGGCAACCGTTTCGGCGAGCGGCGCGCTGGAAAAACGCCCCGTCAGCCAATGGCCACGCTGCCAGTTGCCGCCGTCGCCCCAGGCATCGGTATCGAATGGGAACGCCGGATAGGGGCGCGCGTCCCAGGTGTAGACGTGCACGTGATCGAGATCGATCATGGGTGCGCCGTAAACGGTCGAGGTCGGATTGGCACCTTCGAGGTAGCCGGGCGATTCCGGATCGAGCCCTCCAATGATGGCACGCAGGAAGCGGCGCTGCATGAAATCGTCGCGCGTGCCTTTGGAGAAGTACGGCAGCGCGGTCTCGGCGCTTTTGGGATCGACAAAAACGTTCGGCTGGTTGGCACCCTTGTCTACCGCGGGACAACCGATCTCCATAAGCCAGAAGGGCTTTGATTGCGGCACCCAGGCGGTCGCGGTCTCGCTCTCGACGCCGCCCGGGCGGTCATAGTGCGCGCTGCTCCACCACGACTTGATGTCCTTGTAACGGAACACCCACGGCTTGCCGGAAGCGTCGGTGATGGGCGTGCGCACCTGCGATGCGCGATCCTCGGGCGAGGCGTAGCACCAGTCGAAACCCTCGCCTGCGCGGAGGTTACCGGTGAGATAGCTAAGGTCGTAGATGGCGCGGGTGCCCGCCAGGTAATCGAGATGGTCGCGGCCATCGCGCCAATCGGCAAGCGGCCAATAAACGTCGATGCCGATGGCGTCGATCGAGTCTGAGGCCCAGAGCGGATCGAGGTGGAAATAGACATCGCCCGATCCGTCGGAAGGCTGATGCCCGAAATATTCGGACCAGTCAGCGGCGTACGCCAGCAGCGTCACGCTGGGGATAACTTGGGCGCCGAGACTAAGAAGCGTTACCGCGGGCTGACGCTCGGTGCGTCTTTCGTCCCCGGGCTCGCGTCCTCAAGGCGCCGCAATCAGTGCTGTATCTGAGTAGAAGGGATTGGCTTCGGATAGCTTCCACGGACAGGTGGCGAATGCGCATTGTGATTGGCGTGCTGCTCTTGCTGTTGGGCTATCTCGTAGGCGCAGTCGGCGGCTACACTTTGCTGCTGACCAGCACCAGCAACACGCATGATGGCCCGGTCGAAGCCGCCATGACCGGAGCATTCGTGGCGGGCCCGGCCGTTGCCCTTCTGGCCGTCGCCATCTGGCTGGTCGCCTCGCGCCCGAGGAGCCCGCGCTGAGCACTCGGCCGCGGCTGCGAGGCCCGCACTCGTCGCGCGACGCCGGGCGTCGCTACACAATGTGATAATTCTGCACCAATGAGTGGGTGGGCAAATCCCCAGAAGCCGCCATTCCCGCCTTAACATCACCACCCCGGCGCAGGTATAAGCATTCGGGATTCTAGCTAAATTGCCTTGCCGGGCCGCCACAACGAGCCCGGACCCACCAGCCCGGGACAGGACCGACGTGCAGGATTGGCTCTTCAGACGCGGGCGCCGTGAGCGGGTCATCGACTGGCTCGGCCTCGATTCAAAGATCGATTCCACCGTCGCGGAGACTTGGGCGAAGTTTTGCGACTTCTGGGATGCCGGTACGAGCTTCTTTGCCCGCTTCCGGCTGAGGGGCTGGCGGCGGCTGCTGAACGAGGCGGCCTCGGAAGGGCTCACCTTGGGCATGGGCGGGTTCGTTGTGATGTTCGCGCTCGCGATCCCCGCGTTCCACGAGTTCAACGAGGGCAAGTTCCTCACCGGCCAGTATGCGGTGAAGTTCCTCGACCAGAACGGCAACGAGATCGGCAAGCGAGGCATCCTGCACAATGATGCCGTGCCGCTGGACGAGATTCCGGATTCGCTGATCAAGGCGACGCTGGCGACCGAGGACCGGCGCTTCTTCGAGCACTGGGGCATCGACGTCTTCGGTACGTTGCGCGCGCTCGTGACCAACCTGCAGGCGAGCGACGTGGTGCAGGGCGGCTCATCTATTACGCAGCAGGTGGCGAAGAACCTGTTCCTTTCCTCGGAACGCTCGCTGCAGCGCAAGATCAAAGAGGCGTTCCTGGCACTGCTGCTGGAAAGCCGCTTCTCCAAGCGGGAAATCCTGAAGCTGTATTTCGATCGCGCCTACATGGGCGGCGGCGCGTTCGGCGCGGAAGCCGCCTCGCAGTTCTACTTCGGCAAGTCGGTGCGACAGATCAATCTGGCCGAGTCGGCGATGCTCGCGGGCCTCTTCAAGGCGCCGACCAAGTATGCGCCGCACGTCAACCTGCCTGCTTCGCGTGCACGTACCAACGTGGTGCTCAACAATCTTGTCGAGGCGGGATTCTATACGGCGGGACAGGTACACTGGGCGCGCGTACATCCTGCGAAGATTGTCGAGAACCGCAATCCGTCGAGCCCCGACTGGTTCCTCGACTGGGCGTTCGAGGAAGTGCAGCGCATTGCCGCCGGCAAGGGACAGTATGTACTCACGGCGCGCACCACAGTCGATCTCAACATCCAGAAGGCGACGGACGAGGCGCTGGCGTCGGCGCTGCGCAAGTATCGCGGCAATCGCGTCACCAGCGGCGCCATCGTGGTGCTGGAAACGGACGGTGCCGTGCGCGCCCTGACAGGCGGTCCCGACTACGGCGAGAGCCAGTTCAACCGCGCCACACATGCGCGGCGGCAGCCCGGCTCATCGTTCAAGATCTACGTCTACGCCACCGCACTGGAGAACGGGTACACGCCGACGACAATGGTGCGCGATGCGTCGCGCTCGTGCGGGCGGTGGCACCCTCAGAACTATGGAGGCAGCCACGGAGGCGGTGGAAGGATGCCGCTGTGGATGGCGCTCGCCAAATCGCTCAACACCGTGGCCGCGGAGCTGTCGTTTGCGGTCGGCCGCGACAAGGTCATCGACATGACGAAGCGCCTCGGGATCAGCGGTATCCGAAAGACCTGCTCGATGTCTCTGGGCGACTACGGCATCAGCCCGCTGGAGCACGCGGGCGGCGCTGCCACTTATGCGAATGGCGGACGACTGGCGAAGCCGTATGCCATCCTCGATCTCGTCAGCTCAAAGGGCGACCTCGTCTACAGCCGCGACCGCGACGAGCCGGAGGCACCGCAGGTGGTGTCGCGCAAGGTGGCCGAGGGCATCAACTGGATGATGAACAAGGTGGTCACCAGCGGTACCGGTGGCCCGGCGAACCTGCCGTTCACGAATGTTGCCGGCAAGACTGGCACTTCGACGGGCCCAAAAGACGTTTGGTTCATCGGCTTCACGGGCAAGTACGTGGGTGCCATTTGGCTCGGCAACGACGACAACCGGCCGATGGCGTCGGGTACGACGGGCGGCCATTTCGCGGCGCCTGTGTTCGGCTCGGTAATGTCGGTGATCCACACCGACATGAACATCCCGACGATACCCGGCGTCGAGCCGCATCCCGTCCAGGTCGCGGAGCAGCAGCGCATCGCTGCCCTGCGCCCCGAAGGAGAGGCGGCGCCGACGGCGCAGCGCAACTCATCGAGCCTGATGTCCGACAAGACGCGCGATGCGTTGCGCAAGGTGGCGCAGGCTTTGCGCAAGGCAGGCGGAATCGCCGAGCCGACAACGCCGAGCAGCACTGGCAGCACGCCCGACGGGCCACAACCCAATGCCCCGCCCGGGCGTCGCGCAGACAGCGTTGCTCCTCAGAACGAGCCGCGGCGGACGACGCTCGGCGTGGCGCAGCCACCGCTAGATGGAACATCTCCACGTGCTGTCCCATAGCGCCCTCACGCCGATCTATGTCGGCTTCCACCGAATGCAGAAGCGCCTGTCGATCCTGATCGGGATCATGGGCGACTGGGCGGCCTTCATCGGCGCGGTGCTCATCCTCGGGCTGGCGTCGAGCTGGTACATGATCGACGTCGGAACGCGCCTCACCACCGAGCAGCACGGCCCCTGGGTTGGCTGGTCATCGGCGGGGCGTATCGATGCCGACCCCTACACGCGCGCGCACTTTGCGCGCCTTGGCACGCTGCAGCTTACGAGCGAGATCGCGCTGAGCTTTCTCGCCTTCAAGGACAGCGAGGGCAACCGGCTGCACTCTTCCTGCGACTATGCGGTCGAAGGTCGTGACACCTCCACCACCTGGTGGAGCCTGACCGTCTTCAACGACCGCGGCGACCTGATCGCGAACCCTGCGCAGCGTTACACTTACACGAGCCAGTCCGTCGCCCTGCGGCCCGATGGGTCGTTTGGCGTTACGCTCTCGCGCGAGGCCAATCCGGGCAACTGGCTGCCGACAGGTGGTGCCGGCCGACTGGCGCTGATGTACACGACGTTCGACGTGCGTGGATCCCTGCTCAACGAGGGTACTCCAGAGCCGAGGGAGCTGCCGGTCATCCGGCGGGTGCAGTGCCGATGAAGTATTCGAACCTCATCAAGAATGTAAATTGGCAGCTTCTTCTCGCTGTGCCTGTGGCGGCCGGCATTCTGCATATCTGCGCGACACTGGCCGCGCCCCATCTTACTGCGGCTTCCGCATATAGCCGGCTGGCACCGGCTCTACCGACGAACCGCATGCAGGTGCTGAACGTGACCTCGCCAGGCGCGGAGCCGCTGCCGTTTCTCTCGCCAGATGCGCGCTATGCGATGTGCCTGTTCGACACGTCGGCTGGCCCCGTCAGCGTTGCCTCGACGCTGCCGCCAGATATCGGCTGGACGCTTACGGTGATGACACCGCAAGGCGACAACATCTACGGCGCCGCATCGGTCGCTGCCCGGCCGACGCCAATCTCGCTCGTGCTGGTGCCGTCAGAGGAGGCCTTCCTCGGAGTGACACCCGAAGCGCGCGGCATCGCACGCGATGCGCAGCAGCCGGCGATCCTTGCAGCGACTAAGGGCATCATCGTTGTGCGCGGCCCGGACAAGGGCTTCTCGTATCAGCGGCACGTCGAGGCCGTGCTGAAGGATGCCCACTGTACAGCGCGCTCCTTCTGATCTTCGCCAAATACGCTGTAAGCGGAGGCTACTGATCCGCCAGCTCGATCACGTCGCGATGTGCGGCCTGATCGTCACGGACTGCTGCAACGTCGCTGCCCCAGTGCTGGTAACGAACTCCGGGAAAAACGATCACTTCTGCTGAGCGCTCATGGTGATGGCTGCTCGGCGGATTGCTGCGCAACTCTGGGGTACGGAAGCTGAGTATCTGTGCCATGTGCATCCCCCAAACATGGCTGCCTCTGTGATTCGCATCCGCCGTCAACGGGTGACGACAGATGTGACGAGAATCACAGTGTACAAGTTGGGGATGGCACGCGTTACCAAAACCTAAAGCGCGCAGAGCGGTTAGCTGACACCTGTGACCAGACTGTCATCCAGGAAGTGGCGGCCGCGCCGGTCCTCCACCTCCACGATCCACAGATCGGAGTCAAAATTCGCCTCGCGGCTCAAGAACGCGTCGGCGGCACTGCAGTCTGCGCCAGCCGGATTGAGGCACGGCATCCATTGGCGGTCGCTTTCGGCACCTTCGAGGCCCGCCGGGGCGGGGCCGAACAGGAGGCATGTGCCGTCGAGACGATCGATCTTGATGAAGATGGAGCCGGCGTCATCGTCGCCGTGACGCACGACGACAGCCGACGCGCCCTCGACGGCGCATCGGCGAATGTAGGCCTTGACCCAGAATTCCGTACGCAGCCGCATGGCGCGCACTCTAGTTATGGGCGCTGGCGTGGCAAGCCGCTATTCGATAAGCGCGCTTCTTCAAGGCGCGGCGGCGACGCGCCCCTCGCCCGCCAGACGGCCGAGGCGGGCAATCAGGGGCCCGGAAATGCGCCCGCTTTCGGGGAGCGCCTGATCGGCCTCGAATGCGCGGATTGCTTTGGTCGTCTGGGCGCTGAGCGTGCCGTTCTGAGCTCCAGGCTTATAACCGAGCTTGACGAGCTGGCGTTGCACATCGCGCACGACATCGCGTGCCTCGGCCGTCTTTGGCGCGCCGCGCTGTGCCCCGGGCTTACCCGCTTCGCCGAGAACAATGGCCTTCAACAGTGCATCACTCGGCTGGGCCGTCAGGGGCAGGCCATGGTCGTGCTCGAAGGCCATGATGGCGCCGCGCGTCATCTGTCCGACGATGCCATCGCTAGTGCCCGTCTCGTACCCACGGATCTGCAGCTCGCGCTGAATGGCGCGCGTCACCTCGGCCTTTTCGCCCGCGGCTGGTTTGGCGTCGTCTAAAGCCAGTGCCGAGAGGTCGAGGCCATTGGCCGGGTGCGCACTGGCAGCGCTGTCGCCGATTGAGCCGGTATCGCCGCTGAATTCGGCTGCCTCAATGGCGGCAATGTTCCAGGAAGTTGCATCAACGCCCCGGGCGCTCATGGCGCCACGACCGGACGATTGAAGAAGGAAGACGTTCGTCCCGACCCCGACGCTCAACAGAAAGAAGGCGAGCAGTGGAACCGTCACTCGCTTCGGCAGCATGACCCAAACCCCTCAACGCGCTGCTTACCATGATCGCCCACTATGCGAAGAAGAGTGTAAACGATCTCTTAACTTACGTTGACGGAACGTTGCCGAACGGCGGGCGGCGGGGCGCCTTCGCCTGCGTGAGGATGTGTAAAAATTGCCTCCAATTGATCGCAATTTTTCCGATTGCATGAGGCAGTTTGTTGATACCGCTCTGCTATCAAGGGGGCAGTGAGTACATGGGAACAGGTTGGAGAAACCAACATGTCCATCTTGAAAATTGGCATTCTTGTCGCCGTTGTGGTGGCAGTTCTGCCGACTGACCGTGAGCAGCAGGCGGCCCTCTATGACCGGGCAGCCACGGCTGTGCATTGGACTGCGACATTCTGCGATCGCAACGGGGCGACGTGCGATCAGGCCGCAGTGGTCTGGGACGGCTTCGTCGAGAAGGCAAAGTTCGGCGCGGCGATGGCCTACGAACTGGCGATGAAGAGCGCGGGTAAGGAGCAGAGCGGTGGCTTTTCGCTGATCGAGCCCACCGTCGATATGACGCCGCGCGGAACATTGCGCCCCGATGATCTCGAGCCCGCCTGGCGCGGCGCCCGCAGCGGCATCTAAGGCAGCGACATTCCGTCCTTTGCTATGCGGGCCGGTGCACTCAGCGCCGGCCCTTTCGCATTTGCAATAGGAGACCCTCTGTGGGTAGGCTACCGAAACACTCTAGTCAGGGGCCTTGCGTGCCGACACTTTCGGATATCACTTCCGATTTCGCCGTACTCGACGATTGGGAAGATCGCTATCGCTACCTCATCGAGCTTGGGCGCAGTCTTCCGCCATTGCCCGAGGAGTTGCGCACGGACGCCAACAAGGTTCGCGGGTGCGCCAGTCAGGTCTGGCTCGCCACGGACAGCAAGACCGTCGACGGGAAGCGGGTGTTCACGTTCGTTGCGGACAGCGATGCGCACATCGTGCGCGGGCTGGTGGCGATCCTGCATGCCGTCTACGAGGGGCGCCCTCTGGAAGAGGCGATCACTCTCGATCCCGATCCGATCTTCGCGAGGTTCGGATTAAGGGAGCATCTGACGCCGCAGCGCTCCAACGGCCTTGCCTCGATGGTCGCGCGCGTGCGCGCGGATGCCATGGCGATGAACGCGCAGAACGCCAGCGCGGACTAGGTTCCTTCGGGCACATCAAACAGAGGGCGGTAGTCTTCGCTGCCCCAATGGCGCACGGCCACTGCCGACTTCGCGGGCGCGGCGGAGCGCTCCAGCCCGTAGTGGCGCGCAAGACTGGTCAGCGCCAGTTGCAGGACGATTTTTCCGGATCGCTGCGGCCAGCCGGCGGCGCGCTCGGCTTCCTCCAGGCCGCGCAAGTGACAGCATACATCTATGAGAACGCCCGACAGCTCGGGCCCGACCGCGGCGAGCGCGCGACGCACGCGCTCGGCAGCGGCCACGGCGTTGTCGGTCATCTCGGCGCCGGTGCGCTGAGCGGCGCCATAGCGGCGGCCCGATTGCGACGGCGTCATCGACGACCAGTTCATCGTCGTGCGCGGCGTCATCTGCGCGAACCAGAAATCAGCGCGCAGTCGCTCGCCAGCATCGAACTGGGTTTGCGAGATCATGGGGTCGCCGTTGCGGTCCTTGCGGCGGCGCAGCCAGGCGATGGGGCTTTCATCGGCGTTGACTTGCGTGCGGTTGGCGGGTGCGCGCGCGGGCGCATCGCCCGGCGAGGAGCGTCGATGCTTCATGATGGTCTCGACTGACTATTGAGGTTGCGGAGGAGGACGCTCGGCGAGCGCTGGAACCGCCCACTCGAGAAGATCGAGCACGCGGTCGAAGATCGGATCGTCCCGGCGATCCTCGATGACGCCGCAAGCGTGGGCGACAGTGGTGCGGTCTCGCTCGAACAGCCGGCCCGTCTGGGTGAGCGACAGGCCGCAGCCGACATGCGCCAAGTACATCGCCACCTGCCGCGCGAGGGCCACTTTGGCGCGCCCGCGAGTCGAGCGGCGCAAGTCGCTCCCGGCGATGCCGAAAACCTGTGCGACAGCGATCTCTATCGCCTCGCGACGAAGGCTTGCTTCTGTGCGCGGACCTGCCGGGTTGTAGGGGGCGGCGTGCGCGAAGGCGGGGTGCTGGTACAGGTTCAGCGTCATCGAAAGTTCCGTCAGGAGCGCGAGGCTTTTGTCGAAGCGCAGCATACGGTGGAAGCGCTACTTACCGATGAGCAAACTAGATCGCGGGTGAACGAGGGGGATAACTCGCGGGCTCTGAGAAGAAATCCACGCGTCGATGCGGGGTGCAAAGGTTGCTGGCTTCTTAGCGTCAGCCGGACCCTCTGCATGACATCCGCTTTGCACCCCTCCCCGCGAGTTGAAAATCGACGCTCATATCTCAGGTCCCGGGATCTTCCGCGCCTGTTGCCTCTGTGGCCGCATGAGTTGGAGCCGCGCGGGCTTGATGAGCATGCACGGCTGCTTGCGCGGATGCGCAGGGCGCTGAGACTGGAACGTCAGCGCGGGATCGCCGGACATTGGGCGTACGATCTTGCGCGCCATGCGGCGCTGCTGAACGCCTATCGCGCCGAAACGAAGGATTATCTGAACAAAGCGCGCGCCGCGAGATGAGAGCTAACGCTCGCGGCTTGACGAGCGCTTATCGTTCGCGCCGCGTTCCAAGACCCATCTTCTTGGCAAGATCGGACCGCGCCCGCGCGTAATTGGGCGCCACCATGGGATAGTCGTGGGGCAAGCTCCACTTCTCGCGGTACTCTTCCGGCGACAGGTTGTAGTGCGTGCGCAGATGGCGCTTGAGGGACTTGAACTTCTTTCCGTCCTCGAGGCAGATCAAGTAATCGGGCATTACCGATTTCTTCACCGGCACCTTCGGCTTCTGTTCTTCGCGTTCAATTGCGATCGTTCCGCCGCTCGCGCGGCTCAATGCGGCATGCGTCTCGCTAATCAGATGAGGCAGATCGCTGGCTCCGACAGAGTTATTGCTCACGTAAGCTGACACAATCTTGGCAGTCAGCTCAACGAGCTCAGGCCGCGTAGGTTCTTCCAAGGCCGACCTCCCACTGGTCAGTATTCTTTATGCAATGAACGTCGGTGCTGTGCACATCTATACCTTTGGACGATTTAGCGCCGAGAGGTTTGATCTTCGGCAAAGAGCTGCCGTAACTTGCAACGCTGCAATTATTGCGTTTCGCAACCGCAGACTTCGCACTCGCTCCAAGTAAAGTCAACAACACCACACGACGTACACTTAGCATGGCCAATGCAGCAGCCATGCAATGCCTGCAGGTCAATCTCTAACATCGCTTTTTGACATCTTTTTCATGATCTAGGTCATGTTCTGCTGATACATTAAATATTGGCCTCGTGGCGGCCATCTGTGCTTCCATCCTGGGCACAGATGTTTTTCGCAATAGCTTGATCACTACTTCGAGTAACTGTGCGCGGGGTAACCGTTAACGGTTCCTGGCGCCCCTAAAGTTGACAATTGGGGCGCCTATTCGTCAGATCCCCCTCCGTTTCCCCGGAGATCTGCTCCGAAAAAGCGGTCTTTCGCCGCCAGCCGGATCTTCGTCGCAGCTGAGCGACACCCCATGTTTTGCCACCAAGTAGCGTGGAGAGAATGATGTCCCCCTCGAACGCCCGTCATGCCTTCGTCAAGCCGCCGCGCGCCGCGCGCCGCCCGAAAGTCTCCACCTGGCATGGCGTCGAACTCGTAGACGATTACGCCTGGCTCAAGGCCGACAACTGGCAGGACGTCATGCGGGATCCTGCCGTGCTCGATCCCGAGATCCGCGCCTATCTTGACGCCGAGAATGCTTATTGCGAGGCCCAGCTCGCAGAGACGAAGTCTCTGCAGGATGAACTGTTCGCCGAAATGCGCGGCCGCCTGAAAGAGGACGACAGCTCGGTTCCCACAGCCGATGGCCCCTACGCCTACTACAGCGGCTTCGTCGCCGGAGGCCAGTATCCGCTGATCTACCGCAGCAACCGAGACGGCAGCGGAGCAGTCGTAGTGCTGGACGGAAACCGCGAGGCGGAAGGCAAAGCCTATTGGGATCTCGGCGACTTCGAACACAGTCCGGACCATCGCCTGCTTGCCTACTCGATCGACGACAAAGGCTCGGAGCTGTACTCGGTTCGCGTGCGCGACCTGACGACGGGCGAAGACTTGCCGGACATCGTCCCCGACACGCGCGGCGGTGTCGTATGGGCAAGCGACAGCCGGACGTTCTTCTACGTCCGTCTCGATGACAACCATCGGCCGCTGCAGGTCTACCGGCATGTCGTCGGCACGCCGACGGATGAAGACGTGCTTGTCTACGACGAAAAGGACATCGGCCTTTACGTGGCGATCAATGCCACGCAATCGGCAAAATACATCACGATCGACGCGCACGATCATCGCACGAGCGAGGTGCGCATCATCGATGCGGATGCTCCGCTTTCGGAACCGGTGCTGATTACGCCACGCCGCGTCGGGCATGAGTATTCCGTCGAGCACAACGGCGACAAGCTCTACATCACCACGAACTCGCACGATGCCGAGGACTTCCGCATCGTCGAGGCGCCGGTATCCGCGCCGGGCGAAGCGAACTGGCGCGAGGTGATCCCGCACCGCCCTGGCTGCCTCATCCTCGATACGATCCTCTATCGCGATCACATGGTGCGCCTCGAGCGTGAGAACGGGCTGCCGCGCATCGTCGTACGCCGGCTGTCCGATGCTGACGAGCACATCATTGCCTTCCCGGAGGAGGCCTACTCGCTGGGCGTTCACCCGGGCTATGAATTCGACACCACGAACGTGCGCTTCGTCTATTCGTCGATGACGACGCCAGCGGAGACGTGGGACTACGACATGCAGACGCGCAACCGCGTGCTGCGCAAGCGGCAGCAGGTCCCGAGCGGGCACAATCCGGCGGACTACGTCACACGCCGGCTCTATGCACCAGCGCGCGACGGCGAGTTGGTGCCGGTGTCGATCCTCTATCATAAGGACACGCCGCTCGATGGCTCGGCGCCAGTGCTGCTCTACGGCTACGGCGCCTATGGCATCTCAATCCCGGCGTCATTCTCGACGACGCGGCTATCCTTGGTGGACCGCGGCTTCATCTATGCCATCGCGCACATCCGCGGCGGCAAGGACAAGGGCTATCGCTGGTACACCAACGGCAAGCTGGCGCAGAAGGTGAACACGTTCACCGACTTCATCGACGCGGGTGAATACCTCGTCGCGCAGGGACTGACGAAGCGCGGGCACATCGTCGCCAACGGCGGGTCGGCTGGCGGCATGCTGATGGGCGTGGTCACCAACATGGCGCCGGATCTGTTCCTCGGCATCATTGCGGACGTGCCGTTCGTCGACGTGCTCAACACCATGCTCGACAAGGATCTGCCGCTGACGCCCCCCGAGTGGCCCGAGTGGGGAAATCCGATTGCCAGCCGCGATGAGTTCTCGATCATTCATTCGTACAGCCCGTACGAGAATGTCGAAGCGAAAACCTATCCGCACATCTTCGCCTATGGCGGCCTGACGGATCCGCGCGTTACCTATTGGGAACCTGCGAAATGGATTGCGCGACTGCGCGAGAAGAACGCGTCGGACAACCTCGTGCTCTTGAAGATCAACATGGAAGCGGGCCACAGCGGCGCGTCGGGGCGCTATGAGCAGCTGCGCGAGATGGCGGCGGACTACGCCTTTGCGCTGAAAATCGCCGGCCTTGCGGCAAAGCAAAAAGAAAAGGCGGCCTAAGCGGCCGCCTTCACAGATCCTGAAAATGAGAAAGGCCGCGTTAGCGGCCTTTCGTTTGAAGCCTATGTCTAGGCGGCCTTCTCGTCGAAGACCGGCGGCTTCTTATCCTCCTCGAGAGCTTCGGCGGACTTCAGCGCAATGCCGATATACCGCACTCGTCCTGCTATCCTTGCTTTCTGGACTCCGAGCTCACCGAATTCACGTCCGAACGTTGGAAGTGCGAGTGGCTCTTTCTGCTGATCTTCACACCATGCACAGTAGTCCTCGTACAGCGAAGTTGCAGTCAAGCTTGATCCGTCTTGCGTCTCGATTCTCTCCTTGTAGAAGCGCTCCACATCGGTTTCGGGAGCGATCAGCCTTTGTGGTGCGGGCGAAGCGACTGCTTTGACTTCTGTCGCGACCTTCACTTCGGTCACAGACTTGTTGTCGTTCGCGCCGGAACGCGGCTTTGCTATCGCAACGGCCTTGGGAGCCGCCACCGCTGCCGCAGCGGTGCTGACCGGAACCATCAATGGTGCGGTCGGCGTGTGGCGATCGTAGAGGCGCCACTGACTAAAGGCGATATACATACCGAAACCCGACCCAACTTCGAGCAACAGTGCAATGAAGACCGTCAGTGCCGTCTGCACGTCCTCGACTTTCACGGACGGGGCAACCAACGCAGCGAGCTTGGCAAGGACCGCAGCCTGCGGGTCACCTTCGCTCGTTACAGCGTGGCCGGCTGTCGCCGTGGCCATCTTCGCCTTGATGTCGGCGACGCGAGCCTCGAGCGCGACGGTTTGCTTCGCAGAGGCAAGCTCAGCTGACAGCGCGTGGAACTTCTGACAGAAGCCGCGTGTCTTAGGTCCATCGACCTTGCTGCACTGTTCGGTGTACGACCAGGTCTTCTCGTCCTTCAAGGCGTCAATGTCAGCTTGCACCGCCTGAGCAGGGCGATGCTGCGGGATCCAGGATAGTTGCTCCTGGGCCCGTGCAAGATCTGCACGCTGGTCCTTGTAGGCTTCTGCCGTCGCGGTACGCTGGCCGGCGGTATCGAGCCGGTTCAACGCCGCATGGCCGAGCGCCGAGGTCAACGAATAGGCGGTGACCACGACCCAGACGAGGGCGGAGGCTGCTGCCTGCGACCACATCCTGTTTTTTATTGCGGCAAATAGGAAGAAAGGCACGAGTGCCTTCATGCAGTCGGCGGCCGCGCTGGCCGCTCCGTAGATCTGGCCGTCCAGCTCGGTCCTTCCGAGGCTGACGCCAAATCGCCAGTTCATTGCCGCCGATACGGCTAACAGTACACCGGCAGCTAGAACCCCCAACACGCCTAGAGCATGTCTCATTGTGTGCCCTCATGGATTATGACGGCCGGCTCTCCACGCGCGCACTGCACCGGCCCTTATCTTGTCTTTGCCGAGGGCGTGGCAAAAACTCTCCATCTCCTACGCGATAATAGGCGCTACGGGCTGGCGTGCTGGCTCGATCGGTCTGTTGAGCTCCGGCGCCATCCCCAATGGCATCCGGCAAACCGGCGAACAGGCACGCAGACAGAAGTGCCGAGAGCTGGAGCCTGCCCATCGGGCGTGTCGTACACAGGTAAGAAATCGCCGCTGGATTCCCCTGTGCGCAACTTTCCCCAATCGGGCGAGGCGACAAGTTTACAGACGCGGTACTGCCCCCTCAGTTGCCTTTGCTACGCGATTCGGAATGAATTGTTAAGAGAATCAGCCCTGTAGCTTTCTGGGCCAGAATCCAGCCGCAATTTCGCACTGCAAGCGGCCACACGGCTGTCCACAGGTCGCCCACCTCCTGGACGAGAGTTTCCCCCAGCCGCCCCCCGGATGTGCACACCTAGCCTGCGCAAATTCTTGTGCTGAACGGCGCTCAACACGTTGCATCAGCACGTGCGCGGATCTATTTTGGTTAAGTTCTGGAACATATTGGCTAACCACCCATTTCAGCTGAGCGTCTTAAGTTCATTGTCATTGCTTCTATTTAGTTTGGTCCGCGAGGACTTGAGCTGGACCGCAGCACCTTGAGTTTCCTCACCGGCGTGTGCCGGACGTGCGTCAGGAGTTTACCGTTATGCGTAGCCTGGGTGCCTTCGTGCTATTGGCCGGCATCGGCGTGGGGTTGTTCGTTTATCTGCCCGCTCCAGTCGACCGCAGCACGACCCTCGAGGAGGCAAGGCGTGTAAGCGCTGAACGCTTCGATGAGACGCGTGCGGCGCGGTCAGCCTCCGACGCACGGCCAGGAGCGCGTTTGGCGAGCTTCTCTCCCGGCGTCGTATTGAAGGCTCGCCAGCCGGCCGGCAGCTCCGCTGCTCCTGCCGCACGCGTCGAGACCGTGTCCAACTGGCAGACCAACGTCTCCAGCGATCTCGATGCGAACGAACCCGACGGCCGGTACAAACTGGTTGTCGACATCCAACAGGAATTGAAGCGCGCGGGTTGCTATTGGGGCCGCGTCAACGGCGCCTGGAACGCCAGCACGCGACAGGCCATGCTCGAATTCAATACGCGTTCCAATGCAGCGCTGCCGGTCGACAAGCCCGACTACATGCTCCTGAGCCTGGTCAAATCGTATGGCGGCCGTTCGTGCGGTGCCGTGGAGGCGACAACGGCTGCGGCGTCGAACGCGCCGGAGACACTGCCGTGGAAGGCCGCTTCGGCGAGCGGGCCCGCGACCTCGACGCGGCTCTTCACGCCCGTGCAAAGCAGCGTCGTAACCACCGCTCCGCTGCCCGGCCGGATGGCCATCGGTGCCCCGCTGACGCCTGCTATGCAGGAGCCTCTCGTGCCCGGGAACAGTTCTTCGCAGCCGACGGTTGCGGCGCTGGAGTCGAACGAGCGTAGCTATCAGCCGCCTGCAGCGGCGGCTCCGAAACCGCGTAGCGCCAAGAAGTCGAGCCACTCGCGCCGCGCAAGCCCCGGCACGCCGCGCTATAACCTGATGCTCAGCCTCGGCGGCGTTTATTGATCCTGCGCGCTCGTCCGGAGCGCTTGCCCGCGGACGCCGTCAGTCCTCACTGTCGGTGGGGTCATTGGCGGGCGACTGGGTCTCGCTCATCAGCCAGCGCAAATAGTCGGCCGCCCCATCGACGATTGGCAACACAATGAGAGCGGGGTTGGCGTAGGGATGGCGCGCTTTGGTTGCATCGACGACCGCTGAGGCGAGCGTCTGACGCGTCTTGATCACCATAACCACCTCGCTGTCGCGCGCTATGGCCCCGTCCCAACGATAAATTGACGTCATGCCCGGCAGGATGTTGATACAGGCGGCGAGTCTGCGTTCCACGAGCTCGCGGCCCACCGCTTCGGCTGTCTCCGTCGAGGGAAACGTCGAATAGATCAAAACCGGCTTGTCGTTTTCCTGCACTTGAGCGAGCCTCCACGCCCTTCCGGGTCGGCGCATCACACCATGGCAAAGCCGAAGACCAAATTCGAGAAAATTGCCTTCGTGGCAAGCGACATGCGGGAGGCCATGGCCGCCCGCGAGCGCCTCGTGGCGCTCTACGGCGATCACGACCCGGCGGAAGCCGATGCCGTCGTCGCGCTCGGCGGCGACGGGCACATGCTGCAGACGCTGCACCGCTTCATGAACGAGGGCGTGCCCATCTACGGGATGAACCGCGGGTCCGTGGGCTTCCTGATGAACGAATACAAGGAAGAGGATCTGCCCCAGCGGCTTAGCGACGCCGACGTCAGCCGCATCCATCCGCTGTCGATGATCGCGTCCGACAGATCGGGCAAGGCGCACAAGGCGCTGGCGATCAACGAGGTGTCACTGTTCCGCGAGCGCCATCAGGCGGCGAAGTTGCGCATACTCGTGGATGACACAGTGCGCATGGAGGAGTTGATCTGTGATGGCGTGCTGGTGGCGACGCCGGCCGGCTCGACGGCCTACAATCTATCGGCTCACGGGCCGATCCTGCCGATCAACGCGCCGCTACTGGCGCTGACACCTATCAGCCCGTTTCGCCCGCGGCGCTGGCGCGGTGCGCTGCTGCCAAACAAGGTGCGCATCACGATCGAAGTGCTGGAAGCCGATAAGCGCCCCGTGAGCGCGGTCGCCGATCACTACGAGACGCGTGGCGTCATGCGCGTCGAGATCGAGAAGGCGCGCAACATCGAACTTTTCATGATGTTCGACCCCGATCACAGTCTCGATGAGCGCGTGCTCGCGGAACAGTTCCGCTATTGAGAGCGTGACTTGCCGCGACTGGGCTCAGCCGTTCCAGCGCGTGACGATGTCAGCAAGAGCCGGACGCTCGCGCTCCTCGGGGCGATCGACCGGTGTGCCGACGTAGATGAAGCCGGCGATGCGCTCGTTGTCGGCAAGACCCAGCGCGGCGCCGATCGTTTGGTTGTAGGCGACCCACTCGCTGATCCACGAGGTGCCATAGCCAAGCGCGTTGGCGGCGAGACACAAGTTGAGGCAGGCCGCGCCCGCCGACAGCACCTGCTCCCACTCGGGGGCGCTGCGGTGAGGCGTCACGCGCGAGACGACCGCGATCACCATCGGGGCGCGCATGAACCGGCCGCGCTCTGTGTCGAGGCGAACGTGAGATGGCGGCTCTTTCTCGGCGGCGATGCAGGCTTCCGCCACAACCTCACCCAATCGGGCCCGCGCGTCGCCCTCGATGACGATGAACCGCCAGGGGGCGAGTTTCTTGTGGTCGGGGACGCGCGAGGCAATGGTGAGGATTGTTTCCAGCTCGGCAGCGCTCGGCGCGGGCGCAGCCAGCTTGTCCGGCTTCACCGAGCGGCGGCGGGAGAGAAAATCGATGATGGCGTTTTCCATGGCGCAGTCCTAGCCGCTCGGGCCGGCGGCTGCCAAGGCAATTTCGCCGCAGGACTGGGCATTTACGCAGTGGCAGACGCCTGCATCGGCACGGTGGAGCTAGTCACGCAGTTGGGCTATCTTCTGCTCGAATCCGAGGCTGCCGCTATGAGCACGTCGCGTGGACGGGGACCGATGAAACGCATTCTAGACTCGCTGTCGCTGCTCGCCGCCTCGATGTTGCTGTCGCTTTGCGCGCTCGCGCCGGCCATGGCCGAGGATGCGCCGCCGACATCGATGGTCATCCTGGATGGCTCGGGCTCGATGTGGGGCAATCTCGGTGCCGAGAAGCGCTCCAAGCTCGAGATCGTGCGCGACGCCATGCGTACGCTGCTGCCGAGCCTAAAGCCGGAAGCACGCATCGGCATTGCCTCGTTCGGGCATCGCCGACGCGGCAATTGCGGGGACGCGGAAGTGATCCTGCCGCCGGACACCAATGCTTCGCAGCGGCTGGCGCTTCCCGTCGACAAAATGAACGCAGTCGGCAAGGGACCGCTGGTGCTCGCGCTGCGCGAAGCGGTCAACGCAATGGCAGGCGCAAGCCCCGCGAGCGTCATTCTCGTCGCCGACGATATCGACAACTGCGGTCAGGACGTTTGCACTGCGTTGAGCGGCATCATGGCGTCGAGCGCCAACCTCGTGGTGCACACCGTCGCGCTCGGGCTCGACAATGCCAAGATCGCGCACATCAGCTGCATTGCGCGGATGACCGGCGGCAAGCTGTGGAATGCCGTCGATGCAGCGGGGGTCGAGTCTGCGCTCGGGCAGGCCGTCGAGCTGGCTCACCTGCAGACGGGTGCGGAGAGCGCGCCTGCGGAAGCCGAAGCTGCCCCCAGCAACAAGCAGCCAGATGGCGCGCCAGCCGGGCTCTATCTTTCTGTCGGCCTCGGCGCCAAAAGCGCAACTCTCGATACGCCTGTTCACTGGCGCATCACCAAGGCCGGCGGCGATGGCGAGGTCGTTCGCGATACGCGCGCCGCGGCACTTTATGAAAAGCTGGCGCCGGGCAGCTACGACGTGGAGGCGGAACTTGGCCTCGCTCGTGCGCGTCAGACCGTCAACGTGGAAGCCGACAAGGCGACGGAGGTGCGCATAGATCTCAACGGCGGCGTCATGAAAATGCAGACGCGCGCTGCCGCCGGAGGTGCGCTGCTGGAACAGCCCATATTCACGGTCACGGCAGCCAATGCTGAAAAAGGCGCTCCGCCGCTATGGGTGGGCCGCGACGCGCAGCCCGAGATCGTACTGCCGGCCGGCGATTATCTCGTCACGACGGAAACCAATGTCGCCCGCCAGCAAAACAAGGTGACGATTGCGCCGGCCACCGGCACGAGCGTCAACGCGGTGCTCGGAGCGGGCACGCTGGAGCTCAGTGCCACGCGTGGCACGCCTTCCTCGCCCGGAGATCAGCCCGCGGGTGATGTGACCTTCATTGTCTACCAGGACGATCCTTATGCGCCACAGGGGCGGCGCGAGGTCGTACGCTCTTCGGCTGCGAACCCCTCTTTCGTGCTGCCCGCGGGCACCTACTACATCACGGCGCGCACACCCACCTCAGAGGTGCGCGAGCAGATCGCGATGGGTGCCGGCGATACCATCAAGCAGGTGATGACGCTGTCCATGGCCCGCGTTCGCCTCGCCGCGTCGCTGGGCGGCCGACCACTGACGGATGAGAACCCGGTCACGTTCCGCGTCGTGCGTCTTGATGCCGAGCCGCACGAGGTGCTGCGCACGACCCGTAAGGAGCCGGAGTTCGACCTCTCTGCAGGGCGGTACCGTATCGAGGCCTCGCTCGGCAGTGGTAATGTGATGGCTGCTTCAGAAATCAATCTTTCCGCCAGCCAAGCGCAGAAGATCACTCTGCCGCTGGCGGGCGGAAGCGTGACGTTGAAGCGGGCCAACGCGATCGGCATGGGCAACAATGTGTTCTGGGAGGTGCGCGATGAGAAGCAGCGCATCGTGCTTCGCAGCAGCCAGTCCGAACCGACCGCGGTTCTCTTGCCCGGCCGTTATCTCGTCAGTGCCGAGACCGCGGAGCAGCCGCTGCGCAATACAATCGAGGTCAAGGCCAACGAGCACCGCACGTTCGACCTTGCAGCGCCATGACCGGAGCGGCCGCGACGATGGCGGGCGCCACAAGCCATATTTCGACCAAGCTCGTTGCTCGTTGATGTGGGCTGACGAGTCGTCAACCGTAAGGTAGCCGCGGGAATGGCGGATATTCGCACCAAGCTCGGCCCGTTTCTGCGCCGCTCGGCATTGCCGATGCTGGCAGCGGTGCTGCTTAGCTTGGGCCATGTGGCGGCCTTCGCGCAGGCGATGGATAGCGATGGCGGCGGGGCCCAGCTGAGGGGAGCGTTCCCTCCAGACACCGGTCGTTACACGCCATCGGCGCCGGTCCCGGGACCCACCCTGCCTGCCAACACCACGGTGGTGCCGCGCATAGCAGCCCCCGACAGCGGCAGCCCCACCAGCGGCCAAGTCAAACTTGTGGCGCTGCTTACCGTCGATGGCCAGCGGATCGACCAGGGTCTTGTCTGGCGGGTGTACGAAGCGCTGCGTGATCCGCGCGCGCCGAGCAAACTGCTGATGACGAAGCGCGATCCGAGCCCGACCGTGTCGCTCGAGCCGGGCGAATACATCGTCAACGCCGCCTTCGGGCGCGCCGACATCACGCGGAAGATCGTGGTGACGCCGGGTACCGCGACGAGCGAGAAATTCGTGCTGAATGCGGGCGGCCTCAAGGTGCGGGTGCTGGTCGATGGGATCGCACCGCCTGCGAACGCCGTCAGCTACGACATCATGTCGAGCGAGCGCGATCAGTCGGACAATCGGGTGCGCGTGCTTACGGGTGCAAAGCCGGGGGTGGTCAACCGGCTGAATGCCGGCATCTATCGCATCGTCTCGCGCTACGGCGATGCCAATGCCAAGGTCGAAGCCGATGTGACGGTGGAAGCGGGCAAGCTGACAGAGGCGACAATCTCGCACTCGGCGGCTCGCGTCACGTTCAAGCTTGTTACGCGTGCAGGTGGCGATGCACTGCCCGATACGCAATGGACGGTGCAGGGCCAGGATGGACGCGTGGTGACGACCAGCGTCGGTGCGCTGCCCTCGCATATCCTTGCGCCGGGCACGTATTCGGTGACCGCGAAATCGGCATCGGGCGTCTTCAAGCGCGACTTCACGCTTGCCAACGGCGACGTGGCGCAGGTGGAAGTGGTGATGCAGTAACAGCCCGGCTCTGTGCCGTCGCGGCTAGAAATCCGTCAGCACCCAGTCGCTGGGGCAGCCGTTGCGCAGCATGCGGGCGTCGACGGCATCGAAGTCGCTGCGCTGCCCCAGTTCGTGAAACAACGTACGCGCGATCTGCCAATGCTCGCATGCGGTTGCCGGGTCGCCGGAAACTTGGACCAAATCGCCGAGCGCCACTCGGGCCTTGGCGTGCGCGCTCTTCTGGCCAGAGGCGGTTGCCGCGCGGATGGCCTTGCGCATCAGCTCGGCCGCATCGTGCGCTTGGCCGCTGTCGAGTTGACGTTGGGCCAGAGAGAGATAAAGCCCGGCAAGGCGAGCGTCGGCGCCTTCGGCCTCTGCCTCCTTTACGGCTGCGAGCAGAGCTGGGCCGTCATCAGCGATGAGCTGGGCGACGGGCTGAGCCTGCTCTACCGGCTCTGCGGCTTCCGGGGCTGCGAGCCCCTGCTGTGCGTGATCTGGCTTCGAGCGTTGGCGGGAAATCTGCCGATTGCGGATGACGAGCAAAACGAGCGTTATCAGCACCGCGGCAACGGCGATGCCGACCAACGCGACGTTGGGGTCGATCGGCGGCGCAGACACGAGCATCATCACGCTGAACTCAATATTGCCGGTGTCAACGGAAGGGCATCGAATACATCAGACCGCCCTTGGTCCATGAGTTGTTGAGACCACGCGCCAGCTTCAGGTCCGATTTCGTGCCTAAGGACCGATCGAAGATCTCGCCGTAGTTTCCTACGTTCTTGACGATCTGGTAGGCCCAGTCGCGGGGGAGCCCAAGGGCTTGTCCGAGGTTCGCCTCGATGCCTAGGAAGCGGCGGATGCTCGGGTCGGTCGATGCGCGCTGTGCGTCGACGTTGGCGCTGGTCAGCCCCAGCTCCTCGGCCTCGATCAACGCCATCAGCGTCCAGCGCACAACCGCAAACCACTGCGGATCGTCCTGGCGGACGGCCGGCCCCAGTGGCTCCTTGGTGATAAGCTCGGGCAGGATGATGTGGTCGGCCGGGACGGGCAGCTTGCTGCGTGCTTCGGCGAGAAGCGAAATGTCGCCGGTCAGGACGGTGCAGTTGCCGGCTGCATATGCCTTGACCAGATCGCCCCAGTTTTCCTGGGCCACAACCTGATAGCGCATGCGCTGAGCACCGAAGAAGTTAGCGAGGCCCTGCTCTCCCATTGCGCCAGGAAGAGCGCAGACCGAGGCTCCGGACAGTTCCAGCACACTGGCAACGGCGTTGCCGCGGCGGGTGAGGAAGCCCTGGCCGTCGTAAAACAGGACGCCGGTGAAACGGGCGCCGAGCTCGGTGTCGCGGCTGAGGGTCCAGGTGGCGCCGCGGGCCAGCACGTCGACGTCACCCGATTGCAGTGCCTTAAATCGGTCGTTGGCGCTCAAAGGCCAGAATTTCACTGCGTCCTTGCTGCCAAAAACGGCCACCGCGAGGGCTTGGCAGAACTCGACGTCGATTCCCGAGCGCGTGCCGTTGGGTCCGACCACAGAGAACCCCGGCTGCTCCTCGCCGATGCCGCAAAGGAGCTGACCGCGCGCCCTGATCGAATCGAGCGTGCTGGTTTCGGCTGCCTCCACGGAAGGAGCAAGCGGAATCAATGCGCTGAGCGCGATCGCGGCGATGAGAGATCGGCGGAGATGCTGGAATATTCGCATGGCGTTGCTTCAGTGTGGGGCGACGAGAGCTATCGCGCAAGGGTTCAGAGTGCACGCCCGCGCCTGCGACGTACATTTGGGTCAATCCCGCGTAACCGGAACGAGGTCAAGCCCTTGACCCGGCGGGCAACATGGGCCACACGGGCCGCAACCTCTGCGATCCAGGATCGGCCTCAATGTCATCCTCCGAGAAGAAGCCCGAGCGCCACGAGGCGCCGGCAACGCGGGTCGTCCATGCCGGGCGTGCCCCGCACGATAACTTTGGCTTCGTGAACCCGCCCGTCTATCGGGGCTCGACGGTTTTGTTTCCAACCGTCGAGAAATTGTGGAATCGCGATCAGCCCTACACCTATGGGCGCACTTGCACGCCCACGGTCAAGGCCCTGCAAGACGCAATTGCCGAGATCGAGGGCGGAGCGGCGTGCGAGTTGACCGCGTCCGGCTATCAGGCGGTCAGTACTGCGATCCTCGCTTTTGTGAAAGCGGGCGATCATATCCTGATGGTCGACAACGTCTATCAGCCGACCCGCAAGTTCTGCGACTACATGCTGGCCAAACTCGGCGTCGAGACGACGTATTACGATCCGCTGATCGGTGCGGGCATAGCCGAGCTGGTGCGGCCGAATACGCGATTGATTTTCACAGAGAGCCCGGGATCGCAGACGTTCGAGGTGCAGGACATTCCCGCCATCGCCAAGGTGGCGCGCGAACGCGACCTGTGGCTGTTGATGGACAACACCTGGGCGAGCCCGCTCTACTTCAAGCCGTTCGATCACGGCGTCGATGTCTCGATCCAAGCGGCCACGAAATATATCGTCGGGCACGCCGACGCGATGCTCGGTGCAATCACGTCGAACGCGCGCGCCGCCAAGTATGTGGCGCAGGCGAAAGATCTGCTCGGGGTCAATCCGGGATCGGAAGAGACCTACCTAGGCGGGCGTGGCCTCAGGACTTTGGCGACGCGGCTCGCGCAGCACCATCGCTCCGGGCTGGAGATCGGGCGCTGGCTGGAAGGGCGGCCGGAGGTTGCGCGCGTCCTGCATCCGGCGCTACCGAGCCATCCGCAGCACGCGCTGTGGAAGCGCGACTTTCTTGGTGCCAGCGGATTGTTCGGCGTGATCTTGAAGCCTGCGAGCAAGGACGCCGTCGCGGCGATGCTCAACGGGCTGAAGCTGTTCGGCATGGGCTTCTCGTGGGGCGGCTACGAAAGTCTCGTCATCCCGTTCGACGTCACGAGCTATCGCACGGCGACGAAGTGGCAGCCGGAAGGGCCGGCGCTGCGGCTGCACATCGGCCTGGAAGATGTCGATGATTTGCGCGCCGATCTGCAGGCGGGGCTCGAGCGGCTCGCAACGACGAAATAACCGGCGCGGCTTTCAATCCTTGCGGACGGCGGAAAGCGCCTCGGGTGTATCGATATCGATGAGCGTGCTCTCGTCGCTTATGGGCACGCCGAGGCAGTCTGCGGGGCTCAACCTGCGCAACACCTGCTTGGCACCGTTCGATGGGTCGAGCGCCCGCAGGTCAGCGAAGAAGCGGCGCGGCCAGAGCACTGGATTGCGCTGCTCTCCTTGCTCGGTAACGGGATAGACGACGCGTGCCGCGCCCATTGCATCAAATTGCGCAACGAGCTGCGCGATCTCGTCGGCTTCGAGCAGCGGCATATCACCCGGCACGATCATCGCGCCTGTGGCGTCGCTTCCCAGGGCGGCAATGCCGACCCCGATCGAGCTACCCATGCCGGTCGCCCAGTCGGGATTATGGACAAAGCGCACGTCTCTGCCCGACAGAGCCAGCTTGACGCTGTCGGCGTCCCAGCCGGTGACGACAGTGACCCCGACGAGACCAGCGCGTTCGAGCACATCGAGCACGTGCACGACAATTGCTTTGCCACGCAGATCAGCGAGCAGCTTGTTGGGCGCGCCGAACCGTTGCGACGCGCCGGCTGCGAGCAGCACTGCTGCGATCTTGCTCAAGAGGCCCCGCGGCTCACTTTGACGATCTCGGCGAGGATCGAGACGGCGATTTCCGCGGGTCCCTTCGCGCCGATGTTGAGACCGATGGGTGCGTGGATGCGCTGCAGATCATTATCGCCGAAGCCCATCGCCTTCAGTCGATCCATGCGCTTGGCATTGGTCGCGCGCGAGCCCAGCGCGCCGATGTAGATGCAGGGGGTGCGCAGTGCGGCTGCTATCGCCTCGTCGTCGATGTGCGAAGCGTGCGTGAGCGCAACGACGGCGGTGCGGGCATCGAGGCCAATGCGATCAAATGATGCCTGCGGCCAATCAGCGACGATGGCGCTTGCGCTGAAGCGCTCCTCGGACGCAAAGGCGGCGCGCGGATCGACGACCGTGACACCATACCCCGTCAGGCGCGCCATGTCGGCGAACACCTGACCGATGTGCGTGGCGCCGACGATGATGACGCGCAAAGGCGGCACGACCGGCTGCACGGCCGCGGTGCCATCAGGCGTTTCGATGAGGCAAACGATGCCGGACGTCAAAGCCTTCGCGACATCGCCGCTCAGCGCGTCGCCTTCGCGGTAGATAGATCGCTGGCCATCGGCAATGCGCGTCACGCGGACAATGGAGCGGCGCTGCTCGCGCGCATCGATGATGGCATCGACGTGCGGCAGGTCGGCGCGAGTCAGCGGCTCGACCAGCACCTTGATGGTTCCACCGCACGGCAGGCCGACGCGCCAGGCGGTGTCGTCGCTGATGCCGTACTCGAGCAGCTTCGGCCGGCCGGATGCCATTATGTCGACCGCTTCTGCGAGGACGTCGGCCTCGACGCAGCCGCCCGACACCGAGCCTTCGAAGCGATCATCGGGGCCGATGACGAGATGGCCGCCGGCCGGCACAGGCGCAGACCCCCAGGTGGAGACAACCGTCGCCAGCGCCACGCGCCCGTGTTCGGCGATCCAGCGCCGGGCGATATGCCAAGCGTCGCGTCCCGCTTCGACCGGTGACTGTACCTGAATGTTCATCGCCGCGCCTCGCTGTGCGATCTCATGTTGCCGGGCAAACAGCTCCGCTGTCCACCCATGCCTTGATGAGCTCGCCGAACTCCTTCTGCGTGCCGGGAGCCGGCTCGCGTCCTTTGCCGGGGTGCCAGCCCCAGCCTACGAGGGAGTCTTCCGCCATATGATGAACGAGTTCTTCCATCGACTTGCCGCCGTTGCGGGCGGGGTCCTTGATCTGCTCGCAGATCTCGCCAAGCGACTTGCCGACCCAGGCCATTTCGACAGGTGCCAGATGCCACTCGGGGTGGCCGGGGACGCCTGCCGGATCGAAGTTCTTCGGCCCATGGCAGGTCGTGCAGCGCATGCCGATAGCGCCGAAGTTGTCGACGCCGCGCACGACCAGCGGCATGTGCGGATGACGGTCATCGCCCTGCGCGGGACGGTCGCCCGCCGGATGGCAGTTCATGCAGCGCGCATGCGTGATGACTTTGCTCGCCTCCTGAAACAACGCGAGCGAGCGCTGTTGCTGATCGGGGATTGAAGCAAAGGAGTGCACCGACTTGAGCGTCATGACCTTGTCGGCCTGCTTGGCGGGCACCGCCGCGCCGACCGTCACGATGGCCGCCGCGCCGGCAAAGAGGATGAGCAGTCTACCCATGGTTCACCTCCCTATGCCTTCGCGGCGGAATGTGAGAACGGCAGCGTGAACACGTGCTGCCCCGTCAGCTTGGCCCAGGCATTGGCGATCGCGGGGGCGATCGGTGGTGTGCCAGGCTCACCGATGCCGGTGGGCTTTTCCTTGGACGGCACGATGTGCACCTCGACGTCGGGCATCTCGTTGATGCGCAGGACGCGGTAGTCGTTGAAGTTCGACTGCACGACGCGGCCATCCTCCAAGTCGACGGAGGCGAACATCGCCGCCGAGAGACCAAAGCCCATGCCGCCTTCGAGCTGTGCCGTGATGACGTCCGGGTTGATGGGGACGCCGCAATCGGCCGCGACGACGACGCGCTCGACCTTGGGCAATCCATCGCTGCCGACCGAGACCTCGACGACGTGGGCGACGAACGACTTGAAGGATTCATGCACCGCCAGCCCGCGTGCGCGGCCCTGCGGAAGAGGCGTCCCCCAGCCGGCCTTCTCGGCCGCGAGGTTGAGCACGCCGAGATGACGAGGATGCTTCGCCAGCAACTTGCGGCGGATCTCCAGCGGGTCGGCGCCAGCGACCTCGGCGAGCTGATCGAGGAACGTCTCGGTGGAGAAGGCCGTGTGCGTCGAGCCGACTGAGCGCCACCACAGCGTCGGCACGCCGACGTCTGCCATGTGCGCCGACACCCGCAAATTGGGGATCTGATAAGGCAGCGTGCTGGCGCCTTCGACCATGGTCTGGTCGATGCCGTCCTTGATCATTCCGGCCTCGAACGGCGAGCCCTTCATGAAGGACTGGCCGACGATGACCTGGTCCCATCCGCTGATGTTGCCGTCCTTGTCGACCGACCCGCGCAGCTTGTGAACGAAGATCGGGCGATAGCGGCCGCCCTTGATGTCGTCCTCGCGCGACCAGAGAACTTTGATCGGCCCCTGGTGCTTTGCGGCCTTCAGCACCGCTGCAGCTTCTGCCGCCATGTCACCCGCTGGCGTTGCGCGGCGACCGAAGCTGCCTCCGGCGAGCAGCGTCTTGATTTTCACCTGCTCGGGCTTGAGGCCAAGCACGCCAGCGGCAACCTGCTGGTCAACAGTCTGGAGCTGCGAGCCAAACACCAGCTCGACACCGCCGTCGTCCGTGCGATGGATGACGCAGTTGTTCGGCTCCATCGGCGCATGGGCAAGATAGGGGAAGACATACGTTGCTTCGACGACCTTGGCAGCACCCGACAATGCCGCGTCGGCATTGCCGTCGTTACGCGCCACGGTGCCCTGCTGGGCGGCGAGATCGACGTAATCCTTGATAATCTGCTGGGAGCTGCGCGCTTCCGTTCCGGTCTCGTCCCACTCGACCTTCAGGGCATCACGGCCGTTCTTTGCTGCCCAGTAGCCGGTGGCAAGAACAGCGACGCCCTGCAGGACGGCGAATACTTCCTTCACACCCGGCACAGCGAGTGCGGCGGTGGCATCGAACGATTTGACCTTGGCGTTGAAGCGTGATGGACGCTCGATCACGCACGTCAGCATGTCAGGCATCTTGACGTCGATGGTGTAGAGCGCCTTGCCGTTGGTCTTCTCGACGGTATCGACTTTCGGCAGCTTGGCGGCGCCGATGAGCTTCCATGCGTCCGGCTGCTTGGGCGTGAACGGGCCTTTGACCTCGGTCGCCTGCGCCAGCTCTGCCAGCTCACCGAACGTCGCTGAGTTTCCTGACGCGTCCTTGACGACGCCCTTCTCGATCGTGATCGAGCCCGGATCGACGCTCCACTTTTTCGCGGCGGCGGCAATAATGCGTGCGCGTGCCTCGGCGCCGGCAGCGCGGAGCTGATCCCATGAGCTTGCCATTGCCGTGGAGCCGCCCGTGCCCTGGATGCCGAAGGCAGCGTTGGCGTAAAGCTTCACGTCGGCAGGCGCAGATTCCACGCGCATCTGGCCCCAGTCGGCGTCGAGTTCATCGGCGAGGATGGTGGCGACGCCGGTGTATGGCCCCTGGCCAAACTCGATATGCTTGCAGATGGCCGTGACGGTGTTGTCAGGCGCGATGCGGACGAAGGCGTTCGGCGCGAACTCGCCTCCCTGCTCAGCCGCCAGGGCGTGGCCAGAGAGCGGGAGATGGAAGCCGATGACGAGCCCGAGAGCGGAAGAGCCCTGAAGGAACTGGCGCCTGCTTGCTTTCAGCGGAATGTTCATGCTCAGCCCTCCAACCGCTGGGCCGCATCGTGGATGGCGGTGCGGATCCGATGATAGGTGCAGCAACGGCAGACGTTGCCGGTCATGGCGAGGTCGATGTCCTCGTCGGTGGGCCTGGGATTGAGGCTCAACAGGCCGACAGCGGACATGATCTGGCCCGATTGGCAGTAGCCGCACTGGGGCACGTCGTGCGCGATCCAAGCCGCGCGCACGGCTTCCACCTCTTTGCTGGCTGCGCCCTCAATGGTGGTGATGTCGGCGCCGTCAAGCGTCTCCATCGGCGAAACGCACGAGCGGCGCGGCTCGCCGTTCACATGCACGGTGCAGGCGCCGCACTGGGCGATGCCGCAACCGAACTTCGTGCCGGTCAGGTCCTGCTCGTCGCGCAGGAACCAGAGCAGCGGCATCGATGGATCGCCATCGAATTCAACCGGGTTGCCGTTGACTGTCAGCTTGATCATCTGGCGCCTCGCTGAGTTAGGAGTTGGCTGGGTGCAGACGGATGGGGAATACCTGACCGATAACGTCGGTTCGGTGCGTGGAGGTTCCCTCGCGCTACAAAAAACACAGAACCGGCGCGCACATTGTTCGCCAAGTTCGAAAGACGTATGCGCGCCGGCCTAATGGCGATCATTCGGCCGGATGGATGTGTCCTGGCGTTTCTTCTTCTGCGCCGCGGCGCTTGCTCGTGAGACCGGCGAGCCAGCGGCTGACCACGTAGAACACCGGCGTAAAGATGAGACCGAAGAAGGTCACGCCGATCATGCCGGCGAACACCGCGGTTCCCAGGGCCTGACGCAGCTCTGCACCCGCGCCTACCGCCCACACCAGCGGCACAACGCCAAGGATGAACGCTAGAGACGTCATGAGGATCGGTCGCATGCGCAGACGGGCAGCTTCCGTCGCGGCCTGAACCTTGGTGTGGCCGGACTCTTCGAGCTGAGCTGCGAATTCGACGATCAAGATCGCGTTCTTTGCGGCAAGACCTATGAGCACGATGAAGCCCACCTGCGTGAGGATGTTGTTGTCCATCCCGCGCATGATGACGCCTGTGATCGAGGCGATGAGACTCATCGGCACGATGAGGATCACCGCGAGCGGCAGCGTCAGGCTCTCGAACTGGGCTGCGAGCACGAGGAACACGAACACGACGCCGAGCGCGAAGGCGAACACCGCGGTGTTGCCGGCGCGGATCTGCTGATAGGCAAGCTCGGTCCACTCGAAGCCGAAGCCCTGCGGCAACGTCTCGGCGGCCAGCTTCTCCATCAGGTCGATCGCTTGGCCTTGCGAGTATCCAGGTGCGGCCGAGCCATCGAGCTCGGCTGCGGGGTAAAGGTTGTAGCGCGGCACGCGGGCTGGCGCGGAGATATCGTGTACGGTCGTGAAGCTGCCGAGCGGCACGGTATCGCCAGAAGAGTTGCGCACGCGCAGCTTCAGGATGTCCTTGATGTCGAGGCGATAGGCGCTGTCGGCCTGCGCGGTGACGCGGAAGGTGCGCCCCAGCAGGTTGAAGTCGTTCACGTAGGCGGACCCGAGGTAAGTCTGCAGCGCGGTGAACACATCGGAGATGTTGATGCCGAGCATCTGCGCTTTGACGCGATCGATGTCGAGATAGATCTGCGGCGTCGAGTTCTCGAACAGGGTGAACACCTGCTGCAGGCCAGGCGTCTGATTGGCCTTCACCATCATGGCCATGACGGCCTGTTGCAGCGCGGCTGGGCCATTGCCGCCGCGGTCCTGCACCATCATGCGGAAGCCGCCAGCGCTGCCGATGCCACGCACGGGCGGCGGCGGCACGACGAGTACCATCGCGTCCTGCACCTGTGAGAACTTCTTCAGCAGCGCGGCGCGAATAGCCTGCGCCGACTGGTTCGGATCCTTGGCGCGCTCATCGAAGGGCTTCAAGGTGACGAAGATGGCGCCCGCGTTCGGCGCGTTGGTGCGCGTCGCGCCGGAGAAGCCGACGAAGTTCACCGCATGCGCAACGCCCGGCGTGTCTAGCGCCATTTCGACGAGGCGCTTGTTCACGGCGTCGGTGCGGGCCAGCGATGATGCGGGCGGAAGCTGCGTGACGGTGATGAGATAGCCGCCGTCGACGGCCGGAATGAAGCCGATCGGCGTTTTGCGGAATTCGTTCATGCCGTAGAAGATCACGCCCGCATAAACGATCAGCATAAGCACGGCGAAGCGCACGACCTTGCCGACCATCCAGCCATAGCCGAACGACATCTTGTCGAACGACCAGTTGAAGGCGCGGAAGAACGCATTGATCGGCCACATGTACCAGGCGGTGCTGTGGCTCTCGGAGTGCGGCTTCAGCAGCATGGCGCAAAGCGCGGGCGACAGCGTCAGCGAGACAACGAGAGAGATGAACGTTGCGCCGGCGATGGTGAGAGCGAACTGACGATAGAATTGGCCAGAGATGCCGGTGATGAATGCCGAGGGCACGAACACGGCACTGAGCACGAGCGCGATAGCGATCAGCGCCGAGCCGACCTCTTCCATGGTGCGGTAGGCGGCTTCGCGCGGACTGAGCCCGTTGGCCATGTTGCGCTCTACGTTCTCGACCACGACGATGGCGTCGTCGACAACGATACCGATGGCTAGCACGAGGCCGAACAGCGACAGGTTGTTGAGCGAGAAGCCGAACAACGACATCAGGAAGAAAGTGCCGATGAGCGACACGGGGATCGCCACGATGGGAATGATCGCAGCTCGCCACGTCTGCAGGAACACAATGACGACGAGCACGACGAGCACCACCGCCTCGAGGATGGTATGCACAACAGCGTCGACCGACTGCTGAATGAAGTCGGTGGGGTTGTAGACGATGTCGTACTTCAGGCCCTCAGGGAAGTTCTTCGACAGGTCCGCCATCGTCGCCTTGATCTTGGCGGCGGTGTCGATGGCATTCGAGCCGGGCAACTGGAAGATACCGAGGGCGACGGCGGGCGATTTGTCGAGATAGGAGATCACGCCGTAGTCGAGCGCGGCAAGCTCCACACGCGCCACGTCCTTCAGGCGCACGACGGCGTCGTTGCTCTGCTTGACGACAATCTCGCCGAATTGCGCCGGGTCCGCGAGGCGCCCGAGTGTTTGCACCGATATCTGGAAGGCGGCAGGGTGCTCCACCGGCGGCTGGTTCAGAATACCGGCGGCAACCTGCACGTTCTGGCGCTGCAATGCCGTGGTCACGTCGTTGGCAGTGAGGCCAAGCGACTGCAGTCGGTCAGGGTCGAGCCAGACGCGCATGGAATAGTCGCGGCTGCCGAACACGGTGATAGAGCCGATGCCCTCGATGCGGCTCAATACGTCGACGACATTGACGGAGGCGTAGTTGGAAATGAACAGGGTGTCGCGCGAGGCATCGGGCGAATAGAGATGCACGACCATCATCAGGTCGGGCGAGGCCTTGGCCACGGTGACGCCGATGTTGCGCACGTCCGCGGGCAGACGCGGCTGTGCGATCGCCACTCGGTTCTGCACCTGAACCTGGGCGGTATCGAGATCAGTGCCGAGATCGAAGGTGACGGAGATCGTGAAGCGGCCGTCCACCGTCGAGTTCGACGAGATGTAAAGCATGCGCTCGACGCCGTTGATCTGCTGCTCGAGCGGAGCAACGACGGTGGAGGCGACGACCTCGGCGCTGGCGCCGGGATACTGGCCCGTGACGTTGACGACCGGCGGGGCGATCTCAGGATACTGGGCAATCGGCAAGCGGAATACCGCCACGGCGCCCAGGATGATGAACACCACCGAGATGACGCTGGCAAAGATCGGCCGGTCGATGAAAAAGTGCGAAAGTCGCATTCGCGCCTGCTCTAGTTGGTGCGGATAGAGGACGTGTTCGGCGTGGAGCCAGCATCAGCGGTGGCTTCCTGCGGCGTGACCTTGGCACCCGGGCGAACGCGCATCAGGCCATTGACGATGACCTTGTCGTTCGGCTCGAGGCCCTCGACCACGCGCATGCCGTCGACAAGCTGTCCGAGCGTCACGTACTTGGGCGTCGCGACGTTGTCGGGACCCAACACGTAGACGAACTTGCGGACCTGCTCGGTCGCGATGGCAGAGTCAGGCACAAGGAGCGCCGCCGTCGGCTCGGAAGTCGAGACCTGAATGCGGCCGAACATGCCGGGGGTCAGCCTGCCGTCGGCGTTGGCAAATATCGCGCGACCGCGGATCGTGCCCGAAGAGCGGTCGATCGCGTTGTCGACGAAGTCGATCTTGCCCTCGTGCGCGAACGTCTTCTCGTCGATGAGTTTCAGTCGCACGGGAAGCGTCATGCCGCGATCGGCCGCGCTGGAGGCTGCGGCGCCTACCATCCGCAGGTAGCGCAAGTAGGATGCCTCATCCATGGTGAACTCGAAGCGGATGGGATCGATCGAAGCGATCGTCGCCAGCAGCGTCGTGCTGCCGGAGGCACCGCCCGAAACGAGGTTGCCAACCGATACGCGGCGGTCGCCGATGCGACCGGAGACCGGGGCCTTGAGTTCGGTGAAGCTGAGATCGAGTTCGGCCTGATCGAGCGCAGCCTGCTGCGAAGTCAGCGCAGCCGCCGCGACGCGCGAGGCCTGAAGGCGCTGATCGAGTGCCTGCTGCGTGATAGTGGTGCCCGTACGCAGGCTTTCACCGCGCTTCAGGTCGCTTTCGGCGTAGGCAAGATTGGCCTTGGCCTGCTCGAGAGCCGCCCTCGCCTGCTGCACCGTCGCCTCGAACGGGCGGCGATCGATGGTGAACAGAAGCTCACCCTCTTTCACCATCTGGCCGTCGGTGAAGTGGATCTTCTCAAGGTAGCCGGAAACACGCGCGCGCACCTCGACGTAATCGAGCGCGACGAAGCGACCGACGTACTCGTCGTGATCGGTCACCTTCTTCTGCTGCGGCACAGCCACCGTGACCTGCGGCGGGGGCGGAGGCGCGCCCTGGGCGCTGGTGTTCTGCTCGCCGCAGCCAGCCAGAGATAGAAGCGACATGAGCGCCAGAGGCAGGGCAAGGCGCGGGAATACGGAGATGGGCATAGCGACCATTTCGATAAGCTGAAGGGAGCGCATCACGCGCTCCCGTTTGATGTCTTAGATTGCGCGGGCCGGTTCAGGCGTGAGCCAGAACCCCCGCTACCGCTCCGGCTCGCCGCATGGCGGCATCCACTGCTCGTTCTGCAAACTCGGGACCAAGCCCCATGCCTTCGATCAGGATCGATTGCACATCGGTGATGCCTACGAATTCGAGGACCGAGCGTAGATAGCTTTCATCATGCTCGTGTGACCGCAGGGGACCGCCCGAGTAGATCCCGCCGCGCGCCAGAACCAGAATGGCGCGCCGCCCCCGAAGCAGGCCCTGCGAGCCGTCCTTAGTGTAGCGGAAGGTGCGATCCGGGCGAACGACATGATCGATCCATGCTTTAAGCGTGGACGGGACGCCAAAATTAATCATCGAGCCGGCGATGACGACGACATCAGCCGCGAACAGCTCATCGATCAGGGCGTCGGAACGCTCTACCTGGGCGCGCTGGCGCTCGGTGCGCGGTCCGGCGATCGAACGCGTCGCGGTGACGAAATCGTCGTCGATATGCGGCAGAGGGTTGCGAGCTAGGTCGCGAATCGTGACGGTGGCACCCGGATAGACCTGCCGCAGTTCGCGCAGGACGCGCATTGCGACAAGACTCGAGTAGGAGGTGTCCCGGCGAGGGCTGCTGGTGAGGCAGAGAATGTTGCCCCCTGCATCGTCCGCCACCAAACTATCGTCAACTATACTGGTTGGCTGCATGTTATGCTCGCAGTGATTTGGTGCGGCGCGAAACTTGGTACCTGACACGGGCCACACTCTGTGTTACTGACCGGTAACGCACACTGGTATACTGACCGGTAACACCCTATGTCAAGAGGGCCATGGTAAGCACTATTAACCGCACACCCGAGGCGTCTCCGCCTCCCCCGCGCGATCGCATTCTCAATGCCGCGCGGACGCTATTTTACCGCCACGGCATCCGCGCAGTCGGGGTCGAGGCGATCGCGGAGGCGGCCGCGACCAACAAGATGACCCTCTATCGGCACTTTGGTTCCAAGGACGAACTGATTGCTGCCTATCTCACCCAGCTCGCCCTGGAGGGCGATGAAGTCTGGGAGGATCTGGCGAGACTTCACCCGGGCGACCCGCACGCCCAGCTCGAAGGATGGGTGCAGTACGTCGAGCGCATCCTCACCGACGGCGGCGAGCGCGGATGCGCCATCGCCAACGCGGCGGTAGAGCTACGCGAGATCGATCACCCTGCACGACAGATCATCGAGGACTACAAGACTCGCAAGCGCAACCGCCTCGTCGCGCTGTTTCGCGAGGCGGGCTGCGAAGAGCCCGACCAGCTCGCTGACGAAGTGTTCCTGCTATTCGAAGGAGCGCGGATTTCGCTGCAGTGCTGCTCGAACGGCCCCGCCCAGCGCGTCGTCCGAATGCTTCGCTCGCTGCTAGCCGAGCATATGCCGAAGAGCGCAATGTGACGGCATTCCAGTTTCAGATCAGCTGCTAAAGATCGCCTTCGAGGAATTGCGCTCGACCAAGCCCGAACGACCAGTCTTCATCGGTGTTTTCGACAATCGAGACCATGACGTCGTTCGGCGATATTCCGCAGCTCTTTTCGAGCTCTTCTACCAGTAGACGGTAGAATTTCTGCTTTGCCTCCTTGCCCCGCGGCCGGCTGACGACCTGAACGACAACGACTTTGTCGCTGCGAGGGATGCCGAGGCCGGTATCCTCGATGATCATGCGCGAGGGCTTGTACTCATTGACGATCTGATAGCGATCGCGCTCGGGGACCTTGAATGCCGCCAGCATGGCGCGGTGGGCGGCGTCCAGCATCGCATTCAGCTCCGCATCGGAGCGGCCTTCGAGGACGTTGAAATAGAGAAGCGGCATGGGCACACCCGATCGATGGTTGGGGGCTCTGTTTATGCCGGGGTCACCGTCGAGACAACTCTACGTTCGCCTACATTGGCCGGGCTGGCGAGCAAACCTCACGCGAGGCGGCTTGCGCATTGTGATCGGCCAGCGAACGGCGGTAGTGTCACGCAGGTGGCGTATGTGAGCCCTGTCTCGAACGACGCGCGACGAGGAGCCATGGATGACGCGAGAGGAAGTTGAGAAGGCGCTGGCGGAAATGGAGCGGCTGCGAGAAGCTTCTCGCATCGCAGATGACGTCGACGAGCAGCGCCAGTACGCAAACGAATACCATCGCCTTTGGCGCCAGGTCCGGCCGTACGTCGAAGGCGAGCTGCCCTACAGCGGGGAGGAATAGCCGCCTCGATGGCGTTAACGGGCCAGACCGCGGTACTGCTCGGCGAGCGATTCACGCGCATTGAGCGCCAGGCAGCGAAGCCAGCAGCCGAAGCCGAGGGTCTTGATATTCCAGATCATGGCCCGGGGCGTATAGAACAGAGCCGCTTCCTGATATGCCTTCAAAATCGCTTGCTGCATAAATTGCTCACCCGACGGTTGGCGTTGCAGCAAAAGGGGTAGGACGGGGGGGCGCAGAGGGACGAGTGCGCAATTACCTCAATCCCCGCTATACACAGCTCAGCTTAGTTGCAGCTCCTCTAGCGAATTCACCAGATTTCTCTCGCGTCTGCCCCAGTCAAGCCCTAATATTACACAAGGGTATTAGTGGGTTGCGGGGGTATCAGTTGGAGTTGGCGCGTATGTCGCTGGAGCGCGCGGAGTCGGCTGATGGGGCCGCTACTGCGAAAATCAGTAAGCTCGTTGGGTCTGCGTCGATCCCGACCTTCTTCATCAACAGAGATTGTGATGAAGATCGGCGGGGTTCGGTCTGCGCGCATCTGTCCGGCGCGAACATGACCGCCGAACGCATTCCGGGCGTCGAGGGGCTGAATGTTCCCGGCCAGTTCCGTGAATTCTTCTTCGAAGGACCAGCACTGCATTCGAAGTTGAAGCCCGGCGAGGTCGGCTGCTATGCAAGCCATCTCGTGGCGATGCAGCGCATGCTCGATCAGGACCTCGAATACGCGCTGATCCTGGAGGATGACGCCATTCTGCCGACCGACGCCGCGGAGATTGTGCGCGGTGTCATCGCCTCGATGCCCAAGGGTTGGGATCTTGTCCACCTGTGCAAGGACAGCAACCGCGCGGTCAAAATCATCTCGGCGCTCGACGGCGACCGCAAGCTGGTGCGCTACTCCCGGGTTCCCGAAACGACGACCGGATATCTCGTCAGCCGATCGGGGGCGCGCAAGTTCCTCAAGCCGATGAAGCGCTATTGGCCGATCGACACTGACTTTCGCCAGCCTTGGCGCTTCGGGCTGGATATCTATGGCGTGACGCCGTGCTTCATCAAACCTGAAGGCTTTGCGTCGGCGATCCACCTCATGGGCAATCACTCGCGCCTGCGCCGGGGGCTTCCTCTCCCGTCGCGCTATTGCTGGACCGGCAATCCGCTGCACACCCCAAGCGGGGTGCTGTTCAATCTGCGCACTCTCGGGCCGCTGACGTGGGGCCGCTGCGCGCTGCGCAACGGCACGCGGCGCATCGTCAAGATGCTGGGCTTGCAGCCGGCTTTAGAACGCCTCAGCATCAAGGGTGCGAACGCGATGCCGGGCGGCGCTACAACGCCGTAGCAGCCGCAGCTGTTCCTTCACAGCTGGCTCGCGCACTCTGCATTGTCTTGCAGGAACGCCACCGTCACGCCGCGCGTGCTTCCGCGTGGTTGCGATCGCGTTCGCTGTGCGCGAGAGCGGTCATGCAGCGCTCCCACTCATCAGCGCACTGCTCCCAAGAAATGAGATCGGGATGGGACAGGCAGGCGCGATGATAGCGCTGCCACAACGCATCGTCGGTCAGGACGCGGGCAATCGCGGCGCCCATTCTGCCGATGGTTGGCTCGATGCAGCCGGTCTGATCATGGATGACGCGCTCGCGCAATGCGCCGCTGCCCATCGTGACTGTCGGCACGCCGCACGCCGCCGCCTCGATCGAGAGAAGGTTATAAGTCTCCTGCCAGTGGCCGGGCGCTATGAAGACTCGCGCAGTGCGCAGTAGGTCCATCAACTGCGTCCAAGGCACCGTTCCGCGGATTTCGATGTTGCTGTCACGCAGTTCGGCCGGCGTGCGACCGTCGAGATGCTTGGGCTTAGCGTCAGAGGTGACAATCAGCTTTGCCTGCGGCACGCGCGGATGGACGACATCGCACCATGCGCGGACGACCTTGCGAAGGTTGCGTCCGGGGTAAGACGCGAAAACAGCGATCGGCGGCGGCGGGGCGTCGCGGGCTGCGCGCGAGGCCAGCAGCTCTACCGGCATGCCATGATGGATGATCGTGTCACCGGAACGCGGCAGCATCCATGATCGCTTGCGCGTATATTGCGACAGATGCACGAGATGCGGCTTGTGACGCCATTTGGCGAGAAGGTCTGCCTTGAGGTGGGTCTGAGTAAATCCCGGATTGTGGGTCCAGACCATTTTCACCGGCGCGACGACGCCATCGAAGGCTTTCGCGAAGTTGTTGCTGATGGCGACGTCGTATAATTGTGCAAGCGCCGCGGCTGGGCTCGCAACTGTCACGTGGCCAATCTGGGTCGCGTCAGGCGCTCCGGCGCACGTCAGCACCACCTCATGGCCGCGTGCGCCCAGCGCTTCCGCGAGATAGAGCGACGTGCGTTCGGCACCGCGAAGACCTTCGAGACTCGCGTAGTCGAAATTGCGAAACTCGTCCGCACGGGTTTTGTTGAGGAAGAGTATCCGCATGAAGTACCGGTCGTCCCTGAGGGAAGTCAGCGCAGCCTCCACTAGCGGAGCGACTGGGCCGCCGCGAAGTCAATGCGGCGGTGAGATTGTCGTGGTCAAAGTGGGCAAATTCATGTGCAGAAAACTGTCTGAATCACGCACACATATGCATGTGGCAACGCTAGGTTGAACGGCAGTCACCCGCCGCGCACGCCCATTGGTGAGAGAGCCTAAGAGCCTACGCCGTCGCTGGCAGCGTCGCCTCGGCAGTCTCGATCAGCCAGTGGGCAAAGCTGTCGGCGTAGCTGCGGAACATGGCCAGCTCGAAGGTCGAAGCATCTTCCAGCTGCCACATGATCACACCGATGTGGCTTGCGTGCGTGATAGCAGCCGCGTTTGCGCCGAAGGCGCGCGGGTGAAGATCGATGGGGATGCCTTTGGCCAGCACCTGGCGCGACAGTGGTCCCGACACGCGCACGACCACGCGACCATCCGATTGATCGACAACCGAGGCCATTCTGCTGAGGAGCGATTTCAGCTCGCGCTCCATATCGCGGTTGGTGCCGCGTTCAGCGACGGCCAGCCATTGATCAGGGCTTGCCCAGACAAAGGCGATACCCTTACCCGAAACGCGCGCGGGGCGACGCGGCAGGTCGACGCCATAGGCGCTCTTGATAGCCGCCATGACTGCCTGCACTTGGTCCTTGCCGGCGGCAAAGCTCGCCATGGTCAGGTCCTCGCGCGGAGCCACAGAGAGGCTCGGTGTCGAGAGCGGGTCGAGGTGCGAGAACGCAGACGTTGGTTTCAGCATGTTAGCCACGGACGCGCGCTCCTTCGGGATCGACGAATACGGGTTTCACGACTTCGACGAGTGTGTCGCCGCCGCGCACGGGATCATAAGCGCGGACAATCTCGCCGACACGCTCGGAGCCATGCTTCAGGAAGCCGAGGCCGATCCAATGGCCGTTGGAAGGCGAATAGGCGACCGAGGTCATGTAGCCTTCGTCATTGGCGGCGGTTGGTTTAGCGCCCTTGGCGAGGAAGTGCGCGCCCGAGCGCAGTCTTACCGTTCGATCCACCGGTCGGAAGCCGATGAGCTGCGGACGCTCGGGGTCGACGATGCCCGGCCTGGCGCCGAGGGTGCGGCCGACGAAGTCCTTCGTCTTCGACACCATGCCGCCGAGACCGACGTCGCGGGGTGTCGTGGCTCCGTTGAGCTCGGGGCCTGAGATGTGCCCCTTCTCGATGCGCATGACGCCGAGGGCCTCGGTGCCATAGGCGCAGGCGCCGAACTCACGGCCTGCTTCCCACAGCTGGCGCATCAGTGCATCGCCGTAGCGCGCCGGAACGCCGATTTCGTACGCGCGCTCCCCGGAGAACGAGAGGCGGAACAAGCGAGCTTTGACGCCGCCGCATACCGTGATCTCGCCCACTTGCAGATAGGGGAAGCCGGCATCTGAGATGTCGAACTCGGGGTCCACGATCTTCTGCAGAAGCTCGCGAGACCTCGGGCCGGCAACGGCATACTGCGCCCACTGCTCGGTGGCCGAGATAATCTGCACATCGAGCTCCGGCCATAGCCACTGAGCGCAATACTCCATGTGCTGGAGTGCACGCACGGCGTTGGCCGTGGTCGTCGTAATGAAGTAGTGGTTCTCAGCGAAGCGCGCGACAGTGCCGTCGTCGAAGAGGATGCCATCCTCGCGCAGCATGCCGCCATAACGGGCCTTGCCGATCGCCAGACTTTTCAGGTTGTTCATGTAGACGCGTTCGAGGAACGCAGCCGCATCCTTGCCCTGCACGTCGACCTTGCCGAGCGTCGACACATCGCAGATGCCGGCGGCGTTGCGCACGGTGTTCACCTCGCGCTTCACCGTATCCAGCCAGTCCTTCTCGCCCGGGCGCGGGAAATAGCTGGGACGCAGCCAAAGGCCGGTCTCGACGCATACGGCGCCCTGCTCCTTGGCCCACTTGTAGGACGGCGGCAGGCGGGTCGGCTTGAAGCTCTTGCCGCGGTGATGACCGGCAAGCGCGCCAACGGCAACCGGAACATAGGGCGGACGCGCGAGAGTCATGCCGGTCTGCGGAATGGTGCGGCCGGTGATATCCGCCATGATGGCGAGCGCGTTGACGTTGGCGGTCCGGCCCTGGTCCGTCGCCATTCCGAGCGTCGTGTAGCGCTTCAAATGTTCGACAGCGCGGAAGCCCTCGCGCTCAGCCAGCTCAACATCGGTATCGGTCACGTCGTTCTGGAAGTCGACGAAGGCCTTTCCGGAGTGATCCTCGACGCGCCACAGCGGGGCGATGCGGACGCTTTCCTCGGCAGCCTTTGGAACGGGGATGCTCGAGGACTTGGCTCCGTTGGCCACCGCGGTAGCTCCAGCGTCGGCACCGCTGCCGAGGGCCTTGGGTAGCGAGAAATTCCCCGCTACCGCGCCGGCGAGTAACATGCCGGGCGGTAGCGAGCCTGGGAGGAAACAGAGCAGATCGTCATTCCACTGTGGCTTGCCGCCGACGTGGGTCGACAACTGGATATTGGGGTTCCATCCGCCTGAGACGGCGATGAGGTCGCAGAACAGCCGGACTTCGGCTCCGCTCTGCGTGCGGATGAGAGCGCTGGTTACGCGCTTCTTGCCAAGGGCGCGCGTGACAACAGCACCCGATAGGAGCTTAGTGCCGGCGCTGCTGGCGATGCGCGAGATGGCTTCGGAAGGCTTGGGTCGAGAGTCGACGATCGCAACGACGTTTGCGCCGGCGTTGATGAGGTCGGTGACGGTGCTGACGGCGTAGTCGTTGTTGGCGAAGACGACGACGCGGTCGCCCGGCACAACGCCGAAGCGGTTGATGTAGGTGCGCACCGCACCTGCCAGCATCACGCCAGGGCGATCATTGTCGCCGAACACGATCGGTCGCTCAGTCGCTCCGGTAGCCAGAACCGCGTGCTTGGCAACGATGCGCCAGAGACGCTGACGCGGCTGATGCTTCTGCGGGACGGCAACGTGGTCGTTCACACGCTCGAGGGCACCGTAAGTGCCGCCGTCGTAGGTGCCGAACACGGTCGTGCGGCGCAAAATGGTGACGTCGGGCAGGCTCGCCAGCTCGGCCTCCACGGAACGCACCCACTCGCGCGCGGGGCGGCCGTCGATGATCGAGCCATCGTCGATGGCGCGTCCGCCGAGCGCTGCCTGCTCGTCGACAAGGATGACGCGCTTGCCGGACTGCGCGGCTGCCAGGGCGGCCATGAGGCCGGCGGGTCCACCGCCAATGATGAGAACGTCAGTGTGAGCCGTCGTCTTCTCGTAGACGTCTGGATCGGCGGCATCGGACGCGCGGCCAAGGCCGGCGGCGCGGCGGATCGCCGGCTCGTACAGCTTCTCCCAAAGGGCGGCCGGCCACATGAAGGTCTTGTAGTAGAAGCCGGCGACGAACACTTTCGACAGCAGCGAGTTGACGCTCATGACGTCGAAGTCGAGCGAGGGCCAGCGGTTCTGGCTCTTGGCTTCGAGGCCGTCGAACAGCTCGGCCGTGGTGGCTTTGGTGTTGGGCTCGCGGCGGGCGCCATCGCGCAGTTCGAGCAGTGCACTCGGCTCCTCGGAGCCGGCGCTCAGGATGCCGCGCGGACGGTGATACTTGAACGAGCGGCCGGCGAGCATGACGCCATTGGCGAGCAGCGCGGAGGCTACAGTGTCACCGGGATGGCCCTTGTAGGTCACGCCGTCGAATGAAAATTCGATAGTGCGGCGGTGATCGACGATGCCGCCGTCAACGAGGCGTTGCGGCTGGAGCGGGTCGCGGCGCGGGGCTTCTTTCGTGCGGGCCATCAGGCGGACTCTTTCATTGCCTGGTTGTTGGCGAGTGCGACGTCCTTGGCCAGCTCGACGGACGAGATGGCGTGGGTAGAGATATCGCGGCTGACAACGAGCCAGGCGTGGCAGCCGGCGGCGTGGTACCAAAGCTCGCGATGCATTCCCGGCGGGTTGGTGCGCTCATAGACGTACTTCACGTAGTCCTCGCTCGCCGTCGGTGCGGAGGCATCCGGGCGCCGGACGGTGGCGTCGCCGGAGTAGATGAATTCATCGAGGCTACGCTCGCCACAGTATGGACATGCGATGCGCATGGCTTTGCTCCCGGCACCTGTTGATCAGTGGAGGTTGGGCTGCGGGCCCATACCCTTTTCGTCGATGGCATGCCCCGTCGCGAAGCGATCGAGGCGATAAGCTTTGGCAGTCTCGTGCGGGGCATCGCGGGCGATGAGATGCGCAAAGCACACACCTGCGGCGGGGGTGGCCTTGAAGCCGCCGTAGCACCAGCCGGCATTGAGGTAGAGCCCCGGGATCGGCGTGTGATCGATGATCGGGCTGCCGTCCATGGACATATCCATGATGCCGCCCCAGTTGCGCAGCACGCGCACGCGGCCGATGCGAGGCATCAGCGCCATGCCGCCCTCGCAGACGTCTTCGACGACGGGCAGGTTTCCGCGCTGCGCGTAGCTGTTGTAACCGTCGAGGTCGCCGCCGAATACGAGGCCGCCCTTGTCGGACTGGCTGATGTAGAAGTGGCCGGCGCCGAACGTCACCACGCCGTCGATGAATGGCTTGATGGCCTCGGTAACGAAAGCCTGGAGGACATGACTTTCGATTGGGAGCTTGAGACCTGCCATTGCAGCAACACGTGACGAGCTTCCGGCGACGGACATTCCGATCTTCTTTGCACCGATGAAGCCGCGTGACGTCTCGACGCCGACCGCCTTTCCGCCCTCGAAGCGGAAGCCTTTGACCTCGCAATTCTGAATGATGTCGACGCCGAGCCGATCGGCCGCGCGCGCATAACCCCAAGCCACGGCGTCGTGCCGCACCGTTCCGGCGCGCCGCTGCAGCAGGCCGCCGTGGATGGGAAAGCGTCCGTTCTCGAAATCGAGGAACGGCACCATCTTGCGCACCGCCTGCTGATCCAACAGCTCGGCGTCGACTCCGTGTAGGCGCATGGCGTTGCCGCGGCGCGCAAAGGCGTCACGCTGGCCGTCGGAGTGGTAGAGGTTGAGCACTCCGCGCTGGCTGACCATCGCGTTATAGTTGATCTCCTGCTCGAGCTGCTCCCATAGCTTCATGGAGAGTTCGTAGAAGGGGATATTGCCGGGAAGCAAATAGTTGGAGCGGACGATCGTGGTGTTGCGGCCAACATTGCCGCCGCCGATCCAGCCCTTCTCCAGTACCGCTACGCGGGTGATGCCGAACATCTTGGCAAGGTAGAATGCCGTCGCAAGGCCATGGCCGCCGCCGCCGATGATGACGACGTCATAGTCAGGCTGCGGGGTGGCGTTGCGCCAAGCTGGCTTCCAACCGGTGTGGCCACGAAGGGCCTCGCGCAGAACCGAGAATATCGAGTAGTGATCGCTGGCCATGGGTCCAATCCATCGTGATTGGTTCACTAATACGCCCGGACGGCGTTGTGGTGGGTATAAGCTTTACTTATACTACGCTCAGCCATGTCGAAAAATCCTGCCCCCCTCGCCTTCGATTTGAAGTCCCTCGAAGTTTTCCTCGCGGTCTGTGACACGGGGACCATGTCGGCGGCTGCACGTGCACTCGGGATGACGCAACCAGCGGTGTCGCAGTCGATCGCTGAGCTCGAACAGAGTTTGGGGTTCAAGCTGCTCGACCGCGACGTGCGTCCGCTGGCGGTGACGGTTCCCGGCGGGTTGCTGCGGCAGCGGGCGAGCGCGCTGATCGCGGAGGCGCGGCAGATCGCGCCGATGCTGCGGCAGACAGAGCGCGGCAAGCTGCCGATCATTCGTGTCGGGCTGGTCGACTCGCTGACGCGCAGCCTGACGGTGCCGCTCGCGAATTATCTGGCTTCGATCGCCGATGAAGTATCGATCCTGTCCGGGCTGACCGCGCTGCACGCGGGCGAGTTGCTGACGCGTCGGCTCGATTTGTTCCTCGGCGTCGATGACCTCGAGACTTGGACGGGCCTCGAGCGGTGGGAGTTTGCCAAGGAGCCCTACTGCCTGCTGCTGAAGGAAGGCACGAAGGCGCCGCGCACCGTGGCGGACCTGAAAAAGCTCGCAGCCGCGCAAGCGCTGATCCGGTTCAGCGCGCGCTCGCAGACGGGACTGCACATCGATGCACACATGCGGCGGCTCGACCTCACACCGCCGCGAACGATGGAGTTCGACAATCCCTATTCGGTAACGGCGATGGTGGCCGAGGGGCGCGGGTTTGCGATCACGACACCGCTGTGCGTGAAGGAGTCGGCGCTGCCGGGAGCCGGCGTGGTGATGGCGAAGCTACCCGGCCCGCAGGTGTCTCGCGCGCTGACACTCGTGGCGCGTCACCGGGAGCTGGGGCGTATTCCGCGCGATCTCAGCGATCTGGCGCGGCAGACGCTTGCCGATGTGCTGGGGCAGCCGCCGATGGCACGCAAGATCAGTGCTTGAGCGTTCCTCTTACGGCAATGGGCCGGTGCGGAAGAGCGTGATGCGCAAGCCGCCGTGCAGCACGGGCTCGGCGGTGAGCGAGAAAGGCAGCCCGGTTGCCTCTGCGAGCTTCGCCTCGTTGGTGATGAGCCCGACGCGCCAACCGGAAAAGCGGGTCAGCAGCGTTTGACCGATCGAGCGATAGAGCTGCCGCAGCGGCCCCTTCTGACCGATGCGATCACCGTACGGCGGATTGACGATGACGATGCCCGGCGGCCCCTCCGGTGCGGTCAGCTCCTCGACGCCGCACTGGCGGAATTCGGTGATGTCGGCGACGCCCGCGCGCTCGGCGTTGGCATTGCTCATGCGGATCGCGCCGGGATCCAAGTCGCTGCCGTAGAACTTGACCGGCGGTGCGAGCGAAGAGGCTTCCGCGCGCATGCTTTGCCAGACCTTTGGCTCGAAGCTGGCAAGATCCTCGAACGCGAACTTGCGCGAACGGCCAGGCTGCAAGCCGGAGGCGATCTCCGCTGCCTCGATCACGAATGTCCCCGAGCCGCACATGGGGTCGAGGACAGGCTGGGTGCCATCGAACCCGCATTGGCGCAGGAACATTGCGGCCATGGTTTCGCGCATCGGCGCCTTGGCGACGGCCTGTTTGTGCCCACGCTTGTGCAGGGACTCGCCCGAGGTATCGACAGAGATAGTGCAGAGGTCGTTCTCGATCCGCACCTTGATGCAGACTGCAGCGTCGTCAGCCGGCTGGGCGCCGAGTTCCTCGACGATAGCGCGTTCTATGCGCTGCGCCGCGGCTCCCGAATGATAGATCTTAGAGGCCTTGCAGGAGGCTTCGACACGGAACGGCTTATTGCGCTTCAACACCTGATGCCAGGGGACGCGCCGGGCGCGCTTATCAAGCTGGGAAAGGTGTGTGACGTGGAAGCTGTCGATACGGGCCATGATGCGCGTCGGTCCGCGCAACTGAAGATTGGCGCGCCAGACATCCTGCCAGCCGCCCTTCAGCGCCACACCGCCGGGAACAGTCTTTGCCTTGAATCCGTTTGCTCTCGCCTCGGCGCACAAAGGCCCCTCGAGGCCCGGCGTCGCGACGAGGAAAATCTCGAAGTCGCTGTTCGTCATCCCGCTTCAATATCGGGAAGTTGCGCGCTTCGATAGCTTCATGCGTCGCCGCTAACCGCGCACCTGAGTTGCGGATACCCGCGACCCAGGTGCGCGTTGTCGCCTATCTGGCTGGCTCTAGCGGCAGCCCCAGAGGCCGTACACTGAATCCGAGATGCTGCGGCAATCATTCACGTCGTTGCCGGCGTATGCGCTGGCTGCGCCACCAACGAGCGCGACAGCAAGGAGGGTCATTGCGATGGTTCTCATCTGTCTTCTCCTGTCGTGAGATCGTCAGGACCAATCCCGACAGCGGGCATATTGCGTCGCCGAAATCGCGTACAAGCGACTGCGGCGACACAAGACGTGTTTGCAGTTTGCAAAGAATTTGAGGGCTTCGAATTGGCGGGCTTTGCGGGGTTCAGACCGCGAGTGCCTGTGCGAACTCGCCGCACCTGCGAACGGGCTGAACGCGACCCGATCGATAAATATTGCCGGGAAGGTGTCTCGCATTGGCCGAATTCGCCAGCCGCATTGCCTGTTCATGTGCTGCGGCAAAATCGTGCTCGAGCAAAATCTCCGGAATGTGCATGCGAAAGAAGTTCGCCCACGCGAATTCACTGAACGGCGTCGGCGTCTTTCTGAAGCCGCCTGCCTCACGCACGGACCATGCGAGATCGCGAAAACGGTCTGCTTGCATAAGATCAATTCGTGATGGCAAACGCGAAGGGCAAATGCTGCGTCCGCGACCGTCATAAGCATGCAGCCAGCCGAATGTGGACATGGCTTGCAAGAATGTGCGCTTGGGCAGATCCGACAGATCGCCGACGACGCGGACGAACACTTCCTCGATCTCGCTCTGCCACAACGCGAGGCTCAGGTGATGGTGGTCGATTATGTAGTATTCCTCGCGTGGGCCGAGCACCGCGGGGACAGGACGACGCTCAAGGTAGCGACGGAACTTGCGCGCGCTCTCTGTCAGTCGCACGATTTTGCGTCTCTTGGCTTCCACGGCGCGCATACCCACGGCAGCTTGCGTCGGGCGCAATTCAGCTAGCGGAACGGCCTCGCACCAGTCGCCCTCCACCAATCCTGGCAGCAACGCTAGCTTGGGCTTTTTAGCGGGAAGGACGGACGTGTGCGCACGGCTCCTGCGGCCGCTGCCTAGGTGACTCAGCGTCGACACCACAAAACCTCGAACGGGGTGATCGTTGAGCTTTATGATTTCGTCAGGCTGGTTAACATAGCGTTTCCGACAGTCGCAAAGCGGTCAGGTGCTCGCTGATTCGCTCGACGTACTCCAGATCATCGTGCGGTTGCGGCCGCTGTTTTTCGCCTCGTAGAGCATCTGGTCGGCTCTCTGGATGAGAGCGCTCGGCGGCTCGCCATCGCGGATCTCGGCCACGCCGAAGGATGCCGTCAGGTTGCCAAGCTCCTTGACGCTAGACTCGCGCGTGCCGCCGTGAAGCGCAAAGATACTGCGGATACGCTCGGCAATTCCAAATGCGTCGCCCATCGGCGTCTGCGGGAGAACGACGGCAAACTCTTCACCACCGTAGCGGGCGACAAGATCGGCACCGCGAACGCTCTTGGAAAGCAAATCAGCAAACGCTTTGAGAACTCTATCTCCCGCCGAGTGGCCATGGCGGTCATTGACGTTCTTGAAGTGGTCTATGTCTGTCATGATGAGGCAAAGTGGGGTCCCATTCTCGTGCGAACGGGCAACCTCGGCGGCGATGAACTGCTCGAACCGGCGCCGGTTGGCGACCGACGTCAAGGGATCGAGGGAAGCCAGCTTTTCCGCCTGACTAAGCCGCAGCCGCAATGAAGCCGTTTGATCCTGCGCTTCTTTGAGCCGCGTTTCCAGATCGCGCGTCTGGCTCTCGTTCTTTTCGTTCTTGATAATCAGCGCGTGTACCACCTCGCGCAATTCGGAAACATTGGTGACGGAAGCAAGGTGCACGTTGGTGTCGCGCAAAGAGGCAACATGATCCTTCGAGTGTTCCAACTGGCCGGCGATAAGGACGATCAATCTGCCGAGTTGACGCTCGAGCTCATCGCGGACCGCATTCACCTCGCTATTTCCGCGCAGCTTTTGCGTCGCCGGCGTCGCTGCGAGCTGGGAAGACGTTCGCGAGCCCTTCGGCAGAAATCCGTTGGCAAACGCAGACACGTCATTCCAATAGTGGCTGAGCAACGCCCCACCCAGCATACCGATGATCAGCAGGGGTAGGATGATTGGGGCGAGCGCCCAAATTATTTCATCGGGGCCAGAGGAAGTGCGGACACTCTCCCAGCGATGCAAGCTGCCGGAAAGAAATACAAAGCCGAATGTGACAGCTACGCCGGCGAGAAAGGAAAGCAAATAGTTGATCGCGGCCTTGTTCATTGCTGCGCCCTCGCAGGAAATATGACCTGCCTCCGGAGTGCGGACGCGGTGAAATTATTGGCTCCGCCCCCAGACTGCGCAAGATGTCATCTAACAATCATCAGACAACGCGCAGTTTCAGGGGGTGTATGCCCTGCACACTCGGCCGTAAAGTCCCTAATGTTCGCAGCTGTCGATTTCACTGCGAAGGTAGGAAGCGCATTTGATCAAAGACAGGTCACGCGCATCAATACATCGCGCCTATAAAAGGCATTCGCAGTTCGCTCCCCTTTGCGTCACCAAAACATACATCCTTGTAATCGCGAGGTATTCATGCCGTCGCAGAATCGACGGTTGCGTCCTGACGACAGCTGCTCTCACGCTTCGAGTGCCGCGCGCACGGCTGCTGGCGTGATGGGCAGATGCCTCAATCGTACGCCGACCGCCTGGAAGATCGCGTTGCCGATGGCCGGCGCGACGACGGTCGTGCCGGGCTCGCCGAGCCCGGTGGGCACCTCGGTGCTGTCCACGAATTCGATAACGACTTCAGGCGTATCGATCATGCGCAGTGGAGTGTAAACGTCGAGATTGCGCGCGCTTGGCAGGCCATGCTCAATCTCGGTGCCCTCATAAAGGGCCATCGACAGCCCCCATAACGCCGCCCCCTCGCACTGGGCGTGGGCGCTGTTGGGGTCGACAACCGTGCCGCAATCGATAACCAGCCAAAGCTTCTCAACGGCAACACGGCCCGACTTGCGGTCGACGTGGACCTGCGCTGCCCCGCCGACCCATGTCGGCATCGAGCGTGACTGGCCATAGGTCGTTGCTATGCCGATGGCGGTGTCAGCGCTGAGCTTGGTCTTTCCGTATCCCGACAGTTCGGCCACGCGCTGCAGGACGTTGGCCTGCCTCGACGCGCCACCGACCGAATTGGGTACCGAGCCTGCGTTGCGCCCTTCGGCCTTCAGGTGGGCCAGACGGAAGGCGACCGGGTCCTGGCCGACTTTGGAAGCGGCCTCGCTCATGAAGCTCTCGATCGCCCAGTTGATCCACCCCGGCGAGACCGAGCGAAGCCAGCCCGGACGGAACGTGCTTTCGGCGAGGTCGTTGGAGATGACGCGGGCGCGCTGCGCGCCGACGGAATACCAGTGGTCGATGCCGTCGGCGGCGAACGGATCGTACATCTCGCCGTTGACGCCCTTCTCCATTGCGGCGGGGATCATGACCTTGGTCGGCCAACCGGCAGTCGCCGCTGCATCCATCGCGATGACATTATTGTCGGCATCGAAGGCCATGCGGATCTTCTGCACCGACGGGGAGCGCGGGCTGTCAAATTCGGTATCCTGCGGACGTGTCAGGATCATCTTCACCGGCGCGCCGCCTAGCGCCTTCGAAGTGAGCGCGGCGGGCACCGCGTAGTCGCCGTTCAAACGACGGCCAAAGCCACCACCGAGCAGGTAGGTGCGCATCACCACGCCGCCCTCACCTACGCCCAGTGCCTTCTGCAGCCAGGGGAGTGCGAGCGACTGCCACTGGTTGCCGGTGTCGATCATCCAGACTCCATCGGGTGCCTGATAGGCGGTCGCGTTGACCGGCTCGAGTTGGAAATGCAGCACGGTGGCGGTGGTGTATTCAGCTTCGAGCGTGCTCGCCGCTTTGGCAAAGACGGGCGCGACATCGGTGTCGCCGGTATCAAGGATTGCGCCCTTGGCTTCGTCGGCGATGAGGGCGCGTCCGCGCTGCTGGATGGCGGCTTCGTCTACCTTGGCGGCGCCGCTGACGTTCCATTCGACCTTGATGAGCCGGGCTGCCTTTTGCGCGGCCCAGAAGCTGTCGGCGACGGCTACGGCCCAGCCCTGGACGGTCTCGGATGGATCATCGAGCTTGACCGTCTGGCGGTAGCCTTTGACGTTCTTTGCGGCACTGTCGTCGATGCTGGTGATGGACGAGCCGTAGCGCGTTGGCGGCAGGATCGGCGCGGCGTACGCCATGCCGTCGACCTTGGCATCAATGCCGAATATCGCGTGGCCGGTCGTTTTGGTGGCGATGTCGAGCGCCTTCACGTCGCGGCCGACGAGCGTCAATTCCGAGTGAGGCTTGAGCGGAAGCTGCTTCAGCTCCTCCTCGGTGAATGTGCGCGAGAGGCCCATGGCGACCAGCTCGCCGAAGCTCAGCTTTTGCCCCGCACCAGAGACGACACCGTCCTTCACAGTGACCTGGGTCGGATCGATGCCCCACTGCTCGGCGGCTTTTTCCGCGAGCGCGATACGGCCGGCAGCGCCCGCTTGGCGATAGACGGGCCAGCTCTGCCACACGGACCAGCTGCCGCCGGTGACCATCGTGCCCCACTTGGCGGCGGAATCTACGTGGTCGATGTGCACATCATCCCAGTTGGCGCCAAGCTCGTCGGCTAGGATGCGCGCAATCGCCGTGCCGACGTGCTGGCCCATCTCCGCACGAATGATGTTGACGTTGATGTGCCCCTCGGTGCCGATCCAGTACCAGATCGTCGGCTCGTACTTAGCGCCGACTGCTTCGATGGGGAGACCGTCCGGGGCCTCGGGGTTCATCGCTGCGTTGGCGATGCTCGGGAAGCCGAACACAGCACCGGTTGCGCACATGGAAACGAGGAAGCCACGGCGGGTGAGGTCGGCCGAGCCGCGCGGATCCTTGGGGAGTCTCAATACCTCAGCCACTGTTTTTCTCCCCCATCATTGCCTGGGAGGCCTCGTGCACCGCCTTGCGGATGCGATTGTAGGTCATGCAGCGACACAGGTTGCCGGTCATCACGGCGTCGATGTCGTCGTCGGTCGGGGTCGGGATATCCTTGAGCAGCGCGACGGCTTGCATGATCTGTCCGGACTGGCAGTAGCCACATTGCGGAACGCTGATGTTGCGCCAGGCGACCTGCACTGGATGATCGCCGTGCGGCGAAAGGCCTTCGATAGTGGTGATCTCGGTGCCGGCGACGTCAGCTATGGGCGTTATGCATGATCGCGTGGCGCGCCCGCCCACCAGCACCGTGCAGGCGCCGCACATGCCGATGCCGCAACCGAACTTCGTGCCGGTGAGGCCGACGTCATCGCGGATGACCCACAGAAGCGGCGTATCCGGCTCGACATCGACGCTGACGCGGCGTCCGTTGACGGCAAACTCAATCATGTCGTGTCCTCGTCAGTTCCCAGCGCGCTCGTTTCGGATGCTGGCGACCCGACCAGTCAGGTCAGGCCAGGGCTTGAGTTCGGCGCGCTTGTCGCGCAGGTAAGCGGCGATGGCGGCAATCTGCTCGTTCGACAGCGCGTGACGGAAGGCTGGCATGACGATGCCCTTGCTCCCCTCGTCGGAGCTTACGCCGTCGAGAATTACGTGGATGAGGTTGTCCGGCTTATCAAGGCGCGTTGCCGAGTTGATCGCGAGGTCGGGGCGGCCTTCCATGACCTCCTTGCTATTGTAATGGCAGGCGGCGCAGGCTGTCGCGTAGAGGCGCTCGCCCAGATCCTTGCGATAGGCGGGGTCCGGTTTGCCCGCTTTGAGACTGGCGAGCACGAGCGGGTTGTCGGCCGGGTTGGTATCTGGGGCGCCGACGATATCGCCGAGGTAGGTGCCAATCGCAACGAGATCACTTTCGGGAAGCTCGCCAATGCCAGCGTGTACGACGGGCGCCATGGGGCCGGCGGCGATGCCGTGGTAGACGCCGGCACCTGTCTGCAGATAGCGGGTGAACTCGCTCGCCGTCCATGGCACCGCCGACGGATTGGCCGCGGTGAGTGCCGGCGCAATCCACTCATCGATGCTGGCGCCAGCAAACTCCCGGCTCTTCTTCTCAGCGCCGAGGATATTGCGGGGGGTGTGGCAGGCGCCGCAGTGCGTGATGCCCGCCACGAGATAAGCGCCGCGGTTCCATTGCTCGGACTTTTGCGGGTTTGGCTTGAAGCGACCGAAGTCGACGAAGAGAAGCTGCCAACCGGCCTGCCATATTCGCATGTTGAGCGGGAACGGGATGGTGTTCGATTTGGTGGCGAGCTTGACCGGCTTCACCTCGCTCATCAGGTAGGCATAGATGGTGTCGACGTCCTCGTCGGACATCAAGGTGAAATGATCGAACGGAAACGCCGGGAAGAGATGCGAGCCATCGCGACTGACACCATCATGCATGGCGCGGCGGAATGCTTCGGGGGACCAATCGCCGATGCCTGTTTCGGGGTCTGGCGTGATATTCGACGCGTAGATGGTGCCGAAGCCTGTGTTCAACGGGTAGTTGCCGGCATAGGGCTTGCCGCCCTGTTCCGTATGGCAGGTGGCGCAGTACCCTGCGGACGCCAGGATGCGTCCTCTCTCGACAAACTCGGGTGAGAACTTGGGACTCTCAGCGGCACTCATCGGCGCGATAGGCGAGCGGTAGGCGTAGATCGCGAAAGCACCGAAGACCAGAACAGCCACTATCGCGGCGACGGCCAGCGCGGATTTAAGCATCGGGCATCAATCCTGGGTGTCAGCTTCGAGCAAACGATACTACGGCTCGCTGCGTTCCACCCACACCACGATGCACCTCCAACGTCCATGTTGGACTAAGTGCCGCGCTCGCATTTGATGCAACGTTGATCACGGTTGGTGCAATTGGGGCGTCTCGGGTGCAGCCCGCGGACCGCACGCCACTGCTCGCGCAGGACTGAGTTGTTTGCCCCATTATCGCGTACGCACGGGGCGACGCGGAGCCAACAGCTCAGGATGCGCGGGCCAACAGACCGGCGCGCGGCAATGGCTCGCGACCGGCTCTCACTAGAAATCCTAACCAGTGATGGATTTTCATCAGAACTTGGTCGCGGCACCGAAGCGGAAGAACTGCTCGTCGTCGTAAGATTCTTTGCTGAGGGCCTTGGCGAAGTCCATGCGGATCGGCCCAACGGGCGAAGCCCACATGATACTGGCGCCGACCGACGAACGGATGGATGAGCTGTCGGCCACGCAGACCATATCGGAGTTTCCGGACTCACACCCCTGCGCTACGTTTCCTACGCTGGCCCCCCACAAAGAGCCCGCGTCGGCAAAGACTGCGGCCGAGATCCCCAGGTCATCCGGAATGAACGGGATGGGGAAGCGGACTTCCGCGGTGGTCGCCCAGTAGTACTGGCCGCCGAGGGCATCCCCCGTGTTCAGGTCGCGCGGACCGTAACCGGCACGATCGAAGCCGCGAACCGTCTCACCACCCTTGAAGAACAGATCGATGAGGCGGACATCCTCACCGCCCCAGCCCTGGATGGAGCCGCCGATGGCGCGAGCGACGAAGGTGATGTTGTCGGTGATCGGGTAGTAGCCGCGAGCTTCGGCTGCCAAGCTGACGTATTGCACGTCGCCACCGAGACCAGCGAAGTCGGAGCCGACCTGGAACCACAGGCCCTTGGTCGGGTTCTTCGGATCGTTGCGCAGATCGTAGCTGATCGTGGAGCCTACGAGCGATGTGTAGGACGTTCCCTCTGCCTGTCTGATGGCAAGAGATGCATCGCTGTCCACGTCAAAGATCTTGTCCCGCGATGCAGTGTAGTTCGTCTGCATCCATAGCCTTTCCGAGAGCGGGAAGCCTAGGCGCAAGGTGGCGCCTGTGCGGCTGCTCTCGTATCCGGAGGTATCAGAATAGTCGACCTCCTTGTGGAACAGGTCGAAGCCGGCGGCGAGATTGCGATCGAGGAAGCGCGGCTCGGTGAAGCTCAGATTCACCTGCAGGCGCTCGAGCGAGCCCGACAAACCGAGGCGCAGGTACTGGCCGTTACCCATCAGGTTGCGCTCGGTGATCGACACGTCACCGATCACACCTTCAGATGTCGAGTAACCGGCACCGAACGAAAGCTCACCCGTCGACTGCTCGACAACCTCGACATCCAGGATCACGCGATCCTGGTTGCTGCCGGGACGGCGCTTCACATCGACGTTCTTGAACAGACCAAGGTTGGTCAGCCGCTTCTTGGCCTGGTCGACCATGAGCGGGTTGTAAGCGTCGCCCTCGGCCACCTTGAACTCACGGCGCAGCACGTAATCCTTGGTGCGCGTGTTGCCGGCGATATTGATGCGCTCGATATAGACGCGCGGGCCTTCCTCGATCACGTAGTTGAGCGAGATCCGGCGCGCTACCGGGTCAGGCGTTGCTTGCGGACGCACGCGGGCGAACGCAAAGCCATCCTGGGACACCGCGGCCGTCACGGCCTCCACCGACTTGTCGATCAGGCCGGCATTGTAGGTGTCACCGCTTTCGGTCAGCACCTTGCCCTTGAACTTGGAGCCATCGATCGCCGAAACCGTGCTCTCGATGTTGATGTCGCCGAAAGCGTACTGTTCGCCTTCCTCGATCGAGTAGGTGAGGAAGAAGCCCGAGCCATCGCGGTCGAGCTCGGCATTGGCCGCCGTCACCTGCACGTCGGCATAGCCGTTCTTCAGGTAGTACTGACGGATGAGCTCACGATCGAGGCTCATGCGATCGGGATCGTAGATCGCCGTGCCCTTGAGGAAGTCGAACCAGCCCTTTTCCGTCGTCGAGATGACGTCGCGAAGCTGAGTGTCGGAAAACGCCTTGTTGCCGACGAAGTGAATGCCTTTCACCTTCGTCGCGCTGCCTTCGGCGATTTCGAACACCAGGTTCACGCGATCCTGCTCGAGCTCGATGATCTTCGGCTCGACGGTCGCGGCATAGCGGCCCTGGCGGCGATAGACGTCGAGGATGCGCTGCACGTCCTGCTGGACACGAGCACGCGTGAAGACCGAGCGCGGCTTCATCTGCACTTCGTTGCGCAGAGTGTCCGTGTCGACTTCGCTGTTACCCTCGAAGGCCACCTGGTTGATGACCGGGTTCTCGACGACGGTGACGATGATGTCCGCGCCCGAGCGATCGATGCGCACGTCGGAGAACAGGCCCGTTGCGAACAGCGCCTTGATCGACCCGTCAACCTTGGCGGGATCGTAAGCGCTGCCGACTGAGAATTGCAGATACGAGCGAACCGTCTCCGGCTCGACACGTTTGTTGCCCGACACCTCAATGGCGCGAATAGGCGCGCTTTGGGCAAGGGCAGGGACAGAGGACAGCGCGCCACCGACGCAGGTGATCCCCGAGGAGACAATCGCCAGAATGAACGCAAGGCGACAGACTCTCACCGCTATAGCCTCGATGAAGGAGCTTCGTGGGTAATCCTCGTCGCATGCCGGAAGCCCCCTCGGTGGCAGTCGGCTTTGAGTTCCCCCGCCGCACATGATCGTCGTCATAGCAACTCCCTGCCGACCCCTGTGGCAGGCAAGCTAGTCGAGCTTTGTTGCCTGGATTTTTTTGAACGTGTCTGAAGGTTTCTCAAATGAGGAAATAGTGTGAAGGCCTCCATTATCCGCTGCCGACCACTAAGTTCCCAGGTGCCTCTTCAAGCGACCACCACCAGCGCTCACTCAACCAGCTCTATTTGTAACCTGAGGTTGGTGACGCTGAGCTCTGGAAGCGTTTCGACAACAATCCCCTCGTTGGGGAAACATTCCGAAACAAAAATACAACGGCAGGAAACGCTCGAGACTTAAGCTCTCTAGCGGTGGTCCTCTGCGAGCGAGAAATCGCTCTCGCCTTTTTCAGCCATTCCTTTCGAGCAGGCCCGAAGGATTTTCGCGGGCTGCGATACGGCGTGTGACGCGCCGTGGGGAGCGAGCGAATTGAGGCCACGTGCGTACAGCGTGAACTGAGTTGCGTCATCAGTCTTCGGCTGTTCGAAAAGGTACTCGATCATGGGAACGACCCTGAAGTGGGTGCGCACGTCTGTGGCTGCAGTCTGGCTCGTTGCGTCGGGCTTCGGCAACGTTGACGCTGCGGATCTGACGGGCAAATTGGAGGCGGCGGCTGCGGGGCCTGCACGGCAGGATTCCGTCTTGCGCATTCCGGCCAATGCCGCCTTTCCGATGACGAAGCGACTCGATCTCGGCATCGGGCGCTCGACTGTCGTGCAGTTTCCCGTTCCGCTGAAGGATGTCCTCATCTCTGACCCGAAGATCCTCGACGCAGTCGTGCAGTCGTCCGATCGCGTGTTCCTCATCGCCAAGGGGACTGGACAGACCAACGCCTTCTTCTTCGACGAGTACGGTCAGCAGATCCTGACGATCGATGTCGCGATCGGTGCCGACCTCTCGGCTCTCGATCAACTGCTCGCCCGGCTGATCCCCGGCTCAAGCGTCCGAAGCGAGATCGCAGGTCGCGCCGTCGTGCTCACCGGCAGCGTGCGCACGCCCATCGATTCGGACCGTGCGGCCCAGATCGCGGCGCAGTTTGTTCAGGCAAATGCCGAAGTCGGCAGCATCGTCAACACCAATGCGCCGAGTGCCTCCAATAGTTCGACGACATCGAGCTCGACCACCGTCGGCGGCGGCTATCAGTCGGCGACCACCGATTCCGGTGGCGGCTCTAATTCGGATGCTGCCAACGTCTACGGTGGCAAGCCGATCATCAACCTCATCTCTGTTGAGGGTGAGGAGCAGGTCATGTTGCGCGTTTCCGTCGCTGAGGTGCAACGCACGATCCTCAAGCAGTTCGGCGTCAATATCGGTGCTGCCGTCAACTCGGGAAACTTCAGTACGTCGGTGCTTACATCAAACAGCCTACCTCTCACCGGAGCCACACTCGGTACCCTCCCCACGTCCGGCATAGGATCGACAGGAGCCGCGACTGGCGCACTGCAGCTCCTCAATTCATCGAGCAGCAGTGATGCCTTCAGCAACTCTGGCATCGCGATGTCCTGGCAGTCGGGCAATCAGGCCGTAAACGGAGCCCTGCGGGCCATGGAACGCGACGGTCTGATGCGGATTCTGGCTGAGCCAAATCTCACGGCTGTATCCGGCGAGCCTGCCAAGTTTCTCGCTGGCGGCGAGTACCCGGTGCCCATCGTTGATAGCTTGGGGCAGGTCAGCGTCACCTATAAGGAGTACGGCATCGGCCTCGCATTCACCCCTGTGGTTCTTTCCGAGGGCCGCATCAGCCTCAAGATCGAAAGCGAGGTGAGCGAGCTCAGCAGCGACGGAGCCGTGGTGCTATCTGGCATAGAGATACCGGCGTTGAAGAAGCGCCAAGCCAAATCAACAGTCGAGCTACCATCGGGGGGCTCCATCGCACTCGCCGGACTTCTGTCGGAGGATTCGCGCCAGAACATCGATGGCTTCCCGACCCTGAAGGATCTTCCCATTCTCGGCACTCTCTTCCGCAGCCGTGACTATCAGCGTTCGGAGACGGAGCTTGTCATCATAGTGACGCCGTACATGGTGCGCCCAGTTGCGCGCCAGGAGTTGGCGCGGCCTCTGGATGGCTTGGCAGATCCGACGGATGCAAAGGCCAACTTTCTCGGTCAGATAAACCGCATCTACGGTGGCGGACGTCCGGCGCCGGTCGGCGACCTCAAGGGTGACTACGGGTTCATCGTCGAATGAAGATCAGAACCAAACGCGCGCGTCTCCGGAAGCCTCGCTAGTGCCCCGTCCCTACGGGCGATCCCACTGACGGCATCTCTTCCCGGCCGCGCGCTCCTCCGACTGCCCGGCGCACGGCGACGTAGAGCAGCGGAATAAAGAAGATGCCGAGAACCGTTGCTGCGATCATGCCACCCATCACGCCGATGCCGATCGAGTTCTGCGCACCCGAGCCTGCCCCGCTGGCGACGGCCAGCGGCAGCACGCCCAGGATGAAGGCGAATGAGGTCATCAGGATCGGCCGCAAGCGCTGGCGTGCCGCGTTGAGCGTCGCCTCGATCAGCCCCTCGCCGGCGATCTGCCGCTCGACGGCGAACTCGACGATCAGGATGGCGTTCTTCGCAGCAAGGCCAATCGTCGTAAGCAGGCCGACCTTGAAGTAGACGTCGTTGGTCTGGCCGAACATCAATGCTGCAGCGAGCGTGCCGAAAATGCCGATCGGCACCGACAGCATGACCGCGAATGGTATCGACCAGCTCTCGTATAGGGCGGCGAGGCAGAGGAACACGACAAGCACTGAGATGGCGTAAAGCGCTGTCGCTTGGTTGCCGGATAGCTGCTCCTGGTAGGAAAGCCCCGTCCATTCGTAGCCGTAGCCTGACGGGAGTTCGCCGACGATGCGCGCGATCTCGTTCATTGCATCGCCCGAGCTTATGCCCGGTGCCGCCTCACCTTGTATCTCCACGGCGCCGGATCCGTTGTAGCGCTCAAGACGCGGCGAGCCGAAGGTCCAGCGCGAAGAGGCAAATGACGAGAACGGCACCATCACGCCCTCGGAGTTGCGCACATGCCATTTGTCGAGATCCTCGGGCTGCATGCGCGAGGAGGCATCGCCTTGCAGGTAGACCTGCTTGACGCGTCCGCGGTCGATAAAATCGTTGACGTAATCGCTGCCCCAGGCGGTGCTCAGCGTGGCGTTGATGTCGGAGAGACTGAGCCCCAGCGCGCTCGCCTTCTCCTGGTCGAAGTCGACCGTAAACTGCGGGGTATCCTCCTGCCCGTTGGGACGCGTATTCCGAAGAAGAGGGCTTTGCGCCGCCTTGGCCAACAGCGTGTTGCGCGCCGCAATCAACCGTTCGTGGCCGGCGCCGTTTAGATCCTTCAGGAAGAAATCGAAGCCGCTCGAGTTTCCCATACCCTGGATGGCTGGCGGGGCGAGCACGAACACGCGCGCATCCTTGATCTTGGAGAGCCCGGCCATGGCGCGACCGGCTACCGCGCTGGCGGCAACGCCGGGTGCCTTTCGCAGGGCGAAGTCCTTCAAGCGGACGAAGCCGATGCCCACGTTTTGCCCCTGCCCCCCGAAGCCGAAGCCCGATACGGTCATGATGCCTTCGACCGCATCGGGCTCCTTTTCGAGGAAGTAGGTCCGCACCTCGTCGAGCACGCGTTCGGTCCGATCCTGCGTCGCGCCAACAGGGAGCTGGATGCTTGCAATGAGCGTCCCTTGATCCTCCTGCGGCAGGAACGAGGACGGGAGGCGCATGAACATGTAGCCCACGCCCACGACGATCAGGGCGAAGACGGCGAGCGAAACCCAGCTTCTCTGGATGATGCGGCCGGCACCGGCGCGATAGCCGTGCGCGGTGTGATCGAAGCCACGGTTGAACCAGGCAAAGGGGCCACGCGTGGCGCTGTGCCCGGGCTTGAGGATGGTTGCGCAGAGGGCGGGCGTCAGCACCAGCGCCACCACGACTGACAAGATCATCGCAGAGACGATGGTCACCGAGAACTGCCGATAGATGACGCCTACCGATCCACCGAAGAACGCCATAGGGACGAAAACGGCGGAGAGAACCGTCGCAATGCCAACGAGCGCACCGGAAATCTCGTTCATCGATTTCCGGGTCGCTTCTTTCGGCGAGAGCCCCTCCTCGTGCATGACGCGCTCGACGTTCTCGACGACGACGATCGCATCGTCGACGAGCAGGCCGATGGCGAGCACCATGGCAAACATGGTCAGCGTGTTAACGGAGTAGCCCAGCAGCGCCAGGACGCCGAACGTTCCGAGGAGAACCACAGGCACTGCGAGCGTCGGGATGATTGTGGCGCGGAAGCTCTGCAGAAAGACGTACATGACGATGAAGACGAGGACTATGGCCTCGAACAGCGTCTTTACCACGTCCTCGATCGAGAGGCGTACGAAGGGCGTCGTGTCGTACGGGTAGACGACATCGATGCCCTGCGGGAAGGTCGAAGCACGCCCGGCGATAGCTGCCTGCACGGCCTCCGCGGTATCAATAGCATTGGCGCCGGTCGCCAGATTGATTCCGAGGCCCGCTGCCGGCAAGCCGTTGTATTTGGCGCTGGTGGTGTAGGATTTTGCGCCAAGCTCGACGCGGGCCACGTCGTTCAAGCGCACGAGGGCGCCGTCGGTTGCGCTCTTCAGAATGATGTTGCGGAACTGTTCGGGCGTTTGCAGGCGCGAGCGCGCGGTGACAGTGGCATTAAGCTGCTGGCCTTGCGTTGACGGCAAGCTGCCGAGCTGGCCAGCGGACACCTGGGTGTTCTGCGCTTGCAGCGCAGCGGCGATGTCGCTCGGCATCAGCGCGTATTTGGCCAGCTTGTCGGGATCGAGCCAGATGCGCATGGCATAGCCCGAGCCGAGCATCTGTGTCTCACCGACGCCAGCGACGCGCTTTAGCGTGTCGTTGAGCGAGCTGTCGACGTAGTCGGCAATGTCAGTCGAGCTCATCCTGCCATCGGTCGAGACGAACGCGGCGACCATGAGGAAGCTGGAGCTGGATTTAGTGACGGTCAGTCCCGTCGTTTGCACGATCTGTGGTAGCTGCGAGGTGACGAGTTGCAGCTTGTTTTGCACCTGCATCTGCGCCACGTCGGGGTCTGCATCGCTCGTAAACGTGAGCGAAACCTGGGCCTGCCCGGTCGAGGTCGATGTGGCCGTCAGATAATCGAGATAATCGATGCCAGTCATCGCTTGCTCGATAATCTTCGTCACTGAGTTCTCGACCGTCTGGGCGTCTGCTCCTGGATAGGTTCCGGTTATGCGCACTGTCGTCGGCGCGATCTGCGGATACTGCGAGATAGAAAGGTTGTTCAAAGCCAGCAGGCCGCCCAGCATGATCACGAGTGCGATCACCCAGGCGAAGACCGGCCGCTCAATGAAGAAGGCTGAGATCATCTCTTCACCGCCGGCTGAACGTTCCCAGAACCGTTGGCCGCGTAATCGGAGGCGTTACTGCTTTGTTGAGCACCGCGCTCGCGCACTTCGCCGGTGTTATCGTCGATGATCACCTCAACAGGTGTGGCGAGCTGGCCCACGCGTACGAGCAGCGAACCCTCGACGACTACGCGATCACCTGCGGAAACCCCCGATTCAACGAGCCAATTGTTGCCCACGCTGCGCGAGATTCGCAGCACGCGTTCCTCAACTTTCCCATTGGCGTCGACGAAGATCGCCGTCGGCTCACCCTTGGTATTGCGGCTGACGCCGCGCTGAGGAACGAGGAAGCTGTCGTCGGCAACACCTTCCTCGACGATGGCGCGTACGTACATGCCGGGCAGCAGCAGGCGCTCGGGATTGGGGAATTCGGCGCGCACCGTGTAAGTACCCGTCGTCTCGCTGACGTTCGATTCCGCGAACGCCAATGTGCCGAGATGCGGATAGAATGTGCCGTTCTCAAGCTTCAGCCTAACGCGAACATTGTCACCGGAAAGCTTGACGCGTCCTGCCGCTATGGCCTGTCGAAGATTGAGCAGGTTGGTGCTCGATTGCGTGACATCGACGTTGATCGGATCGAGCTTGCGGATGGTCGTCAGCGCGGTGGCCTGGCTTGCCGTGACGAGTGCGCCCGGGGTCAGTGTCGACTTGTCTATACGGCCGTCGATGGGGGCGAGGATCTTCGTATAGTCGAGATTGATCTGCGCAGTTTTTAGATTTGCCTGCGCGGCGGCAACCTCAGCCTCGGCCACCGCCAGCGTGGACCTTGCGTCGTCGAGATTTTGCTGGCTGACGGCATTGGTCTTGATGAGGACTTCCTGGCGTTGCAGCTTGGCGCGCGCGGTCGGCACCGCCGCCTCGGCCTTTTGCAAGGCGGCCTTGGCGCTGTCGTAGGCCGCCTGATAGGTCGCGGGATCAATCTGATAAAGCGCCTGTCCAGCCTTGACCTCGCTGCCTTCTTCGAACAATCGCTTTTGAATGATGCCCGTCACCTGCGGGCGAACCTCAGCGACGAGCGAAGCTGTGGTACGGCCTGGAAGCTCGGCGGTGATCTGCACCGATTGGGGTTGCAGCGTCACGACGCTGACCTCAGGTCGCGGGGGGGCCCCGGCCGGGGTCTCCGATTGCTTGCACGCGCCAAGTCCAATTATGACTAGCGAGCTCATTACGAGCTTGGCGAGGCGGCCGTGCGTGGCGATGCATTCGAGCGCCAGCATCAGGAGTCTCCTATTTACAAAACTTACCCGTACCTTTATTTGAAGAAATGTGGCTGTCAACTAGGTTTGTCGCCCCAGCGGAGTTGCACCCGTCATGAGGAAATCAAGTGCCACTGCAGCCGCAACGGCCGAGCCACGGCGCCCCCGCGGGCGCCCAAAAGTGCGCAGCGACGAGGATCAGCGCGCACTGATCGCCGAAAATGCTCTGGCGCTGTTCGTTGCCAGGGGCCTGTCACAGGTCACGATGGATGACGTCGCCGCTCAGTGCCGCGTGTCTAAGCGAACGCTCTATGAGTTGTTCGCTAACAAGGCGGACCTGTTTGCCGCAATCGTTGCTGCGCACCGGTTCGAAATGCTGGCGTTGCCAGGCGACTATGACAAACTGCCGCTCACGGAGGCGCTGGCACAGATATTTCGCGTCGACCTCGATGCGGAAGCGAGTGATCGCCGCATGGCCATCATGCGCTTCATCATGGTGGAAACCCGTGCCAATCCGGAGCTCGGCCGCGTCATGCGGCAAGCGGGCCCGGAGAAGGCGATGGCGTTGCTGTCCGAGTGGCTGGAGCGTCAGCGCAGGCGCGGACAGATCGAGGTCGACGACACCGCGGCGGCAGCCAAGATTCTAATGGACATGATCTTCGGCGCCATGGCTGCGAAAACGAGCGATGGGCTGGAGTGGCCGGGCGAGGAAGACCGCGCGACATACGTGCGCCGCTGCATCCACATCTTCGTAAATGGAGTCTCGGCGAAGTCGCTGTGACCGGCGCACAGAAAATCGTTCGCAGCACATTGAACTTATTTGGCGATGCCGGATGCCGGGAGAGCGGCGACGATCAATCAAGCGTCTCGGCCATGGAAGGAGCTAGCAGGCCGCTGGATCTTGCATCATGCGAAAATAGTGGTCGGCATGCTGATACCAGTACTCTGTCTGTACGGCGTCGCCGACCTGGACCGATTCACGCGCGAGAGCGCTGTAGCGCTCGTAGTTTGCTCGCGCATTAGTGGCCGGCCCGGCTTGCCGCGTGGGCTGCCGCCCTTGGCGCTGCTGTCTTCGCGACGGTTTGTCGGTGCTGTGGTTCATGGAATTCATTCATTCTCGATGTTCAGGCCGATATCCCCCATCCATGATGACGGGGAGATACGCTGATGTTTTTTGGGGATCTGGTCCACATGGACCAATGATTAGGTGGGCACTCTCGCCAGGATGCGCAAGACGCCACGTCTGGATTTGTGCGCTCCTGCAGGTCAAGACCATTAGGCCAGCACCGGGATCGGTGTTATGAGTTATTGTGTGCGTTACGCGAGAATATGCTCGTGCAGCTCGCGAGCTTTGCCCTTCCCTCGCTCATCGCAATTTGTTGCGCGAGATGATCGCTCGAAGCATCGGGACATAAGCGGGAACCATCAACGGCCGCACTGGCCGCGGCAGCTGCGCTTAGCCGCGCCATAGGAAACTGCAAGCGACGACCACCTCTCGGAGAGAGCCCGCGCGCAAATCTTGCCCGCAGTCCGCAATCGAGGTGGAAGCAGCACGCATCTAGGAAGGTGACTGAAATGGAAATTGGACCGCTGCTTGTCGAGCAGCGCCGCGTCGGCGATGAGTTTCGTATTATCGAGGCGGCAGTTCTACAAATGCACAAGACGCTCGCAGGCGGGCACCTCGATGCCGCCACGCGATCGCAGATAGGAGCATTCGTGGACTCGACCACATCCAAGCTGATCCAGCTAGGCCGGCGGCGGCTCGATATCGACGCAGCGGTGTCCGCGGCGAATGCGCGGGCTAAGCCCGGGACCTGCGCAAGACGTGCGCTGTCGAACGCAGGGAGCGATCTCGATAGTAGGGATTGAGAGAGCCGGAAGGCACATGAATGGACCAGAACAAGACGTGCCTCGAGATGGCCTTTGAGCTCGCACGTTCGGGAGAATTCTCCAAACTTGATTTCTTGGAACGTCGTCTCCGCGATCAGGGTTATTCTACCGCCCAGCTGGACGGCCCCTCGCTCAGGCGACAGATGCGCAAGTTGATGCTGGCCGCCGGCAAAAACCAGGCATCCACAACGTCGACTTCCTCGATGTGAGCAACGAACTGGCTCGAAGCAGGCAGGAGAACGAAAAGAGGAAAGAACTCGGAATGGCGGCGCGCTGCGAACTCGGAATGCAGCGACCAACAAACCGTAAGCCATTGATATAGCGTGGCGATCCCGGCAGGATTTGAACCTGCGACCCTCTGCTTAGAAGGCAGATGCTCTATCCAACTGAGCTACGGGACCGTATCTAGGACGTAAGGCCGTCTGGTCGAATGGGCCACGACACCTATATAGCCGCAAAGGTTCGAATAGGCGGTTCGCGACGCTGCTGCAAGCTGCGCATGGGCCGTTTTTGCGGTAAACTTGCCGCCTCGCGCGGAGAGTTAGAGCCTCTCGACGCCTCTTCGGGCCTTTGGGACCTCCGGGTGCTCGGCGCAATGGCCGCCGTTACAGGACCGACGGGCGCCGTTCAGACGGGCGGTTTCTTGAAACGGTCATGGTTGGCTGGCACATGGCCTCCAACCATAAGCATCGGGAAAGATTCGATGATGAAGGGCAAAGCTTCCGCGGCTGTCCACGTCTGCGCGTTGAGGCACATCCCGGACATACTGAGGCAGACCGGGGCGCGCCATCTCGTCAGCGCGATCAATGCGGACCTTGCGCCGCAGACGCCCGCCGGCTTCGCCGCCGAACGGCATCTGAGGCTCGACATGCATGACATTGTCGAGCCGTGCGATGGCGCGAGCCCGCCAGGCGAAGCGCACGTGGGAGCGCTGCTCGACTTCGTGGAGCGGTGGGATCGCGAAGCGCCGCTGCTGATCCATTGCTATGCGGGCCTCAGCCGATCGACGGCGGCGGCGTTCATCACGCTATGCGCCCTCAATCCCGGCGCGTCGGAGCGGTCGATTGCGCTTGCCCTGCGGCGGGCGTCTGACACGGCCGTTCCGAACCGGAGATTTGTTGGTCTCGCCGACGACTTCCTCCGGCGCAATGGACGCATGGTGGCGGCACTGGACAGCATGGGCCCCAACAGAATTGCTGCTGAATGCGTGCCGTTCGGGCTGTTCGGCCATGAACTCTCCAAGAACACGGACCGCGCAGCCTAGGCGACGTTCGCAGCATTCCCTACCGAGGGCGGGGCTCAAGCCCCGCTTTTTTATTACTTTTCACCCTTCCCTGCCCTTGCCCCGCCGTTGATCGTGACGGCAATCCCATGCCAAGAAAGAGAGAAGAAGGGGGCAGCGCATGGCGCAAGCCACCCGGATTGGGACTACGGGGAAGGGAATGCACCATGACCACCACTGCAAGTACGGGCGATGCCGCTCCGGCATTGCTCTCTAGAGAGCGCACCATCGCCAAACCCGGTTTCAACCGGTGGCTGGTGCCGCCTGCTGCTCTCGCCATTCATCTCTGCATCGGCATGTCGTATGGGCTCAGCGTGTTCTGGCTGCCGCTCGCACAGGCGATCGGCATCGAGAAGCCGGTCACGTGTCCTGATATGACGATGCTGGACGCACTATTCACGACAACGTGCGACTGGCGCGTCACGGATCTTCTCGTCATCTTCACGCTCGGCATCGTTTTTCTCGGTCTTTCGGCCGCAGTATTCGGCGGCTGGCTGGAGCGTGCCGGCCCGCGCAAAGCGGGTGTTGCGGCAGCACTGTGCTGGGGCGGCGGCTTCATCATCTCGAGCTTCGGCGTGATGATCCATCAGCTGTGGGTGCTGTGGATCGGCCTCGGCGTGATCGGCGGTATCGGTCTAGGCCTCGGCTACATCTCGCCGGTGTCGACGCTGATCAAATGGTTCCCCGACCGGCGCGGCATGGCGACGGGCATGGCCATCATGGGCTTCGGCGGTGGCGCGATGATCGGATCGCCGCTGGCGGTGCTGCTGATGAACGGCGGCGACCTCGCCAGCTTCGGGAGCTGGAGCCTGCATCTCGACGGCTTCCGGACGGCGACCTCTGTCGGTGTATGGCAGACGTTTCTTACCCTGGGCCTCATCTATCTCGTGTTCATGCTCGCTGGTGCTTTCGGCTACCGCGTACCGCCTGATGGCTGGGCGCCGGAGGGCTGGACGCCAAAAGCGACCAACAAGAAGATGATCACGAGCGGGAACGTCGATCTCGCGCACGCACACAGGACGCCGCAGTTCTGGTTGATCTGGATGGTGTTGTGCATGAACGTGTCGGCGGGCATCGGCGTGCTCGCGATGGCATCGCCCATGTTGCAGGAGATCTTCGCGGGTTCGCTGATCGGCCAACCGGAAATCCCGTTCAGTGCCCTCAGCGAAGCGCAAAAGATCGCCATTGCGGCGATAGCCGGCGGGTTCGTCAGCTTGCTGTCGCTGTTCAACAGCGGTGGCCGGTTTGTCTGGGCTTCGGCCTCGGACTTCATCGGCCGCAAGCGGACCTACTTCATCTTCTTCGCGCTCGGCATGCTGCTGTATGGCCTTGCGCCAACGCTGGCGCATATGGGGTCACGCGCGCTGTTCGTTGCGGCCTTCTGCGTGATCCTGTCGATGTACGGCGGCGGCTTTGCAACTGTGCCGGCGTATCTTGCCGACATCTTCGGCACCAAGTACGTGGGCGCCATCCACGGACGTCTGCTGACGGCGTGGTCGACGGCCGGTGTCGTGGGCCCGATGGTGATCGGCTACATCCGCGACGTGCAGATCACTGCGGGCGTTCCGCGGGCGCTCGTCTATGATCGCACGATGTACATTCTCGTCGGCTTCCTGCTCGTCGGACTCATCTGCAACGCGCTGGTGCGGCCGGTGCACTCGCGGTGGCTGATGAGCGATCCGGCAGCCGATACGGGACCGAGCAAGGCGACGCCGACCGGCTCGTTCGGGATCGGGCTCGGCGGTCTCACCGTCGGTACGTTCCTGGCGTGGCTCGCCGTGGGCGTCCCGTTCGCCTGGGGTGTGTGGAGCACGATCGTGAAGGCCGTCGCGCTCTTCAGCTGACAATAGCGAACGGCCGTTCGCAGCAACGAACGAAACGTCGCGCCGCGTAGTTGCCCCGATATGACGGGGCGGCGCGGCGCGACGTTTGTTTTCAGCGAATTTGCATCAAGCGGTGGTCGCTGACCATTGCTTATGAATTCTTCGTATTTGCCGCCTCATTTGACTCAGCCCACTTGAGTTGAAATCGCCGCGATTGGGGTCGCTGGCGGTCCGCGTCGCAGTTGGCGCGAGTGCGATCAAAGGGGGCTGATAACCAATGCCAAGAATTGCACGACTTGCGGCTGTGGGAGCCGCTGCCATGACTGTAGCGGTCGGCGTCGGAGCGCCGGCGCGCGCAGGTGACTCCAACGGAAACCTTCAGGTTCGCCTTGGCCTCACCGGCGTGCTGTTCGACGAGAGCGTCAAATCGGTGAGTACCGATCTTGGCGATCTGAAGCCTGCAGGGGCAAATGCCAAGCTAGGTGACGTCGCGGTGCCGACGGCGACCATCACCTACTTCTTCACGCCGAACTGGGCGGTGGAGGCAATCTGCTGCACGGCGAAGATCACGGCCAAAGGCACAGGGCTTCTTGCCCCTTACGGAGATCTCGCCGATGCGTGGGTTCTGCCGCCGATCGTGACACTGCAGTATCGATTCGACCGCATTCATAGCTTCCAACCATACGTGGGGGCCGGCGTGCAGTGGATCCATTACTGGCCAGGCAAGGCGGACAATCTTCTCGGTGCGACGAGTGTCGATATCGAGGACAGCTTCGGCTTCGCCCTGCAGGCAGGCATCGACTACGATCTCGGTGACGGCTGGTCGCTCGTTCTCGACGTCAAGAAGACCTGGCTCGACACAACGGTAAAATGGTACGGCACGCCACTTGGCGATGTGCGCTCGAAGATCGATCTCGACCCTTGGTGGCTGACGGCTTCGCTCGGCTATCGCTTCAATGTCGAGGATCTCTTCGCCCGCAGGAGTGCAGCACCCATCAAGTGAACGCGGCTCGCAGCTTTGCGGAATCGAAACGGCGCCCTCCTTTGGACGGCGCCGTTGTCGTGTTCGCGTCAAACGCGAATCGCGTCAGCTTGCTGTAACGGGTTGCTTGCTCGCCTTCTTGGCGTAATACGGCGATGACATGCCGCGATTGGCGTCTTCGGTGACGTCGCCGTCGAACAGCTTGACCGATAGCGTGCCGCCGAGCTGCTTGGCGGCTTCGGCCAAGTAACCTTCCGCGTAGGCGCGCGCGTTGGCGACTGAGTCAAACTCATAAAAGCCGCCGATCGAGTGATTGTTCAGTCCGCTGAGCCATGTCTTGCTCTTGAGGCCAGGGTTCTTCTTCATCGCAACGTTAATCGCCGGCCAATCGATCTTCGTGAATGGGATTCCCACCTGAATCTCTGCGTAGAGAAACACCTTCTTGATGCTCATTTGCGTCCACTCTCCGTTGCGCACGGCCCCGATGCCGCGCGCGTCTGGTGCTGTCTACGCTTGCGATCCGCTGCACTCAACGATCGATACCGAATAAACAATTCGGAAAAAATTGGTTCGGGTCGCCGCGGCAAGACCGTATCAACGATGCAGCCAACCGACGCGGACGCCAAGCCGCTGCAGCCCGAAATCGGGTTTTGCAGAACGCGGATCTGCGCCACCGACCAGACTGCCTGTTGATCGCCAGCTCCCGCTGGAAAGGTACTTGCAAATGTCAATCGAACTGACGCTGCCGCGTGCGCGCGGGCAGCGCATGAGGATGTGTGCGCGCCGCTGCGCAGCGCTGCCGAAGCCAACCGCACCATGTCGATGCGGTGAGCAAGACAAGATTCCAACTCTACGCGTGAAGGGGAAGTCGAATGGGTATCTGGCAATCAATCTCTAGCATTCTGAAGAAGGAGAACACCGTGTCATCTGGAGCCGTCGCACAGGTCGCCGAGGAACCGCGCCCGCCGATCGATCCATATCCGCTGAGCCCGTACGTTGCATGGGCCGGCCGGAGAAACCGCGATCCGATCCTGGCGGTATTCAAGAATATCTTTCCCGCATCAGGCGAGATCCTCGAGTTGGCGAGCGGCAGCGGCCAACACATCAACTACTTCGCACCGCATTTCCCGAGCATTCGCTTCCAGCCGTCGGACTACGACACCGACGTGTTTGCGACGATCAAGCAGACGAAGGCCGAGAAGGGCAACATCAACATCGTCGATCCGATCCGGATTGATCTGACCGATCCTGCCTCGTGGCCGTCTGCCAGCGAGAAGCTGTATGACGCGATCTTCGTCATCAACATCTTCCAAGTGGCACCAGTCTCCATCGCCGATGGCATCGCTCACCTTGCTTCGAAGCTTTTGAAGCCCGAGGGCTTTGTCGCGATCTACGGGCCGTTCAAGGTCGATGGAGGTTACACGACGGCGACGAACGAGGCTTTCGACAAGGAGATCCTGGCGGCCAAGGTTCCTGAGTGGGGGCTCAAGGACGTGCGCGATCTGGAGAAGGCTGCAGCTCCGCACGGCATCGTGCTGAAGGAGACGCTGCACCTGCCCGCAAACAACTTCATTCTACTCTTCGGGCGTGCGTGAGGCATCTCCTCCGATTGACCCGCCGGATCGGAGCCGCGCTGGTTCGCGCGGCTCCGTCTGCATTTCGAAGCGTGACGGGTTCTGTGATGCCGCAACACTCCCTTCAGCCTGGCGATGCTAAGCGAGAAGCGATCATAACCAGGTGGTGAAAGTGGCTGGCAATCGAACTGCAGTCGTCGTTGGTGTCGGCGCGAGCGACGGTCTGGGTGCGGCGCTTGCGCGTCGCTTTGCGCACGAGGGCCTCGACGTCGTCATCGTCGGACGCAGCGAGGATCGGCTGAGAGCCGTGGCTGCGAACACAGGTGGGCGTGGCCGGCGTGTCCGCCCCTTCGTGGCCGACGCGACGAAGGAAGGCGACGTCACTGCACTCTTTTCTTCGATCAGGCCCGGCTCCCTGGAGCTCGTTGTCTACAACGTCGGCAGCAACGCGATGGTGCCATCGCTCGACATCAGCAAGGCGCTGTTCTCGCGCATGTGGCGCCAGAACGCGCTTGGCGGCTTTCTTGTCGGTCGCGAGGCAATTCGCTCGATGTTGCCGCGCGGAAGCGGGACGCTGCTCTACACTGGAGCCACCGCGTCGGTGCGCGCCCGTCCACCCTTTCTCGCTTTCGCGTCAGCCAAGGCTGCGCTGCGTGCGGTCGCGCAAGGCTATGCGCGCGAGTTCGGGCCGCAGGGAATCCACGTTGCGCACGTCGTTATCGACGGCGTGATCCGGGGGGATTATGCGCAATCGAACTTTCCCGACTTCGTCGCGGCCAAGGGCGATGATGGTCTGCTGGAACTCGACGACATCGCGCAGACGTATTGGACACTGCATACGCAGCCAAGAAGTGCGTGGACGCATGAGCTCGACCTGCGACCATTCAAGGAAGATTTCTGAGTGGGCTTGTCAATCTCGCCGAGCACCGTTCCATCCCAAGCTGGCGCCGCTGGCCAGATGACAACGTGACGAGGAAGGCAAATGTCTCTGCATCAAAGCGTGGCCACCGAATACTACTCACAGGCACTGCACGGCCCCTATCAAGTGTACGACGCCGGCGATCTCGATCTCGAATGCGGCGGCAGGCTGCGCAACCTGAAGATTGCCTACAGCACGCTAGGCACTCTTTCTGCGGCGAAAGACAACGCCATCCTATTCCCGAGCTGGTATTCGGGAACCTCGAAGATTCTCGAGCAGGCGTACGCAGGCGAAGGACGCGCGCTCGATCCGAACAAGTACTTCATCATTTTCGCCAACCAGATCGGCAACGGGCTATCGACCTCGCCGAGCAATGCAACCGCAGCGTTTGCGGGCCCACGCTTTCCGAGCATATCGATCGCCGATGACGTGCGCGCCCAGCACCGGCTCATCACAGAGCACTTGGGCATCAGCCAGTTGCAGCTCGTACTGGGCGGCTCGATGGGCGCACAGCAGACCTACGAGTGGGCGGTTCGCTTCCCCGATGTCGTCAAGCGGGCAGCGCCGATCGCCGGCACTGCCAAGGTGACGAACCACAACGCTGCCTTGGTGAGCACGTTCATCGATGCCATCAAGAGCGACGCGGGCTGGGACGGCGGCTGGTACAGAAAGGGTAGCGACGTGCAGCGCGGCCTGCGCAATCATGCACGCGTGTTTGCGGCTTCCGGCTTTACACCGATGCTGTTCAACGATGAGGGATGGCGTTCGATCGGATTTACATCGGTCGATGACTTCCTGGTCGGATTCGTCGAGGGACACTTCATCCCGCAGGACCCAAACAATCTGCTGACGCTGCTCACAAAGTGGCGCAGCGGCGATACGGCAAAGAGCGCGGGGGCGGATCTCACTAACGTCCTTGCGACCATCAAGTCCAAGACGTTCGTCATTGAGATCGACGAGGACGCGTTCTTCCCGTTGCGCGATATCGAGCACGAGCAGCGGCTTATTCCCGGGAGTTCGCTGAAGCGCATCTCCTCGCCGTGGGGGCATCTGGCCCTGTTCGGTGTTTGCCCGAACTACAACAAGGCCATCGACAGCTATCTGAAAGAGCTGCTCAACACTCCTGTCTGATGCAGCCTGGGCTGATCGGGCCCGGCGCAGGCAGGGTCCGATCGCTCTCGAGACTTGCTCTCAATTAGTGCTGTCGGCGTAGAAGCGGTTGCGGCCGCGTCGCCAGGACCTTGTCGATGCGGCGTCCGTCGAGATCGACGACCTCGAAACGCCAACCGTATGCCGTCACAGCCTCGCCAGTCGCCGGGATGCGATGCAGCAGCGCCAGCACGAATCCGGCGACGGTGTGATAGTCGCGGTGCTCAGGCAGCGTGATTTCCAGGGTTTCCGCCATCTCGTCGGCGGGCATTTCGCCAGACAGCAACCATGAGCCGTCCTGACGCTCGACCGCGTAGGGCTCACGGCCATCGGCATCGGAATGAAACACACCGGCGATCGCCTCAAGGACATCTGCCGGCGTCACCAGTCCCTGGAAATGGCCATACTCGTCGTGGATCAGCGCCATGGGGACATCCGCGTCACGCAGAACTTGCAAGACGTCGAGTGCATCCATTGTCTCAGGAATGATCGGCGCCTGCGCCACGTGGGTGCGCACGTCGAGCGGGCGATGATCCAGCAGGGCCGCCAGCAACTCGCGCGTTTGAACGACGCCTATCATGGCATCGGGTGAGCCCTCGCCAACCGGGAGACGCGAATGGCCGGTTGAGAGCAGACGCGCGCGGATCTCCTCTTCGCTGTCCGTGATATCAAGCCAATCGACATCAGTGCGAGGCGTCATGAGGCCCGGGACGGCACGATCGCCGAGGCGCAGAACGCCGGCGATCATCTCGCGTTCGCCGCTTTCGAGCACGCCGGCGCTTTCGGCTTCGGCAACAAGAGTGCGGATCTCCTCTTCGGTGATCGACGCGCCGGATTGAGGCGCCTCGCCCGTCAGGCGCAGAACGACCTTGGTCGAGCTATCGAGGAACCAGACGAGCGGCGAGGCGAAGCGCGCCAGTTGCGTCATAGCGGGCGCGACAAGGCACGCGATGCCTTCCGGATTTCGCAGCGCTACATTCTTGGGCACGAGTTCGCCGATGATCAGCGACAGGTAGGTGATGATGATGATCACCGTACCGAGACCTAAAATCTCGGCGGTATGACGGGGGAGGCCACTGTCGGCGAGGTAGTTTCCGAGCTGCGCTCCGAGCGTCGCACCCGAGAACGCACCGGCAATGACACCGACGAGCGTGATGCCGATCTGCACGGTGGACAGAAATCGGCCGGGGTCTTCAGTGAGGGCGAGCGCGCTGCGGGCACCTTTGCGTCCGGCCTTTGCGAGCGCCTTCAGCTTTGATCGCCGCGAGGAGACGACTGCGAGCTCGGAAAGCGCGAAAAGGCCGTTCAGGACGACGAGCGCGACAACGATGAGAATTTCGAACACGGGCCTCGCAGGCTGGCTGCTGCGACGCCGAGCCTCTCCATTTTGGTAAACGAGGAGACCAGAGGAGCAGAGCGGCGTCAATAAATGGATCAGATGCGCTCACAACCGATTGCTAAGGTGAATGGCGCAACGACGCGGCGTGCGCCCTGGTGAGGCTTACGGTGAATCTTAAGATAACCGGGGACTTGCGCTGGCGATGAGGTGGCCGCTTAAGCCGATTGGGGGAGCGGTCGGCTCCCGCCTCCACCCAATGGCTTCTTCCATCTCCGCATAATTGCCCAGGTTGTCGCCATGCATATCCCCCCTAGTTTGGGTCGGGTTTTCTCGAGAATAAGGGCCGGCAGGTTTATGAGTTTTGGGCCGAGCGCGTTTGCCAGCATCGTGATGCCGGCGCTCAACGAAGAAAAGTACATCGCCGATGCCATTCGCTCGATCACGCCGCGCGACGGCGAGGGATTCAACTATGAGATCCTCATTCTGGATGGCGGCAGCTCGGATCAAACCGTATCGATCGTAGAATCCCTCGCTGTAGACAATCCGCGCATCCGGCTGATCAAGAATGAACGCCGCTCGCAGGCGGCAGCCATGAACATCGCCGCGCGTGCCGCCGATGCGCGCTCTGACATTCTCGTGCGCGCCGACTGCCATGCGGACTATCCGCCAGGATTCGTCAGCAAGTGCATCGAAACGATGCGCACGAAAGATGTCGCTTCTGTCGTTGTGTCGATGAACACGCGCGGCAAGACGTGCCTGCAGCGGGCGATTGCCGCGGCCCAGAACAGCATCATCGGTAACGGCGGCTCTGCGCACCGCGTCGCTGGACGCTCAGGCTATGTCGACCACGGCCATCATGCAGCGTTCGACCGCCGCGAATTCATCGAGCTTGGTGGGTACGATGAGAGCTTCACGCATAATGAGGACGCCGAATTCGACGTGCGGCTCGTCAAGTCTGGGCGTCGCATCTATCTCAGCGATGTCAGCATAACGTACTTTCCGCGGTCCGATTTCGTATCGCTAGCGCGGCAGTATTTCAAATTCGGCTGGGGACGCGCAAACACGATCATCAAACATCGCGCACGTCCGAAGCTAAGGCAGATCATGCCGCTCCTCGTCTTGCTCGGGTGCAGCGGCGCGCTGCTACTGGCGGCCTTCCATTGGTTGTTTCTGCTGCCAGTCGGACTCTACGCTGCACTGTGCATCGGATGGGGGCTGGTAGCAGCTTACCGACAGCGCGATCTTTGCCTGTCTGCATCAGGAACGGCGGCGATGGTAATGCATTTGAGCTGGGGCGTCGGTGCCGCCGCCCGCATCGTGCGGCTCGGCATCGACAGGTTCTTCCCAACGCGGGCATCGGTGCCGATGCGTACGCCCTCGGCCTCACAGGGGTAGGGCCTACGTCAAAAGACGTACGCTGTGGGCGAAAGCGCCTGAACTATCTCTTTTTCCTGGGTTCCAGTCACCGCACTCGTGGCTAGAGTTAAGGCTCGCGGCACTTGCGGCTCCTCCGATCGCGCTTCTCAACCATCGCTATGCTTGCTGGTTGCCAGAACCGCGGGAGCGCGCATAACCAAGTCTGAAGCCGGCCATAGTCGTCTGAAGAGCGGGACCCCTGATTTCATGCACAGCAGTCACCTCAAATTCGCTAGCAGTCTACAGCCTCGCCGCTTCGGGCAGACCGCGGCACCGACTGCTTCGATGACAGTTGCAACAACGCGTGGCATCACGCGCAGGCTGCTCGTCTCCTGTCTCAGCCTCTTGAGCATCATCGCCCTGCCGATCTCAAGCGGATCCGCTGCGGACGCGCCCCAACGGTCCAAGCCGGCGAAGGACTGGGACAGCGGCTCGGCGAACACCTCCAGCGCCCATGAGCCGTACAACCTCGGCCCGCAGGATAAAGTCCGGGTGATGGTGTTCGAGTGGCGCCCTTCGCGCGATGAAATCTTTGCCTGGTCGGCGCTCAACGCCGAGTACACGGTTGGACCATCGGGCAACCTAGCCCTGCCGCTCATTGGCGATGTACCGGCGGCGGGCGTCACCACGGAAGAGCTTTCGAAGCGAATCGGACAGCGCTTGCGCGATCGCATGGGTCTGGCTACGGCGCCGGATACGGCGGTGGAAGTTACCATATTCCGGCCCTTCTATGTTGCCGGCAGCGTCGAGAAGCCTGGCGAATATCCTTACCGGCCGGGCCTGACGGTGCTGCAGGCGGTGAGCATCAGTGGCGGGATGCGGCGCGTGGCCGATGCCAGCATGCTGCGGCTACAGCGGGATTCGCTGTCCACGCGCGGCGACCTGGAACTGCTCGACAAGGAGCGCGATGCTTTGCTGGCGCGCAAGGCGCGACTGGAAGCCGAGTTCAAACGTCTGCCTGAGATCACCTTTCCGCCTGAGTTGCTGGCGCGGGCTGCCCGCGATCCTTCCACGAGCAACCTCGTGGAGCAGGAGCGGATCGTCTTTGGCTCGCGCAAATCCTCGTTCGACATGCAGTTGAAGACCCTCTCGCAGCTCAAAGAATTTCTGGAGAAGGAGATTGAATCGAACACCGGTCAGCTCGAGAGCCATCACCGGCAGATCGATCTGGTGAAGCAGGAGCTGACTGGCGTCGTGAAGCTGGCCGCGAAGGGACTCGTTACCGCGCCGCGCAAGCTGGCCCTTGAGCGCAACTTGGCGCAGCTCGAAGGTGACGGCCTGCGCATGGAGGGCAATGTCGTCAAGGTTCGTCAGGACCTGTCGCGTAACGACATCGCCATGGTCGAGCTCGAGACGAAGCGTTCGAGCGATGTGGCGTCCGAGTTGCAAACGACGCAGTTCCAACTCGAGCAGACGACGCACAAGAAGGACACGGCGCGCAAGCTGCTCTATGAGTCCGAGGTCGTTGCACCGGGCATGATGGCCGATCGCGGCCGGCAGGTCGAACCCAACTACAAGATCGTGCGTCTGACGGGCGGGAGCCACGTCCAGATCGATGCAAACGAGAACACGCTGGTGTTGCCGGGCGACACTGTGAAGGTTGAGGTTCCCTTCACCGGGGATCCCTCCGCTGAGCTTCCGACCGCGTCGGAAATGCCGGAAACACCGGTGGCCGGACGCAGTGGCAAGCTTGCGCCCATCGACACGACGAAGCCCAAGCGGGCCGCGCTGAACAGCACCAAGCAGCGGATCGCAGAGTAAGTCTTGCCGGGCTCCAACGTGGGCTTCTGGCGCACCGCCATTCTTCTGGCAGCGCCTGGAGCCGCCTCTGGTCGAGACCCGAAGAGATACTCCTAGCGCCATGACAGCCGGCCCTGCTTTGCGCTTGGCCAAGTGACGTCGGCTGTCTAATGCGGCGATCAGGATTTCCAGCTAACGGTTCGCGACGCTAGACGCAGCGTGGCTCCAGAGGGGCCGTCACTCCGCTGATCAGAACTTGGCGCGGATCAGAACTTGGCGCGGATCCGGTCCTCGAAGCTGAAGAGCAGGAAGGCGATACCGAGCCCTGCCAACGCGCCGGCGCAGAGCCCCGCGAGCAATGACAGCGAGCCGCGCGGATACGTCTTACGCGTCGGCGGCGATGCCCGCGTGATAACGCGGGCATTGGTGACCGGATAGGACTGGCGCTGCATCGATTCGGCGTAGGCCTGCAGATAGCTCTCGAAGATCTTGCGATAGGTGAGCGCGCGCGACTCGAGCTCTTCCAGCGTATTGCGTTCTTCGGCTTGTGACGGCGTCGCCGCCACCGGCGCGTCGCTGCGCGGAATGATGATCGTCGAATTTGGGTTCGACGGCGTATCCCGCTGGCCGCCCTCGTGCTGGTTGACGATGCGATAGTCGCGCTTGGCCTTGAACTGCTGCACATCGAGCGCCGCGGTATTCATCTGCTTGCGCAGATCGTCGATACGGCCTTCCAGCCACTTGCTGCCCTGCGAGGCTGCCTGCGCACGCGTGTCGAGCTGATCGTCGACGTAAGCATCGGCGATTGCGTTGGCGACCTTTGCAGCGGTCTGCGGGTCGGTCGCCTTGTAGGTGATATTGATCGCGTACGAGAGACCTTCGCGGCTTGCGTCGAGATTGTTGCGGATCTGCGCCGCTTCTCCCGCCATGCGATCGGCATCGGACTTCTTCGGTCGCGCACCGAAAACGGACTCGTACAAGCGATGGAGAAGGGACGGCCGCGTTTGCACCGGCGGCGTCTTGAGGAGGCCGAGGCGGTTAACAACCTTCTCGGCGATGCGCTCGGAACGGATGATCGCGAGCTGGCTCTCGACCTGCGGCGTGTCGAGAGCGACGAATGACTCCGTCGCCTGTTCGCGGAACGTATGTGGCACGTCGGCTTCGATCAGCACCTGCGTATCCGCAGTAAAGATCGGTGTGGCTGTTGCAAGATAGACGATGGAAGCCAGCAGGCCGGCGCCCGTAGAGGCTGCCAGAACCTTGCGGTATCGGTAGAGAAAGCGAAAGACGTCGCCATAGGTGACGTACTCGTGCTTCGCATCGACGTCGAGATCGTCTTCGTCGGGAATGAATTCCGGTCTGTTCAGCATACCAACACCTTAGGCGGGTTGGGAGCACGCTTCCAAGTGACCGCCGATGAACTTGGTAAGCGCGGTATCCCATTGTGGCGGGTTACCAAGCTTTGCACTTCCATTAGGCAAGGGCCGTACCAATGCGGGCGCGCCCGACTTGTAGACGCTCTTTGCGGTGCGAAGCAGGCGCGTCACGCCAGCGGCCGCCTCAGCATGAAACATAATCAGCGCTTCGCATGTGTCGGCTGTGCCGTTTCCGGGCCCAGCGCCGAGATGGGCGATGAGGCGTTCGGCAACGAACGGCGGCATCATGGCCCGGCGGCCACTCAGCAGGTAACCAAGCCACACGCCGACGCTCAGAAGCTCGTGGGCGCATTCGAGGCTCGGATAAGCATAGGCGGCGTTGACGCCCGAATAGATGGAGGCGATCAGCGCGGAGGGAAGCTCGGCGCCATCGGAGCCGGACGCGGGGGCTAAGGCTGCAGCCCGCGCGGCGCGATCGAGCGATGCCAAGACGGACAGCTCGAAAACCCAATAGACGCGGCTATCCTTGCTGCTGGCGCGCGGGTCAGCGATCGCATCTGGGTCCCTAGTCTCGCCACAAGGACTGCCCTGCGAGGCATCCCGCTGCGGGGAAAAGGCCTCTTCGAGAGACATACTCTTAACGAGGCCAGCTGCAGCGATGGCGGTGATGATGGCCTTAGCCGCGCCATTGCCAGTGGCCTCAGCGCGGCGCACCAGAAGATTGAGCCGCGCGGCCAGCGCGCGCTGAAAGAGACGTCCGGCTGCTGTGTTTGTGTCCGCGCGCGCGCGGCGCAGCGACGGCATCAGGAAAATCAGCTCGTCCTGGCTAACCGTTTCCCACGCAGCGGGATAGTAGAGCGACGAGACCGTTTGGTCGGCAATGCCGTCACCCCAGGACGGTAACCGCGCAGCCTGGCTCTCACGACCAGACGTCCAGGCATGGCGGAAACGTTCGAGGTTAAGCATCGTGTCCCACGTTGTCCCAAGAAGGAACAAACCATAGGCCTCGATGCCGGAGCGAAGAACGCCTTCAAAGGAAGTAGTGCAGACGCGCATCTGCAAGCGGCAGAATAGCAACCCAAGCGCCGGCATTTACCTCGGCCCGCGGCCGCTGTTGCCGCGACTGGCACGGCAATGGCATCTGGCGATTCAGCAACGAGCCGACCCATCACCGCCTAAAGCGCGAATTGCCAAGGCCCTTGCACCTTTGAAACTCTAGGCGACACGTCGCGCCGTCATATTCCGACTTCGTCAAATGCGGGAGCACACCACATGAAGGTCTTGGTCACCGGCCATCTGGGCTACATCGGCACGGTCATGGTTCCGATGCTGCAGAAGGCCGGGCACGATGTCGTCGGCGTCGACAGTCACCTTTATGAGCGGTGCACGTATGATGCGGGCGGCAGCATCGCGCAGGTTCCCGCACTGTTGAAGGACGTGCGAGACATCACGGGCGGCGACCTGCAAGGTATCGACGCAATCATTCATCTTGCGGCGCTGTCGAATGACCCCCTGGGTGACCTAAACCCGGATATCACCTACGCTATCAACCATCGCGCCAGCGTGCGCCTCGCCGAGCTCGCCAAAAAGGAAGGCGTGAAGCGCTTCCTGCTCGCATCCTCGTGCAGCAACTATGGCCGCTCGGGCGAGAACATGGTCGACGAGACGGGAGAGCTCAATCCCGTTACCGCCTACGGCCAGTCGAAGGTATGGGCCGAGCGCGACATCACCCAGCTGGCCGGCGATGGCTTCGTGCCGACATTCCTGCGGCCAGCCACGGCCTATGGCCTATCGCCGCGTATTCGTTTCGACATCGTTCTCAACAATCTCGTCGCGTGGGCCGTAACGAAGAAGCTGATCTATCTGAAGTCGGACGGGTCGCCGTGGCGTCCGATCGTGCACATCGAGGACATCTCGCGCGCCTTCATCGCCGCGCTGGAAGCGCCCGCCGAGAAGGTCAACTGCGAAGCCTTCAACGTCGGCCAGACGGCGCACAATTACCGGATCCGCGACATCGCCGAGGTCGTTGCCAGCGTGGTGCCGGACTGCCGCATCGAGTTCGCGCCGGACGCGGGCCCCGATACGCGCTCCTATCGCGTCAGCTTCGAGAAGATCGCAACAGTGCTGCCCGCGTTCAAGCCGCAGTGGGACGTGCGCAAGGGTGCCGAACAACTCTACGAAGCGTACCGGAAGTCCGACCTGACGCTTGAGGAGTTCGAGGGACCGCGGTATCAGCGCATCAGCCACATAAGGAAGCTGATGGCTGACGGCATCATCGATGGCTCGCTGCATCGGCTCGACCGCGCGGCTGCCTGAAGCACCGTGCCCCAATATTGAAAGTCCGGTGTGCCGATGGAACAGCCTTCACCCGCAACCTGGCGCACCGAAAACGACAGCATCGGCGGGGAGCTCTATCGCCTCGCCGGTGAAATCTATCCGATCTGCCGCAGCATCACGGGCGATGGCGTGCGCGAGACCCTGGGTGTCCTCGCGCGCCACGTTCCGCTGGAGGTGCGCGAGGTTCCAACCGGCACTCAGGTGTTCGACTGGACCGTGCCGCGCGAGTGGAACATAGCCGACGCCTATGTGAAAGACGCCTCGGGGCGGCGCGTCATCGATTTCAAGGCGTCGAACCTGCACGTCGTCGGCTATAGCGCTCCGGTGCGCACGCGCCTTTCGCTGGCTGAGCTGAAAAAGCACATCTTCACGCTGCCCGAGCAGCCCGACCTCATTCCCTACCGCACCTCGTACTACGCCGAGACGTGGGGTTTCTGCATGGCCCACAATAAGCTCTCCGAGCTGGCCGACGGCGAATATGAGGTGTGCATCGACTCCAGCTTCGGCGATGGCGCCCTGAGCTACGGCGAATACCTGCACGGGGGCGAAGCCGCCGACGAGGTGCTGCTGTCGGCGCACATCTGCCATCCCTCTCTGGCGAACGACAATTGCTCGGCGCTGGCACTGCTGACGCTGCTGGCGAAGCGCCTGCAAGGCGTGCGTACGCGCTATAGCTACCGCTTCATCTTTGCACCGGGTACGATCGGCGCCATTACGTGGCTCGCCCAGAACGAGGCCAATGTCGGTCGCATCAAGCATGGGCTTGTCGTCTCGTGCGCCGGCGACGGCGGCGGCCCGACCTACAAGCGATCGCGGCGCGGCGATGCCGTGGTCGACCGGGCCATGGCGCACGTGCTGCGGACGGACGCGCCCAGCGCGCAGGTCATCGACTTCTCGCCCTATGGCTATGATGAGCGCCAATACTGCTCGCCGGGCTTCGATCTGCCAGTGGGGCTGTTCCAGCGCAGTCTGTTCGGTACGTTCCCGGAGTATCACACCTCGGCGGACAACATGGATTTCATCAAGCCCGAGCACCTCGGCCGCTCGTACGAACTGATCACGGCGGCGCTCGATATCATCGAAAACGACCGCACCTATCTAAACCTCAATCCCAAGTGCGAGCCGCAGCTCGGGCGGCGCGGGCTCTATTCGGCGATCGGCGGCGACAAGAATGCGCCGGCAAAGAGCATGGCGATGCTGTGGGTGCTGAACCTATCGGACGGGGAGCATTCGCTGCTGGACATCGCTGAACGCTCGAAAACGCCGTTCGCCGTCGTTCGTCAGGCGGCCGCGCTGCTGGAGGCGCACGGTCTGCTTGCCGAGAAGGGCCCGAGCTAGATCGCAACGGCCGCGAAGTCCGGCCAGCTTTTGTCTTTCTCGGAAAGGGTGGTCACCGCCAATGGCCAACGGATGGCGAAGGCGGGATCGTCATAGCGTACGCCGCTGGCGGTATCGGGGGCGTAAAACTCCGAAATCAGGTAGCTCACCTCGACGTCGTCGGTCAGGGTCTGGAAGCCGTGCGCGAAGCCTTTGGGGATATAGAGGCGGTTGCGGTTGTCGGCCGTCAGCTCGAAGCCCTGCCAGCGACCCTGATTGCGGCCGGCGCGCAGGTCGATGATCACATCGTAGATGGCGCCGCGTACGCAGCTGACCACCTTCACCTCGGCGGCGGCCCCGCGCTGGAAATGCATCCCACGCAGCGTGCCGCGCGTGGCGCTGAACGAGGTGCTGTGCTGGACGAACGACGTTTCGAGGCCGTGGGCGGCAAACTCGCGTTCGCAGAAGGTGCGGGCGAAGAAGCCGCGCTCATCGCCATGAGGTTGAAGCTCTATGAGCTTGGCGTCGGCCAGCTCCGTGTCGCGGATCAGCATGCCCACTCTCTATCGCCACTTTGCTCGCAACGCAGAGACCTCGTCGCCTGATGCTTAACGGCGGAGCGCCCGGGCCCTGCTGGGCCGGCGAAAGGGGTAGTTCGCCCCCTCCCCTACCACCAATGATGCCGTATGCGGCCGGCGCCCCGCTCCCCGATAATCCAAGGCCGGGCGCGCTTTTTGCACCCTGGCGGATGGACACGCAAATCGAGGCGGTCAGCGTCCCAAATTACTCCGGCTGGGACATCCAACAAGGCCAGTTATATCCCGAGGGCACAAATGAATATTGAGGCAGTTTCATACCGGGACGCGGTGAAGAGCGCGTCGGCATGCTCTTGCCGGCTGTGCGGCACCAAGACCGAGCACACATTCGTAAACCTCGGCATGTCCCCGCTGTGCGAGAGCTTCCTGCCGCACGAGCAACTCGACGCGATGGAGCCGTATTTCCCGCTGCACGCCCTCGTGTGCCCCGAGTGCTTCCTGGTGCAGCTCAAGGAGTACGTGAGCCCCGAGCACATCTTCGAGGAATACGCCTACTTCTCATCCTATTCGACGAGCTGGGTGGCGCACGCCAAATCCTATTGCGAGATGATCACTCAGCGTCTCGGGCTGAGCGCCGATAGCCTCGTCGTCGAGCTGGCCAGCAACGACGGCTATCTGCTGCAGCACTTCCCGCCTCTCGGCGTCAATGTGCTCGGCATCGAGCCGGCCGCTAACGTCGCCAAGGTGGCGATCGACAAGGGCATCCCGACCTGCGTCGACTTCTTCGGGACGCGTCTGGCGCGCGAGCTCGTCGCCGCGGGCAAATCCGCCGACCTGATCGCGGGTAATAACGTGCTGGCGCAGGTGCCCGACCTCAACGACTTCGTAGCCGGCATGAAGCTGCTGCTGAAGCCAGAGGGCGTGATCACGCTTGAGTTCCCGCATCTGCAGCGGCTGATGGAGGAAAACCAGTTCGATACGATCTATCACGAGCACTTCTCCTATTTCTCGCTGGTGACGATCGATGTGCTCGCCAAGCGCCACGGCCTGAAGCTGATCGACGTGGATGAGTTGAAGACGCATGGTGGCTCGCTGCGCGTTTATCTTGCGCATGACGCCTCCCAGCGCACCGTTGGTCCGCGCGTGGGCGATATTCTCGAACGTGAGACGGCCCTGGGCTTCCGCGATCTTGCCGCCTACGCCTCGTTCGGCGCGCAGGTGACGCGTACCAAGCGGCGGCTGCTATCGTTCCTGATCGAAGCCAAGGATGCCGGCAAGACGATCTGCGGCTATGGGGCGCCGGGCAAGGGCAACACGCTTCTGAACTACTGCGGTATCGGCACCGACTTCCTCGACTTCACCGTGGACCGCAATCCCTACAAGCACGGGCGCTTCACGCCGGGTCAACACATTCCGATCTATCCGGTCGATGCGATCGATCTGGCCAAGCCAGACTATGTGCTGATCCTGCCGTGGAACCTCAAGGACGAAATCGTCCGGCAGATGCGCCACATCGGCGACTGGGGCGGAAAGTTCGTCGTGCCGATCCCGGAAGTCGCCGTCATCGATCCCAAGGAGCTGCCCCAATGAAAGTCGTTCTGTTCTGCGGCGGACTTGGCACGCGTATCCGCGAATATTCCGAGAGCGTCCCCAAGCCGATGATCCCGGTCGGCCATCAGCCGATCCTGTGGCACGTGATGAACTATTACAGCCAGTACGGGCATCGCGATTTCGTGCTGTGCCTCGGCTACAAGGCCAACGTGGTCAAGGAGTTCTTCCTCAATTACAAGCCGCAGGCCTACGCCGACTGTGTCGTGTCGCGTTACGGCTCCAAGGTCGAGCTTCTGTCGGAGATCAAGGATGACTGGCGCGTCAGCCTGATCGACACGGGCATCTGGCGCAACATCGGCCAGCGTTTGTGGGCAGTGCGCGAGCACGTTGCCGACGAGGAGATGTTCCTCGCCAACTACAGCGACGGACTGACCGACCTCAACCTCGATGAAGCTGTCGAGGCCTTCAAGAAGAGCGGCAAGGTGGGCTGCTTCGTCGCCATTCGTCCTCCGCTGACCTATCATCTTGCTGACATCGACACGGATGGGCGCGTGCGGGAGTTCCGTTCATCCGATCGTTCCGACATCTGGATCAATGGTGGCTACTTCATTTTCCGCCGCGAGATCTTCGATTACATGCGCGAAGGCGAAGAGTTGGTGCTGGAGCCATTCAAGCGACTGATCGAAGCGGATCAGCTGATGGCGTTCAAGCACGAGGGCTTCTGGCGCTCGATGGACACGCTGCGCGACCGGCAGATCCTCGAAGACATGGTCGAGCAAGGCAACATGCCGTGGCGGCTCAGCCACGACCTGACGGACCGCCCCGCCGCGGTGGTGGCCGGCGAATGAAGACACTGCGTCTGGCGCAACCGGGCGAGCCGCTGTCGATCCTCTGCCTCGGGGCCCACTCGGACGACATCGAGATCGGGCTCGGGGCGACGATCCTCGACTGGATCGCGTCCGGGGTCGATTTGCGTGTCGACTGGTGCGTGTTCTCGGCCGCGGGTTCACGCCGCGAAGAAGCGGAGCGGTCTGCCGCTGATTTCCTCGCCGGTGCAGCGGCGGCCGATATTCATATCGGAGCGTTCCGCGACAGCTACTTCCCTTATCAGGGCGCCGAGGTGAAGGCTTGGCTCGAGGGCATCAAGGCGAAGGTTGCGCCCGATGTCGTCTTCACGCATCGCAAGGACGATGCACACCAGGACCACCGCGAAGTTGCCAATCTCACGTGGAACGCGTTTCGCGACCACACCATCCTCGAATACGAGATTCCGAAGTGGGATGGCGATCTGGGGCAGCCCAACGCCTATCTTCCGGTCAGCGAGGCGGCGCTCGCGCGCAAGATCGAGCTGCTCGACAAGCATTTCGGTACTCAGCGCTCCAAGGACTGGTTCGACGCCGATACGTTCCGCGGGCTGGCGCGCTTGCGCGGCATGGAGTGCCGTGCGCCTGAGCGGTTCGCCGAAGCCTTCTTCGTGCGCAAGCTGCGGCTCGGCTAGCAGTCGCTAGAACCACTGCGCGATCAGCGCAATCTCCTGTTCCGACAGCTTGCAGCGGAATCCGGCGATCGTTGTAGCGATGCTAGTGGAAAGGCTGGCGCGATTTGCAAGCGCGTATTCCAATTGCTGCCACAGGCGATCGACGCTGAATGTCTCGCAGTGCTGGTAGAGGCCCGTGAGGCCTACGCTATCGAGAAGGGCGTCGTTCTTGTCCGCGTAGCTCAGGGAGATAACCGGCTTGGCGACGCAGAGGGCAGCGACCACGTTGTGATAGCGCGTCGTCACGACAACGTCGGTCTGCTGCATCTGGCGCATCAAATCGCGCATGTTCTGCGCTGGTTCGCAAATGATTTCATGGCAGTTGTAGCGCGTTGCATCGATACTGGCGACCACACGTGCGATGGCCTCACTGTCCCATTTGTGCCCGAGCAAGAGGCGGACGCGATAGCCCTGGGCCAGCAATCGCTGAACGAAGTCAGCCAGCTTTTCAATATAGACGTCATGGATGCAGGCTGCGTCGGGGGCGCCGCTACGCCAGCCCCAATAGTTCATCACGCCGACACCGACGGTTAGCGAGCCATCGTGTGGACCATTGTCTTCGGGCAGCGGCAATGCAAACGCGACATCCGGAATGACAGCATCGTTGCTCGTATCTACTCCGCAACTTGCAACGTAGCTCTTCGACAGCTCGTCACGGAAGGAACGGAAGTGCGCCATGCGGGCGGACGCGATCATGAGCCGTCTGCTCAGCGGATTGTGGATAGGCCCAGCGCCGATGCTGACGAGTGCGACCTTACAACCGGCCAGCCGCGCCGCTGCGAGCCACGTGAACAGCGCATACGGCATGCCGCCGGGGCGGTCGCCGAAGTCGTCGAGGATCCCAGTTCCGGGAACAATCAAAAGATCGAGCCGGCGCATCTGGCGGAAGGCGCGCACGAAGTCGAGCGCACGCGAGGGGATCTTGGCGAGCAGGCGGTCGAGGCGGCCGATCCATCCGGTAGCCGAGCCAGTCCTCCTGATAGACACCGACGCGAGATTATAGGCGCCATGCGTCGCCTCGGGACTGGAGCAGATGCACAGCAGCTCGGCAGCCGGCCGCTCACGGCGGAGAAACGCAAGCACGGCCTCAAGAGAGGCCTCGTTGCCGATGTTGCCCGTGCCGAAATGGCCAAACAAGCCGATCCGGCGTGCCGTAGATTTGGTGCCTGCACGACTTGATACGCCAATCGCTTGTTGGGCCCGATCGCGAGCCGCCGACGTGAAGGGTGAGTCGAGGGCTGACACCGCGACTAACTCCGGTCGCCGGGCGGCGTCGGCCCGTTGAAGCGCCGGTAAACGATCTGCGACGGGCGGCCAACGAGATGGCTCTCCGCGCCATCCTCCAATGCGCGAGCATAAATGCGCAACGCGCCGTCGATGGCCTCGATGGTGCGGTCGATGTCGGAAACGGAATGCGAATAGCTGACCACCAGTGACGGCATGAGCACGCCGCGCCGGATGGTCTCCTGCAGGAACAGCGAGCGGAACGCCTGGGAGGGCTGGCCGTTCTGGTCCAGCGTCGCGTACGCGAGGCACATGGGCTTGCCCACGATCTTGACGTGGGCGCCCAGTCCGCGCTGCGCGATCGCCTCCTCGGCTCCGCGCTTCAATCGTTCGCCCTGACGCACGAGATGCGCGATGACCGGCTCGTCGCGGTAAACGCGCATGGTGGCCATCGCGCCAGCGAGAGCGTGGGTCTCAGCGCCGTGCGTGGTCGAAAGCAGAAATACGCGCGGGCGATCAGTGTGCTCGAGCCCGCCAAGACGCATGAACTCACGTTTGCCAGCCAGTGCCGACACGGAGAAGCCATTCGCCAGCGCCTTGCCGAAGCAGGCAAGGTCCGGCTCGACACCGTAGTAGGCCTGGGCGCCGCCGTTGTGCCAGCGGAAGCCGGTGATCATCTCGTCGAGGATGAGCAGGGCGCCGTTCTCGTGGCAGAGCTGCTTCAGCTTGTTCAGGTAGCCGGGTTCTGGGTCCTCGGAGCGTGCGGCCTCGAGTATCAAGGCGGCGATGCGTCCGGGATGCGCGGAGAACAGAGCGCGCGCGCTTTCGAGATCGTTCCAGCGGAAAGTGACCGTGAGCTGCTTGATCGCCTCGGGGATACCCGCGTTCACCGCGGTGGTGCCAATGAACCAATCATCCGACGAAAAGAACGGGTGATCACCGCAAATGGCGATGAGATCGCGGCCGGTATAGGCCCGCGCCAGCTTCACGGCGCCGGATGTTGCGTCTGAGCCATCCTTGCAAAACTTCACCATCTCAGCGCCAGGGATCAGCTCAAGGAACTGCTCGGCGCAGGCGACCTCGATGGCAGCAGGGCGGGTGAAGTTGCAGCCATGATCAAGCTCGGCGCGCACGGCATCGAGCACCGATGGAAAGGCATGTCCCAACGTCACGGCGCGATTACCCATGCCGTATTCGATGAACTCGTTGCCATCGACGTCGAAGACATGGCAGCCCGCACCGCGGGCGATGAACCCTGGCGCCAGCACGGGGTACTGGTCGTCACCCTTCGCGTAGGTGTGACAGCCGCCGGGGATGATCTGGTGGGCGCGCTGCTTCAGCTGCTCGGACTTGGCGAACTGGAGAATGCGCTCGCTTGCAATGTTCACCGTGGACCTCTGTAAGACAAACGTTCTGAAACAACTGAAGCATGCATTCTTCGGGCCGGGCCGGGGCCGTGGTCCCCTCACTTACTCATGAATCCGCCCTGCCCGGACATTTCGCAACAGCTCGATGGGCTATGGGGTTGTGGCGCCTACGCCATTTGGACAGGCCGTCAGGGGTTCATGGCCCTTGCCGCAAAGCCACAGCGCTACGCTTCATTAAGGAACCCTAGTCATTAGGGGTATGCGACCCGACCCCAATCGACTAAAAAAAATTGCGCTGCAACAACGTGCTATTTACCATGCCGTGTACTGCGCATTAAGCTGAAGCTCTTAAGTGATTGAGCTTTTTATATACTCAGATTGGGGACTGTCGCTCATGTCAAAGGTTTTGCGCGACATCGATACTCGCAGTAATTTCAATCAAAGCGTGCATACTTCGGCACTTGGCACACGCCACGATGGCCAAGCTCAGCAATCCACGACTGCCATCATCATCGAGAAGCGGCCCCTCATTCGGGATCTGCTTTCTCGCTGCCTGACTTGGGCCTCCGGTTTCGATGTGGTCGCCGTGGCGACGGTCGAGGAGGGACTGAAGTACGCCCCGAGCATCGATCCGCGGGTCGTATTGCTCAGCGTCATCGGCAGCTCGCAGAGCGACGACAACCAGCAACTCGTCGAACGGGCGACCCAGGCATTCGGCGGCACGGCAGTCGTCGTTCTCTCGGACGTTGAGGAGTTGCAACAGGTCGTCGACGCCCTCAAGGCCGGGTCGCGTGGCTACATCTCGACGAGCATGTCGCTGGATGTGGCCGTCGAGGCACTGCGCCTCGTGCGGGCCGGCGGTCAGTTTCTTCCCGCCAACTGCGTTGTCGGTCCCGGCTCGGCAGCAACGGTCGATGCCGCGCCAGTCGTCGAGGAACGCCGAACTACAGTGCAGGGCTTGTTCACCGCTCGGCAGGCTGCGGTTGTCGAAGCGCTGCGTCGCGGCAAGGCAAACAAGATCATCGCGTATGAGCTGAATATGCGCGAGAGCACCGTAAAGGTACACGTGCGGAACATCATGAAGCGACTCAAGGCGCGCAACCGCACCGAGGTTGCCTACATCATCAATCAGCTCGTCAACGGCAATAAAGTCGCCTGCGAAGCCGGTGATTTATAGGCGATAGCCAATGAATGGAGCGGGTTGCGGCTTGCTCCATTCTGCCACGTGAAGATGAGTTCAATTCGTTCGTTCAAAGCTTTCCACCACATGCTTCGTACCACTTTTGCCCGGCTTGGCTCGCAGCTTCGCGCGCGCGAAGGTCGCAGTGCTTTCGTAATGAGCGGGACACGAGTGCAGTAGCGCGGGGCATGGGGCAGGAGCATTCCAGCGACGGGAATGATGCGGGGTGGCACACGCTTCTGCCGGGGGCTTGCTATGATCACATCGACGACGGCGAACTGTGCATGGCTGTTGCCGGCCCAGGGGACGGCGCGGGCAGTTTGATCGCCTACGCGGTCGACACCACGACCGAGGATTCGACGACTGCAGCCGTGCCGCCATTCGTTTGGTCGGTGATGTTGGGGCGCACGCAGAGCATCCTCACTATCGCAGACAGCATCACGGGCAGTGCCGCAGACAATGCGACGCCGGGTCCGCCGTCGCGCAGCCGTCTCGCTGCGCTGAGCAAGCGCGCGCTCGATATCGCCATAGCGGTGACATCTCTCGTTCTGCTTTCGCCGCTCATGTTGGTGGTCGCGGCTGCGATCCGCTTGAGCATGGGCGCACCTGTTTTCTATGGGCATTCGCGCGTCGGCGAGAATGGACAGGTGTTCGCCTGTCTCAAGTTCCGCACCATGGTGAATGACGCCGCGGCAGTTTTGAACCGGCACCTCGCATCGTGTCCGACGAGCGCAGACGAGTGGCGCCAGACCCGCAAGCTGCGGCGCGATCCGCGCGTCACCGCGCTCGGAAACCTGTTGCGGCGCTCCAGCATCGATGAGCTGCCGCAGCTCATCAATGTGCTGAAAGGGGACATGAGCTGCGTCGGGCCACGGCCGGTGGTGAAGGAGGAACTCGCGCCCTACGGTGCCTATCTGAACGAATATCTTTCGGTGCGGCCGGGATTGACGGGAATTTGGCAGATCAGCGGGCGTAACACCCTCTCCTACGCCAGCCGCGTAAGGCTCGACGCCCTCTACGTGCGCCGCTGGTCGATGAAGCTGGATCTCGTGATCCTGATGCGGACAATTCCCGCCCTGCTGCGGTTTGAAGACACTGCTTAGAACTCCGGCGGACTGCGTGGACTGAACGCGTGGACCGGCACACGTCTTGCAGAAAACTCCCGAATGCGAGGCGGGTCAGAGCTGGAGCCGACGGCGCCAGGCTCAGCCTCCAGGTCAAAGGGTTAAGATGTCAGGCGGAAGTACCTGCGTTAGCGTCATCATAGCGGCAATGAACGCCGAGGCCACCATTGGCCAGGCAGTGGCGTCAGCGCTCGGCGAGCCGCAGGTCGCAGAGGTCATCGTTGTCGACGACGCCTCCCAGGATGGGACAGTTGCGGCCGCGGGCGCGGCGGACGATGCAAGCGGCCGACTTAAGGTGATCACGCTCGAGCGAAACCACGGCCCGGCCGAGGCGCGCAACCGCGGACTTCAGGCCTCGACCTCACCCTATGTCGCGGTGCTCGATGCCGACGACTTTTTCCTGCCTGGCCGCATCGGCAAGTTGCTCGCCAGTGCGGGCGAAGATTGGGACATGGTTGCTGACGACATCCTCATCGTCCCTGAGCCGCTCAAGCATCAGGACATTTCTATTGCGCCGCTGAGTGATGGCGGCGACCGGCTGATGCTGGATCTCGAAACGTTTGTGCTGGGCAACATCTGCCAGCGCAGCCGGCCGCGCGGTGAACTCGGCTTCCTGAAGCCCATTTTCCGCTCCGGCTTCTTGCGCGAGAACGGACTTCGTTACGATGGACAGATTCGTCTCGGTGAGGACTACGCTCTCTATTTCCGCGCACTCATGGCGGGCGCGCGCTTCTTCATTACGCCCGCCTGCGGTTATGTCGCAATTGAGCGCGATCAGTCGCTTTCGTCATGCCATTCCGCAGACGATCTACTCAGGCTTGCTGCATTCGATGCCGAGCGCCTTGGAAGCACATCGCTGACAATTGCCGAGCGCCGCGCACTGAAGGCCCATCATTCTGCAACGATGAAGCGCGCGGTCTATGCCAAGGCGCTCGAAGTGAAACGCACCCACGGCATGCTGGCGGGGCTCGGCATCGTGGCGCGGCACCCGCTCTGCATTCCCTACATCGTCGGGGAGACGGTGTCGGCGAAGCTGGGAGCGCTGGTCGGGTGGCCGCGCCTTCCGGAGGTTGCGCGTGGCGTGCGCCTTCTTGGGATTCCGCAGCTCAATGCAGGCCGCGCCCGGTAGAGTCAGCGTCCAAAGCGGGGCGGATGTCCGAGTGCCGCCGCGGCTTGGTGCCGCCAGCGCGGTGATAGAGGCCCGAGAGCATCAGCCCTAATAGGTAGGCGAGCTGCAAAGACAGGAGCGAAACGGAGCCAACCTTAAGGGCAGCAACAGGCTCCCAATGCCGGATCGCGGCAATTGTGGCGACCACGATGGCAAGGCCGAGCGAGGCGGCAATGACGGACGCGATGCGGAACTTGAGCCCGAGGAGGATGCCCACACCCCCCGCGGCGGCGATAGACCACAACATGGTTCTTCCTCACCGATGCCCGCGATCAAATCCCCGCAACTTCCCGCAACGATGAGTGGTGTTTGGTAAATGCGGCGTAAAGGCGGTTGCCGGGCGGGCCGCTGTACACCTTAAGGGCAGCTTATAAAGGTGCCGGCCGCCGCCTAATTTCCCGGGCACCGATTTTGCAAAGCTCATACGTGTCTAGTTTTTGCACCGCCCAGTGACCCATATTCGAGGCCCCAAAGATGCGGATACTTCTCGCAACCGCACATCCATATATCCCGCAAATTGCCGGCGGTGCGCAGACCAGTACGCACGAGCTTGCCTGCGCGTTCCGTGAACGCGGGCACGACGTCGGCGTTGTGTGCGGACTGAGCGCCTCGGGCCTGCTCGCGTATCGTAATCGGGCACTGATGAAGCTTCTTCGGCGGCGTGTCATAAGCGACCACTCGCTCGGCTATCCCGTTTACCGGTCCTGGTTCGCGTGGGAGACGCTGGCGGACGCGGTGGACAGCTTCAAGCCAGACGTTCTCTTCGCGCAGTCGGGGCTCCCAGCGCGGATGGGCAAGGCAGGCCAGCAGCTCGGTCTTCCGGTGGTGATCTACCTGCGCAACGTGGAAGAAGACGACCTCGGCGGTTCTTTGCGCGATCTGTCCGGTGTGCGCTACATCGCCAACTCGCACTTCACCTCACGCACGTTCGGCGCGCGCCATGGTCTCACGTCAACCGTCATCCATCCCCTGCTCGATCGCAGCAGATACGAAACGCCGCTGGCGCGCCGAAACGTGACCTTTATCAATCCGCATCCGCACAAGGGCAGCGCACTGGCGCTCGAAATCGCCCGCCAGTGCTCCGAGATCCCGTTCGTGTTCTCGGAGTGCTGGACGCTGGGCGCCGATATGCGCCGCGACCTGCTTCAAAAGCTCGCTGATTTGCCCAACGTGACCTTGAAGCCGCGCACTCAACACATGAAAGACATCTACCGCGACACGCGCGTCCTTCTGGTTCCGAGCCGGTGGGAGGAGGCTTTCGGACGCGTAGTGGCGGAAGCACACTTCTCTGGGATACCTGTCGTTGCCAGCAACCGCGGTGGCCTGCCTGAATCGGTCGGGCCCGGCGGCGTGCTGCTCGACCCGGAGGCGCCTGTGCAGGTGTGGTGCGAGGCAGTCCGGCGCCTTTGGAACGACGAGGCGTATTGGACAAGCATGTCGCAAGCGGCAATCGCCTATGCCGACCGCCCTGAACTGAACTGCAACCAGCAAGTTGATGCCGTCTACTCGGTGCTCGAGGCTGTCGCGGGCAAATCCAGTCGGCCGCATCAGACGATACAGCAGCGGCAACCAGCGCTTGCATAGCACGATGAAGGCTACCACCCACATGCGGGCCGCGCCACTCCCCGGCCAGCCCTAGCATCCAGAGGCACGACGAATGGCCATAAGGCGCGCGCTCTTTTTGACGACGTCCGAGCGCTACATAAACATCGTACTGACACTGTTGACGACGGTCATTCTTTCTCGCCTGCTCGGGCCAGCGGAGATGGGTGTAACCGTGCTCGGCTCGTCGTTTCTGGCGATTGCCGAAATGATCCGCGAGCTCAGCGTGAACAACTATCTTGTTCAGCATAAAGAGCTGACACTCGATAAAACGCGCAGCGCATTCACCATCACCTTCCTCATCTCGCTCGTCGTGTCGCTGCTGGTCTTCGCTCTCGCCGGCGCTGTCGCCGATTTCTACGAAGTCGCGGGACTGAAGAACTATCTGCATGTCGTCGCATTCAGTTTCCTGCTGGGGCCATTCATCGCTCCAACGAATGCGCTTTTGCGCCGTGAATTGCGGTTTGGTGCAACGACATTTGCGGGCCTTGCCTCCGCCCTCATCGGTGCTGCGGTTGCCGTCTGGCTCGCCTGGCAGGGTTTCAGCTACATGAGCTTTGCCTGGTCGTCGCTGGCTTCCGCCGTCTCGCTCGCTGCTCTGACAGTCTATTTTAGACCCGATTTTTCTATCTTCCGGCCGTCGCTGAGCAGCTGGCGCAGCGTGGTCGCCTTCGGCACCACGGACACCGCCTCGAACATCCTCTACGCGATCGGCCACGACCTGCCGTACTTGATATTCGGCCGGATGCTGAATGCCGAAGCCGTGGGCCTGTTTCAGCGCGCAACGATGCTTTCGTATCTGCCCTCGCGCATCCTGTTCTCCGGCATCGCGCCGATCACGCTGCCGCTGCTGTCGGATCTGGCGCGCAAGGGCGAGGACCTGAGAAAGACGCTCTTCAGCATTCTCGACTACGTCACAGTGCTCCAGTGGCCGGCGCTGGCCCTACTTGCACTGTTTGCCCATCCGGTCGTTCTGGTGCTGTTGGGCGAGAGGTGGATGGCCACCGTACCCATCGTGCAGATCCTGTCCGTGGCGCGACTCGTCTCGCTGCCCACGGGGTTGGTCAATTCCGTTCTCATTGCGACAGGGAGCGTCAGGCGGTCACTGATGGTGAACGCGGTCTCGGTACCCATAACCGTCGCGGTGATGTCGCTGGCGGCGATGCATGGCCTCGAGGCGGTAGCACTCAGCATGCTCATCACCATACCGTTCTATCTGATGGTCAGCCTTTTCTACGTGCGAACGGTCATTCCCTTCGGCTGGCGCGAACTGGCCAACGCGGTGGGAGGCAACGTGATCGTCACCATGACGACCATCATCGGGCCCGTGCTGGTCATGGCGGTGGAGGGTCATGGCTTCGCGGTTCCGGTGCCGATTGCGATCGGCTGCCTCGCGATTGCGGTTGGTGGTTGGCTGCTGGGATTGTCCCTGGTGCAGCATCCGCTGCTAGGGGAGCTGCGCCGGGCAAGCGACGCGGCTGCCGATGTCATCAGCGCATGGCGCATGAAGCGTCAGCAGAGCAAGCCCTGAGAAGCAAAAAGCGAGTCGCGGCTGTAATCGGCCGTGGCAGCCGGGGCCGCTCTCAACCTTGGGGATAGTGGTCCCAGCGGGTGCGCATGCCGATCTTGCGCAGCCCGTAGTCCAGCAGCGCGTCGCCGAAGTCGCCGAGGGTCGGCACTGCCCCGCGCGCTTGCAGCTCCTGGATATGCCAGTCGTAGGCAAGCGCGTTGCGATCAGCGAAACGCCATGCCAGCATGCGACCGAAGTAGTGGCGCCGGAAAGCGCGCATGTAGTCGGCCATCTCCTCGCCCGACAGCACGCCCGCGGCGTATCTTTGGACCAGCACGTACCAGTCGAGGAAGTCCGTGTGCTTCACATGCACTTCCCGCTCGGTCACGCTGCTGTCGTGGCGCGTCGTGTGCCCCAGCGGCTCATGCACGAAGCCCAACTTTGCACCCGGCTCAGCGAGCAGGCGGAAGCCGGCGTCCGTGTCGAAGGCGAGGATGCTCTCGTCGAAGAAGGGCTGCCGCGTTGCGGCGGCGCGACTTCTATATAGAAAGTGCGGCGGCGCGAGCCCGGTATCTCCAAGGAAACACGAGCGGAGCGCTTCCTTTCCGTCATAGACGACGCGCGCGGGGTCCCACCCGAGGGACTCCACGCCAGCGTCCGTGCTCCTTTGACAGGCGACGACGCTAACGGCGGGATCGGCCTCGGCCAGCGCCACCATTTTCTCAATGGCGTCGGGAGGGAGCGTGTCGTCGGCGCACAGAAAGCGGAAGTATACCGCACCGCCAAGGCCGTGTTGTACGGCCGCGTTCCAGTTTTCGGCGATGGGAAGCAGCTCGGCATTGCGGTGCTGCATCAGGGGTACGCGGCTGGCCTCGTATGCAGCAAGGATCTGCGGCGTTGCATCGGTGCTGGCATTATCGAGAACGAAGTGCGTCAGATTGGGATAGGTCTGTGCCTGCACCGCATCCAGCGCATCGGCGATGAATCTCGCACCGTTGTAGACGGGCGTAATGACGCCGACCGGTGGCTGGGCTGGGGAATGCATCTTCAGACCTTAACGAATGGGGTTAATTCAGCACTACGCTTGCCGCCTGAACTTCCCAAGCAATAATGATGCCCCACTCGCGCCTGCGCAATTTACGCCTTTTGCATTATCGGCTCGCCGCTGGCGCCGCTCCGCGTTAGCAAGAAGTAGCGCTGGCCGCTGGGAGCAAGTTTCTGGATTATCGCGCCGCTGGCACTCGCCTCCCAGCCACTATGCTTTCGTTCTCTCGATCTGGTTTCCCGCGTAGAAATGGTGTCCGCGCAAGCGATGGCCGACCACAGCAAGACGCCCGATGTGTCCGTCATCGTAGCCGCGCAAAACGTGGGGCCGTACATCGCCGCCGCACTGCGGTCTGCGCTGGATCAGCGCGACGTGAATGTGGAGGTCATTGTCGTCGATGATGCCTCGAGCGATGACACCGCCGAAATCGTGGCTGCGATGGCGGCGACCGATCCGCGCGTCATTCTCATTCGACGCACAAGCGCCGGAGGACCGTCGATCGCCCGCCAGGCAGCCATTGCCGCGGCCTCAGCGCCCTGGCTCGCCATCCTCGATGGCGACGACTTGATCACTCCTGATCGCTGCCGCGCGCTCCTCGACCTTGCGGACGCGACGGGCGCCGATGTGGTTGCGGACAACTTCCAGCGCTTTCGCGTCGAGGGCGACGAGAGCGGCGCCACGATGATCCCGCGCGCCGCGGCGCCGTATACTTTCTTCGTGGATGCCGCCTCATTCATCAGCGGCAACATCATCTACGGGCGCCCGAACCTCGACTTTCGCGCAGTGAAGCCGTTGTTTCGCACCGCCTTCATGACCGCCAACGCGATCCGTTATCGCAACGACCTGCCCATCGGCGAGGACTATCACATATGCCTTGCCTGCCTTCAGGCGGGCGGGCGCTTCGTCGTGACGTCGGAGAGCTTCTATAAATACCGCGTGCGCGATGGCTCGCAGTCTTTCCGCCTGCGCGCCGAGCACATTGATCAGCTGCTCAAGGCGCACGAGGACTGCGGCATCGAGCAGAGTGCGTTGGGCAGCAAGCAGCTGACCTCGATCTCGCAGGTTTACGTTCGGGCGCTGGAGCGGGCGCGCTCCTTCACACAATTCGTCGATCAACTGAAAAGCCACCAGGTGGGGAAAGCGATGAGCTCGATGCTGCTGACCCCGGACGCGTGGCCACTCGTCATTCGCTTCGGTTTGGAGGCGATGGCAAAGCGCGTGAGGCGGCTCGCATGAACCTAGAACGGCAATTGACACCACAGGGACCGCGGGTTGCGATCGCAATCTGCACCTACAATCGCGATGCCGGCCTAAGTGCCCTGCTCGCGGTTCTCGGCAAGCAGCGTCTGAAGGCACTGTCCGACATAAGTGTCTTCCTCGCCGTTATCGACAACAGCGCGTCCGGCAGCGCCAAGGCCATCTGCTCGGCTTACAACGAAGGCGGGCGCTTCCATCTCGTGTATCATCACGAGGCGCGCAAAGGGCTGGCGTTTGCTCGCAATGCGGCCGTTTCCATGGCGCGCGCACGCGGGGCAACGCATATCGCCTTTATCGATGACGATGAACTGCCGCATCTGGAGTGGCTGCAGAACCTGTTCGACAGCCTGCTATCGATGCAAGCTGCGGCTGCGATCGGCCCCGTCTATCCGCTGTTCGTCGCACCGCCGGCGTCGTGGCTGCCGCTCACGGCTTTCGTCACGCGCCGCGCACCGACCGCCGGGCTCGTCAACGACGGTTACACCTGCAATTGCATCGTCGACATGTCGGCGATCGAACGGGGCGGGTTGGTCTTCGAAGCGCGCTTCAACGAGACCGGAGGCGAAGACACCGTGTTCTTCAAGAACCTGATCGCCAATGGCGGGCGCATCGCGTGGGCAGAGGACGCCGTGGTGCACGAGGTCGTGCCGGGTTACCGCATGACGGCGCAGTGGCTGTGGCGCCGCTGGTATCGCACGGGCGCGATCGAGGCCGAGCTCGCGCACTTCGATCCGGCGAGCACGCACGGCCGGCTGTACAATCTCGCGCGTGGGATTGCTCGCATTGGCCTTGGTGGCCTGCGCGTGGTCAAGGGCGCGGTGATGAGTGTATCCGGACGGCCCGAGGCGTTTGTTGCCAGCTTCTACACCCTATGCCGCGGCGCCGGCCTCGTTGCCAGCGTGTTCGGCTCTCGCTATCGCGAGTATGCGGTGCAGACCTACCGCTGAAGCTGGCAATCGGTCAGGGGGCCTTCTTCTCGTAGCCGCAGACGACTGAGCCTTCGAACTGGCAGGGCTCCCCGGCAGCGGTAAAGGCAATGCGATCGTAAACCGCGGTCAGCGCCGTTCCCGAGTATTTGAACGGGCCCAGCCAGTTTTCGGTCTCCGCCCCCGCGCCGCTCCACAAGCTTATGAAGATCTTGCCGGGGCGCTTGGGCATCGGCTTGCCCGGCTCGGCTTTGACCTCGTGCACGAGCTTGCCGTTGATGAACCAGCGAATGCCATCTCGAAGCCACTCATAAGCGTAGCTCTCGACGCGGGTGCTGGCATCGAAGCCCAACTGCTCGACCTTCGCATGATTGCCGTCACCGTCGACGAAGTAGTTCAATTGGACGGTGCGCGTGTCCTTGCCAAGGAACTCGATGTCGATCTCGTCCTGCCCTTTGCCGTCAGAGCTGGCGCCGACGTAAGTGAAGAACGCGCTGACCGTTCCCGAGGCCTTGGCCGGGCGCATGCGCACCTCGTAAGTGCCGTAGCCGTACTTTTCGACGGTCTGAATCTCGGCACAGGTATATTTGTGGTCGGCAAGCGTCTCGTCGGTGAGCGACAGCATCACCTCCTTGCTCGAAAGCAGCTTTACGTTGCGGTTGAACCAGGCGCAGCTTTGATGCGCGCCATTCGACCAGCCATGCGAAATGTACCAGCGCGTTCGGTCGAAGCTCTCGAACGTATCGACGAAAGATTTGCCCACCTCGGCCGCCACGCTCGGTGCCGACAGCAGCGGCAGGCATGATCCCGCCAGAGCAAGCATCGTAACGAGATGCGAAACCCGAGAGGCGGCGAACTGGATACTCATACGCGGGGCTCCATGGCAGCTGCGGCGCGGCTGCTTATTGCTTGCTTGTTATTCGATCTGGCTTGCAAGGCGCGAAGCAGATCGCGGGTGTCGGTCTCATCAACGAACATGGCGCGGGGGGCGGCGCTGAGCCGCGCGCGCATGGCAGCGTAAGTTTCCAGGTCCAGCGAGCGGAAGAAGTCGACGAGGTTGTCTTCCAGCGGCTCATCGAAGGTGCGACCGAAGCCGCGCTCCTGCATTAAACGGCCCGTTGCGGTGCCGGCGCGCCCCAATGGAACAGCGGCGAACAGGCCACCCTCGTAGAAGCGATTCAACAGGCTCCAACGCGAGTTGGACTCGGCGGCGATGTAGTCGATGGCCCATGCGAAATGGATCTGGCCGTATATGCCGGCGAGGTCGTGCGGGTTGGAGTACGGCCCGTGGAAGACGATGTTGGGATAGCGTGCAGTCAGCTCTTCGAGGCGCTTTCGCGGGATGTCGGTCTCCGAAACCTGGCCGCGCAGATGGATCACGACTCTGTCGGGGAGCTTCGCGGCGAGATGCTGCAATATCTCCAGGCTGCGCACGCAGCGCAGGACACCGAAGAAGCCGATAACCCATGGTGGCGCTGCCGCCGGCTTCTGCACAATCCCGGTCGCCGGTGAAAGCGCTGGATCGTCCGCGACCTTGTTCTCCAGTAGGCGCCAGTCGCCGCGATATCCTTGGATACGCTGGAAGTACTCGGTCATGTGATCTGGTGCGCTTACGACCACCAGATTGCACGCCGCCAGCAAGCGGCGCTCGGCCCAGCGGAACAGCCGGTTGATCGGCCGGTTGCCAACGAACACAGGTTGTACGTCCAGCGCCTCATAAACGACGATGGCCGGCGATCGAGTCAGCGTCTTGGCCATCACCGCGATGAACAGCATATCGATGTTGCGCGCATAAAAGACTTGCGCGCTACGCAGTTCTGGCCAGTGGCGCACGGCTCGGACCAAACCGCGCAGCAGGCGCGGCAGACGTTGCGCATAGCTGCGATCGTGCGTTTCGCCGAGGTCGATGTTGTTCCACTTCGGTTGTGCGGTTGCCCTCCGCCGCACCCGATGGAACATGAAGCCGGTGACTTTCGCTCCATGCGCCATGAAGGCGTTGGCGCGCTTGATCACGGTGCTTTCGTTCCAGTCGTGGCCAAAGAAGGCGATGGCGAGTTGCTGCGACATTGCGCTGCTTTGCCCTTCAGACGTCATTGCGTCCCCCCTGGTGCCGGCGCGTGCGCTTGCGATCGGAAAGCGCCGCCCCCGAGCTTGCCACGACGGCGACGAAGAGGAACTGATAGAGCCCGTGATTGAGGAAGAGCGGGTATTCGACGAACGAGTCGATGGTGACGCAGACCATGAACAGCACATACCAAAGCGAGATGTAGTCGTGGTCGCGCAGGAAGACGCGCAGCGTGCGCCCATACCCCTGAAGGATGCCGGCGATGAGCAGAACGGGGCCCATGAAGCCGAACGCGACGGCCATCTCGATGAAGTTATTGTGGAAGAACCACAAGTCCTGGCCAATTACATAGCGCAGGTAGAACACGGTCGACTGCGTGCTCTCCCAATAGCCTTTGTAGCCGAAGCCGAGCCACGGATGCTCGAGGAAGGCGTCGGCGCCGAAGCCCCAAAGGATCGTGCGCCCGGTGAGCGTGGCGTCCTTGCCGACGCTCGCCAGTGCGAGGCCGAAAACATCGATCTGCGCGAAGACGATGACCGTACACGCGAGCACGGAAATCACGATGATGGCGCCAACGCCTGCGCTGAGGGTGCGGGGACCGCGACGGACAAGAAACGCGAGCATGATCGGCATCAGAGTGAGCACGGCCATGATGAGGGCCGTGCCGGACTTCGTCATCACGAGCACGATCGCCGCCGCCGCCGCCGCGGTTAGCGTCAGCAACGGGCGCCAATGGGCAAAGAAGAGACAGGTGCTGGTGAATATGAGCAGCGTCATCATGCTGCCCAGCACGTTCTTGTGCGTGAACACACCCTGGAACGCGCCGTTTCCGTCATAGGCTTCGCGCGGATTCACAAACTTGAACGCGACTGAGCTGAGCAGGCACACCAGCAGCCCCAGGAACAAGATGCGCGGAATGCGCTTACGGTCGATCTGGCTGCAAAACAGGAAGCCGACCATCGTCGTCATGAAGAGCTGCAGACCTTGATAAAGGCTAATGCCGGGATTGTACGACCATAATGCAGACAACGTCGCGATGGCTGGCCATGTCATCAGCAGCTTGTTCTTGAGCGACATCGTCAGCAGCGGACGGTAGTCGTGCAGGAGGAACAGGACGACGATGAGATCGGCGGCGAGCCAGAAGTAGCGCTCGACGTTCTGCACGCCTAAAGGCCTTGCGGCCGAACCTGCGCCAATAATGAACAGAATCCACGCGAGGTCGGTGATCGTCCCCTTCGTGATGCGCAGCGTGGACAACGGCAAGGGCCTGCCGAGCACGGCACCAGGTGCCGGGAAGATCGGATAGGACGCCACGCTGCCGCGCATTTGCTTTCCTTTGTCCTCCTTGCGCGCGACCGGCGGCCACCGCTTCGATCGGATCAAATCTGGATCCATCCCGGGAGTGTTTCAGGGAATGCAAATTGTAGGCCTGGAAGCCCGGCGGAGGCACCTCGCCGTTGTCGGTACTCCAGCGTCTTTCCGGTTTACCTTACCGGGAATGGCTATGCCGGGGCATCGAACCTCGCGGCTAAGCCTTTCGATCCATGCGGCTGGCGATCAGTTAACCTTGAAGTGTGGCGGCTGGAGGAACGCGCGATGTGCCGGTGCTACGAACGGCATTACCTCAAAGCTCCCCCTTCGGTGTTCATGAATACATCCAACGCCGCGCAGCATCCCTTAGTGCTGCTCTTCTATCGCGAATACGAAGCCGACAAGTTCATTCCCGGAGACCGATACCTGAAGCGGTTGCTGAGGCCCGCATACAATCTCCTGCATGCGCGACAGAAGAAGACCGGCTTTGCCGTCTCGTTCGAGTTGCTGTGCCGGGCGCTCAAGGCGTCGGGCTGCCGCGTGCGCGTCAACGATTATCGCTTCGCGAAGGCGAACCCAGACTATCCGGTGGGCGTTGTCGGATGCCTGCAGATCCTCAAGGATTGGCAGCTGCGCAATCCCGCTCTCCTTGGCCCCTCGCTGTACGATCATCCGGGGCTCGCCCCGAAGCTTCTCGATGACCCGCGCTTCAGGAAATATCTCGTTCTTGCCGACTGGACCTACGACGTCTTTTTTCCCTACTACGGCGAGCGTTGCGTCAAGTGGTTCGCGGGGATCGACGTAGCCGAATGGCCCGACCTCACCAAGCGCGAGAAGCAGTTCGACTTTCTCATCTACGACAAGATCCGCTGGGATCACGACGAGCTGCAATCCACGTTGATCGAACCGATTTGCCGGGCGCTCGATGCGCGCCAACTCACCTACAAAGTTCTGCGTTATAAGTTCCACGATCACGAGACCTACCGGCAGATGCTGGCTGAGGCGCGCGGTATGATCTTCCTGTGTGAGCACGAGACACAAGGGCTCGCCTATCAGGAGGCATTGGCGTCGGGTGTACCGATCCTCGCATGGGACAACGGCTACTGGCTCGATCCCTTGTGGCAACGGTTCGGCGAACGGCCGCCAGCTGCATCATCCGTCCCCTTCTTCTCGCCCGAGTGCGGGGAGCGCTTTGCCCGAGCTGCGGACTTCGCCCCGGCACTGGACCGCTTCCTGGCACGACGCCAGTCGCTCGACCCGCGCGGCTTCGTGCGCCGGCGGCTGTCGCTCGAAAAATCGGCACAGATCTATCGCGAGGCCTATTTCTCTATGATGCCGGGACGGTCTTAATGCGGATTACGCCTTTCGACTTAGGGCGCTCTGCAAGGACGAAGCGACACCGACCTGAAGCTTCGCCTTGCATTCAACCGGGCCTTGCTACGCTGCGGCAGTGCTTGGAGGGCGTCGCCCGCCGCGGCGTCCGCCCGCCCTACCTCATTGTCCGGACTTGTCTGTCACGTGAGCCGATGAGATCGTCGCGTCAGCTACCGTTGCGGTGCCTTGTCGCTTACTTCTAGACCCTCGCCTCATATGGTTGTCGTTGGGACACCACTGAACATGGAAGGCGTGTTTGCGTGACGCAGAATTTCACAACTCTTCAGATCCCCCCACCCGCCTTAGCACTTGTCGATCGTGTTCGCCGGATTGCTTCTCGGGCGAGACGCGCGATCGGTATCTCATACAACCGCACCGAGGCACTGCTGTTCGACCTGCGACATGGGACCGACACGCGCGGCAAGACTGCTGCCGCAAACATGGGTCTCACGGGCGAGGGAGCGCTGCACGCCACTGGATATCAGGCGGTCAACGAAGCCCATCTCAGCAGCGTCCTCAGAGCACACGATTTCCCCGCCGGCAGCACCTTCGTTGATATCGGCAGCGGAAAGGGCAAGGCCCTGCTTCTGGCAAGCCGGCACAAGCCCATCAGCCGCGTGGTCGGCATCGAGATCTCAGCTCCGCTGTCGGCTATTGCCGAGCGAAACGTCACCGCCTTCGAGCGCGCGCACGGCCGCGCCGCCGACATCAGAGTTGTTGCGGCGGATGCAATAGAAGCTCCGATCGAGCCCGACCAGAACATCATCTTCCTCAACAACCCGTTCGATGAAGCATTCCTAAAGCTGTTTCTCGACAAGCTCGACAAATCGCTCAGCGAGCATCCGCGCCGGCTCTGGCTCCTTTATGCCAACCCGCAAGCTCGGCGATTGCTCACGGACGTCTTCCATTACTCATTGATCAAAGAGCACGCATTCTTCGGTCCTGGGCGCAATATTGCCGTCTACGCCAAGGGCGCCTGACATTTTTTTCGGGAGCGCGTTACCCGGTGCTGAACGCTTATGCCGTTTCCTGGCACGATGAATGGTCACCTCAGTTGGATGAATGCCTCGCCGCGTTGCCAGAGCGCGAGTGCATGCCGCACAGTCTGTATCGCCAATTGCTCAAACGACCCGACGACGGACGCCGCCGCATCGCCCTTGTAAGGCACCGCGGCGTTCCGGTGATGCTGGCGGGACTTCGTCAACGCAGCCGATATGTCTGGGAGCCGATTGCGAATTGGCACGCTCCCGGCCCTGCGTTCCCTGTCGAGCCCAAGCACGTGTGCCCGGCTCTGAGAAGCATTTCGCTCGAGATACCGATCGCGTGGTGGCGCACAGGGATGGAGCCGCCTAGCGGCCGGGGCGTACGCTCTGTCGAGACGAGCCCGACCTACCGCTTGCGTCTTGACGGCGATCCCGAGAAGTTCTGGCGCGAAACCGGCTACCTGCGAACGATCCGCAACATGCGCAACCGCTGCAAAGGCTTTACGGTCGCGATCAATCATCCCGGGGCGGCCGCTTGGACCATTCGGCAATGGAGCCAGAAGTGGGGTGGGGACGGCGATGAAGCGAGCCGCGTCGAGCTGGACGAGCGGATCGAAGTTGCCGAAGACTTAGAGAAGCGCGGCAAGCATATTTCGATCAGCGTGTTCGACAATGGCCAGCTGGTCGGCGGTTCATCCAATTTCGTGCACGAGGGCGATCTCGTTGCGGGCGTCATCTATCACGAGCCCCAGTATCGCGCGAATGGGCTCGGCGTGCGAATCATCGATCTTGCATTCGAGGTCGGGGCAGCGCGCGCGCTGAAGACATTCGATCTGGGGGGCAAGGCCGACTACAAGAAGAAATGGGCGCCCGAAGATGGGACGCGCAGCCGCGTCGTCGTTGCGCCGCTGCGCGTGCAGTACATGCGCAAGGTTGCTTCGACCGTGCGCGCGCTCGCGGGCCGGTCTTGCACCTGGATGCTGATCTCCGCGATGCATATTGCGGACTATGGCGCTATCGGGCGCTTTGCTGGAACCCCGCTCTAGGTGAGCACGGGGGCCGGCAACAAAAGCGCGCATCACTTTCGCCCAAACTGCTTCTCGAAGCCTGCGCCGGCGCTCACGCCTTGCGAGCTTTGCGAGCCGCATAACGCATATCGCGAGCGATCTTGCGCTCCGCCTCCAGTGCGACCTGCTCCTCGCTCTCGCGTTGCTGGCGCGCTTCGCGTTCCCGGATCTCCGACTCGCGCGCCGCTGAAGCAGCAGCTCGGGCGATCTCTTCATCGCGGAGCGCCTGCGCACGACGCTCATCGGCGCGCAATTGGCGGGCTTCGGCAGCCGCCTGGCGCGCCGCCCTCTTCTCGACAATGGCTGGATCGTCTGCCGCTGGCTGAGCCCGGAATCGCTCCAACGCCGCTTTCTTTGCCTTGGCGGATGCGGCCAGACGATCGCTCAAGGATGGGGTCTTCGACGACTTCATCTCACTCCAATCATACGGGTATGCTTAGGGTTGCTATTGCAGATAGGCATCTAGCCTGCGTCGCGCACCGGCTCTTCCGTCAATGACGGCTCTTGCGCCTCACCGCCTTGGGCGCTGAGAGCTCGTCCAAAATTTCGCGGGGCTCAGGCGCAATGGGCAGGCCAATGCCCGTGTCAGCACCGCTATCGCGTTCTGGCCGTATCGCCTCAGTGGGTCCAGCGTCCGATGCGGCCGAACTTGAAGTTGTCGGCGTACGACTTGCGGATCATCTTGCGCGGGGACGGCTCGTACACCCGATAAGGAATGCCCTCGCGCTCGGCGTAGGCAATGGCTTCTTCTTTGGTGTCGAACGCGAGGTGAACCTCGGCCTTCATGTCGCGCGTGCCGGTCCAGCCCATCAGCGGCTCGATCTCGCGCGGGCTGGCGGGCGCAAACTCCAGCACCCACTCCTGCGTGCGGCCTTCGCCAGACTGCATGGCAGTCTTCGCAGGCTTGAAGATGCGCGCAACCATGATCCTCTCGCTCCCAATCGGGGGATGCCTTGCTCCGTATCGTCTTGGTCGGGGCGGCGGGATTCGAACTCGCGACCCCCTGCTCCCAAAGCAGGTGCTCTACCAGGCTGAGCTACGCCCCGAACGACGATCCGCGGTTTCTACGCGATGATGAGCCGCGAGTAAACGCGTCCTATCCGACATAGACGACGGTGGTGAACGCTAGTGCTTACCTGCCGTGAAGAGGCGATGTCGAACACGGTCACCCGGCTTGATCCCGAGGCGGGCGGCCGCACCACCGGGCAGTTCCAAGACGGCCGATACAGGCCCCTCGGAATTGATGACGCGGTCGGATAGCGGCTCGGCCTGGATCTCGATTCGGTGAATCACCCCGTCCGGACGGATGAAGAGCATATCGAGCGGGATGTACGTGTTGTGCATCCACATGCTCAGTTCCTTCGTCTCATCGTAGGGAAACAGCATGCCCTGATGGTCCGCGAGCTCGGTGCGGAACATCAAACCCATGGCTTTTTCCTTGGGGTCGATAGCGATCTCGGCATCGATCGGCACTTCGTGACCGTCGGCGGTGACGATGGCCAGTTGCTCGATGCGCATTTTCGCTTCGACGGCGACTGCCGAAAGCATCAGCATGCCGACAAAAAGCAGGGCCGCCCATTGGGCAGCCCCGCCAAGAATTCGTAATTCTGCCATTGCGCCTATCAGTGCGTTGGCGGCAGCCCCGGCTGTCCATCCGGTCTCAGTTCGGCGGCCATGCAGCCCTTACAGCCGTGACCCCAGCGAACCATGACCATCTGTCCGGGACGCAGCTCGGTGAAGCCGAAGCGCCGCAGCGTCTCCATGTGGACGAATATGTCAGGCGTTCCCTCGCCGCGCGTCAAGAAGCCGAAGCCGCGCACCCGGTTGAACCATTTCACCATGGCCCGCTCCCAGTCGCTCTCCGGCGTGACGATAACGTGCGTCCGCTGCGGAAGCTGAGAAGGATGGATCGCGGTGCTTTCGTCCATGCTGAGAATGCGGAAGGCCTGCATTCCCTTGGGGCGGCGCAGCACCTCGGCGTGGACACGGGCTCCCTCGTAGGCCGTCTGATAACCGCCTGCCCTGAGACAGGTGACGTGCAGGAGAATATCGGCCAGTCCGTTGTCAGGGACAATGAAGCCGTAACCCTTTGATGCGTCAAACCATTTAATCGAACCGACGACCTCGAAAACCTCGATGCCGGCTTCCTCGGCCCGTTCCCGCGTCATGTCCAGGGACGGATCGAACTGCGGAAAATCCGGACGCTTTGAGGAATCCCCCATTGTGGTACCCCGCTACTTGCTCAACGTTTGCTTTTTGCTGCTCAGAGCGGTGCCGGACCGACGTAAGAGCCCTCTTCGTCGGCGGCCCCGTCTCGAAGCTGAGCGGAGAATACCATTTGTTAACCACGCTACCAGAGGCAACGTTTCGAGAAGCCGTCCGAGGCGGGAATGTCACGCAGATGTCCACATGAAAACACACAAATTAGTGCATTGAATTTGCTGGCTTTTTTTAGGTTATATTTCGTCCCCACATTTTCATCTGGAACAATGCGACCACGGCCACTGCGATAAATCTGCGACGCCAATTTGCGGCGCCGGAGATTCGTATTGCCTACACACTGATTCGCGCGAGCGCTTGCCTCCGGCTGCATGTCCCGGGACCTTGGGGGCGTTCTCGGGACTAATGCCCGACTGGCGTTCAAGCGCTGTAGACACTAGAGTTGCGACGGGTTGCCCTCCCCGTTGTCGCCAAGGCGTTCCATGAAGGCGTGGATTGGGAAAAATTTCCCCCACAAGCCGACCGCCGGAATGTGATACTATTTTTATTTCCCGGATACGCTTTAAGTAGAATTCGGTTTCGCCTATTTTCAGGGCCTCACCGAAGGGATCTCTGATGCCTACGAACTCCCATGCGCGCGGCGGCGCACAGTCTGCGACCGGCGCCAGGGGCACTCAAGCCTCTGCTGCAGCCGCGAAGAAGGACCCGATTGCCGAGGCGATGGCCCTCGACAGGCGGCTTGGCGCGCTCGATTCGCTGGAGGAACGCCTCATCGAGATTGCGCGCTGCGTGGACGGGCGAACGACGTTCTCGACCAGCCTCGGGATCGAGGATCAGGCGGTTCTCCACGGCATTGCAACGAGCGGAGCGCCGATCGATGTATTTACGCTTGATACGGGCAGGCACTTCCCGGAGACTCTAGAGACGCTTGAGGAAAGCGAGAATCGCTACGGGATCAAGGTGCGCGTCATGTTCCCGGACGCGCGCGAGGTGGAGGAGCTGGTGGCTCGGGACGGCATCTATGGCTTCCGCCTTGATGTTGCCAACCGCAAGTCATGCTGCGATGTCCGCAAAGTGCGTCCCCTGAAGCGCGCTCTCGCGGGGGCCGCGGGCTGGGTAACCGGCCTGCGTCGCGAACAATCCACCGGGCGTGCACATGTTCCATTTGCCGCATGGGACAGCGATGACGGGCTCGTCAAGCTGAACCCCTTGGCAGATTGGAGCCTCGAGAGGCTCGAGACTTATATTTCCGCCAACAACGTGCCGGTGAACCCGCTGCACGCTCGCGGTTTTCCCTCCATAGGCTGCCAGCCGTGCACACGCGCTGTGAAGCCGGGCGAGGATATTCGCGCGGGGCGTTGGTGGTGGGAAAACGAAGACGGTAAGGAGTGCGGCCTGCACAACAGGCCCCACCAGAAGGAGGCCGCTGCGTGACAGCTCCGTTCTCGCATCTCGACCTGCTCGAAGCAGAGGCGATCCATATTTTCCGCGAGGCTGCCGCGCAGTTTCGCCGTCCGGTGCTGATGTACTCCATCGGCAAGGATTCGACTGTCCTGCTGCATTTAGCGCGCAAGGCGTTCTGGCCGCAGAAGCCGCCCTTCCCGCTGCTGCACATCGATACGACGTGGAAGTTCCGCGACATGATCGATTTCCGCGACAAGACAGTGCGCGAGTTCGGTCTCAATCTCATTGTTCATACCAACGAAGACGGCATCAAGCGCGGAATCAATCCGTACGACTATTCGCCGTCCGTATATACGGACGTGATGAAGACGCAGCCGTTGAAGCAGGCGCTGGACAAGTACGGCTTCGATGCAGCGTTCGGCGGCGCGCGTCGCGATGAAGAAAGCTCGCGCGCCAAGGAGCGTGTGTTCTCGTTCCGCTCGCCGGGCCACCGCTGGGATCCGCGTCGCCAGCGGCCAGAAATGTGGAACCTGTTGAATGGGCGGCTGGGTCCGGGCGAGACAGTGCGCGTGTTCCCGCTCTCCAATTGGACCGAGCGCGACGTGTGGCGCTACATCCTGCGCGAGAACCTCGACGTGGTACCGCTGTACTTCGCGGCGAAGCGGCCGACGATCGTGCGCAATGGGCAGCTTCTCGTGCTCGACGACGATCGTCTGCCGCTGCAGCCGGGCGAAACTCCGCAGATGAAGAGCGTACGCTTCCGTACGCTCGGCTGCTGGCCGCTGACTGCGGCCGTTCCTTCGACCGCGGACGACATCGAGGCGGTCGTGGAGGAAACACTTGGCGCGCGCACGTCCGAGCGGCAGGGGCGTCTCATCGATCACGACCAAGTCGGCGCCATGGAGCGCAAGAAGCAGGAAGGTTACTTCTGATGACGGCGGTAACGGCAATCCGGCGCGAAGATCTGGCGCCCGCTTTCAACCAGGAGCTCAACGGCATCCTGCATCTGCTGACCTGCGGATCGGTCGACGACGGCAAGTCGACGCTGATCGGCCGCTTACTGTGGGACGCGTCGGACCTCTACGACGACCAGCGCGAGACGATCAACAAATCGTCGAACGCGGCGACGGGCGGTGCGCACCCTGACTTCTCGCTGCTGCTCGACGGTCTCGTTGCCGAGCGGGAGCAAGGCATCACCATCGACATCGCCTGGCGCTACTTCGACACGTCAACACGGCGCTTCGTCGTCATCGACAGCCCAGGTCATGAGCAATACACGCGCAACATGGCGTCGGGCGCCTCGCACGCCGACGTCGCGATCATGCTGGTTGATGCTCGCCACGGCGTGAAGCGGCAGACGCGCCGCCACGCGGCGATCCTCGATATCGTCGGCGTGAAGCGCGTGATCCTCGCCGTCAACAAGATGGATCTCGTGGACTGGTCTCAAGAGCAGTTCCGCTCGATCGAGAACGACTTCCGCGAGCTGACGCTGCGGTTCGGATTCCGCGAAGCCATTGCCATCCCGGTGTCTGCAGTCGGCGGCGATAACGTCGCGCGCATGTCCGAGCACATGCCCTGGTACACAGGGCCACACTTGCTCGAGCACCTGGAGCGCATCCCTTCGCGCGACGTCACCGTGCGCGGTGCCTTCCGCATGCCGGTGCAGACTGTTCTGCGCGATGGCGTTGATTTCCGCGGTCTCGCCGGCACCGTTGCCTCCGGCTTCATCAGTGTCGGCGACCGCATCACCGATGCGCTGAGCGGACAGAGCGCGCACGTGCTGCGCATCGCCACCATGGGGCGCGACCTTGAGGTGGCGAAGCAGGGGCAGGCAGTCGCGCTGCAGCTCGACACCGACATCGACGTGGCGCGCGGAGCCGTGCTTTCGGCTGCCGACAAGCTGCCGACCGTCGCCGCGCATATCGATGCGCGGATCGTGTGGCTCTGGGAGACGCCGTTCGATCCCGGCAACGGCTATTTCCTGCGCACATCGACGGACCTCGCGCCGATATCGACCATCGCGATCAACTCGCTGCTGGACCTCGAGACGCTGGCGGTGCGCCCGGCGGAGCACTGTGGCGTCAACGATATCGCCAATACGACCATCACGCTCGGGCGTCCTGTTGCGGTGGATGCCTTCGCGGACAATCAGGCCACCGGCATCTTCCTCATTGTCGATGCGCTGACGGGCGCATCGGTGGCGGGCGGAGTGATCACTTCGGCCAGCCGCGGAGAAGCCGACAACGCGACCGCGTTCCGGTTGACGCGCGAATTGCTCGAACGTGGCCTGTGCCGCGACCTCAGCAATAGCGACGATGATCGCCGGGAGTTTCAGCGGCGCGCCAACGAGACAGCGCTGCTGCTGCACGCTGCCGGCATCCCGGTGAAAATCGAGATCTGACCTCATCGCGGCGAGCCAGGGGATGACAACTCCCTGGCGCGACTTGCGTGTCCGCTATTGCGGAGCCTAGAGCGGAGCAAGCGAACCGACACGATGTGGGAAGAGCTTCTGTTGTTTGTTGCGATCGGCTTTGCCGCGCAGATGGTTGATGGCGCCATCGGCATGGCATACGGCGTGACGTCGTCGTCGGTTCTGCTGAGCGTCGGGGTTCCGCCAGTAACGACCAGCGCGTGCGTACACGCAGCCGAGACCTTCACGACGTTCGTCTCGGGCGTCTCGCACTGGAAGCTCGGCAATGTCGATCGCAAGCTGTTGGTCCGGCTTGCGGTGCCGGGCATGGTCGGCGGCGCGATCGGCGCCTATCTGCTCACTAATCTCGACGGCGAGAAGGTGAAGCCATTCATCAGCGCTTATCTGCTGCTGATGGGCCTCTACATCGTCTGGCGTGCTATCAACAAGCGGCAGCCGGACGGCGCGGCGCCTTCGCGCGTGGCACCGCTGGGCTTCATCGGCGGCCTGCTCGACTCGCTCGGCGGCGGCGGCTGGGGGCCAATCGTCACAACAACATTGATCGGTCAGGGAACGACACCGCGCTACGCCATCGGCTCAGTCAATCTCGCGGAGTTCTTTGTTACCCTCACGATCTCGGCTACCTTCGTCTTCACCATAGGCCTCGAGCTTTGGCCGATCATTGCGGGCTTGATCATAGGCGGGATCATTGCCGCGCCGTTCGCCGCCCTGGCGACGAAGAAGCTGCCTGACAAAGTGCTGATGGCGCTCGTCGGAAGTGTCATCGTGATCCTGAGCCTCAGAACCATCGTCATGTCCCTCACGTGAGGCTCCCCGCCTCACTTCCCTGGTTGAACCATCTAAGATAACGGATAAGGTCGCCCGACGCGCCCTCGAACGTTACGCGAGCCTGGCATATGGAATTACTACACGCGGGCGCCTGGCCCCTGGTCATCATCGGCGGCTTTACAGTCGGCTTTCTCGTCGGTCTTACCGGCGTTGGGGCCGGCTCGCTGATGACGCCCTTCCTCATCTCCGGAATCGGAATTTCGCCGGTGCTCGCCGTCGGAACCGATCTGCTGTTCGCCTCGATCACCAAGGCAAGCGCAGCGTGGCGGCATCATGCGCTCGGCAATGTGCATTGGCCGATCGTGCGTTGGCTGGCGACAGGCAGCCTTCCGGGCGCCACGATCATTCTGGCGTGGATCTATCTCGTCGAGCCGGACATCCACATTCTCGCGGCAGTAATCCGCAAGGTGCTGGCCTTCGCCTTGGTCATAAGCGCGCTGTGCGTTGCGGCATATCCGGCGCTGAAACGCTATGCGATGCGCACGCCCGACGACGATGAAGCCGGACACGTTCGCAAGCTACCCACATTGGTGCTGGGCTTCGTTCTCGGAGTGCTGGTGGCGCTGACCTCGGTCGGTGCGGGTGCCATCGGCGTCGTCGCGCTGACAATGCTTTATCACTCGCTCTCGGCGCGGCGCCTCATCGGCACGGACATCGTACATGCGATCCCGCTCACGTTCCTCGCGGGGGCGAGCCACTTCGGCATGGGCAACGTCGATCTACCGATCTTGGGGCTGCTATTGGTCGGATCGGTGCCCGGCATCGCGCTCGGCTCGCGCATTACAGGCATGGTGCCCGACTGGGTGTTGCGGGTGACGCTGGCGCTGGTGCTGTTCTGGGCGGCGTTCGCGCTGATCAATCCGCTTCGCCATTAAGCTGGTTGGGCAGTGAGGCACTGGGCAGTCGGCAGTGGAGATTTACTCCCTCCGCCGATGCCAATCCTGACTGCCTACCGCCGCGCTAGCTGGCAGTCTTCACGAGGTCGAGGTCTGCGTGGAAGCGGTTGCCCGCGGTGGTCGCCTTCACGTAGCCGGCGCGGATGACGAAGTCGCCAAAGTGCTCGCCGTCCTCACGCTCCTTGGCGTAGCGCGCGAAGATCGGATCGAGCAGACCGATGATGCGATCCTTGTCGATGTCCTCGGCGTAGAGCTTGTTCAGGCGATCGCCGTTGAACGCTGCGCCCAGATACAGGTTGTAGAGCCCCGGGTTGCGCCCGACGAGGCCGATCTCGGCAAGATAGGGCCGCGCGCAGCCGTTGGGGCAGCCGGTCATGCGGATGACGATGTCGTCGTCGCGCAGTCCGGCCTTCTCGAGCGACTCTTCGAGCGCGGTGACGAGTTCCGGCAGGAAGCGCTCGCTCTCGGCCAGCGCCAGGCCGCACGTCGGCAGCGCGACGCAAGCCATGCTGTTGCGGCGCAGACCCGAAAAGTCGGAGCCGATGACGATACCATGCTCGGCGAGCAGGGCTTCGATCTTCGGCTTGGTCTTGGCCGTGATGTTGGAAATGATCACGTTCTGATTGGCGGTGACGAGGAAGCCGCCGGGGTGAATCTCCGCGATCTCGCGCAGCGCGGTGCGCAAGCGCCAGCCGGGCTTATCCTTGATGCGGCCGTTCTCGACGAACAGTGTCAGGTGCCACTTCTTGTCGGCACCCTGCTGCCAGCCGATCACATCGCCGGTCGAGGTGAATTCGAACGGGCGCGGCTCGCCGAGCTTGTAGCCAAGGCGCTTTTCCACCTCGGCGCGGAAATTGTCGAGGCCACGATCCTCAATCGTATACTTGAGGCGCGCGCGCTTGCGGTTCTCGCGGTTGCCCCAGTCACGCTGCACGGTGACGATCTTCTCCGCCACGTCGACGGCCTGCTCGGTGGTGCAGAATCCGAAAAGGTCAGCGGTGCGCGGGAACGTGTCGGGGTCGCCGTGGGTCATGCCCATGCCGCCGCCGACGGTGATGTTCCAGCCGACGAGCTTGCCCTTATCGTCGGTGATGGCGATGTAGCCGAGGTCGTGCGCGTAGATGTCGACGTCGTTGGACGGCGGCACGGCGATCACGATCTTGAACTTGCGCGGCAGGTAGTGCTTGCCGTAGATCGGCTCCTCGTCCGTCTTCGCTGGGCGCGACGCGTCGGAGACCTGCTCACCGTCGAGCCATATCTCGTGATAGGCACCGGTCTTCGGCAGCAGGTGCTCGCTGACGTCTACGGCGAGCTGATGCGCGGCAGCGTGAACCTTCGACAGATTGGGGTTGCCGGTCGCCAGCACATTGCGGTTGACATCACCGCAGGCGGCGAGCGTGTCGAGCACGGCGGCGTTGATGGCCTGCATCGTGCGCTTCATGTTCGTCTTGATGACGCCGTGGAACTGGAACGTCTGACGCGTCGTCAGGCGCAGTGCGTGGTTTGCGTAGGTGCCGGCGATGGCGTCGAGCTGCAGCCACTGCTTCGACGTCGTGACGCCGCCCGGCAGGCGCACGCGGATCATGAAGCTGTAAGCCTTTTCCAGCTTCTTCTTGGCGCGCTCGCCGCGCACGTCGCGGTCGTCCTGCAGGTAGGTGCCGTGGAACTTGGTGAGCTGGCTGTCATCCTCGGAGATGGCACCGGTGGAGACGTCGGCCAGTCCCTGCGCGATGGTGCCGCGCAGCTGGTGGCTGCTCTCCTTGATGAGTTCGTTCTTGGCGCGCTTGTCTTCGCTCATTGTCGTGTCCTGGTCCGGCGCTAGCGCCGCCTTCAATCAATATACGTCGCGCTGGTAGCGGCCGGCCTTGGCCAGCTCTTTCAGCTTCGCCTTGCCGGCTTCGTCGTCCCCGCGTGCCGCTTCGGCGAGAATGCGGGAGAGCGTCACGTCGACATCGCGGCCCATGCCCTTCTCGTCGCCGCACACGTAGATGTGGGCGCCATCCTCGACCCAGCGCAGCACATCCTCGCGCGCTTCCCAGAGGCGCTGCTGGACGTAGATCTTCTCCGGCTGATCGCGCGAGAAGGCGACGTCGATGCGCGACAGCGAACCCGACGCAAGGTGATCTTGCCATTCGAGCTGGTAGAGGAAGTCGTTGGTGTAGTTGCGCTCGCCGAATACGAGCCAGCTTTTGCCCTTGGCGCCCAATTCTGCGCGCTCTTCCACGAAGGCGCGAAACGGGGCGACGCCGGTGCCGGCGCCAATCATGATGATCGGGCGGTTGCCATCCTCGGGGAGGCGGAAGTGGCGGTTGGGCTTGATGTAGACGCGCACTGGATCGCCGACTTTGCGGCGGTCGGCGAAGTACGTGGAGGCGACGCCGCCACGCTTGCGGCCATGAGACTCCCAACGCACCGCGCCAATCAGCAGATGTGCTTCGCCGGGGTGCGCCCTGGGGCTGGAGGCGACCGAGTAGAGCCGGCCCGGCAGCGGGCGCAGAACGGAGAATAGCTGCTCTGCGTTGAGCTTTTCCGGATAGGTTTGAAGGAAGTCCACAAGCTGGCGATCGGCGGAGAAATCGCCAAAGGCCTTCTGGTCGGTGAGCGCGGCCGCATCGGTGCGGCCGGTCAGCTTGGAATAGGATTCAACGAACGCGCGCGACAGCGTCGTCACGTCGTAGCGCTCGCGCAGATTGCGCACCACGTCGCCGTCAGCGCCGAGGCCGACAGCTTCGGCAACGTCTAGGGCGAGCTGGGAATCGTTCTCTGGGATGACGCCGATGGCATCACCCGGAAGGTAGGAGAAGCCGGGAGCGTCGGCCGCGATCTCGATGTGCCAGGTCTCGCGGGTCGAACCCGTGCCATTGAGATTGACCCGTGCGTTGATCTCGCCGGTCAGTGGATTTTCGGCAGTGAACTGGGGTTCATCATCGTCAGCGGGATGCGAGCCGCCCTTGAAGTCGACATGCACGACAGTGGTTGCCGCGGCATCGTCGGGCGGGCCCAGCTCCGCAAGAGCGTTTTCGGTCCAGTCAGCGGCCTGTTTGGCGTAGTCGAGGTCGAGATCGATGCGGTCGAATGCGCGAGTGCCACCCAGCGCTTCGAGGCGGGCATCGATTGCTTTGCCGGTGGCGCAGAACTGCGCGTATGCCGTGTCACCGAGCGCCAACACGGCAAAGCGAACACCCTCGATGCGCGGGGCATTGTCGCTCATCAGGGCCGTGTAAAAATCGACAGCGCGGCCGGGCGGATCGCCCTCGCCCCACGTGGCCGCGAAGACGAGGATGTTCTTGGCTTTGCTGAGAATGCCAAAATCCGCATCGGCGAAATCGAACACGCGCGCATCGAGGCCATGCTTCTGGGCGCTCTTCTTGGCACGCATCGCCAGCGCCTCGGCGTTGCCGCTCTCGCTGGCATAGAGGATCAGCAGCGGCTGGCGCGGCTTCGACTGCGCTACGGGCTGGGGCTGGCCGCCTGTCTGCGCGGCCTCGAAACCGGCGAAGAAGCCGGCGAGCCAAGCACGCTGCTGCGGCGTCGTACGCGCGACGACACTATTGAGTGCATCGATTTCTTCCGGGGTGAACGGCGCGTTCTTCGGAAGCAGCGGTTGGGCAGTCACGGATGTCTCCTCGACATATCTCGTCTTGGCGCCATCAGGCGGTGCTGTGCGTTTGGCTGATCATGGACTGCGGCGCGGCACCCTGAGCCGCCGGCTCGTAGAGTTCGACGCGCTCGGGAGGTGTGAGCCCAGCGCTCGCCCAATCCAGACCGACGAAAATGATTGCGGGTCCAACTATCCCTTTGTCGGCGATGGCGCGAGCAAGAAGTGACAGTCGCGTCGACACGACACGCTCGTTCGACAGCGTGCCGTTCTCAACGATGACGATGGGCGTGTCGGGCTGCGCCCCTGCTGCTAGCAGGCGCTCGCGAAAATGCTCCGCGGTGCGCACACCCATGTAAATGGCGAAAGCTTGCCCGGGTGCCACCAGTGACGACCAGTCGACCTCGACCGGGCCCTCCGCAGAGGCTCCGGTGATGACGGTGAACTGACGCACCTTGGTTCGCAGCGTGACGGGCAGACCGACGCTGGCTGCGCAGGCGTGCGCGGCCGTTATACCGGGCACGACAGTCACGGGAATGCCAGCGGCGCGAACGGCCGACATCTCTTCGGCGGCGCGACCGAATACGAATGCGTCGCCGCCTTTCAGGCGGGCAACGCGGTGCCCCTTTAAGGCTTCGCGTACGAGAGTGCGGTTGATCTCGTCCTGCAGGGCTGCATCGCCCTCTCGCTCCTTGCCAACGTAGATGCGGATCGCGTCGCGGCGCGCATATTCCATGATGGCCGGATTGACCAGCCGGTCGACGACAAGAACATCGGCCGACTGCAAATGCTGCTGCGCCTTGAGCGTGATGAGATCGGGCTCGCCCGGTCCGCAGCCTATCAGCGCAACGCTGCCGACCGGCGTTGCCTCGTTGCGCGCTGCATCGAGCTGACGCGTCAGCTCACGGTCTGCACCGGAGGGGTCACCGTTGAGAACGAATTGGCGCCACAGCCCTTGGAGCAGTGTTTCCCACGTGCGACGGCGGAGAACCGGATCGGTGATTGCCTCGCCGATCTTCTGGCGGATCGCGCCGGCGCTCTGCGCCACGCGCCCGAAATGCGCCGGCAGCCAGCTTTCGAGCTTGGCTTTAATCTCGCGGGCAAGAATGGGTGCTGTGCCTTCGGTGCCGATGGCGACGACGACGGGGTCGCGATCGACGATGGCGGGCATGATGAAGTTGCTGTCGGCCGGCCCGTCGACGACGTTTACGGGGATGCCCTTGGCACGCGCCGCTGCGGCTACACGGCGGTCGAGTTCTGGATCATCGCTGGCGGCAAAGACAAGCGCCGCAGCGTCGAGATCGGATTCGTTAAAGTCGCGGCGAAGAATGGTGAACGGCCGCTGGACCTGCAGGTCCGCCAAGCCGTCTTCCACCTCTTCGGCAACGACCGTCAGACGCGCCGTGGTCTTGGTCAGCAGACGCAGCTTCTGCAGCGCCTTCTCACCGCCACCGACGATAAGGACGTGGCGATCATCAAGATCGAGAAATATGGGGAAGTAGCGCAACGTCCGTGCCTTTCGCTGCCTGCGATCCAACGTCGTCCAATCGATAGGATGGCGCCGGTCCCTGGGGGCATACTCCCCCGTGCGCCGGCGCCCTTCTTATAGTTGATCGAAGTAGAATTTTCTATTGTCGCCAGCTGAGACGGCGGAAATAAGCAACCATTTTTCCATTTCTGGTGAATTGGGGCAAAGCATTCCTTCGCCGGCAGCGCTGCTACGCGCGCCTTCTCTTTAGGCCAGCAACCCAACAGCGGACGTCTCCGACCCCGCGCCTGATGGGGATCAGCAACAGTTCTGGCTTGGGTGCCTAGTGCTCTTGCCACCGCTGCCAGATGACGGAAATCACACGCGTTTGTGAGTGTGATTTACTTCCGCCGGATCAGGCCCTGTGGTTTATAGCCGCTATAGCGGTTCGGACTTGCGTGATCCGGATCCGCGGGACTGAAGCGGCCCTCCCAGGAAGGTCATGCTTCAGTGGGTGGGCCCTCGGCGGGGCCATCCAATTTTGGACGGCATCTTGCCGAATAGGAGGAAGACATGAAGGTTTGGTCGAAGCCCGCAGTTCGCGAGCAGGAAGTTGGCCTCGAGGTTACCTCGTACATGCCGGCTGAGATCGACATCATCTAACGACTGTCGATCCACTCACGGACCATGTGAGTTTCCGACAACGGCGGTCGATACCTCGGCCGCCGTTGTTTTATTCGGGCGCTGATGCTCTCTTGAGCATGTGCGGCCCGCAACCAGCGATATTCGATGATCATCAAAGTTTTGGGGTCTGCTGCGGGGGGCGGTTTTCCGCAGTGGAACTGCAATTGCCGCAATTGCGTCTCCGTGCGCGCCGGAGCCGAGGGCTTCCGGGCCAGAACGCAGTCCTCTCTGGCGGTGAGCCGCGACGGGGTGAACTGGGCGTTGCTCAATGCCTCCCCGGATCTTCGCGAGCAGATCGCCAATACGCCGTCACTGCATGCCGATCCGCGCGTCGGCCTGCGCCACAGCCCGATCAAGGCGGCGGTGCTGACCAACGGCGATGTCGACCACATCATCGGGCTGATCAACCTGCGCGAGGCGCAGCCGTTCTCTGTGTATGCTTCCGACCGCGTGCTGGCGACAGTCAACGCCAACTCGGTGTTCCAGGTGCTGGCGCCAGCGCTGGTGCCACGCATCGAGATGAAGCTCGATACGCCGTTCAATCTGGAAGGCGGCGGCGTTGATCTCGGCCTCACTGTCGAGGCATTCGCGGTGCCGGGCAAGGTTGCGCTCTATCTCGAGGATGCCTCGGCCGGCGGCAACTACGGCAGCCGCGAGGGCGACACCATCGGCCTCAAAGTTACTGATCCGAGCGAAAAGAAGTCCTTCTTTTACATTCCCGGTTGCGCCGAGATAGATGATGAGCTGGCGGAGCGACTGGAGGGCGCCTCGACCGTCTTCTTCGACGGGACGCTCTTCACCGACAACGAAATGATCGAGCAAGGGCTGCTCAATAAAACGGGCGCCCGGATGGGGCACATCAGTATGTCAGGCCCCGCAGGGTCTATCGCCGCCTTCAAGAAACTTGGTGTCGGCAGGCTCGTATATGTTCATATAAACAACTCGAACCCGGCACTGGACGACAACTCCGACGCCCGAAAAGCCATAGATGCTGCGGGTTGGGAAGTCGGGTACGATGGGATGGAGGTACGCCTATGAGCGAAGCTGTGAGCCTGGAGCGGAAAAACAGCGAGCGTAAGCCGGTCGACCCGATGCCGGTCGGCGAGTTCGAAGCCGCGATCCGGGCAGTCGGCGCGGAGCGCTATCACGACAAGCACCCGTTTCATCACATGCTGCATGGCGGCAAACTGAAGAAGCCGCAGGTGCAGGCGTGGGCGCTGAACCGCTACTGCTACCAATCCGCGGTGCCGCGCAAGGATGCCGCCCTCGTCAGCCGCCTCTACGACCGCGAGCTGCGCCGCGAATGGTTGCACCGCATTCTCGATCACGACGGCTTCGGCGAAGAGGAAGGCGGCATCGAGCGCTGGCTGGTGCTGACCACCGGTCTTGGCCTCGATCGCGATTACGTCACCTCGATGAAGGGCGCGCTGCCGGCGACGAAGTTTGCCGTCGAATCTTACGTCACCTTCGTGCGCGAGCAGCCGATCACGGTTGCTATCGCTTCGTCGCTCACCGAGCTGTTCGCCCCCAAGATCCACAAGGAGCGGATCGCGGGGATGCTGGAGAACTACCCCGACTTCATCGATGACAAGGTGATGGCCTACTTCAAGCGCCGTCTGACGCAGGCGCCGCGCGATGCCGACTTCGCACTCGGCTACGTGCTGGAGAACGCGAAGACGCGCGAAGAGCAGGAGGCATGCGTCGACGCCGTCCGTTTCAAATGCAACGTGCTGTGGTCGCAGCTTGATGCGCTGCAGCATGCGTACGTGGAAGGAAACATTCCTCCCGGCGCATTCCGGCCGGAGGGTGCGTAAATGAACGAAACGGCGCCACGCCAGCGAACGGTCATATCGGCCGAGAGCAAGCCAGCCATGCCGCGTTACATCAAGATGCGCCACGACGCAGGACGCGATCGTTGGATCATCCTGGCGCCGGAGCGCCTGTTCGACCCTGATCCCATCGCTGTCGAAGTTTTGAAGCTTTGTGATGGGGCGCGCACTGTTGGTGAGATCGCCGATCACTTAGCTAAAGAATACAGCGCGCCGAGGAAGGACATCGAGGCCGACATCGTAACGATGCTTCAGGACCTCGCGGACAAGGGAGTGGTGAAGGCATGAACGAAACTGCCCCTGAGAAGCACGTCAAGGAATCGACCGTGACGATGGACGCGGGCGAGATGCGCTGCGATGCGTCCTCCGCACCGTCGCCGGATCCTTCGTGCACAGTCCGCGCTCCGATCGGCCTGCTCGCCGAGCTGACGCACCGCTGCCCGCTGCAGTGCCCTTACTGCTCGAATCCGCTGGAGCTGGAAAAGGTCAACACCGAACTGACGACCGAGCAGTGGCAGAAGGTGATGCGCCAGGCGGCGCAGCTCGGCATCCTGCAGGTTCACCTTTCGGGTGGCGAGCCGACGGCGCGCCGCGACCTGGAAGAGATCATCACGACGGCGGCGGAGGCAGGTCTCTACACCAACCTCATCACCGCAGCTGTGCTGCTTAAGCGCGACCGGCTGGAGAAGCTGAAGGAGTGCGGCCTCGACCACGTGCAGATCTCCATTCAGGACATCGACACGGCGGCCGAGAATGCAGACCGCATTGGCGGCTACAAGGGCGGCAGCGCCAAGAAGAAGGAAGTAGCGGGCTGGGTGCGTGAACTCGGCATGCCGCTGACCATCAACGCGCCGATCCATCGCCACAACATTCACAACGTCGAAGCGATCATCGACTATGCGGTTTCGCTTGGTGCCGGCCGCGTCGAGGTCGCGCACGTTCAGTACTACGCATGGGCGCTCAAGAACCGCGCCTCGCTGATGCCGACGCGCGAGGCCTTCATGGAAGCAGCGCGCATCGTCGAGCGAAAGCGCGAAGAGTTGAAGGGCATCATCGTCATCGATGCCGTGGTGCCGGATTACTACGCAAAGTTCCCGAAGCCCTGCATGGGCGGCTGGGGCAAGGGCATTATCAACATTACGCCGTCAGGCCGCGTGCTGCCCTGCCATGCCGCGGAATCCATCACGCAGCTCGAGTTCGACAACGTGAAGGATCGCCCGCTCGCCGACATCTGGCTCAATGGCGATGCATTCAACAAGTATCGCGGCACGAGCTGGATGAAGGAGCCGTGCCGCACGTGTCCGCGCCGCGAGGTCGACTACGGCGGATGCCGTTGTCAGGCGTTTGCTCTCACAGGTGACGCGGCGAATACGGACCCTGCATGCTCGCTTTCACCGATGCACGAGGAGTGGGCAAAGGTGGCAGATGTGGAGTCTCATTTGGCCTCGCCGGCGTTTATCTATCGGCGACCAGGTGGCGCTTCGCCGAAGCCTGCACCAGCAAAAACGCCCGAGCCGAGCGACGCTTAAGTCCGCTCGCTGCATCGCAACAAAAAATTCCGACTCGCACCCTCGGGGAACTTGGGGTGCGGCATCGTGTTCAGCCCAAGTTCACAAAAGACTTGGCAGATTTACGATGAGTATTGGAATATGCGCGCGCCATCAAACGACGTGTGCACGTCGAAAAGGGAGAAACGGGATGCTCAAGTGGGTTGTCGCTGCGGGTTGCTTGCTCGCGATGCCAGCTGTTGCCTCGGCACAGGACGCCGAAGCCGGCAAGAAGCTCTGGAACAAGTGCGCGCCGTGCCACGCCATTGGCCCGGGTGCGAAGAACAAGGTTGGTCCTGAGCTGAATGGCTTGCTGGGTCGCCCCGCTGCTTCGGTCGAGGGCTTTGCTTACTCGGACGCTCTGAAGAAGTCCGGCATCACCTGGGATGACGCGAACCTGCACAAGTGGCTGGAGAATCCGAAGGCCCTCGTCCCTGGAACAAAGATGCTGTTCCCGGGCGTGAAGGACGAGACGCAGCGCGACGACATCATCGCCTACATCGAGTCGTTCAAGGCTGACGGTTCGAACTAAGCGACGTCACTTCTAAGAATTCTGCAACGCCGCGGCCCCGTGCTGCGGCGTTTGCTTTTGCGGGTGTGATCATGACCATCGCATATGCAGCAGAGCCGCATCTCTCAGCACATGAGTTTCAGTCGATACTCGTCGCATCGACGCTTGCCGCGCGGCGGCCGGCAGATGATCTGTCGCGTCTCGATCAAATGCTGCGCGGGGCCGACATCATCGTGACGGCGCGCGATGGCGAGCGGCTGATCGGCGTATCGCGGGCGATCACCGACTTTGCATATTGCTGCTATCTGTCCGATCTCGCTGTGGACGCTGCCTATCAGCACCAGGGCATCGGAAAGCGCCTGATCGCGGAGACACATCGCGCTGCCGGCGAAGGAGCGACGCTGATCCTGCTCGCTGCTCCAGCGGCCGAAGGCTATTACGAAAAGATCGGTATGACGCACATGCCGAAGTGCTGGGCTCTGCCGAGAAAGGCGTAACCCGAGCAGGTGGGCCTCAGTCGATCACGCGCACGCTGGCGGTATCGATATCCGCATACATCTCGCGCACGCTTTTTCCGGCGATGACAAGATCCGGCGCGATGTCCATCAGCGGCGCGAGTACGAAGGCGCGCGCGCCGATGTGCGGGTGCGGCAGAATGAGATCGGGCTCGTCAATGGAAATGCCGCGGTAAACGAGAAGATCGAGGTCGATAATGCGCGGTCCCCAGCGCTCCGTCTCGACGCGGCCCATATCCTTCTCGATCGACTTGCAGCGCGCCAGAAGCTCGCGCGGCGATAGCTGCGTCTTAACCGCAACGGCAGCGTTGACGAACCAATCCTGATCCGTTTTGCCCCAAGGATCGGTGGCGTAGTTGCGCGAGCGCGCGATGACCACGACATCGCCGATATCGGTCAGCAAGGTGATGGCGCGGTCGATGTTTGCGGCCTTATCGCCCAGGTTGGACCCAAGGGCGATAACGCAATCAAACGCAGCAAGAACATCTGAAGAAGGGTTCGGGCGGTCGGACATTGAAGCTCGCAGGCGAGACGGCGGAAGGCGTGCTCGTTATCGCGCCAGGCCGCCGGACGCAAGCAAACCTAGCTCCCCTCGAGCCGGCCGCTGCACCATAAAAGGGGCGACGACCGGGGTCTTGGAGATCAATCGTATTTTATGTAAGCGAAGCGCTGGTCGGAGGCTGGCGTTCCCTCCAGGGCGCCACCCGACTTACCTGGCTGCCAGTGGACCACTTCCTCGATCTTCTGCGCCAGTTCCAGATCCTTGGGCGTGATGCCCTTGGCGGTGTGCGTCATAAGGCGCACCTCCACCCAGGCATAGGAGGCCGTGATATCAGGATGGTGCCATGCCGCTTCGGCCAGATGCCCAACGGTATTGATTACCATCAGAGTCCCCTTCCAGCCGCTCGTCTTGTATGTCCTCCGGATCCAGCCATCCTCAAGATGCCACTTCGGCAGGTTTTTTTGCAGCCATGCATTGACTTCAGCATCCGGCATGGGCTTTTCGCGCTCAGCCGCCATATTGTCTGTCTCCTCCGGTCGGGGGCACCGCACCAACAGGTTGAACCGTAATGCCACTGGCTGACGCAAAGCAATCCGATGCACCCGCCAAGCGTGAACGAGCGCACGCGGGAGCGGTGCGCGTGGTTGCGCCAGCGCGGCTGCATCTGGGCTTTCTGGATCTGAACGGCGATCTGAGACGCATGTTCGGCAGCATCGGCCTCGCCGTCGACGTGCCGCGCACCGAGCTCGTCTTGAAGCGCAGCCAAACATTCAAGGGTGAAGGCCCCGATCATGCGCGCGCGCTCGCAACTCTGCGCAAGCTTGCGGATGCCTACAAGTTGCCGGCCGGTTACGAGGTGAAAGTCACCTCGGCCATTCCCGCGCACGCCGGGCTCGGCTCGGGCACACAGATGGCGCTGGCAGCCGGTGCTGCGTTGATGACGCTCGAAGGCATCGACCACATTCCCTCGCGGCTTGGCGAAATGGTCAATCGCGGAGCGCGATCAGCGATCGGCATGGCTGCATTCGAGCAAGGCGGCTTTATCGTCGACGGCGGGCGCGGTGAACTCGACCGTGCACCGCCGATCCTGGTGCGCGCGGACTTTCCCCCGGCGTGGCGTGCGCTGCTGGTGATGGATGCCAGCACGGCAGGCGTGCATGGCGAGGATGAAACGAATGCTTTCGCGGCGCTACCTCCTCTGCCCGCAGATGCGGCAGCGCACATTTGCCGTCTCGTCCTGATGCAGCTCGCACCCGGCTTGATGGAAGAGGACATCGCGGCCTTCGGCGATGCGCTGACCGAGATTCAGAAGATCGTCGGCAACCATTTTGCGGGCGCCCAGGGTGGTAGTCCCTGGACCAGCCCGGGCGTCGGGCGCGTCGTCGGAGCTCTCCGTGCGGCCGGCGGTGTGGGTATCGGCCAGAGCTCCTGGGGCCCGACGGGGTTCGCATTCGCGCCATCGCAGGAAATTGCCCGCCGCCTCTATGATTCCGCCATCGAAGTCGCTAGACGCGAGGGGCTTGAAATCCTCATCGCCGAAGGGCGCAACAGGGGCGCCAGCGTCGAAAAGATCGCCAACACATAAGTTCAGAAGCCAAGGAAGACCGATTATGAGCGAAGCCACTCCGATTTTGCACATGCTCTCGCCGCAGAAGCATATGTCGCCGTTCGACGTGAACATGGCGGCGGATGCCGGCTGGAAGGTCATCGTCCCGTACATCAACGTGACGCTCGAGGAAGTGACCGCGCTCACGCAGGACGCGATCTTCTCGCGCCCGCCGAACTATGGCACGCGCACGGGCTTTTTCATCGGCGGCAAGGATGCCATCCTCGCTCTCGACATGCTGGAAGCCGTGCAGAAGGCACTGGTGCCGCCGTTTGGTCTGTCGGCTCTGGCCGACCCTGCCGGATCGTTCACCACGGCTGCAGCGATGGTCGCGTGCGTCGAGCGCGTGCTGCGCACGAAGTTCAATCGCGGCTGGAAAGGCACGCGCGTTGCCGTGTTCGGCGCCACCGGCGTCGTCGGCTTCGCCTCCTCGATCATCGCAGCGCTGGAAGGCGCTGAGGTGACGCTGGTTGCGCACCGCGGTGTCGATCGCGTGATCAAGTCGGCGGAAGTGTCGAAGCAGCGCTTCGGCGTCGACCTCATCGCCAAGTCGGGTGAGACGCTGGAGCAGAAGCAGGCGATCATCGCCGACACGGAAGTCGTGTTCGCAGCCGCTGCTGCCGGCGTTCGCGTTCTCTCCGGCGATGATCTCGCCAAGGCGAAGAACCTGCTCGTCGCTGCCGACGTGAACGCAGTTCCGCCCGCGGGCATCGAGGGCATGGAGCTGTTCATGGACGGCGCTGCCCTGCCCGGCTCCAACGCGCTCGGCGTTGGCCCGCTCGCCATCGGCGACATCAAGTACAAGACGGAGTCCGGCCTCTTCAAGCGCATGCTCGAGTCCGACAAGCCCGTGCACTATGACTTCCGCGCCGCGTTCGACCTGGCGCGGACGCTGACCGCTTGATCAGCGGGAGCGTCCTTATCGCAGCATTAGCCGGGCGTGGGCTCGCAGCCTCCGCCCGGCGCGCTGGATACGAACCGCTTGTCGCCGACGCGTTCGGCGACAGCGACACTGCCGAGTACGCAGCACATGCGTTGTGCGTCAAAGATGCAGCGCGCATAGGATTTCGCACCAAGCAGACACTCGCCGCACTGAGCGATCTGGCCCAACGCGCGACGAGCCCTCCGGTGGGGCTGGTGCTCGGCTCGGGATTCGAAGATCGCCCGAAGCTGATCGAAGTGCTGGCGCGTCGCTATCGCATCCTCGGCAACAATGCGGCGACAATCGCGCGCTGCAAGGATCCGCGCGCGCTGGCGGCGCTGCTCGACAAGCTCTCAATCGAACATCCTGAAACGCAACTTCGCGTGCCCGGCGACCCGGCCGGATGGCTGTCGAAGCGCATAGGCGGCAGCGGGGGAACGCACGTAGCTTCAGCGGAGGCTGAGCAAGGCGCGCGGCGATATTACCAGCGCCAGCTCGATGGCATCCCGCACTCGGTGCTTGCGGTTGCGAGCGGCGGGGGCATGCAAATGATCGGCATCAGCCGGCAATGGTCCGTCGGAACCGGTCCGAGACCTTACCGCTACGGCGGCGCGGTCGGGCCGGCCGAGGTAGCCACGGATGTCGCGGCTTCGATGCAATCAGCGGCTGAAAAGCTATGCGCCGCACTGAGGCTTGCCGGTCTCGTCTCGTTCGATTTCCTGCTCGCAGGCAAAAGCCCCTATCTGCTCGAGATCAATCCGCGGCCGGGCGCGACGCTCGACGTGTTCGACGATGAGCGCGGAAGTCTCTTCCACGCGCATCTCGCGGCGGCGATGGGGGAGACGCCTAAAGTGAACGTTTCAATGGACGTTCGCGCTGCAGCAATTCTTTACGCCGATCCCGGATCGCTCGACATCGGAGACGAGCCGTTGCCGCCCTGGACAGCGGACCGCCCGGCCCCTGGAACCCACATTCCCCGCTATAGGCCGATAGCCACGGTTTATGGCTCCGGGGCGAGCCAGGATGCGGCATTAGGGAGTTGTCGTCAGCGCTTGGACGAACTGGGTCAGATGCTGTATGGACAGCCCCGAAACAGGGAGCGCAACGACAATGCAGAAGTACAACGGCCCGGCCCCAAGCGTCTCTTCGCGCGCAGCCAAGCTCGTTGAAGGAATCGTGGCCGACGCCGACGCACTGCGTTGCGCGGTTACGACCGGAGAAGCCGGCGAACGGCTCATCGACATGGGCGCGAAGGCCCCGGGCGGATTGGAAGCTGGACGCCGGCTGGCTGAGGTCTGCCTCGGTGGGCTCGGCACTGTCACGGTGCACAATGATTCCGGCCTGAAGCGCTGGCCGCTCGGCATCACCGTCCACGCTGCGAACCCGGTCGTCGCCTGTCTCGGCAGCCAGTATGCCGGCTGGCAGATCACCGAGCAGGAGAGCGGCTTCTTTGCGCTCGGCTCGGGACCGGCGCGTGCCCTTTCGCGCGTCGAGGCGCTCTACAAAGACCTCAACTACGTCGACCATTATAGCAAGGCGGCGCTCGTCATCGAGGGCGACAAGGCTCCGCCGGCTTCGGTCGCGCGTTCTATCGCGGCGGCGTGCGGCGTGCAGCCGAGCAACCTGACGATCCTTTTTGCGCCGACGGGCTGCATCGCGGGCAGCGTGCAGATCGCGGCACGCGTGCTCGAAGTCGCTCTGCACAAGGCGCACGAATTGCACTTCCCGCTGGAGCACATCGAGGATGGCATCGGCACGGCACCGATCGCGCCGCCGATCCCCGATTTCATGCGTGCCATGGGCCGCACTAACGACGCCGTAATCTACGGTGGCCGGGTGCAGTTGTTCGTGCGCGGCAGCAACGACGCGGCCGAGCAGCTTGCAAAGCAACTTCCCTCGAGCACCTGCGCCGCCTACGGCGAGCCGTTCGCCGATATCTTCGCGGCAGCCGGCGGCGACTTCTACAAAATCGATCCGATGTTGTTCAGCCCGGCTCAGGTCATCGTTTCGAACCTCGACACCGGCACCTCATTCCATGCGGGCGAACTTGCTCCAGACGTCGTCGACAAAAGCTTCCGCTGATCAAAGCGCAAGCGGCCTGAAGATCGCTCTCTTCCTCGAGGAAGAGAGCGGCAACTGGCACGTGCGCCGCCTCGCCGAGGCGTTGCGCGCGCGCGGGGCCTATGTCGTCATCACATCGCTGCCGCGGTGCGCGTTCGATACCGGGCTGGAAAGCGGCATCGATATTCCTGGTTTCAACGGCGTATTGCCGGATGCCGTATTCGTGCGGTCCATTTCGGCGGGCACGCTGGAGCAGATCACCTTCCGCCTCGGCATCCTGCATGCGCTGCGCGAAAGCGGCGTGCGCGTATGGAACGATGCGCGCGCCATCGAGCGCTGCGTCGACAAGTCGGCGACGACGTTCTTGCTGCACAAGGCCGGTATTCCGACACCGCGCACGCGCACAGTCGAGACGCTGCCACCCGCGGATGCCTACGTAGGCGCGGCCGGGCGGCCACTGATCTACAAGCCCTTGTTCGGGTCGCAGGGCAAAGGGCTGATGCGCGTCGACAGCGTGAACGAGCTGCCGGCGCCCGAGGCAGCCGATAACATCTATTATCTGCAGGACTACGTGCCCTCTTCCAACGCAACATTCGAAGACTGGCGGGTTCTGGTGACGCGCTGGCGCGTCGTAGCTGCCATGGCACGGCGGGCGGGCAGCTGGATCACCAACGTTCACCAGGGTGCAGCGCCGATTGCGCATCTGGCTGACGCGGAAATGGCCTCGCTGGCGCAAGGCGCGCTGTCTGCTGTGGGTGGCGACTATGCCGGCGTCGATCTGATCCGCGGAGCTGACGGGCGTCTCATGGTTCTTGAAGTGAACAGCAATCCGTCCTGGCGCGGTTTGCAGAGCGTATCGGATATCAACATCGCCGAGACCATCGTCGAAGATTTCCTTTACGCGGTTGCCGAACACCGGCGGGCGCACACGGCTGCGCAACCATGCCCCGCCTGAGCGAAGACCAGATCGCCGAGCTGTTCATCGCCGCCTGCCACGCAGAGCTTTCTGCGCTCAAGCCGGGCAATGTTCATGTTCATTCTGGCGGCCACGGCATGGAGGTCGCGCAATTCGAGGCCAGTGCGGAAGCTGCAGCGCCATGGATCGCGGCCAGCGGCGAGAAAGTCGGCACCCGAATTCTGCGCGCCGTCGAAGCCTCATTCGCGGCCGCGGGCTGTAATACGAACCTTGGCATTCTGCTGCTGTGCGCGCCGGTTGCGGCTGCTGCGGCAATGAACCTGGAGCTTGGCCTGCGCGGACGGCTGAATGCGGTGCTGGCCAATCTCGATGCGGGCGATGCCGCCTCGGTTTATGCGGCGATCCGGCGGGCGCATCCCGGTGGGCTAGGGTCGGCACCTGAGCAGGATGTGGCCGTTCCGCCGACCATCGGCCTGCTCGAGGCGATGGCGCTGGCGGCCGAGCGCGACCGCATCGCACTCAACTATACGACTGGCTTTCAAGACATTTTCGAGTTCGGGTTGCCGGAACTGCGCCGCGCTCAATCACTGAGCGATGATCCGTCATTGGCGGTGACGACGCTGCACATGGCCTATCTTGCACAATTTGCAGACAGCCACATTGTTCGAAAACATGGTGAAGCAGTTGCCAATGATGTCCGTCAGCGGGCGATTGCGCTCGAAACGCTCTGGCAGCCCGTCGCGACAGCCAAAGCATTGCCCGCATTGCTCGAATTCGATGCCGATCTGAAGCGCCAGGGCATCAATCCGGGTACGACTGCCGACCTCGTTGTAGCAACCGTTTTTGTCGCTTCTGTGTGCGACGCAATGGGGCTTAACGGCTCGTCTTAGCCCCTTGTCTCGATATTGCCCTCAGGCTATCTAGGGGCGGCGTTTATGGCGCGCCGCTATCCGGCAAACCGGTTCGTCGACTTCGTCGCCGGACGCAGAAACGAAGGATGGCTTTTCGATTGGGCAGAAACTGGTGCGCCCGGCCTTTCGGCAGGGTGGCGTTGGTGCTCGTGGTGCTTATAGCTTGGGAGAAACCCCGAAATGGCCAAGATCAACAAGGTGCTTGTCGGCGAATCGCTCGTCGGCGACGGTAACGAAGTCGCTCACATCGACCTTCTCATGGGTCCGCGCGGCTCGGCCGCTGAAGTCGCGTTCTGCAACGCGCTGACGAACAACAAGGACGGTTTCACGACCCTCCTCGCTGTTATCGCTCCCAACCTGCCCTGCAAGCCGAACACGATCCTGTACAACAAGGTCACCATCAAGGACGCCCGTCAGGCCGTTCAGATGTTCGGACCTGCTCAGTACGGCGTCGCCAAGGCCGTTCAGGACTCGGTTGCCGAGGGCGTGATCCCCGCAGCTGAAGCTGACGACATCTTCATCTGCGTCGGCGTGTTCATCCACTGGGAAGCTGCCGACGACGCGAAGATCCAGGACTACAACTATCGCGCCGTTAAGGAGTCGATCGCCCGTGCAGTCGCTGGCAAGCCGACCGCTGCCGAAGTGACCGCTCAGCGCAACTCGGCTCAGCATCCGTTCGGTGCGAAGGCTTGAAGCGGAAACCGTCCACAGCAGGATGATGCCCCGCCTATGAAGAGGGGCCTGCTGCAGCGATTGGGTAGACTGCTTTCTGGCCGTTGGAACGGGTAGAACACCCACGGCGCGCGTTCTGCTCTCCCCTTCGTGCTACGACATCAAAGGCCGGCGATCTCATCGAGATCGCCGGCTTTTATTTTGCCCATGTGCAGCGCGGTCGCGACGAGCACGCCTGCCGCGCCAGCCTTGTGCAACGCTTCGATATCGGCGCGATTGCGCACGCCACCCGCGGCGTAGACGCGCCGCCCGTTTGCTCGCGCGATGATATCGGCAATGCGCGTGAGGTCAGGCCCCTCGCCCGAGCCGACGCGCGCGAGCGTCATGACGATCAGCCGATCTGGCCAGAGTTCCGGGGTCTCGATGATGCGCGGGGGGCCGATGAACTGATCGCCTTTGAAATCGAGCGACAGGACGAAGCGATCGCGCGGTAGAGCTTCAAGCGCCGCGATATCTTGTTCGCCGACGATGCTCTCGGTGCCGATGATCGGCGTCGCTGCGTCCGAACCCGCGAGCATTTCACGGGCTTCGTGTGGGCGCAGGCCGGCGTCGACCCAGAGCGCAATCCCAGGGATCGTGCTGGCGAGTCGTTCGGGCAGCGCCGCATTTGCCCCTCGCCCCTCGATGGCGTCGAGATCGGCGACGTAGAGAATTGGAAAGGCAAAGAGGCGCGCGAAGCCTCGTGCGATGGCGATCGGATCGCTGCCTTCGGCGAGCGGCGTCGCAATCGGCTTATATGCCGCGCGGTCACCGCGGGCCGCCGCAACAGCCACGCCGTGCCGAACATCGATAACCGGGATCACGTCCATCTAGGATCATCACACTAGTTTGCCTCCGCGGTCACCTCGTGTAACACGGCACCGCGTGCGAAGAAGCCTCGCGCGCGTGGAGATAGCATGTCCATAACAGCGGGCTACGACGTGGGCGGGGCGCACCTCAAGGTAGCGCTGGCCGAGAATGGCCGCACCATCGCGGTGCGCCAGATCGCGTGCCCGCTGTGGCGGGGGCTCGACCGCTTGGATGCGGCGCTCGCTGAGGCAGCGGATCTGGTTGTGCGCGCCGACGCGCACGCGGCGACGATGACGGGCGAGTTGTGCGAAGTGTTTCCAGACCGGGCAAGCGGTGTCCGGGCGATCGTCGACCGGCTGCAGGCGCTGATGGGTCCCGATGTGCGCATCTGGATGGGATTGCGCGGGATTGGGCGCGCCGATGATGCGCGCGCCGACCCGATCAGCGTTGCCTCGACGAACTTTCTCGCCAGCGCAGCTCTTGTTGCGCGTGCGTTGCCCGATGCACTGCTCGCCGACATGGGCTCGACGACGACGGACATCATCGCGGTCCGCGACGGGGCCATTGCTGCGCGGGGCCTCACCGATGGCGAGCGTCTGGCAACGGGCGAGCTTGTCTACAGCGGATTAACGCGCACCGACGTGAGCAGCGTGGCGCAACGCGGTGTGCTGCGCGGGCGCACGCAGCGGCTCGCCGCCGGTGTTTTCGCCAACATGGCGGACGTCCGCCGCGTGCTCGGCGTGCTTCCCGATGACGTCGACCAGCACGCGACGCTCGACGGGCAGGGAAAGTCAGCGACGGAAAGCGTGGCTCGTTTCGCGCGCTGCTTCGGCTGGGATGCGGGCGATGCTTCACTTGGTGATTGGCAGGCCGCTGCGCGCGAGATTGCAGATCAACAGCAACGCGAGATCGCGGCGGCTATCGGCGAGGTTCTGGCAAATGCAGGGATGCCGGCGCGAGCGCCAATCGTAGCCGCCGGGGTCGGCGCAGACGTGATCGCACAGATTGCCGAGGCTGAGGGACGCGAGGCCATCGCCTTCGCTGAGATCGCGCAGGCGACCGACGACTGCCGCACTTGGGCGAGTCGCTGCGCACCCGCGGTCGCCGTCGCGCTGCTTGCATAGCAGTGTCGACCGCTCAGCCTTGCAAGGCGCGCCAGGCGTCGATCTTTTCCATCAGCCAGCCCCAGGCCTCTTCCTCGCGCGGGCCGGCGGTCTTGGAGATAGCGATCTCGAGGTACTTCAGCTCGTTTTCGATCTTCTCGGGCGGCAGCATGGAAAGGCGCGTTATCAGCACTGCGCATTCGAGCACGGCCGCCTGAGCGCGGTTGAAGCCTTCCCACGGGCGGTGGCTCGCCTCGTACTCCAACCTGCATGAAAAGCGCGGTCGCTGCTGATCATTGGTGATGCTTTCGACGGCCATCTCCCAGTGCGAGACGGCATCGATGAGGCGCATACCGGGCACGCGCTCCGCAGTGCAGGTCGGCCATGATTTGCGGCCGGTGACGCAGCCGGCAAACACGCGCACGTCGTCGGTGTGGCTCGCGATTGCGAAGGGCACCTCGTTGAGGTTGTCGAGCGTGCGCGAAGGCCGGAACGGCGCGATGATCCAGTTGTCGCCGTCAGCGATCAAACCAAGGGGGGCGATATGCGCCTCACCCTTCGCGTTTGTCGTCGTCACGATCGTTTCGACGATGCGCGGCATCCTGCTTCTCCTTGCGGGCGGCTTTGAGCGTGGCCCCTTCGGGTGCATGCTGGGTCAGGTCTTCGGACTTGCGATCGGCGGCGACGCCCCAGTCGAGCGCGCTGTCCTGCGCATATCTCTTGCCGAGGGCGCGGGCAATCTCGGCCTTGGCCAGCTCATAGCCGAGATAGAATGCGTGAGCGCCGTCGTGCTCAACGCCGAGCTTGTCGAACAGCGCGAAGGGATCAGCGGCGACGTGATGGCCGTCGCGATTATAAATATGCAGGCCGTCGGTGGCGGCCTCGATGCGATAGTTGGAATCGCGCACCTCCTTGGCGTTGGCGGCGATCTGCTCGGGCGTATCCTGAAAGGGGCGCATCTCGTGCAGTGAGAGCAGTCCGGCGTTGTAGCCCTTGGGGAGGTTGCCGTCTTCGCGGGCGCGATACATGAGGCGGCGGGCGGCGTCGTGCTCTTCGACGGTGCGGCGCGTGTGCGGCGATACCTGCACGATCAGCACGTTGTGAATCTGCAGCTCGGCGCAGATGCCGATGAGAAGCGCCGTGACACCCTGACTGTCGGCGTCGGTCAATTCTGTCAGGTTGCCGGTGCCCATGAGGATTTCGACATCGGGACAGCGGCGGCGCAACTCGGCGTAGCGCTCGAGCGATGTCATGAAGCCGAAGTTGATGGGATCGAGCACAGGGTCGGCGATGTGCGGGATGCCCTTCGCCTTGCACAACTCGATGGCGCGCACGAGGGAATCCAAATCCCCGTGCGGCTTTGGCAGCAGCACGGGCACGCACGCCGTTCCGTCGATGGCGTCGAGGTTGCTCTCGTCAAGGCTCAAGACGAAATCAGCGCCAGCACGCGCGCCGCGGCGTAGCTCTTCGGTGTCGCCGGAATCGACGCTCACTTTGAAGCCGGCCCGTTTCAGGGCGACGACGGTTTCTTCCAGGTGCGGAAATGGGACGCCCGGCTGGCAGCCGATGTCGACCACGTCGGCGCCCTTTTCGATAAGCTCTCGCCCTCGGGCGACAAGCGCCTCAGTCGAAAAGGCTGGCGCATCGACGATCTCGGCGAAGATGCGGATATCATTCTTCGACAGATCGGGCGGCTCACCGCCCTGGCCGAAAAACTGCGGCAAGTCGATGATCTCGTCGGGGCCGCGCTCGAAAGGCACGCCGTAGTGCTCGGCGAGGTGAGACAGGTCCATGCGCACGCGACCGGGGACGATGACGCGATCGGCATCTAGCGGCTCTTTCAAGCGGTTGCGGACGATGTTCTCGGTCATCAGCGCTGCGACTTTGATGCCAAGGTTGGCGATGCGCCAGGAGCCGTTGGGCAGGCCCATAGCCGCCACTGTCTCGGCAAGACGGGGCTCAGCGAGACGCCCGGTCAGGAACAGCAGCTTTTTTTCGCCGTCAGAACTAGTCATGGGAGCTGGTCATGGGAGCTGGCCTCGCCCGCACTTTTTGGCCCCAGGGCCGGCGGTCATCTGCCTCGGGCGATAGCACGCTTAGAGGGTTTCAGTCGACCGGCTCGATAAGGTGCGGAAAGCCGCTGGGCAAGCTCGGCCTCATCGCCAGCGCCAAGCACGCGCCACGGCAATGCCGACCGTGCGACGATCTCGGCAAAGGCAGGGTCGACAATGCCCTGGCGAACGAGTTGCGCGGGCGTTGCCTCAGAGTCGACGCGGCAGGACTTTACCAACACGACGCCAGCGCCAAGGCGCTCGGCGAGGCGGGCGGCGAGCGCGTCGGACGTCGTGCGCCAGTCGGCAGAAACACGCGTATCGGCGTCGGTGAGTTTCAGCGGCAGCCAGACCGGAATGCGGCTTTCCGCCATTGCGCGGCGAATGGCGCTGAGCGTTTCCGCCGGGACAAGGCGTGGATGCATGGCACTCAGCATCATGCCGGTCTGATGCATCGCCAGCAGCGCCATGCGATGTGAAACCGGCTCGGGGAGGTGGTGCTTTTTGTGCGCCGCGCGCACGGCGTCGGCAAAGGTGCCACCACCGGGAACGATGACGCATGACTGACGCGCGGCGCCGACGATCTTCAGGATAGACGCAAGACGCCGACTTTCGGCGAGGCTGCCACCCAGCTTGACGACGGTGGGCGTGCGCGCGGCGCTCACGTGGCGCGCGGGCGCACGATCTCGACGCCGACGGCATCGGGGCCGCGCTCCAGCTTCTCGACGCGGACCAACACCTCGACGATGCGTTTGTCGGCGAGGCAGCGCTCGGCGATCTGCGCCGCCATCGTCTCGACTAGGCCGACATGTCCGGCCGCGATCACCGTCTTCACCGCGTTGACGAGATCGTCATAGGACGGCACCTCGTCGATCGTGTCCCCTTTCGGAGAGACACCGGCGGCGACAGAGGCTTCGATGGTGAACGAAACCTTTTGCGTGATGCCCTGCTCTTCGTCGTAGACGCCGATGGCGACGGGCAGCACGAGGCCGCGCACGAAGATGCGATCGAGGATTGCGCCGTCACGGCGGGCGGAAATGCTGTGTTTGCTGCTCATGCCACGTCTTTCGCTTGCCGAGGCGCCATAGCACCTGGCAGCAGCGGGCTGCAAGCTTGACCCTGTGCTGCATCGCAAACAGGGATAATGCGGCGAACGGCGCGAACGGCCTCGGCATCGATCTCCGAAGTGCGCTCGCCCTGACGGCAAAGGCCGCCGCGGAAGCCGAGAATGTCGGGGGAAAGCGCCAGCAGCATTGGCACGTGCGCGGCGCGCAACGAGCCTGCGAGACCGGCGAACATGCCGGCAGCTTTGGTTGCCGCCACAAAGCGGCGCAGCACATCAATTGAGGTGACGTCGGGAAGCGCACCGCGGCGCTTATCTGCTGTGTCGAGCATCAGGCCGACGAAGCCAGCATCGCGTGCTACTGGAATGAGATCGAAGTCGACCCCCTTGTCGGCGAGCATGACGCCGACGAGGCGCGCCGATCCTAGATCGAGCTTGGCCACCGCCTGGAGCATCGTCGCGGTGGTCGCATTTGCTTCAAGGCCGATCTTGACGATATCCGCACCTGTTGCGGCCATGCGCTGGATGGCAGCTGCAGTTGCGGCGATGTCTTCGGTCGGATCGCCGATGGTGGCGCTGACGATAATGTGAGCGGGCACGGCACGGCGAATGGCCGTCACTGTAGCGGCCGGGAGCGCCCCCAGTGCGCCGGCTGAGGGATTCTTGGCATCGATGACGTCAGCACCCAGAGAGGCGACAAGCTGCGCCTCGCGGTCGTTCGTCACGCTGGCAAGCAGCCTTGCCGATCCGCGCACGTGTTCCATTAATCTTGATGAGATCTATGCTTCGCCGAAGATGCGGCGCTGTTCCGCCCGCACCTTTTCACGGTCGCACCGGTCGGCCACGGAGAGCTGCACCGGAACGTCCTCGGCGATAGTTGCAGGTCCGGCCGACAGACGCAAGATGCGGGTCCCCAGCATGACTGCCTCGGCCCGGTCATGAGTGACGAACAGGACGGTCGTCGGGCGGCGGGACCAGAGCTCAACCAGAAGCTCGCGCAGGGCGTGTGCGGTGGGATCGTCGAGCGAGACGAACGGTTCATCCATGAGGAGAATGTCCGGCTCGAGCACAAAGGCGCGCGCCAGGGCGACGCGGCGCTGCATGCCGAGCGAGATCATTTCCGGATAGGCATTCGCTGCCTCGGTGAGACCGACACGCTTCAGAAGCTCGGGGATGTTGGCGAGGCGCGGATCATCGGTCGGCAGCGCCAGCGCGATGTTCTCGTAAACGGTGCGCCAAGGTAATAACCGCGGCGACTGAAACACGAACGCGATGTTGGGGCCCTGGCTGCCAAACTCAACCTGGCCGTCATAGTCGTGATCGAGGCCGGCGACGATGTTCAGCATCGTTGACTTGCCGCCGCCGGATGGCCCGGTGATGATGACGAACGATCCCGGATCGACGTCGAAGGCGATGTCCTTCAGGACATGGTTCGAGGGACGCTCCCCGACGGCGGGGAACTCCTTCTTGTCGATCTTGACCGACAGCGGCCGCTTCACCGACGCCATTTGCTGGCCCTCGCGATGAGCGGCTGAATGATCGCCATCTCGATGATCTGCACGACGATGATGAAAGCAAGTGCGTAGGAGAGGATCATCGGCACGTCGAAGAGCTGGAAGGCGATGTTGAGCTGATGCCCGACGCCGTCGGAGCGCCCGAAGGCTTCGACCACGAGCACGATTTTCCATACAAGCGCGAGGCCGGAGCGGGCTGCGGCGGCGAAGAACGGCACGAGCTGCGGCAAGGTCACGTGGCGCAGCGTCTTCCACCAGCCGAAGCGGTATACGTGCGCCATCTCATTGAGATCTTTGGAGAGGCTGCGGGCGCCCTCGCGCATGGTGACGGCGACGTTGGGGATCTTGTTGACGGCAACCGCGGTGATCGCTGCGACCTCCGTCAGTCCGAACCAGATGTAGCAAAGTACGATAATGACCAGCGCTGGCAGGTTGAGGAAGAAGATCAGCCAGGTATCGAAGAAACGATCGGCCATCGGATAGCGGCCGAGCGCCAGGCCGATTGCCGAGCCGATGAACATCGCGACGACGAAACTGAACGCGACGCGGATGAGCGTTGCGGCAATGTTGCCCCACAGCTCGCCCGCCTCCGCCTCGCGGATCATCACCTGCACCACTTCGGTTGGGCCAGGCATATAGCGGCTCTGCGCGATGAGAGCGATAAGCTCCCATAGCCCGACGAGTGCCAGCAGTGAGATCAGCGACCAGCCGAGGCGCCCTAACCTGGGGCCGCGCGCCTGCGCGTTATGAGCCTGCCGCATGGAACAGCTTGGGGTCGAACTGCGTACCACTGCCGAGAATATTCGGTCCTCCAATATCGACGAGGATCTGTGTCAATTTTTCAGCCGATCGGGTCTCTGCTCCGGTCCATGGCTGGGGGATGCCTGCGCGATAGTCCGCCTTGATCTGCTGGAATTCAGGTTCGCTCTGCGGCCGCACGAGGTCACGCAGGCGCTCCCAGGCGGCGTCGGATTTGGCGAGGATTGCGTTGGCGTCCTCCACAACGGAGAGAAATGCAGCGATCTCTTTCGCCTTCTTCTCCTCGGTCTCCTCGGTCCAAATGAAGCCGACCAATGAAGGCACGGGCGCGATTCCCAGCGACTTCAGAACCTCGTCCATGGTGACGATCGAGTGGAAGCCTTCGCCATGCAGGCGGGCGGCGTAGGTCCAGAAGTTGAGCACGGCATCGAGACGCCCGGACATCGCTTCGGCGGTAAGAAGCGGGGCGGAACCAAAGGCCGGGCTTGCAAAGCTGGCGATGTCGATTCCCAGCTCTTTCTTCGAGTAGGCGCGGAGCAACAACCAGCTCTTGTCGATGGCGCCGCCGGCAACGCCGAGCTTCTTGTCCTTGAGATCGGCGATCGTCTTGATGGGAGAATCGCCCGCAACCATGACGGCGCCAAGGGCAGACGAATACGGCGCGAACTTCACGCGCTCTCCGAGGGCTCGCTGACGCAGCGCCCACGGCCAATCACTGACGATGATCTCCACGTTGCCGGAAAGAAGCGCGACGGGACCCGCCTGGTTTGTCGCAACCTCGACGACGATAATCTGTAGACCAACCTTGTTGGCCAATCCCTCAGCGCGCACCGTTTCCAATAGCCAGCTCAAGGTGCCGAACTTAAGAGAGGCAATCCGCAGCGATCCTGCGGCGCTTGCCGTTGGGGCGCCGGCAGCCAAACCTGCCAAGGCCGAACCGCCGGCGAGCAGCAACTGGCGGCGATCGATCATCTCGCGGCCCCCTTCTGCGCGAACAGCCGCCTGTCGACAATGTAGTTCACGGCGCGCAGCCACATTTTATCGGTGTTGCCGTAGATCTCGCTCGATCCCTGATCGACGACCTTCTCTGCGGCCACGTCGCGAATGTAGATGCTGACCGTGAACAGAACGTCGGATGCCTTGCGCACGGTGCCGATAAATGCGTACGCAGCGCCCACTTTCTTGGCGAGGTCATCCTCGCAGCCATTACACTTGTACATCGGAGATTTCTCTTCGATGTCCTTTGCGATCGGCGTGCTATCGACCACTTCATAGTGCCCGCCGGCCCTGATGAGGCGGATCAGTTCGTCGGTAATGAGCTGCAGCCGGCGCTTGTCCTCAGGGTCGAGCCCCTTGGGCATTACGCCGATTTCGAATTGCTGCTGCTGATCTATGAGATCGAAGGGAAAGATGACCGCCTTCGGCGCCGCCGATGCGATGGCGGGCAGCAGCATCGAGGCAAGCGCGAAGATGACAATCCGTTTAGCAAACAAATCGCTTCCCCTGCTCTAAGCCGCGCCGACGGCTGCTTAGACTGTTATACTATTAAGGGGTAGGTGTGCCGAAGAGGTGGCTAATTGCAAGGGGGTTATTGCCACGTAGTGGCATGCCAAAGGTCACAAGTCCGCGAGTGAAATCGGGAGACCTTGACAACCGTGGTCCCCAGCACCCTTTTAATGCAACATAGTAACAGTAGCCCGCACAATAAGCTCTCGCACTGCAGCGAGACGGAAGAATTCAGGAGGAACCGGCTCAATGGCGAATGGCAATGCCGAGCGCGCGCATAGCGGCGGAGTGTTCGCGTGTCTGCGGCGCGGCGCGTTGTTCGCGGCTGCGCTGGCCATAATCGCTCCAGTGAGCGTCCTTGCCCAAGATGCCTCGCCTGCTACCGCGCCAACACCCGAAGCTACGGCCCCCGCAAAGACTGACGAAGCCGCGCCTAAGGTCGCGGTAATCCCCATCCTGCTCGCGCGCGAGCTACGCGAGGAGCCGCTGCCGCTCTCGCTGCTCGATCTGCCGCCGAAGGATCTCGGGCTGGCCGGCGCGAAGCTGGCTATTACCGACAACAACACCACCGGCCGCTTCATGAACCAGGAGTTCACGCTCGAAGCGATCGAGGATTCTGATCCGGCGAAGCTGATCGCCGACGTGGTGCAGAAGGTCGACGCGGGAACGCACTTCGTACTCGTCGACGCCTCGCCCGCGACGCTGCTCAAGCTGTCGGACGCCCTGAAGGGCAAGGAAGCGCTGCTGATCAACTATGCGCTGCCCGATGACAGCCTGCGAGAGGAAGATTGCCGCGCCGACGTGCTGCACACCGCGCCCACGCGCTCGATGCTGGCGGATGCCCTGGCGCAGTATCTCGTGTGGAAGAAGTGGAACCGCTGGCTGCTGGTGCTGGGGCCGACAGAGAAAGACAAGCTCTACGCCGATGCGATCCGCCGGGCTGCCAAGCGTTTTGGTGCGAAAATCGTCGAGGAGCGCACGTTCACTTACGATTCCGGCAACCGCCGTTCGGATGGCGGTTTTGAGCAGGTACAGCAGCAAATTCCGACGTTCACCCAAAGTGCTCCCGACTATGACGTGGTCGTCGTTGCCGACGAGAGCAGCCTGTTCGGTGATTATCTGCCCTATCGCACATGGGACGCGCGCCCGGTCGCGGGAACCGCGGGCCTTGTCGCGGAGAGCTGGCATCCGGCTATCGAGCTCTGGGGCGGCACGCAGTTCCAGAACCGCTTCAAGCGTCTTGCCGACCGCAACATGCGCCCGATCGACTACAACGCATGGCTCGGCGTGCGCATGATCGGCGAAGCCGCGGCTCGCACGAAGTCGACGAATTTCAAGGAACTCGTTGACTACATCAAGGGGCCCAGCTTCGAAGTTGCGGGCTTCAAGGGCGTCGGGCTGTCTCTACGCAACTGGAATGGTCAGTTGCGCCAGCCCATCCTTGTCGACACGCCGAAGATGCTGGTCACCGTCTCACCGCAGCAGGGCTTCCTACACCAGACGAGCGTGCTCGATACCCTGGGGGTCGATAAGCCCGAAACCAAATGCAAAGCCTATACGCAATGAACGCCAGACTGCCGGCTAAGAAAAGTATCTCAGGAGGAAGCTTCGTGAAGCGCATCAAGGTTGGCGCCCTGTTACTCGGCACCCTCTCGGCCCTCGCCCTGCCGATGCCAGCGGCCAATGCCTACACCGCGTTCGTCACCAACGAGAAGGACAATTCCGTGTCGGTGATCGACACAGAAAAGCTCGAGGTGATCAAAACATTTTCCGTTGGCCAGCGGCCGCGCGGCGTCATTCTGTCGAATGATGCCAAGTGGCTGATCGTCTGCACCAGCGACGACAACATCATCCAGGTCTATGACACGAAGACCTATCAGCTCATCAAGACATTGCCTTCTGGTCCCGACCCCGAGTTGCTGATCCTGCATCCGTCGGGCAATCCGCTGTACGTCGCGAACGAGGACGACAACCTCGTCACCGTCGTCGATATCCAGAGCGGCAAGATCATCGGTGACATTCCTGTCGGCGTCGAGCCGGAAGGCATGGGCATGAGCCCCGACGGCAAAGTGCTGGTCAACACGTCGGAAACGACGAACATGGCCCACTTCATCGACACAACGACCCACAAGACGTTCGACAACGTTCTGGTCGACAGCCGCCCGCGCGTGGCGATCTTCAATCCCGCCGGCACGCAGCTGTGGGTGAGCTCGGAGATCGGCGGCACGGTCACGGTGATCAATCCGGCCGACCGCAAGGTGATCGGCAAGGTTCGCTTCGAGATTCCTGGCGTTACGAAGGAAGCCATTCAGCCGGTGGGCGTCCGTATCACGCAGGACGGCAAGACGGCGTTCGTCGCGCTCGGCCCTGCCAACCGAGTGGCGGTGGTCGACACCGAAACGCTGCAGGTGAAAAAATATCTGCTCGTCGGTCAGCGCGTCTGGCAGATGGCCTTCACGCCCGACGGCAAGCAGCTTCTCACCACCAATGGTGCGTCCAACGACGTTTCGGTGATAGACGTTGCGGCGCTCAAGGTGATCAAATCGATCCGCACCGGGCGCTATCCTTGGGGCATCGTCGTTGCTCCGTTCTAGTCGTTTGATTTTTCGCCGTTCTATCGAGGCTATCGGCGGCCTCCAGGACAAGGACAAACCCGCTCGACAACGAGAGAAGGCGAACGGCCGCAGCACTCCGCGTGGCCAGGCCGAAGAGAAACGACCAACGTTTCCAAAGGCTTGAAATAGGATGTTTGCGGTGCAATCGTCACATCAACATGGCAGATGACCCCAACCCGACCGAGGCAAGCGCGCCTGCGCTGGTCGTCAACAACGTCAGCCACAGCTTTGGCGACAATGCTGCGCTGAAGGACGTGTCGTTAGAGATTCCGCGCGGGCGCTTCGTTGTGCTGCTGGGGCTCAACGGCGCCGGCAAGTCGACGCTATTTGCGCTGATCACGCGATTGTACGACAACGTCACGGGCGAGATCCGCATCTTCGGCCATGACATCCGGCGGCGCGCCATGGCGGCGTTGCAGCGGCTCGGCGTGGTGTTCCAGAGCCGTACGCTCGATCTGGACCTGTCGCTGAAGCAGAACCTTCTCTACCACTGCGCTCTGCACGGCATCCATGGCCGCGAAGCGCGCCGGCGCACCGAACGCGCGCTGCAGATCGTCGGACTGGCAGATCGCGCGAAGGAAAAAGTGCGTAATCTTTCCGGCGGCCAGTCGCGGCGCGTGGAGATTGCGCGGTCGCTGTTGCACCAGCCTTCTATGCTGCTGCTCGATGAGCCCACCGTCGGTCTCGACATCGGATCGCGCGAAAGCGTCGTCAATATCGTGCGCTCGCTGGTGGAAAAGGAAGGTTTGAGCGTCCTGTGGGCAACGCACCTTTTCGACGAGGTGCGGCCGACCGATCTCGTCGTGGTGCTGCACAAGGGCAAGGTGCTGTTTACGGGCACCGTGCCGGAGATGCTCGCCAAGACTGAAACAAAGACCGTCAGCGACGCGTTCCGCAAGTTGACCGGCTCGGGAACCGAGGAACTCGCTGCATGACCGCCATGAGCTCTACCATTCAGCATGGCTCGGCGGCGACATCGTCGATAAGTGAACAGGCATGGGGTGCCGAGCCGCCCCGGCTTGGCGTGCGCGCTTACTTCACCTGTTTCAAGGGCATCGTGTGGCGCGAAGTGCTGCGCTACCTGCATCAGCGCGAGCGCTTCATGTCCGCACTGGTGCGGCCACTGATCTGGCTGTTCATTTTCGCTGCCGGCTTCCGGCAGACGCTGGGCGTATCGATCATTCCTCCGTACGAGACCTACGTTCTCTATGAGGTGTACGTGGTGCCCGGCCTGCTGGGCATGATCCTGCTGTTCAACGCGATGCAATCGTCTCTGTCGATGGTCTACGACCGCGAGACAGGCGCGATGCGGACGCTGCTCGTCAGCCCATTTCCGCGCTCGTTCCTGCTGGTCTCCAAGCTGATTGGCGGCGTCGCGGTGGCGGCGATCCAGGCTTATGTGTTCCTTGCTATCTTCTATTTCTGGGAGGCCGAACTCACAGGCTGGGGCTATACCCTGCTGCTGGCTGCTCCCGCTGCCATGTTCGCGCTTCACATCTTCAGCTCGGCGACAGAGATGTTCTCGGAACGCTTCATGCGGAACGCGCTGCTGGTTGCGGGGGCCTTCGAGATCGGCGCCATAGTTGCCGTGATCTACTACTGGAACCTCGGTGCGCCATCGATGAACTACATCGCGGTTGCGCCCGCGCTGGTGGTCGCGGGATTGATGCTCGGCTCGCTGGCACTATTCATGTCGTCGGTGATCAAGCAGCTCGAGAACTTCGCGGGCGTGATGAACTTCGTCATCTTCCCGATGTTCTTTGCTTCCTCCGCGCTCTATCCGCTGTGGCGCGTGAAGGAGTCGAGCATGGTCCTTTACGAGCTCTGCCAGCTCAACCCATTCACCCATGCGGTCGAGGTGATCCGCTTTGCCCTCTATGGGCAAGTCGATTGGCCGTCGCTGGGGATCGTTCTCGCCTGCACAGCCGTTTTCCTCGGCGCGGCGATCTATGCGTACAACCCCTCAAAAGGCCTGATCGCCCGTCGCGGCGGTCCGGGCGCTGGAGCATGAGCGATGAAAGCCAACAACAAGCAGGATAGCGCCATGACGCGGATGATGAGATGTGCAGCGATGGCCAGCGCCCTCGCAATCCTCGCAAGCACAGGCGCCTTTGCCGAGGACAAGGCGGCAGGCAAAGACGCGCCGGCGAAGGTCGAAGCGGCTCCCGATCTCGCACCTGGGTTGGCACCAGGCGTCGTTCCTGGCGCTCACCCTGGCGGTCTCGAGCCGCAGCCGGGAATCGCCCCGGGCGTCGTCCCTGGTGCGCGCGCCGGTGGTATGGAAGCCGCGCCTCTGGGAGCCAGCCAGCATCCAGCTTTTGCGCCATCGCCCGTCACGCCGGAAAACAACGCAGCCGTCGACTTCTCGCCCTCCGCGGTGCTCGGCAGTCCCGACTGGCCATGTGTTCAGCGGAAGGTGCCGATCATATCAGCCGGGCAGATCTGGGATGGCCCATCGATCGAGAGCATCAAGGACTTCGATCCGGCCATTCGCAACCTGACTGACATTCTAGAGAGCCGGCGCGTTTCAACAGAGGAAGCAGAGAAGGCGATCAAGGAATACGCTGCGTCCATCCCCGAAGCGGAGCGGGACCAGAAGTTGACCGAGCTGTTCGCCAGCTTCCTGCACGAGATCAATACCGACCGCGAGTTCGTGATGGGCAAAGTGGAAGAGTTCCAGCGCCGCCAGAAGGCGCGCGCCACTGAGCTGGAGCGCGAGGGCCAGCAGCTTGCGGAGAAGGGCCTCGCAGCCACAGACGAGCTGCTTCCAACCGAAACGCAGCTCTCTCCCGAGCAGCAGGAGTACAATTGGAACGCGCGCATCTTCCAGGAGCGGCAGCAGAACCTCACGCTGGCGTGCGAGGTGCCGGTGCTCATCGAGCAGCGCGCATTCGAGATCTCGCGCCTGATCCGCGCCGAAATGAAGAGCTGAGGCTGAGGCAGGAGAACTCGGGCGGATCGGATCGTCGAATGGTGGCTGCGCGCCGTCGCCAGTAGCCACAGGCTAGACGCCTGTGCAGCGAACTAGGAGCCGGCGTACTTCTTCAGCTCGACGAGCGGATAGCCAAGTTCCTGCCAGCCATCGGCGCCGTCGCGGTACCACATGACGTTGGTATAGCCGTACTCGAGGGCCCGCTTGGCGGCGTTCCACGACATCCAGCAGTCCTTGAGGCAGAAGAAGACCAGCGGCGCATCTGACTTGCCCTTCGACAGCGTTTTCAGCGCCTCGCGGAAGTGCGCATCCATTTCGTCCGACAGAGCGCCGTAGCCGACGTTGGGGAGCCATGTGGCGCCCTCTATGCTGCGGTGGCTAGGATCGCGCCAGAAGGTGCCAGAGGGCAGGTTTGGCGGTTTGGGCGCCTGTGGGTAGACGTCGATGAAGACGGCGCCGCTCTTGTTCCAGAGGTCCGCCGCTGCGTCGTTGGCAAGAACGTGCGCGCCCTTGAGCGTCGCCGGTACGGGAGCGCGGAATTGGTCCATGCGGTAGCCCTCGGGCTCCGCGGCGGGCTCAGTGTCTGCAACAGCCTCGTCGGCGGCGGGAGGCACGTCAGGATGGGGAGCAGCCCCAGAAGTGGAGGCCGCGGAGGTAGCTGGCTCCGCCGCCCACGCCGCGGTCGCTCCCAGGTCCGCGAAGACCACTAGGATGCCTGCAATCAGGCTCAGGCAGCATCCTGCACGCACACTTCGCGCCCAAACGCTTCCATACGTGATGGCAGGCGTCATTGGGGGCACTCGACTAGCTGCGCGGGGACGTGATCGGCTTGTTGTCCTCATCGATCATCGGCACGCCGTAGTCGAGCAGCACCTTATCTATGTCTGCCTGACGCTTGCGGATGATGTCGTTGAGCTTGCGCTTCCACAGATCATCGCCCTGGCGAACGCCCATGGTGATGCGGAAGTCGACGCGGCCGGCCTTGCCTGCATCCTGAACGAGAGGCACGACGGCCAGCTTCTCGCCGTTGCGGGATGCGTAGTAGCCGGCGATCGGCCCCCACATCACGCCAGCCTCGATCTTGCCGTCGCGAATGTCCTTCACCATCTCGGCCGAGGGGTCGTCGTAGCGGCGATCCACCATGAGACGATAGGGGCGCGCGTAGCCCATCAGGCCAGCTTTGGCGACCAGCGTGGCCGACGGCGTGCCCTGAACAACGCCGATGTGTTTGTCCTTCAGGCGCGGATCGAAAATGCTCTCGACGCCGTCGAGGCCGGTGCCAGGCTTATAAACCAGCGCATATGCAGAGCGATAAAGCGCGTTGGTGTTGAGCACCAAATCATCGCCCTGCCCGGTGCCGATGATCACGTCGCAGCGTTTGGCGAGCAGCGTGTTGCGCGTAAAGCCTACGGCTTGCGGGAACCACGTGTACTCCACGGGCACGCCGAGCTCGTCGCCAATAATGTCAGCAATCTTGTTTTCAAAGCCTTCTTTTTTCTCGTCCGAGAAAGGAAGGTTTGCGGGATCTGCGCACACGCGCAGAACCTTGCGATTTACAAGATCAGATCGGTGACCTTCGACAGCGTGGGCCGAGCCAATCATTGCTGAAAACAAGACGAGGCCGCCCAGGGCGGCCCCGACTAATGTGTTTAGCTTGGTATGCTTCTTAGGATCCAAGGCAAGACTTCTCTTCGTCTCTGGCTTCTTGCGGCTTCTCATCGCGATTGCGACCACCGAGCTGTCCAGCCGGCAGCGCCTCGAAGGAACGTGCCTTCAGATATACGTAGAGGTCGTTGATGAAGCACATCACGTTTTTGTTGTCGCCGAAGGCGGGCATCACGAACTTGGTGCCGGCTTCATCGCGCGTACGGCCACTGGCGACGGTGCCGAGGAACGTCCCGTAATCCATCGTCTGCAGCGAGTTTGCGAGGGCGGGCGCGTACGTCGAGCCGAGACCGTTCGGGCCGTGGCACACGTGGCACTCACCGTGATAGCGGCGGTAGCCGTTATACGTTGCCCAGTCGACAACGTACTTGTTGTCCTTGTGGCAGACATGGAACGTCGGCGTGCCGTCGGGCAGAACCCACTTGCCTTCTTTGAACTCTGCGCCTTCCTGGCTGAGACAGCCGTCGGCGAGCGTCACTTCTTTCTGCAAACCCGGCTGCACATCTTCAGCCATGGCCGTACCCACGACGCCCCCAAGCGCAATGGCGGCAGCAATGGCAAAACTAATCCTTCTCACGCGTTTCCCCTATCTGCTCGGACTACGATAGATGGTTTTACATTTGGGTTGCCAATTAGCACGGCGCAACAGGCAAAATGTCATACCATTTTGCAATGTTGCGCTGCGAATTGGCGACCTTCGTGGATGAACCGCTAATTGAATTCAGCAGGTTCCATTCATACGGAAGACCGGCGCGGGAAACCCGCGCCGGTCCATTGTTCGTATGTCGACGACTTATGGCAGCGACCAGACCGTCAGCGAACCACCGAGAGCGGTGTAGCTGTTCAGACCAGCGTAGCCACCCACGGCACCCAGACCATCGGTCGGGTTCGTCAGGCCAGCTGCCAGGCCGATACCGGCCCAACCACCGACGCCCGAGAAGACGCCGACGTACTGCTTGCCCTTGTGTCCGTAGGTGAACACGTTGCCGATGATGCCAGACGGCGTGCGGTTCTTATAAAGCTCCTTGCCGTCCTTCTGATCGACGCACTTGAAGTAGCCCTCGAGGGTGCCGACGCAGGCGATGCCGCCAGCGGTGGTGAGAACACCCGACCACACCGAGAACTGCTCCTTGTTCGACCAGACGATCTTACCCTTGGAGGCATCCCACGCGATGAAGTTACCCATGTGGCTCTCGCCCTTCGGCGGATACATGGAGAGCGTGGCACCAACGTAGGGCTGACCGGCCGTGTACTCGACCTTGAAGGGCTCGTAGTCCATGCAGACGTGGTTCGTCGGCACGTAGAAGAGGCCCGTCAGAGGAGAGTAAGCAGCAGGCTGCTGGTCCTTCGTTCCGAGAGCGGCCGGGCAGACGTCGGTGGTGTTGACGTCGGGACCGTTGAGGAACGTCGACTTAGAGGCGACAACAGCCGGACGGCCATAGGTCGGGCTCTTGGGGTCGAGATCGACGCCAGTCGTCCAGTTGACGACGGGGTCATACTTCTCGGCAACGAGCGGAATGCCCGACTCACGGTCAACCGTGTAGCCAAGACCGTTGCGGTCGAAGTGCACGAGCACGTTATGCTTCTTGCCCTTCACTTCCATGTTGTCGACGAGGATCATCTCGTTGACGCCGTCATAGTCCCACTCGTCGAACGGGGTCATCTGGTAAGCCCAGGCGGCCTCGCCGGTCTGCGGGTTGCGAGCCATGATGGACATCGACCACTTCTGATCGATCTGCTTGCCATCGGGTCCAGCGCGCTGAGCCGGGTTCCACGTCGACGGGTTGCCCGTGCCGTAGTAGACGAGGTTCAGCTTGGGATCCCAGGCGTACCAGCCCCAGATCGAGCCGCCGCCCAGCTTCCACTGGTCGCCGGTCCAGGTCTTGAGCGAGGAGTCCTTACCAACCGGCTTGCCGAGAGACATGGTCTTCTCGGGGTTGAACAGGATCTCGTCATCCGGACCCATCGAGTAGGCGCGCCACAGACGCTTGCCGGAGTTGATGTCGTAACCGGTGAAGAAGCAGCGGACGCCGAACTCGGCACCCGACACACCGATCATCACGACATCGCCGACGACGAGCGCAGCGCCCGTGCCGGTTTCGCCGCGCTTCGGATCGGCGTTGACAGCCTTCCAAACCTCTTTGCCGGTCTTGGCATCGAGAGCGACGAGAGTGGTGTCAGCCTGATGCAGGAAGAGCTTGCCATCGGCGTACTGCAGACCGCGGTTGACGGTGTCGCAGCACATCACGGGGATGACGGACGGATCCTGCTTCGGCTCGTACTTCCAAACGATCCGGTTCTCATCGTCGAGGTTGAGAGCGTAGACGATGTTCGGGAACGGGGTGTGGAGGTACATCATGTTGCCGATAACGAGGGGCGAACCCTCGTGACCGCGCAGCACGCCGGTTGAGAACGTCCAAGCAACTTTCAGGTTGCCGACGTTCTTGGTGTTGATCTGGTCAAGGTTGGAATAGCGGGTGGCAGAGTAGTTACCCTGCTGCATGCACCAGTTATTTTCGTCAGCGATACACTTGATAACGCTGTCATTGGCCGACGCCGGAGCCGAAAAGGCAGCCGCCGCAACCAATGCACCTGCGAATACGCTTTTGCGCATTGCGCTTCCTCCATTTTAAGGTTCTTGCCACGCAAGTCGGTGGTGAACGGCGTCGCCTCACACCCTAGTTTCTTGGGATGGGGGTTATTCCCCTCTTGTCCCTTATTCAGCGTTCGACGGGGCCGGTCTGGGGATGCCAGTCAGCCCTGGTTGCCGTGTCACACCGCGGCACATCTACGCACTTTTTTTTCCCGGGTGCAAGACGATGAGGTAACGAAAATTCACGCGTCCGTGAAAAGGACAAGATGGCTGACGCATTTTACTCCGTATTCCACCGCAGTTTGCTGCGCTGCGTCTGTGTTTTGTGCAGCGCACGACAACCTTTCAAACTACGCGTGAAATCTCTGCATATCTGCGTTTTCATGACGAGCGAGGGGGCCCGCGCAACGTCACTCGCTGGTGTGGAGGACGGCCCGTCGCGAATCCATCGCCGGACGGCCTCGTTCACGCGTTGCTCTCATTTTCGTGAACGAGTTTGGGCACTTTTCGTGATCACCAGAAGGGATCAGAGCATGGATCTTCGTTCGATGCTGAGAAACAAAAATCGGGAAGTTTTCCCTAATGTTACATCGTTGCTTGTCGGGGCCATCTTGCTCGCTACAAGCATTCCAATGGCAGCGCCGGCGCGCGCAGTCGACGCCCTGCAGGTCGAGGAAGTGGCCCCCGGCGTGTTCGTGCATCAGGGGCGCTACGAGGTTTTCACCCCCCAGAATGCGGGCGACACATCGAACTCGGGCTTCATCATCGGCAACGATGGCGTTGCGGTGGTGGATACCGGCGGCAGCGCCAAAGTCGGCGCGGCGCTTCTGGCCGCAATCCGGGCGCGCACGCAGCTGCCGATCAAGTACGTCATCAATACACACATGCATCCCGACCATGTGTTTGGGAATGCTGCGTTTTTAGGTGAGAAGCCGACGTTCGTCGGGCATGCCAAACTGCCTCGCGCCCTCGCGGCCCGTCGCGATCGCTATCTGGCGATCAACAAGGAGCTTTTGGGGGATTCGTTTGCGGGCACGCAGATCATCGGTCCGACGCTTCTGGTCGACGGAAAGCTCGAACTCGATCTGGGCGGGCGCAAATTGCAGCTCGAGGCCGAGCCCACAGCGCACACCGATAACGACTTGATAGTTCTCGATGAAAAGACCGACACTCTGTTCCTCGGCGATCTTCTCTTCTCGCACCACATCCCTGCTCTCGACGGCTCTATCCGGGGCTGGCTCGCGCTGCTCGACAAGCTCGCGGAGCGCCGGGACGTAAAGCTCGCTGTGCCGGGACATGGGCCTGCAGCAATGCCCTGGCCACAGGCAATGGCGGACGAGAAGCGCTACCTCAGCAAGATCGCCAATGACGTTCGGTCGATGATCAAGCAGGGAAAAACGCTGTCCGAGGCGGCTGAGACGGTTGGACTTTCAGAAAAAGATGCTTGGGTCCTGTTCAAGGAGTACAACGCAAGAAACGTTTCTGCCGCTTTTGCCGAACTAGAATGGGAATAAATGGCAAGGCTTGCCCGGAGGACACCCTAGATGGCTATGCAGACAACTCGAAGAAGCGCTCTTGGCATTGCCGCCGTTGCCGCGATGCTGCTCGGAACGGCTGGTGTCGCGAGTGCGGATGACGTGTGGACCGATCTGCGCCGGGACGTGTTCGACAATCGCGAGGTCGTCGAGGACGGTTTGGTCGAACTCGATGCGCCCTATCGTGCCGAGGATGCCGCTGTCGTTCCGGTGACGATGCGCCTCCCTGCGGCTGCCGGAGAGGTGAAGACGCTGACGCTGATCGTCGATAAGAACCCCGCGCCCGTCGTTGCCACGTTCCATTTGGGCGAGGCCGCAGGCAGGGGCGACCGCATGCTGTCGACCCGCGTGCGCATCGACATGTACTCCAATGTGCGCGCCATCGCGGAGACCGCAGACGGCAAGCTGCACATGGCGACGAAGTTCGTCAAAGCTTCGGGCGGATGCTCGGCGGCCGCATCTAAGGATGCCGATGAAGCGTTCGCCAACCTCGGCAAGATGCAGATCCGTACGTTTGATACAGCCGACGCGAAGGATCGCACGCCGCCTACCCGCGAAGCGCAGGTCATGATCCGTCATCCGAACTTCACCGGCATGCAGATGGATCAGGTGTCGCGTCAATACACGCCGATGCGCATCGTAAGCGAAATGGACGTGAAGCGGGACGGCGAGCGCGTATTCAAGATGGAAGGTGGCATCTCGATTTCAGAGAATCCGAACTTCCGCTTCAGCTTCGTCCCCGGCAAGGAGAACGTCATCGACGTGACGGCCAAGGACACAGAAGGCAAAGTGTTCACCGCAACGTCGGCTGGCAAGGGCGCTTAGCTTATCAGAGCGACGCGAGCTGAGAGAGGCTGCGTGCGGTGAGCCTGGTGCCGGCTGATGGCCGGCGCTCGCGCCGGGCGCACTTGGCGCCTTCCGATCCGCGGCCAAGTCGGTGGCCGGGTATGCATGGGCCAAGCAAAGCCGGCCCATGCTGATTGTCTCTAGAAACAGCGCAGTTCGGCTTCGACCTGAGCGCGCTTCAGGTTCTTCACCTTCTCCAGAAACGGCGGGAAGCTGTTGAACATGGCGACGCTCTCGCCGCCCTTCTGGCGAACAGACATGATCGTCTCGGCCGCTTCATACTCATCGTATGGAAGCAGCGAAGCGATGGTGTCGATCGAGCAAGAGCACTTCTCCAGGACGATGCGATTCTGACCGTTCGTCTGCATGCAGGCGAAGACATAGTCAGCGCGCGCCGAGGTCGGATAATCGTTCTTCGGCAGCTCTACTGCAAAACTCGCCGTTGCGGTCAATGCGGCGACGACGAATGCGCTGCAAGCGGCGGCAGCGATGCTTTTTCTCATTGCGTGCCCTCCAGTCCGGTGACGCCGGCAAGAGTGATGCGTTCGGTGAGCTTCAGCTTCGCCGGCGGATAGCGATTGTGGTACTTGGCGAGGAGATCGACGATCTGGCCAGGGACATCCTTGCTGACGATGACAGCATACTCGGCGCCCTCCCACCCCTGCATCTTGGACTCATACTTGTCGCCGGCAAACGGCGTCATGGAGATGCGGTATGCGTCAATTTCCTTGCCGTTGTAGGTGACCTTGATGGGCTCGACCTTGGCCTGCAGCCAACCGTTGGAAAAGGCGCTCTGCAGGTAGTTCACCTGCCCGCCGGCAAGCTGGTTGAAGGTGCTGACGGCCTGCGAGAAGAAGACGGCGAACACCGGGTTGATGGAGAACTTCTGCAGCTTCTGCAGATCGCGGGCGCGGTCGCCGGAATAAATCTGTAGCTCGAGGTCTTTCTTGCCGTCCGCCTGGTCGGCGGTGACCTTCAAAGTGATATCGTCGGTGAAAGGCTGCCCCAAGATCTTCTGGTCGGTGACGGTGCGCTCGAATTTGTAGTCGATCGTCTTGCCCGGCTCGACATTGGCAAGGTGTTTTTGCTCGAAAATGAGATCTGTCGCCTTCGGCTGGGCCGAGGCCGCGGCACCTGCCGGCTTTGCTTCGTCAGCAGCCATGACTGCTACCGCGCTTGATCCCAGCGCAAGGGCGGCGACGAGGACGAGGCCTCCCAAACCATTGAACCGCATAGTAACGCTTCCTTCCCAGTGACGTTGCCACGTTGTGTAACGTTGTTGCTCTTTTTGCCCGTTCTACTCTTGCCGACGCACCGCCGTAAACAGGCACGACCTTAACGTTTCGTCATTCGGTTGACGGATGGGTGACTGCTGCACTGCAAGAAGAGGGGGCGCGGGGAGGCTCGTGGGGCCGGCTCAGCGCAGAAATAGCCCGAAAGCTCTTGGGCCGTCCCCGACGGCTGCTTCCCCAGTGACAGCCAGCTTATCGGTATCGACCCGCATCACGACGTTATCGAACCAGCAGGCCACGTAGACGTTAGCGCCGGTCGCGTCGGCCATGATGCCTTCGGGGTGATCGCCGATTTCGATGGTTTTGACCGGCTCGAGGTTACCCAGATCGAAAACGCTGAGGCTGCTGCCGTACTGATTGGTGACGAAGGCGCGGCCGCGGGCCAGGGCGACCGCGTAGGGCCGATGGCCGACCGGGACGGTGCCGACGACGATCCCGGTCGCGATATCGATGATGCTGACGTCGTCGCTGGCGACGTTGGCCGTATAGGCGCGCCGGCCCTCTGCATCGATGGTGATGCCAAACGGGCGCTTGCCGACGGGGACGCTTTTCACACGCGTGTTGGTAGCGGTGTCGATGATCGAGACGGCATCGCTGTCACGGTCGGCGCTGAGCAGAAATTTGCCATCCGGCGTCACTGCGAGCCCGGAGGGCGAGTCGCCGACCGCGACCTGGGCGACAACCTTGCCGCCGAGCGGATCGACGACAGAGATTTTGTGCACGTACCAATCGGCCACGTAGACAAGACCGTTGGACGGGTGAGCGGCGACGCCGAGCGGGCCCTCGCCGACCTTGAACCGCTTCGCCACCTGACGCGTGTCAGCGTCGAAGACGACGAGCTCTTTGCTCTCGGGCGACGTGATGAAAGCGTACTTGCGGTCCGACGACATGGCGATGCCGGCCGGATTGCCGCTGATGGCGATCTCGGCAACGGACTTCATGTCGGCGAGCGAGACGATGGAGAGCGAATCGCCGGTCTGGTTGGTCACCAGCGCTTCGGTAAAGGGATGCGTCGCCGCCGGCTCCGAGGCGGCCGGCCAACATCCCAAGACGACGGCGGCACTGAGCGCCGCCGCCAGAATCACAACACCGTTGTGCGAGCGCTGGCGCATCGCACCGGCGCTTAGCCGCCCGTCTCGAGCTTCTTCTTCAGCGCGTCGAGGCCGGAGCGATAGACGCCCTGCACGGCCTTCTTGGCTGCCTCGTCGTTCAGCTCCGGCGGCGGGTCATTGTTCATGAAGCCGCGATAGAAGGCGCCCTTCCACTCGACGGTCGACTTGTCGCCCTCACCCTTCACAGAGATATTGGACGAGTAGTTGTTCACCGGCAGAACCTTCGGGTCGACCTTGGTGATCTCATACTTGTAGATTTTCTTGGCCGGATCGTTGGAGATGAGCTTCTCTTCGATGGTGCCACCCGAGGTCAGCGTCAGCGTCCGGGTTGCATTGGCGTCGTTGCCGCCAGTACCCTCGGTCTTGGCGATGGCCGGGTGCCAGCTCATGTCCTGGAAGTTGCCGATGACGCCCCAAACCTTGTCAGCCGGCGCGTTGATCTCGACGGTCTCCGTCACCTTCTGACGCGACGGCCCGTGTGCAGACGCGAAGGTCGGAAACAGTGCCAGCGCAGCCAGCGCCAGCGCAACAGCTTTCACCATGGGATTTTCCTCCGAGTATCGGTTCTTTTACCCGCCTCTGGCGCGACCATAGTCGCGGCCCGGCGGCATCGCAATCGGCCAACGCCCCGGCAAACCGCCGCATTCGCTACGCGGTTGTTTTGCGGGGGCGTCCGTGCTTACTTGCGCCGCGCGCGGAGGAGACTGCACTAGATGACAGCACATGCTGAGGGTGACGCTACCCACACCTACGAGAACGTCACCTGTCCGTTCTGCGGACTACTATGTGACGACCTCACCGTTACTCGCACAGGGTCCACGCTGAAGGTCAGCAATGGCTGCCCGCGTGCCACGGCCGGTTTCCAGCGGCCATTGCCGCTCGCCAAGCCGATGGTGCGGGATGCCGAAGTCACCCTGGAAGAGGCCATCAAGGCCGCCGCAGATCTCGTCCGCCAGGCGAACCTGCCGCTTTATGGCGGCATGGCCACCGATGTCGCTGGACAGCGCGCGATCATGGCGATGGCCGACCAAACGTGCGGCGTTGTCGATCACGCGCTCAGCGACGGTCAGTATCGCAACTTGCGCGTCGTGCAGACGAGCGGCTGGATCATGTCTACGCTGACGGAGGTGCGCAATCGCGCTGACCTCATCATCATCGTCGGCTCCGACATTCACAAACTGCACGGGCGTTTCTTCGACCGAATCGTCAACCCCGAGCACACGATGTTCGATGGCGTTGGCACGAAGCGCACCGTCATCTTCCTGGGCGAGGGGCTGGATACGTCCGGTGCTGTCGGCCCTCGCGTCGACGAAGTCATCAGCCTGCCGGTTGCAAAGGACCGCATCCCCGAGGTGCTGGCCGCCATCTCGGCGCGCGTGCGAGGCTTCAACATTCCTGCGCCGCAGGCCGCCACGCCTTCGGCGTCAAAGATCGGCAGCATGTTCGCCGGATTGGTGCCCGGTTCCAAGCTTTCAACTACCGAGGCGCCGGCCCATGAAGTCGCCGGTATACCGTTCGCCGACATCGATGCCGTCGCCGAGAAGTGCAAGAAGGCCCACTATGGCGTTCTCGTGTGGGCGCCGCCGGCGCTAAGCATGCCGCAAGCCGATATGACCGTGCACATGATGACGGAGATCGTGCGCGAGCTCAATCAGACGACGCGGTTCGCGGGATTGTCCCTGGGTGGCAACGAGGGCGCGCCGAGCGCAGCTTCGACCTGCACCTGGCAGACGGGCTATCCGCTTCGCGTAAGCTTCGCGAACGGCAAACCCGAGTATGATTCCGTTCGCTACAATATCGGACGCATGCTGAGCGAGGGCGAAGGCGATCTTCTGGTGTGGGTGGCTTCCATCGGCACCGATATCGGCTTGCCGCAAACGAAGGTGCCGACGATCGTGTTGGGTACGCCGGGCGTCCGTCTGGCGCAGTCGCCAACAGTTTTCATCCCGGTTGGAACGCCCGGCGTCGATCATGCAGGCCAGATGGTCCGATGCGATAACGTCGTCTCGCTACCGATGAAGAATTTGCATCGGTCTCAGTTGCCGAGTTCGGCCGACGTTCTCGCCGCCATCCATGCTGCCCTCTGAAGTGAGCACCGCGCAATGTTGATCAAACTGACCGGTGGCAAGGTTTACGACCCCACCAACAACATCAATGGCGAGGTGCGTGACATCTACTTCGCCGATGGTCGTGTCGTGCCGCCGCCGGCGGACGCACGCATCGACAAGGAATATGACGTCCGCGGCCGCGTGGTGATGGCCGGCGCCATCGACCCGCACACGCACATCGGCGGCGGCAAGGTGACGATCGCACGCACGCTGCTGCCCGAGGATCACTACAAGGACGAGGTGGCGCATACCTCGATCACACGCGCGGGCACCGGCCACGCCACGCCCTCGACCATGGTCACCGGCTATCGCTACGCCGAGATGGGGTATACGGCCGCTTTCGAGCCGGCAATGCTACCGGCGAATGCGCGTCAGGCGCACATGGAGATGGGCGACACGCCGCTGCTCGACAAGGGCGCGTTCGTGATGCTCGGCAGTGACGATTACCTGCTGCGCCTGATGGCTGGAAAGGCGAGCTTCGAGCAGATCAAGGACTACATCGCCTGGACGATGCACGCTGCGCAGGCGATCGCCGTCAAGGTGGTGAACCCGGGCGGCATCAGCGCCTTCAAGTTCAATCAGCGCAAGCTCGATCTGGACGAGAAGCACGTCTACTACGGCATCACGCCGCGCGACATCATCCAGACTCTGGCGCGCGGGTTGCTGGAATTGGGCGTCACGCATCCGCTGCACGTGCATGGCTGCAACCTCGGCATCCCGGGCAACGTAGAGACGACGCTGGCGACGATCCGGGCCACCGAAGGCCTGCCGCTGCATCTGACGCACATTCAGTTCCACAGCTACGCAACCGAAGGCGACCGCCATTTCTCGTCAGGCGCGGTGCAGGTCGCGGAACTGCTGAAGAAGTACCCGAACATCTCTATCGACGTCGGTCAGGTGATGTTCGGCGCGACCTGCACGGCTTCGGGCGACTCGATGCGCCAGTACAATGGCGCCAAGAACGCCGATCCGAAGCGTTGGGTGGTGATGGATATCGAGTGCGACGCCGGCTGCGGTGTCGTTCCGTTCCGCTATCGCGACAAGAGCTTCGTGCACGCGCTGCAGTGGTCGATCGGCCTCGAGACGTTCCTTCTGTGCGATGATCCCTGGCGCATCTTCCTCACCACGGACCATCCGAACGGCGCGCCGTTCTACACCTACCCGCATCTCATTCGCCTGCTGATGGACCGCGACTTCCGTCGCGAGACGATGCTGCACGTCAATCCGGAAGCGCTGCAGTATTCGACGCTGCCTTCGCTCGAGCGCGAATACTCGATGTACGACATCGCAATTCTCACGCGAGCGGGACCGGCGCGCAGCCTTGGCCTCAAGGACCTGGGCCACGTCGGCCCCGGCGCACGCGCGGACATCACCGTTTACAAGGACGACGCAAACCGCGAGCGCATGTTCACGACGCCGGAGCTGGTGTTCAAGAACGGCGAGTTGATCGTGCGCGACGGCAAGGTCATCAAGGTCGTCAACGGCGCGACGCACGTTGCGCGCCCGGAATACGACCGCGCCATCGAGAAGCCTCTCAAGGAATACTTCGACCGCTACCACACGGTGCGCATGGAGAACTTCCGCCTGAGCGACGATGAGATCACCGATGGCGGTCGTGGAAAGATCATCGTGCAACCGACGAGGGCCAGGACGTCGTCATGAAGATCAACGGAATTGAGATCGACGACACGTTCGCCGAAGCCTTCGGCATGGCCGGCACGGGCGTCATCGTCACCGCCGACACCATGAAGTGGGCGCGCATCGCCGCCGTCACCATGAGCGGCTTTGGCACTTCGGTCATCGGTTGCGGCGCAGAAGTCGGCATCGATTGCGAGTTGAAGCCCGAGGAGACGCCGGACGGGCGTCCCGGCGTGCGCGTCCTGCTGTTCGGATTCTCGCCCGACTCTGCAGCGCAGCAGCTGAAGACGCGCGTCGGCCAGTGCATCCTGACGAGCCCGGGCTCTGCCTGCTATGCAGGCGTGCAGGCCGAGAAGCGCATCGGCCTTGGCCAGGGGCCGCGCTACTTCGGCGACGGATTCCAGACTGCCAAGCGGCTCGACAAAACGCGTTACTGGCGCATTCCGGTGATGGACGGCGAGTTCGTGATCGAGGAGACGACGGGTATCGTCACCGAAGCGGTCGGCGGCGGCAATCTGCTCATTCTCGGCAACGAGCGCGCGGGCCTGCTGGAGGCGACCGAGGCAGTCGTGGATGCAATCGCCAAGGTGCCTGACACGATCACGCCGTTCCCTGGCGGCATCGTTCGTTCCGGTTCGAAGGTCGGTTCAAAATACAAGGGCGCCATCGCGTCGACCAACGACGCGTTCTGCCCGACACTGCGCGGGCGGGTAAAATCAGACGTCGGCCCGGAGACGATCGCGGTGCTCGAAGTCGTCATCGACGGCTTGTCGTCGAAGGCCGTCGCCGATGCAATGCGCGCTGGCCTCAAAGCCATCCTCGACGTCGGCGCTTCGAAAGGCGTCACGCGCGTCACCGCCGGCAACTACGGCGGCAAACTCGGTCAACATCACTACAAGCTCCGGGAGCTGCTGCCATGAGCGGTCTTACCTTCCGCCTGACCTCGGCCCCGGTCGAGCGTCTCGATCTTTCGCAGCTCACGCCCAAGCACGTGGCGTCCATCCCGCTTGCCGAAGTGCTGAAACTGAACGTCGGCACCACCAAGAGCGCGCTCAAGGTGGGCGATGTTTTTGCGGTGTCGGGCAAGCCTGGCGACGTGATCACCATCGAAGGTTCGACGGACAAGCTCGACTTCATCGGCGCGCATCTGGATGAAGGCACGGTGATCGTCGAAGGCGACGCTGGTGTGGGTGCCGGACGCGCCATGCGCGGTGGCCGGGTCGATATCCGTGGCGATGCCTGTGCGCTGCTCGGATCCGCCATCAGCGGTGGCGAGATTTTCGTTAAGGGCTCTGCCGGCGCCCAAGTTGGCGGCCTCACCCCGGGCGACAAGTTCGGCATGACCGGCGGGCTGATCGTGATCGATGGCCACGCGGGCGATCGCGCCGGTGACCGCATGCGCCGCGGCACGATTTACATCCGTGGCAAGTGCGGAAGCTACGCCGGCTCGCGCATGGTGGGCGGAACGATCTGGACCGAGCTTGGTTTCGGCGCCGATCCCGGCATGTTGCTGCGCCGCGGCACGCTGATCGGGCCGTCGGTCGAGCGCTTCCTGCCGACATTCGCCGACTCTGGGCGTCACGACCTCGTCGTGCTTCGCATCCTGTCGCGGTACATGCAGCAGAAGCTCGGTGCTCGTGCGCCCAAGCCGCTGCCTGGCATCGTGCGCAAGTACGCCGGCGATCTGGCGACGGTGGGCAAGGGTGAAATCCTGATTACCGCCTGAACGCGGTCCAGTGCTCTCTCCGGTGTAACTAATCCGCCTCGATGGACGTATAGGTTCATCGGGCAGGTAGTCATACCTGTTCCAATAAGGGGTTCGGCAGGCCACCATGGAGCCTGAACCGGGTCTGGAGATGCGCATGATCGCAATCGTCATTTCTGCATGCCTCGTTAGCAATCCAAGCGTCTGCAAGGACTATCGAGTCCCGTTGGCGTACGACGTTGATTCACAGCGTTGTCTGTTCGAGGCGCAGCCACATTTGCCGCGTTGGGCGGAGGCGCATCCGACTTGGCAGATCAAGAAATGGCGTTGTGCCGCAGCCGATCAACAGGACCTCTGACAGCGGAGGACATCATGGTTTGGCTCAGAAGCGCCGCTGTACTGCTGGCGGCTACAATTTCGCTCGTTGGGCTGGCCGCGGCCCGCGCGGACATGGTCGATCATCTCGACCTAAAGTCAGACGAGTTCACCAAGGCCGACGTCACTCGATCTCAGGTGATGGAGGCGCTGGCCAAGGCGGGCGACAGCGGAACGGCGGATTTCTCCGGAAAGCGGCTCAATGGCCTCGACTTGTCGGGCCTCGATCTTCGGCACATCAAACTGCAGGCTGCGCGCATCAATGGCGCGAGCTTCGCCGGCTCCAACCTCGGTGGGGTGGTGCTCGATCAGGCATGGGGCTTGAAGTCGGATTTCACAGGCGCCAACCTGAAAGGCGCCAGTCTGTTCGCCACGCAGCTCATGGATGCAAAGCTGGCGGGCGCGGATTTTTCGGGGGCGCGGATTGCTGCCGACTTTTCGCGGGCAGACCTCAAGGGAGCCAATTTCGCCGGTGCTGATCTGTCCGCCGACATGAAGAATCAGTCGATGGGATTGATGCGCGGAGTGTTCCGCTCCAGCAAGCTGGAAGGGGCGTCGTTCAAGGACGCCAACATGGCGCGCGTTCTAATGGAATACGCTTCTCTGCGGGGGGCAGACCTCAGCGGTGCGGACCTGTCCGGCAGCGAGCTTGCCGGCGCTGATCTTACCGACGCGAACGTTGCCGGAGCCAATCTCGATGGTGCGGACGTGAACTCCGCGCGTATTGGCTCGTTGCGCGGGAAGGACCGCGCGCAGCACTTCGATCGGATGAAGAACCTCGATCGCGCCTATCTCGAGTAGCAGCTAGGGCGTGAAAAAGAGCGGCCACTGGGCGGCAAAGTCGCGCCGGGTGCGGCTGCCCCCATCGCTAACCTCAAGCACAAACTTCTGACGGATGGCGCGACCAAAGTCGGCATAGCCGTTGGCCGGCAGGACGAAAGAGCCCGGTCCACCCTTCACGTTCTCGCCGAACCACTTCTCAAGCGGGTTTACGTTTTGATGAGTGGGCAGATACGACCGAGTGGATGGCGCACCGGGCGTCACCATCTCTGGGCCCTCGGCGTCGAGGATCGGCAAGCCGTTGACGGTCACGCCATAGCTCACGAGCTCGTCGCGGACCTTATGGACCGGCTCGGAGCTGTTGCAGTTGTCCTGGCCATCGCCCGAGATGTCGAGCACGACCTTGGCGGCTTTGGCGGGGATCTGCGGGACGATCTTGTCGGAGACGACGCGCATCATGCGCGACATGCAGGTGAACTCGCCGCCGCGGCGCTTCAGTCCCCTCACCTTCCGCGCTGCAGCCTTGGCGTCGGCCTCGCTGGCGATGTGGGTCCAGGGCAAGCCGATCGTCGGCTGGTCGGACCAGGTGACGAGCGAGAACAGGATACCGCCCTTGGCGCCACCGACGATGGCCTGGATGACGCCCGGGTCCTCCAGCGCCTGGGCTATGCCTTCCATCTGCAGTTTGTAGCGCTGCTCGTCGACGGAGTTCGACACGTCGATGGCGACGATCAACGCCGTGTCGACCTCCTCGCCTCCCACGGCATTGGCGAAGCTGGCGACAAGGCTGGCGCAGAGCGCTGCGCATATCGCGGCGAGTCCCAAGCGCCGCGCGCGTTGCCAAATTACTGCAATGCAGTTGCGTTCCTCGCCCAGCCACATGCCGCTCATCACCCCTTGTCGTTTGCCTAGAGTTTTGGAGCTTTTAGATGGGTTGAGCAACCCCGCAGGCCGAGATCAGCCGGCAGCGGAGAGCGATGATCCCAAATCAAAGGCCGCGACGACCGGCGCGTGATACGAGGCGGCGGAATGCATGGCCTTGCCATAGCCCAACGCCTCGTCTCCGAGTCCCTCGTTGTGGACCTCAATGGCACGGAAGTGGCCGTAGAGGGCGTGGCTGGCGAGGATATGGTCGAGCATCTGAGGGCGGCCGTGATGCAGAACGCTCCAGCGGCGGTCTGCCGGCAACGCCCGATCGAGCACGATGAGAGAATGCGCTGCGAGATCCGCGGCGCCGAGGTCCTCTTCGGCGGCGATGGCGAGGCGAAGTGTTGCGGTCCAATCCTCGGCATTGAAATCACCGGCGACGGCGATGAGCGCGGCCGGATCCGTCGCCATGAGCTCCTCAACCAGGAGGCGAAGTTCGAGCGCCTGTGCTTCTCGTTTCAGGGCCGAGAGATAAAAGCCTTCGGCCCAGCCCCCGACCGAGCGCCACGCGAACGGTCCACGCTTTTGGTCCGCCACAGGGCTGGCGAGCGGGGCGCGCAAGTGCACGTTGATGACAGCAAGCGTCTTGCCGTCGGGTAATTGATGGCGCGTCAAAAGCAATGGCCGGTCGAACGAAACCGGCGTTGCCTGCTCGGCGGGCGCGCGCCCCGGTGCACGGTGCATGGGCGGCGCCAGCAGGGTGTTCTGAATCTCGGTGCAAGCGATGACGGGATAAACCGACAGCGTCACCAGATTGTGCACGTCAGCGAGCGCGCGGCCGTTGCTGCCCGATGATGTCGCTCGGTAGTAGTCAGCGTAGCGTGTGCCCTGAACCAGCCGGTCGAGCGCGCGCAGTTTGCGTTCATGCTCGCCAGCAATGTGCTGCGCATTTACCTCCTGCAGACATATGATGTCCGCGTCGATGCGTTCGAGTGCCGGGCGCAGCACGGAAACACGCGTCGAGAAGTCCACATGGGACTTTGCGCTGTCATCCAAGCTTTCGAGGTTGAACGTCGCAAGGCGCATTGGGAAACCATACCGCGCGCGGCCGGGAGTTGTGGTTTGACGAGTATCAAGCTGTGTGCGCGCCGCATGTAAGCATACTGTGCGCGTCGCAATCGGTTAAGAGGTTGTGGCGATGATCAACGGCACGCCGAGTGGAGAAGCGAAATGTATAAGCACATCTTGATCGCCACGGATGGTTCGGATCTGGCTGAGCGGGCCGTCGAGCAAGGACTGTCGCTCGCCAAGCTGACAAATGCGAAGGCAACCGTGATGACCGTCACGGAGCCCTGGACGGCGGCTGTCTCGGGCGAATGGGCGGTGGCGTTCCCCGTCGAGGAATACGAGAAGGCCTCGGAGGCCAACGGGAAGAAGATTCTCGACGGCGCAAAGAAGATGGCGGCGCAGATCGGCGTTGCTTGCGATGCCGTTCACGTGAAGGATCAGTATCCGGCGGAAGGCATCGTCGAAGAGGCGAAGGCCCTCGGGTGCGATTTGATCGTCATGTCCTCGCACGGACGGCGCGGCATCGCGAAGTTCGTTCTGGGCAGTCAGGCGACGCGCGTGCTCGCGCACACCACGGTGCCGCTGCTGATCTGCCGCTAGAAATCTGGCGGCAAGACGCCTTCGATGCGTCTGCCGCCTACGCCGTCGATGAGACTGAAGTCAGTGGTGGTGCATGTGCTCGTGATCGCCGCTTGCACCGGGCGGGCTCGTCTTGACGGCGAACTCCACATCGACGGCACCCGCCTTCTTGAAGTTGAGCTTGGCCTTCACCGGGCTGCCCTCCTTGATCGGCTCCTTGAGGCCGATAAGCATCAAATGCATGCCACCCGGCTTCAGCTCGACGCTTTTGCCCGGCGCCAGTTCGACCTCGCCAATGGGCTTCATCCTGGCGACGCCCTGGTCATCGATCGTGGTCTCGTGCAGCTCCACGCGCTCGGCGATGTCGGACGTGGCGCCCAGAAGGGCGTCGGCCTCGGTGCCACCGTTGGTGATCTTGCCGTAACCAACGCCCATGCCGCCAGCGCTCGCGGGGCGCGTCCAGGCGCCTGAAACGTCGATACCGGCAGGGGTAGCAGCGGCGTGATGATAGTGATGATCGTCGCCGGCGCCGGCCACAAGCTGCAGCACGGGGGCTGGGTATTTCAGCGCGTGCGAATCCTGTCCTGCGGGGGCAACCTCATTCCAGTGCAACTCGCCCTTGGCGCATTTCTGCGTAACGGGGAATGTGATGGCGCCCGGCGCCAACTCGGCGGCAATGAACGTCGATAGAACGAACTGGTCGAAGTAGTCGTCGGGAAGCGGCCCGCCGGTCCAGGTCACCTTCTTCACGCCATCGCTTTTCGTCTCGCCGTGATAGAATGCGTAGCTGCGCGAATAGGCCCCCTTCTCAAGCGCCAAGGTCCAACCGGCTTTGGGCATCGGCTTCACGGCGATAACGCCTTCCGGAATATCGATTTGAACCGTCGTCGTTTCCGATCCCTCGCAGCCGTGCGGTACGCTGAAGACCGCCTTGTAGCCTGACCCAAGTTTCGCGCTCTTGGCCTCGAGCGTCACATGCGCGAGGGCCGCTGTGCTCAAACTCATGGCGGCGGCACCTGCCAGTGCAAGCATGCTTGTGCGTTTCATTCGTTCACCCTCTTAATGATGCCCGCCGTTGTGGTGGCCGGCATGACTTTCGTTTTCGTTGACTTTCATCAGGCCCTCGAACGTCGAGAACAACGCGACCTGATCGGGGGGTAATCGGCTTTCTTCCGCGGCCAAGTTGCGCGCCAACCGTTCGGCGGCGTCTGCAGGGATTCCGGCTTCGACGAGAACCGAAGCATGCTTCAACGGATCGCCACTGCAAAGCATGACGGCCCATTTACCTGAACTTTTATGCAATAGCGCGCGCCCGCCGCGATTGCCTTGCACCCATCCGGTGACCGCATAGTCACCTTCGATCACGATGGGAGCCACACTCAACTTCGCGTCGGGTTTGTCCCATTCGGCCAGCGTGATTGCCCGAATGGCGGCTTCATCATGCGAGCTCTGCGCGAAGACAGCGTGGATGGCGCCCGAGAGCGCCATCCAGCCGAGCAACGCTAGAGCCACGTACGGGAGTGCTAGGCTCCGGTGCTGCATCTTGATCACCACTTGTATTGAACGCCGGCGTAGAACGCGCGGCCGTTGCCAGGTTCGAAGACTGCGGAATCGACGCCCTTCAGGTCGCCCGCAATGCTCGCCGAGGCGATGTAGTGTTCATCGGACAGGTTGCGCCCTTCGATGTAGGCGGTGATGGGTCCGCCGTTGTCGAAGCCGAGCTTCATGCCCCAGATGGCGTACGCTTCCGTCTTCAACGTGTTGGCGTTGTCGACGTAGTACGCCTGCGGCACCCATTCGATGTTGGGTCCGAAATAGACGCCGGAGGGATGCTTGTAGAGGAGTTCAGTTCGGACCATGTGGCGCGGTGCGCCGGGCAATGTGTTGTCGCCCCATTTGGAATCGCCATCGAAGAAAAAGTCGTTGAAGGTGTAGGCCGTGCGCAGCCACAGCTCGTCGGGCTTGCGGCCGCCGACGAGCAGTGCCTTGGCGATCGCAGCACCGAAACCTGCCTCGACGCCCTGATGCACCGTGCTATCGGCGTTGGTCACCGAGCAGGTGTTGTACATCACGGTGATACACTGCAGCTCATTGTCGATCTCAGCACGATAGATGGAGAGATCCCAGTTGTAGTCGCCGCGGTCACCGCGGGTGCCGATCTCGTAGGTCGTTGCGCGCTGCGCCTCGGCCAGGAAGGGCGAGCCAACGGTGTTCTCTCCGAAGCTCGGGATCTCAGCGCTGCGCGAGATATTGGCGAACACCTGCCAGCTCCGATCCACATCCCATAGGAGACCGACTTTCGGGCTCCACAGGTTGAAGTCGCTCTCGCCGCTCTGATCGCCGACGGTCGTGTAACGCACCGTCGCCTCGCGGGTGGCGTTGAGGTACTGCGTGCCGGCGACGAGTGCCACGTCCCGCATGAAGTAGAATGAGTTCTCAGCGTAGAAGGAGAAATTGGTAGAGTCGTTGTCGACGTCCGAGAGTAAGGCACCCTTTTTTGCGCCGGCCAAATCCGTGTACTGCTTGGCCGCTACGGTACCATTTTGAATGTTGGCGCCGACGATCATGCGATTGCGGTAGCCACCGATCTGCGACTCGTCGGTGAGGCGCGCAAAGCCGCCGTAGTCGTTGTACTTGTAGTCGAGCCAACGGTAGATCGGATGCATCAGGTGGCGGTCTGAGGTGAAGGCGCCGACTTCCAGGAGCGTTCCCGGTGCCAAGCGGATCGCCGTCTTGTTGGCGAAATGCAGCGTGTCGATGTTGCGCTGCTGATCGAGCAGCACGTTGTTTGCCGCGGCGGTCTCAGGCGAGGTCAGGGCGCTCTGCTTCGTCACCGATCCCGGGATGCGTTGGCGCACCCAATTGGCATTGATGTAGAAGCGTGTCTCGATATCTTCGGAAAGGCGGTAGCCGACGTTCATGCTGCCGCGGACGCTCTCGCCCCAGCTATGGTCGCGGAAGCCGTCGACCTCCTGCCAGGTACCCGTGATGAAGTAATCCGCGGGACCGGATACGCCGCCGGAGCTGACCGCCATCTTGTGGAAGCCGAAGCTGCCGACATCGACGCGAGTGCCGAAGGCTTCGGCGTCGTAGCCCGTGGGCATGACGAAGTTGATGGCGCCGCCGAGCGAGTTGGCGCCGAACCGCAGAGCGTTGGCGCCCTTGTACACCTCGACATAGCGATAGGCGGTCGGGTCGATTTCCTGGAAGTCGCCGAAACCGTCGGCGGTGTTGATCGGAATGCCATCCATATAGAGCTGCAGGCCGCGCAAATGGAAATTGCGCGACAGGCTCGAACCGCGAATGGAAAGGCGCGTGTCATCGCCCCACTTGGGCTGCACGAAAACGCCCGGCACGTAGTCGAGCACGTCCTTGATCGTAGTCGCGGGGGTCGATGTCTTATAGGCCGATGCCGGCACCAGCTCTACGCCGCCCGGTGTCTGCTGGATGATATCGCGAGCCTCGGCGGTGTTCGGCACCGAGAGGCTGCCGGCGCGTGCAGTCGTTCCGACACCCGGGCTTGCGGCGGCGCCGCCCGATGGCGCGGCGGCGGTGTTCGAAGGCGCAGTCGACTTCTTGGCGGCGCTCTTCTTCTTGGTCTTCGCCTTGGCCGGAACGGCGGTCTGCTCGACCACCACCGGTGGCAATGGCGTCGCCTCGCTCGAGGCCGACTGCGCCGATGCAACGTCGGTCATAGTGACCACCGCAATGGCGGTCGCAATGCCGCTACACAGCGGCACCTTCTTCAACTGGAACACGATACTCAACTCCCCCAAACGCTACGCGGGCGGGCCTGCGCATTCTCGGGCGCACGGCTACGCTGTTACACACGCAAGACAAGGTGCGCCGGACCCGGCATCGCCACACACGGCGATCCGGCATCAACGGCACACTCTCAGACGGTGCTGGGTGGGCCGCGGTTGCGTTGGGAAGGGACAGAGGCGCTGACCGCGTCCTCGCGCAGTGCAAGGCGCAGGTGTGCCGGCTCGAACGGAGGCGGCGGCAGGATCGTCTCAGGGCTCGCGACGGCAAGCTGGAAGGCTGCGAGGCCCTTACAGATCGGGCAGCCCGTGGCCGGCATCGCCGGGGACGAGCCGTCCGAAAGGCAGATCGATCCAGCGAGCTCGCTGATCTCGAGCTTGGCAAGCCCGGTGCTATACTGCGAGGTTAGGTGCCAAGGCAGCAGTAGCGCATAGAACGCCACGCCCAGCAGCGCCAAGGCTGCCGAAACGCTTCTACGCTGACGCTGTACTCCCCACACCATGCCGAGAACGTACTGACCTAAGTCGTGCCACTCAAGCGCAATCGCACTGCAACAAGGGATCGCAGCGGCGGTAGGCGCGGTCGTACGCGCTGCAGCGCGGAATTCTACCCAGGGGTATCTAGATCGGCATCACCGCGCCGAGGTGCTGAGGCAGCTCCGCAGTGGGCGTCTTGACCAGATCCTTATCGAGCTCGGCGTAGATATGCGGCTTCAAGTGGTCGGAGATCGCTGCCCGCAAATCACCAAGCGCGGTCGGTGGGGCGACGATGACGAGGCGGTCGAAAGCCTTCTCGGCATAGCGGCGATCGAGAAGGTCAGCCAGCTGCTTAGCGAAGTCGCGCTTAAGCTCGCGGTGGGGATCAGTCTTCGGCGTGATGGCATGGCGCGTATCGCCGACAGACTCGAACGTGCGTGTGGCGCCGTCGCGGAACAGCTCGCTGTCGGGGCGGTGATCACCGTTGATGACGCCGCCCTCGATCGCCTCGATGCCTTTGCCTGGCCCCTTATTCGAGAAGAGGCGGGCGTGGGCGCCGTCGGCGATCAGTACCCATGTGGTGGTCGGCTTCATACACGATCCTCCCGTTGCTTGCTTGGCGGCTTTCCGCATTGGTGAGTGTCGTCGCTAACCCTCACCAGGACATTGACGGCCATCAACCAATGGCTGTGCCTGCATGTTACTTCAGACGCCGGCCAAAAATGAGGATGGCTGCGATGGGCACGATGAAGCCTGCGACCAGGGAAATGCCGACCAGGTACGGGACGTTCTCGTAGTGCCCGCGGCTAACGACGAAAATTTCGTTCAAATACTTCGTTTGCAGGGCCCCCGCGACAAGAGCCATATTCATCAGCGATGCCATGAGCGCAAACCACGTGGCGCGATGACCTTCCGGCGCGTAGATGGCTATGAGCGTCAACAGGGGGATCATGCTGAGTTGCGCGAACGGTGACGTGGTCGCCGTATCGATGATAGCAATGGTGCGCGCTCCGAAGCCGAAGACCTGCTCGGTCCAATCGGCGAGACCAAGCGTCAAGCCGAAGGCAGGCAGCGACAGGATCGTCGTGACGATGGTGAGCCAAAGCAGCACCTGCGGAACGGGGCGGCGCGTGATGGCATCGGAGAAAAACCACATACCCAGGAGAGCAAGTCCGGCGCCGATCTGATTGAGGGTGCCCTGGAATGCTTCATCGAAACCCAGCACGTCGATGACGAACCAAGTGTATCCCTGCCCCGCGAGCGGCATGGCGCGATAGATGAAAATGATGAGCGCGGCGTAGAAGATCGTGCGCTGCGTTTCGGGGGCCAGCTGACTGACTACGCGCCACAGCATACCGCAGATCACCGACATCGATACGATGAAGACGATCTCCTGATTGTAGGGCACGTTGGTCGACGCCAGCGTCAGCACGAAGAAGCCGAAGATCAGTCCGCCGCCGAGGATGCGCCAATCGATAGCGCGCTTCTCGACAGGGCGTAAGCTGATGAGAAGGGCTCCGCTGACGGAGATGAGCGGGATGATCAGCCCGACGAGGAACACCGTCTCATACGGGTAGATGCTGGCGATCCAGCCAGCGACGCCGGCGACGCAGAACATCCCGAGCGAGAGCGCGAGGCGACCGAGCACCTGCACCATGCCCAGTTCGCGATCCACCTCCTCCTTGGCGCGCGGTGTGCCATCCGGGTTCTCGCGGTCGACGACCTCGGTGCTCATCGCGTCGGCGACGACATCCTGAATGACGACGCCGAGCACGCTGATGAAAGCACCGAGACGGTAGAGGTTCTCGGGGCTGGCGAAGGTGAGCCAGCCGCCCGCGGCGCCAGCCAGCAGCAGCATGCCCGCAGCGATGAACGCTGCGCCGATGAAGACATAGGCGCGGCGCTGCGATCCCAGGATGGGTACGCTGTCGACCAGTTCGCCGAAGACCATTTTTACGGTCCACGGCAGGGTGATCCAGACATTGAGGGCGGCAAGCTCAGCGGGGCTGAGTGTCAGCGCCTTCTTCACCCAGAAACTCTCGGCGACGGCGATAAGGCCGAGCGCGCCGTAAGCGAAGTAGACCATCAGCAGCGGCAGATAGCGCGGCCGGAAGGCGCGGACGGGATTGAGCAGCGCGGCTTCAAAGCGTCGCCACAAATATCCATCGCCGGACGCCTCAGTCGCCGCGGTCATCGGTGTTGCATCTCCCGCTCATGCCCGCGCCATAGTCGCCTAGCCCAGTGAACAAACAAGCCGTAAGCGGCATCGCCCCCGCTGACCAGTGTCAGCTGCAACGGTATGCAAAAAGGCCCCGGTGCGTGACCAGGGCCTCTCAGGCAGGGTTTTTATCTGGAGCTTGGATCAGTCGCGGCCGGCCGGGCGCCGGGGGGCGACCCAGGGGCGTTCGTCGTAGCCCATCGACGAGGTATTGGCCGCGCCGGTGAAGATGCCGCCGCTGCCAAACTTCATTCCAGAGCCAAGCGAAGTCTTGCTCGGAGTGTCGGAGAGGCCGAGCTGGGCCTTGAGGTCCATATCGAGGCTCACCCCGGACGAGGCATCTGGCGCAAGGTTGGCGGATCCGCCACTTGCCGGGGCGCCGCCGCCATTCTGTACGTCAAAGGCCAGCGCAGGCGTCGCCAAAGCCGCAATTGCGATCATCAGTGCGGCGCAACTCGCAGCAGAGCGCATTATAGGTACCTCCAGCAAATCAATGCCGTGATTTTCTCCCCTATATTGGGCGCGTCCATGGCTCGGCGAGGGGGATGCCCCATTTACCTGAGTTGTGTGTCGCAGAAGCCACGCCGCACCCTGGGAGATATGCTTGCGGGTGAGGCTATGACATCGGGCCCTCAGGGGAAAGTTGCATGTCCGCACATTTCCACGTGCTTTTTGCCGCCGCGCTGCTCGGTCTCGTTCTGCAGCCGGGCCCGGCGCATGCGGCTCCCTATGTGTTCGACAGCAAACACGGCGAGGTTCTGTTCGCCTACAGCCTGCCCTTTTCCAGCGGAAAAGGTCGTTTCACGGGCGTCACCGGCAAAGCGGAGGTGAATGACGCTGCGCCTGAAAAAGGCAGCGTCGACGTGGTCATCGATGCGCGCACCCTGAGGGCCAGCGATTCTCTTTCCCAGAGCGAACTGCGTGGCGGCTCGTTCTTCGCCGTCACGAAGCATCCGACGATGCACTTCAAGAGCCGGAGCATCCGGGGGAAGTCGACGAGCCACTATGAGATCACCGGCGACATGACCGTGAAGGGCATCACGCGGCCAATCGTGCTGCATGTCGAACTGCAACCCCCAAACGGGGGCATGCGCCAGATGCGGGCTACGACGCGCATCAACCGCAGCGACTTCGGGATGACGGCGTACGGCTTCCTGGTCGGCGAAACGGTGGACATCGAAATCAGGGCGCCGCTGATACCAGCCCGGTAGGCGATGCAAAATCCGACAGTGGCTGACTGCTCGGTAACCTTTGCCAGTTAGTCTGTTCGAAGATTTATTGCGGATGCATCATGTCTGCCACCGGTTGCCAAGGCTGCCATACCCCGCTCGACTTCGACGTCTCGATGGCATTCCAGCCCATCGTCGATGTGGAGTCGTGCACCGTTTATGCCTACGAGGCGCTGGTCCGGGGCACTGATGGGGCTGGCGCAGCGAGCGTGCTTTCGCGCGTGAATGACCAGAACCGATACGCATTCGATCAGCAGTGCCGCGTGCGCGCGGTGGAGCTTGCGGCGGCACTTAACATGGACGCGATGCTGAGCATCAACTTCATGCCGAACGCCGTTTACGAACCGCACCGGTGCCTGCAGACTACGATCGCGGCGGCGCGTCGTACGGGGTTCCCCGTCAAGCGGATCATTTTCGAGACCGTCGAAAATGAGCGCGTGCCGGACCCGCGCTATCTCAAGCAGATATTCGCAACCTACCGCGACGAAGGCTTCAAAACGGCCATCGACGATTTCGGCGCAGGGTACGCCGGCCTCAACCTGCTGGCCGACTTTCAGCCGGATATCGTCAAGATCGACATGGGCCTCATCAACAATGTCTCCGGGGACCGCGCGCGGCAGGCGATCGTCGGAGCGCTGGCGGCGGTTGGCAGCCTGCTCGGGATCGATGTCATCGCAGAAGGCGTCGAGCGCAAAAGCGATGCGCTTGTGCTTCGCCATCTCGGGATAAGGCTGATGCAGGGGTACTTGTTCGCCAAGCCTGCTTTCGAGGTGCTGCCTGAGGTCGATTTCAACGTGCTATTGCCGTTGGCAGACGAGGATCGCGGCGCGGCCTAAAGGGGCGCCGCGATCAATCGCAAGATGACCTCCGCTCGTTGTTATGGAACGAGTTCCGTCGCTCAATCTAAATGATATTCAGAATGCCGCTTGCTCGCCAGAGATGGCCCCTGTCACCTGGGTAACAGCATAGACTTGGTCAGGCGGGTAGGTCTTAAAGGGGGGTAGGAGCTAACCGTTTCACCGGCCTAATGCCGGGCGTGCCATAGCGTCGTCATCGTCGGCACCTAAGGAGACGGGAATTATTGGAGACGTCCGCCTGCTGCGTTAGCATTGGTCGGCGTCCTAGGAGATTTCAATGGCAGCCCCCCCGCTGCACGTGTTGCGTTTTTTGGTTCTTGCCTCAGTTTTGCTCGCTCCTCTCGTCGCTCACGCTGGCTCAGGAGCGGAGATTGGCGATGCGCGCACCATCGTCAGTCTCGTCAAGGCGGATTTCGCGAAGGAAGAGCGCGACCTCGAGGTCGGAGACGTCGTCCGCCAGGATGAGGTCATCGAGGTCAGCGACGACGGACGCGGCGAGTTCCGTCTCAACGACGATACCAAGCTGGCGCTTGGCCCCGGCGCGCGCATGGTGCTGGATAAGTTCGTCTACGACAGCGACAAAAAATCCGGCTCCATCATCGTCGATCTCACGAAGGGTGCGTTCCGTTTCATCACCGGCGTGGCGTCGAAGAAAACCTATGAAATCCGTACCCCGAATGCATCGATCACGGTGCGCGGAACCATCTTTGACGTCTACGTGCTGTCCGACAAGAGCGCGTGGCTGCTGCTGCACGAGGGCGCTATCGAGGTGACATCGCCGAAGAAAGACGTCTGCCGCGTGCTAGATCAGCCTGGTCAGCTCATTCGCATCGACAGCAAGGCCAATGTCAGCGATCCGCTGAACTGGAAGGATATGCCGGCGCGAGATGCCGCGACGTTCGAAGATGCGTTTCCGTTCGTCGTTGCCGCTCCGCAAATCGAGCCTCTACCGCCGACGTCGCGCGATGGCATCCTGGAGGCCGCGTTTCCGAAGGCAGACAACAAGAAGTGCATCAACGGCCTGAAGGCAAAGCCGATCAAGGCTGACGACGGCGACAAGCCGAAGAAAAAGAAGAAGCCGAAGACGCGCCAAGCGACGAACGACGACGCCCCGAAGAAGCGCCGCCCGAAGCCAGCCGATGACGACGATTACGGCGGCGGCGCGCGCGGCATCGACATCATCATCAAGGGCGGTGGCTTCGGCGGCTTTGGTGGTGGCCGCCCCGGCGGAAACGATGGCGGCGGGTACGGCGGGCGTGGCCGCTAGAGCGGCTATCCCCCCTGCCCCTTCCACTCACTATTCCCCGGGGAATGCGAAGGGGTGAGAGTTTGCGACAGGCTCGACGTACGTCAGAACGACGTGGAGCACCACCTCGCGACCATCGGGATTGCGATAGCCGTAAGGAACGTCGGCTTGGAACTGGATGGCATCGCCTTCCGGCACCGTCACCGGTGTATCGTTGCCAATGGCCAACTCGATACGTCCTTCGACAACAATGATATTCGCTTTGGTGCCGGCCGGGTGCGGCCCGAGATTCTCGCGGTGCTGGCCGGCAATTCTCACCTCGTAGAACTCGGCGCGTCTTACGCTTTCGACAGAGAACAACGCTCGGCAGATGAAGCGCCCATTGCTGGCGCTGACGATCCGCGCGCGAGCCTTCGGCAGCACCACGGTGGCGCGCGAGAGCGGTGCCACGAGCATGTTGGCGATGGGAATGCCCAGCGCGTCGGCCACCTTCAACAGCAGACTGATTGTGGGAACGCTTTTGCCGGTCTCGATCTGACTGAGCATGGCGCGGCTCACACCAGAACGCTTGGCCAAACGCTCAAGCGAATAGCCCTGACGCGTGCGGAGGCGCTTCAGGTTGGTGCTTATTGTGGTCAGCAGCGCTTCGGAATGGCCGGTGCGCGGTCTCCTCTTGAGGGAGGCCTTCGCGCCTGCCGACCTTCCTGACGTAGCCACTCCGATGTCTGCCGTTCGTTCCATAGCTGCCCCCAAGGCGACAGCACCACGGTGCGCACCTATCGATGCGCGTGACGTTAGCGGCGCCGGCAGGGGCAACGGAACGCAGAAAAACTGCTAAGCTTCGAAGCGCGCGTTCTGCCCTGGGGCCGCGGCGGCTTCTCATCGCGCGGTGTAGCTACTTCTTCTCGAGCAGCAGCTTCGCGCGGCCGATCATTGTCTCCTTGAGCGGCCCCCAAAGCTTCTTCAACAGCGCGGGCAGCACGACCTCCAGTCGCACAACGTCATCACCGACCTCAAGCGATCCGGGAATCGATTGGCCCATCGCGCGGACGGTGAACGGCATCTTGTTCTCGATCCACGGCTGCTGCTCGAGCGTCAGCAGGCTGCTTGACGGCATGCCCTGCAAGCCGGACTGCAGACGGCGCATCGCTTCCCCCTTTCCAAGGGAATGCGGTATCGACACGACCAGGGGCTCAGCCATTGTTCTGTCCTCATTCTCAAAACCGTGCCTGCTCGCTCGCGGCGATTTAGGCTCAAACTGCAATAACGCGATACACCATCGGCCGGGGCGATTCACTCGCCGACGACAGCGGATGCGGGATAAGGTGGCGGCCGCCGATAGCCGATTCCAGGGGTTCAAGTTGTCCACGACCAAGACCGGGAACGAAACCGTCGATCAGAAGGCTGCCGAGGTTGGCGAAGGCCTGAGCCGGGCTGAGGTCAAGCATGTGAAGGAATCGCGACGTCCGCGCGCGGCCGTTGTTTATGAGATCGTGCGCACGGAGGGGGAGGCGGAGCTGATCCGGCCGTTTTCCGCCCTCTGGTGGTCGGGCGTGGCCGCCGGCATATCGATCGGCTTCTCGTTCCTCACCGAGGCTGCGCTTGCTGCGCATCTTCCCATTTCGGAATGGCGTCCGATCATCGCCAAGCTCGGATACGCGGTGGGCTTTCTCATCGTCATTCTCGGCCGCCAGCAGCTTTTTACCGAGAACGTGTTGACGGCGGTGCTTCCCGTTATCTCGCGACGCAAGCTCGATTGGCTGATTTCTATGATCCGCCTCTGGGGCATCGTGCTGGCAGCCAACGTCGTCGGCTGCTTCGTCTTTGCGTTGGCGATGGCATCGCTGCCCATTGTCGGGAGCGACGTCGGCAAAGAAATGCACGAGATCGTCGTGCATCTGATGGCGAACTCGCCGTGGGAGATGTTTGCAAAGGGTATCGGCGCTGGATGGGTCATCGCCGCACTGGTGTGGATACTCGCCTCCAATGACGATCTGCAGTTTTTCGTCATCGGCCTGCTGACATACCTGATCGCGCTGTTCGGCTTTACGCATATCGTCGCCGGCTCGGCGGAGGCGATCTACGGCGTGCTGACTGGTGCGACGTCGATCACGCAAGCGTTCTTCGGATTCTTTCTTCCGACGCTCGCCGGCAACATCTTCGGTGGCACGATACTCTTCTCGGTGCTGAGCTACGCGCAGGTCCGCGAGGAGATCTCGGCCAGCAGGCGCGCGCGCCGCTGAGCGTCAACTGGCGCGACGCTTGCGGGTTGCAGCCGCTTTCTTGGCTGACGCCGATCGCGCTGCGGCCGGGCGGGCGGCCGATGCCCTGCCTCCGATGCGCCCACCCTTGTGCGCTGCCGGATGGCCGGTGCTCTTGCCGCGGCCCGATCCGCCGCGCTTCTTTCCGCCGCCGTCGTCCTTGTTGACAGTGGCCCAAGCGCGGCGCTCGGCCTCCTTCTTGCCGACGCCACGCTTCTCGTAGCCTTCGGCAATGTGGTCGGCCTTGCGCTCCTGTTTTTCTGTGTACTTGGATTTCTCTCCACGCGGCATGGGATCTCTCCTTCATCGATCGCTGGATGTGCCGGATGCCCCTCTAACCCATTGCGGCCAGTCGAGGTTCCGGGCCCCCCTATCTCTGGCGCATGAGCGGTTCTGCTAGAATGGCTGGCGAATCGAGGTGAGCGATGGCACGCAGATCCGGCAGCGCCGACCTTCCCCTGCACAGCGGGCGCGTGCCCGCTTGGCTCGGGCAGCGCATGACCACGCTTGGCGCCATCATTGCGCAAGCCATCGTCCACCATTATGGGCGCGATGAGTTTTTGCGCCGCCTCTCGCATCCATTCTGGTTCCAGTCGTTCGGCTCCGTCATGGGCATGGACTGGCATTCGTCCGGCATCACGACTAGCGTCATTGGTGCGCTGAAGCGCGGACTGGCGCCGCTCAGCGGCGAGCTTGGCATTCACGTCTGTGGCGGTCGCGGCAAGCATTCGCGCCGGACACCGGACGAACTGATGGCAGTGGGCGAGCGCGTGGGGCTGGATGCAGGCGCGCTGACGCGGGCGAGCCGCCTCGTTGCCAAAGTGGACAGCGCCGCAGTGCAGGACGGGTTCGACCTCTACCTGCACGGCTTCTTCGTGACGGACGATGGCAAGTGGACCGTCGTTCAGCAGGGCATGAACGGCGACGCGCGGCAGGCGCGGCGGTATCACTGGCACTCGGGTGATGTGCAGGACTTCGTCGATGCGCCGCACAGTGCCATCGATGGTCCGCGGCAGGGAGATATCGTCAACCTGACCGACAAGCGCGCGGCGCCGTCACGTGGAGGGCAGCTCAGCCTGTTGGCCGAGCTTGGGCCGGATCGCGTTGTCGATGAGTACGCGGCGCTGGTGAGCGAGCCATCGGCGCAACCGACGCTACCGCATCTCTTCATGCCCGCGCACCACGAGGTGCGCTCGTCGGACGTCTTCATACGCCGCTTGCACGGCACGCTGGCAGCGGCTGCAGAGCGCGGCCCTGTCGATTTCCCCGAGCTGCTGCTGACACCGGGGGTCGGCGCTCGCACCGTGCGCTCTTTGGCGATGGTGGCTGAGGTGGTGCACGGCGCGCCGTACCGATTCGATGATCCTGCGCGTTTCTCGCTGGCTCATGGCGGCAAGGACCGCCATCCCTACCCGGTGCCCATCAAGGTCTACGACGAGACCATTCGCGTGCTGAAATCGGCTGTCGAGAGCGCCCGGCTCGGGCGCGACGAAACGTTGGAGACATTGCGCCGACTGGATGCGCAAGCGCGCCGGCTGGAGGGCAGAGTCGACGGCCCTTCGCTCGATGCCGTGATCGCTGGCGAGCGGACAGCTTCGGCAGATCTCGATGGCCGATCGGTGTTCGGCTGGGAACGGGACGTGGAGGCGCGCACCAAGTCGCGCTCGGCGTGAGCGAGGCGCGCTTCTAACGCGCCGCGTCAATAGCGCGGCTTGGAGTCCGCTGCCTCGCCCGCGACCCAGGTTTCGAGCACGTTGACGCTCTCGGGCTCGAACGCCACGAGATCAGCGCGGAAGGCCGGGGCCAAGCGGCCGAGGATAGTGCCGAGCCCCAAGAACTCCGCCGGCTCGGTCGAAGCGTATTGCAGCGCTGCAGTTAGCGGAATGCCAAGCTGCTGCACCGTGTTGCGCACGCAGCTCGCCATATCGATGGCGGCGCCGGCCAGCGTTCCGTCGGCGCGCGTGCAGCGGCCATCGTGCGTGCCGATCTCCTGGCCGTACAGCTCGAACGTTTGCCGCTTGCCGCCGACAGGCGGCATTGCGTCGGTGACCAGCATCGGGCGCGACTGACCGCGAACAGCGAGCCGCAGCATCGTGGGAGCCACGTGCTCGCCATCGACGATCATGCCGAACCACGTGGCAGGGCTTTCGAGCGCGGCTGCGATCGGACCGGGTGCACGGCTCAGAAGCTGAGGCATAGCGTTGAAGAGATGCGTGAAGCCGGTGAGACCACTGTGCAGCGCAGATCGTGTCTGCTCATAAGTCGCCATGGAGTGACCGAGCGACACGCGCACGCCTGCCTCGGCGAGCGCCTTGATGAACTCGGCTGGCACACGTTCGGGGGCCAGCGTTATCAGCACGGCGCCTTCGCTCCACGATGTCAGAAGCTTGAGGTCGTCGGCGTCCGGCGCACGAAACATCGCCTTGTCGTGTACGCCCGGCTTCTCCGGCGACAGGAACGGGCCCTCGAAATGAATCCCGAGGACGGCGGGGTTCGTCGCTGCTGCTTCGCGCGCGGCGATTAGCGCTGCGGCCATCTTCTCGGGCGTGTCGCTGATCAGAGTCGGCAGCAGAGCTGTCGTTCCGAACCGGCGATGTGCGGCAGCAATCGTGTGAATACCGGCTGCGGTCGGCGTGTCATTGAACAGAATATCGCCGCCGCCATTCACCTGAACATCGATGAAGCCAGGCGCCAGCCACGCATTGCCGGGCAGATGTACTACCGGTATCGATGCCGGAAGGTTAGCCACCGGGCAAACCTCAGCTATGTGTGCGCCTTCGATGACCACAGCGCTGTCGTCGAGGACGGCGACGCCATCGAAGACGTGGCTGGCGGCTACGGCGTGTAAGGCTCTCGCGCTCATAGCGTGTTGGTGACCTTGCTGAGATGGCGGGGGCGATCGACGTCAACATTGAGCGCGCGAGCGAGTTCGACCGCCATGGCGTAGAAACTCTGGATCAGGCAGATCGCATCGGCTTCCGGTTGATCGGGTGTCAGCGCTGGCAGGTTCTTTCCGGCTGGCGCGCCCTGCTCGGTGATGAAGAGATTGGAGCCGAGCGCACGAAGCTCGCCGGCGAGTTGACGCATGCCGGGGGCTGCGGCATCCGTCGGCGTCAGCATCAGGATCGGGTAGCGCCCGGAGACGAGCGAGACCGGCCCGTGCATGAACTCTGCACCGCTGAAGGCTTCGGCGTGGCGGTGACAGGTCTCCTTCAACTTCAGAGCGGCCTCACGCGCGATTGCGAGTGTAGAGCCGCGGCCGATGATGACGAGGCTGGGTGCCTCGGCGAGAGCGGGGACGACGGAGCTCCAATCAAGCGTTGCCGCTTCAGCTAGCCGCTCCGGCAGGCGATCGATGGCCCGCGCCATGTAGTCGTTGCCCGACCAAGCGGCGGTCATACGCGCCAGCGCCGTGGCGGTGGCAATGAATGTCTTGGTGGCGGCGACGCTGAGCTCGGGTCCGGCGCAGATCGGCAGGACGATGTCGCACATGTCGGCCAGCGGCGAAGCTTCGGCGTTGGTCACCGCGACGGTGAGCGCGCCCGATCGGCGCGCGCTGTGCGTCATCGCCAGCAGATCCTCGCTGCGGCCGGACTGCGAGATGGCGAGGAATAGCTGGTCTTTCAGGTGAAGGTCCGAGGCATAGATGCTGGCGATGCTGGGGGCAGCAGGGGCCACGGGCACGCCGATGTATCGCTCGATCAGATGCTTGCCGAACGCTCCCGCGTGAGCAGAGCTGCCGCGCGCGCAAGTAACGACGACGTGCGGCGGGCGGCGTTTCAGGCGGTCGGACAACTCGGCAAGCGGGCGAGCGAGAGCATCGGCCTGGCGCTGTACGGCGGTCGGCGCCTCGCGCAGCTCCTCGGCCATCTTCGACTTCGCGTTAGAAAATTCGAGCACTGTCACCTGTGTCCGGCCACCTGTTGAGAGCGCGCAAACGCCTCCGCCTCGGTTCGCGCCAGCCAAAGTGCGCCGCTCAGGGCATCACCTCGAGGGGCGACGAGCAATGCTTGCGTCTTCTGTGCCAACCACGGCTCGACATGCGCCGCGAGGCCGCCGGCGAGCGAAAGCTGTGGGACACCGAGAGCCGCGAGTCGATCGGCAATGACATCGACATGATGGGCCGCGCCGCGCATCAGTTCGGTGGCGACGCTATCCTCGCGCGCAGCATACTCGATGATGAGCGGTGCCAGAACCGCGAAGTCGCGCGGGCGTGCCTGCCCCATCCAACGCACGATGGCGTGCGGGTCGCCCTCGAAGCGCTCCAATATCTTCTTCGTGAGGTCAGTCCATTGCGCGCGGCCGTCATAAGCCCACAACACGCGGCGGACGGCCTCGCAGCCTAGCCAGGCGCCGCTGCCCTCGTCGGATACAGGGAAGCCCCAGCCGCCGACGCGATAATCGCGTCCGGCAACGATGCCCCATCCCACGCTGCCGGTGCCGACAACAATGATGCCGCCGTTCTTGCCGCCGTGGGCGCCAATGCACGCGGCATGCGCATCCGTGGTCAGGTGGGTGTGGAAGAACGGTAGGTTGTATGTGCGCGCCGCTGCAAGATGGGTCGGCTCACTGGCGCCCGCCAGCGCGAGGCAGGCGACGATATCGGCTTCCTCTAACGAGAGGCCCGCCTGCTCGAGACATTCATCCGTTGCCTGAAGCACAGCGGCGAAGCTTTCCTTGATGCCAAAGCGGATGTTCGCTGGGCCCGCTGTGCCCTCGCCGAGCACATTACCGTTAACGTCGGTCAGCCGCGCACGGCAACCGGTTCCGCCGCCATCGACACCAAGAAGTAACGCCGTTCCGGCCATTGGATGCACGTGCCTCAACATCTACGTTATGACAGTGGCGCCACTATAAGGGTGGCGAATGACACCCGGGGTTCACGCTGTCCGCATGAATACGGAAGAGTTAAGTCCTCGCTACGCCGATATCGACCTGTGGCAACCGGCCGATATCCTTGATGCGATGATCGAAGGCCAGCTTGCCTCGGTCGCAGCCGTGCGTGCGGCCCGCGCGCAAATAGAGCACGCGGCGCTCGCCATCGAAGGTCGCCTGCGCAAGCAGGGGCGTCTCGTCTATGTAGGTGCAGGTACGTCTGGCCGGCTCGCGGTTCAAGACGGGGCGGAGCTGATGCCGACATTCAGCTGGCCTCAAGAACGCCTGCTGTTGCTGCTGGCGGGTGGCGAAGCCGCCATGACGCAGGCGATCGAAGGGGCCGAGGACGACACCGAGCGCGCAGCCGCAACCATCGCAGAGCACGACATCGGTCCCGACGACGTGCTCATTGGCGTGGCAGCGAGTGGATCGACCCCGTTCACCCTCACGTGCTTGCGGGAGGCCAAGCGCCGCGGTGCGCTCACCGTCGGCATTGCCAACAATCCCGGCGCACCGTTGCTGACGGATGCCGAGTATCCGATTTTTCTCGCAACCGGCCCTGAGCCAATTGCCGGCTCTACGCGCATGAACGCAGGTACGGCGCAGCGCATTACGCTCAATCTGCTGTCTACGCTCATCATGATCCGGCTCGGGCGGATCTATCGCGGCATGATGGTTGAAGTGCAGGCGTGCAATGCCAAACTGGCAAAACGGCGCGAGCGCATGGTGGGGCATCTCACGGGCCAGAGCGGAGAGCCCGTGCGCGAAGCACTCGACCTAGCGCGCGGAAGCGTGAAGCTCGCGGTGCTGCTGCTGCAGGGCTACGATCTGGCCGAAGCAGAGGCGGTGCTCGATCGCGTCGACGGACGACTGCGCGCGGCGCTCGATCATCTGGCCAAGATGCGCGCACCGTCGCTTGATGGCACACCATCGCTCGATGATACCGGCGAAAATACAAAGCGCGGATCCTGAGATTAAAGTCCGCAAATCAAACGTTATTCCTCCACACGATAACGCGCTCCAATTGCACACGACCGTTTACCACGGTCAAGTGCGCGTAATTCTTCGCAAAACACTCTGAATTCGCGAAGTATCAAATCGCGCACATCGCGTTCGGACACCATAAACGCGCTTCACCTCTTTTGCTTGAGATTGCTCGGAGCCTGACGATTGATGCGTCGGGCCTGCTTGATCCTGCGGGCATCCGACGGGGCACTGTCGCCTCACGATCGAAGTCCACGACGAGGACGCGATGTCGAGTCCTGAAGGTGGGGTTGGCCGCTCGCGTGCCTTCTCCAGCATCGCGGCGGGAATTGGGGGTGTTCAGATCAACCCGATGATCAGTCGACCAATGCGAGCAACGATCAGCGCTCGTCGCGCCGGACGCTACGCCGCCGCTGCAGGCATTGGCGCGCTCGCCGTTTCGGTGGCGGCCTATTGCGCTTTGCAGATCGCCATGCAGCGCCTTGGCCCACTTCCGACCAAGACGCTTGGGGCGCTGCTGCCCGCGTCTGCGGAACCGGCACCGCCTGACATCGTCGCCACCAAGCTGCCCGCCGATCCGCACAGCGTCGATCCGCGATACCTGCAAATGCTATTCACATTCGAGGATCGCCGCTTCTATTCGCATTTCGGTATCGACCCCGTGGGCGTCATTCGCGCCGTCCGCGATATCGCCAGCAATCAACGCATCGTCACCGGCGGCTCGACACTGACGATGCAAGTGGCACGCCTGATCGACAACCAGTATCGGCGCACGCCTTCTGTGAAGCTGCGGCAAATCGTGCGTGCGATCCAGCTCGAGCAGCGGTTCTCGAAAAACGAAATTCTCAGCATCTATCTCGCGCTTGCGCCGTTCGGGGGACGCACAAAAGGCGTGCGCGCGGCCTCTCTGAAGTATTTCGGCAAGGAACCACGACATCTGTCGATCGCCGAAGCGGCATTGCTCGTTGCTCTGCCGCAAGCTCCAGAAGCACGCCGTCTCGACCGCCACGCCAACGCGGCACGGCGCGCGCGCAACTTCGTTCTCGATACCGTCGCGGCGGCAGGCGTCATCACCGAACGTGAAGCCGAGCTGGCCAAACTTCAACCCCTCACCCCAGAGAGCCCGACGATGCCTCCATCTCCCGTCCCCAAGCCGTCGACCATCAAGGTCGCATCTGCTTCCGCCATTGCCGGGTTGACACTTGGCATCAATCTCTTCACTGGGGTCGCGGCAGCAGCTCCGCTCGAGCCGGAAGCAGCGCAAAGCTTGCCGCAGATGCAGTCTGCGCCCCCCGATACCCATCTTGAATCGCTGCCGCCCGAGACGCAGCTTCAGCCGCAACCAGAAGAGGCGTCGCTTCAATCGGCGGTCAACGAGGAACCGGCCGAAGCCAGCGCGCCGCGCTTCATAGGGACGGGCGAGCAGATCGTGCTCGACGTGCGCAACAAGTTACTCAAGCCGCAGCCCGCAGGGACGCATCAGGACGACCGCGATGCCCTGTGGATGTTCTACGCTTCCCGCGATGAACCCGTTTGGGTCTCCAAAGCCGGATGGAACGCCAAGGCCCAGGCGACAATCGACGAGATCATGCGCGCTGGCGATTGGGGCCTCAATGCGGACGACTTCGAGATACCGTACTTGCCAAGCCCCGCCTACGGGCGGTCGCTATCGCAGGATCAGCTCGCAGACGCGGAAGCGGGTTTGTCACGCGCGGTGCTGAAATACGCGCGCGAAGCGCGTGGCGGGCGCATTGCAGATCCTGCCACGCAGCTAAGCTCCTATCTCGATCGTAAGCCGCAGATCCGAGCGCCCTTCCTCGTCATCGCAGAAATGGCTGCTTCTGATGCGCCTGATGCCTTGCTTCGCAAGCTGCAGCCGCAAAGTGAGCAATTCGCGCGGCTACGCGACGTCTATCTCGCTCAGCGTGATGGTGCCACGACCGCGCCCGTCGAAATTCCGTCGGGATCCAAGCTGCGGCCGGGCGCAAAGGACGCCGACATCGCGCTTATTCGTGAACGGCTCCACGTGCCGGCGAACGGTGTCGAAGATACCGTCTACGACGATGCACTCGTGGATGCCGTGAAAGCATTCCAGGAGAAGCGGGGCATCGAGCCAGCCAATGGAACGATTACCTCGAAGACCCGTCGGGCTATGAACGAAAGGCAGAAGGTCGAACTCAAGACGCTGCTGGCGAACATGGAAGAGTGGCGATGGATGCCCGACAATCTCGGGGAGACGTACGTCTGGGTCAATATTCCCGAGTTCAAGGTGCGTGTGATCAAGGATGGGAAGGTCATCCACACGGAGCGCGTCATCACCGGAGAATTGGATAAACAGACTCCCATCTTCTCGGAAGATCTGAAGACCATCTACTTCAATCCCCGCTGGAACGTTCCCGATAGCATCAAAGTCAACGAGATCGGCCCCGCGCTCGCGCGCGGACGGCGCAGAGACATGGTGGTGATGCGCAATGGCAAGCGCATCAAGCCGGGCAGCGTCAATTGGTACAAGGCGGACATTAGAAACTACGATGTCTACCAGCCATCGGGACCAGGCAATGCATTGGGTGTCGTCAAATTCACGTTCCCCAACAAGCATGCTGTCTATCTGCACGACACGCCGAACAAGGGTCTGTTTTCTTCAAGTGAGCGTGCGTTCAGCCATGGGTGTGTGCGCGTGCGCAATCCGCAAAGGCTAGCAGAAGTGCTGCTTGAAGCCGACAAAGGCTGGACGTCGGCCGATATTGCCAAGCTGATCAAGGTGAAGGGCGAGCCGGAGGAAACGGCCGTCGATCTCAACGAGCACATTCCCGTGCACATCACCTACTTTACGGCGCAGGTCGACGAGAACGGCGACGTAACCACGCAAAAGGACATCTACGGTCACGAGAAGCGCATTACGCAGGCGCTCGACGGCAAGTGGAATGCGATCAACAAGGGTGATGACCACCTCGCCCAGGTCGAACTATCCAAGCGCCTCGACGAATCCGACGAGACGAAGCGGCGCAAGACTGCGCGCCGGTCAGGAGGCGGTGGTGGCAAACGCGTCGTCACACGTAGCCGGGGCGGTGGCGGCGGTGGCTACGGCGGCGGGTCGACTCGCGTCAGCAGCAGTGGGTCCTCGGCGAACGACATATTCCGGCGCAGCTTCGGCAATTAGGCGCCATTGGCACGTGACGGGCTGCCGGAAAAACGCGTCGGCGCCCGTCGCAAGGAACGGCTACGCGAAACTGATCGATAAAAGGTCTGCGATTCATTCGCCAATGATAAAGTCTGTCCACTGCTGACCGTTGATTATGTCGGCTCCCTCGTCATCAGTGGACAAATCGGGGCGACTGAACAGTCAACGAGGACGCGATGTCGACGAGTTCATCAGCAGCACTTTCAACAGCAGCAATGGCCGGTTTGGTGACGCTTTCGGTGCTGTGTTTCACGCATCCTGCAAGTGCCCTGTCGATGCAGGAGTGCAGCGAGAAATACAAGGCGGCCAGCAAGGGCGGCAGCAGCGATATGAGTTGGAACGAGTTCCGCAAGGAAGAATGCGGACCCGGCGCAACCATGGCTCTGAAGAAGGCGAAGGCCGCGAAGAAGGAACAGGCTAAGGCCTCGACAGCACCCAGCATGGAAGAGTGCAGTGCGCGCTATAAGAGCGCCAAGAAGGACGGGACGCTCGGCGGAATGAGCTGGAATGAGTTCCGATCCGCGGGCTGCATTGCAAAGACTGCGGAAGCGCCAAAGACACCGCCTGCCAAGGCGGCGCAGAAAAAGTCTGTCGAGCCGACGAAGATAAGCGAGAAAGAGTGCAGCGCGCGCTATCAGGCGGCCAAGTCCGCGGGCACGCTCGGCGACATGACGTGGAACGCGTTTCGCTCTGCCGGCTGTCCCGCGACGATCGCCAAGAGAAGCGGCAGCATGAGCCCGACGATGGGATCGATCTTTCCGACAGCTGTGTCGCGCAAGTATTCCGGGGAAAGTGCCGGGCGCGCACGTCTACTGACATGCCGGGATCAATACGAGGCAAACAAAGCAGCGGGCATCACAGAGCCGAAATGGACGGAGGAAGGCGGCGGCTATTACAGCGAGTGCAACAGACATTTGAGCCAGCAATAGGACACGGCTCACCTCAACAGGCAAAAGGAGACGATCATGGGAATGCTTGACGATACGCTGAAACAGCTCTCACAAGGCGAAAATGTCTCGCAACCGCTGCTCGTGGTGTTCCAGGAGTTGCTCATGGGCGGGCAACAGGACGGGCAGCAGCCAACCGCTCCGCGCCAACAGCAAGCGGAAGCTGTGCAGCCAAAGGCCAATGCCGCACAACAGGGTGGCGGGGTAGGCGCTGGCGAACTCGGTGGACTCGGCGGCCTTCTGGCTCAGTTGCAGCAGGCAGGACTGGACGATGCCGTCCGCTCATGGATTGGGCGTGGGGAGAACAAGCCGGTTCAGCCGGACGCACTCGGCAAGGCGCTCGGGAAAGAGAACATCGAGCAGATGGCCGACAAGGCCGGCTTCAACGTCAATGATCTGTTGGCGCAGCTATCGAAAGCGCTACCCGGCATCATCGACCAGCTGACGCACGATGGGCGCATCCCCAGCCAGCAGGAAGTCAGGCAGCGGCTCAAAGGTCAGTAGAGATCAACGCAGCGGAGTCTGGGCCGGCGCGGGAAACTGCGCCGGCCTTGGCGTGTCCGGGGCTCCAACGCAGGCAGTAAGGGCGTGTTCTCATGAGACTTTTAAGACGGAGCCTAAAGGGCGGAGTCCGGGAGGCGAGGCACCTGCCTCAGACTATGGTTGCGTTGTCCGCATCCATAGGTTGCAATCCGCAATCTAAGATTGTATCGATTGGAGATATTGTCGATCTTTCTAGCTGCAAGGGTACATGGAAGATCCAGATTTCGCCCGGATCGCCCGGCTACTGAAACGGATTGTCCGAATTTTCGTCCCTCGTGGCTCTCGGCTTGAGCAGCTGCTGCGATCCAGGGTGCTACCGGCCCTGCGTAGCAGCAGACCCGGTAGAGCATTTGAAGGCGGCACATTTTCTGCAACGACTGTGCTCATCACCAATCCACCTCTACCCCGTCGCGACGGGCGGATTGTTCTGCTGTCACTGGCGCATATCGGCGATTTTGTCCTGACACTTCGCGCGATTAGCGCGCTGCGATCATCATTTCCGGATGCCAGCTTCAGCCTAGTGTGCGGATCGTGGAACATAGGCTGGGCGAGAACGCTTGGCTGGTTCGATGAAGTGATACCCTTCAACTTCTTTACCGAGTTGAACCGGAACTGGAACGGTCCTGCGTCCGACGCCCTCTCAAGCTTCGAACAACTGATGCAGGGGAAGAGCTACGACATGGCCATAGACCTTCGCCATGACGCCGACACCAGGCCGCTGCTCTATCGGATCGACGCGGATTTTCGGGCTGGCTTTTATGCTCCCTCCGAACCCGGCATGCCGGGCGTGGATATCATGCTTCCGTCATTCGAGAACATCGACGGCAACGGGAGATCCATACACGCTGAAACACGATTGATGGCGCTCAGCGAAGCAGTTATTGCCGCGTTTTCTTCACGCAGCGAGCACCCAATCCACGGCCTGCTAACCGATTCGACCTCTCGCCACATCTCACCCTACGCAGTGCTCAGCATTGGGGCTGGTGATCCGATAAGACAGTGGCCCATCGATTATTTTCGCGAACTGGCCTCGGGTATCACAGAAGCTTTTGACCTCGACATCGTAATTCTCGGTGGGCGAGCCGAAGAGTCGCTTGCCCGGGAGCTAGCCCAACTTCTCCCGGCAGCGACTACGCACATGGCCATAGGCGTGCCTCTGGAACGACTCCCAGACATCGTGTCTAGGAGTGCCGCTTTCGTCGGTCACGGCTCGGGCACCACGCATCTGGCCGCTGCGCTTGGCGTGCCGACGGTCGCGATCCTCTCTGGCGTATCGCGGATCGATATCTGGCGGCCGGTGGGCCGACACGCTGTCTCCCTCACGGGTCAGACGAAGTGCGCGCCATGCGGATTGCGTCAACCCGAAGATTGTCCATTCGGCGTAGGCTGCATGTCGGCCATCACTCCAGCGCACGTGCTGGAGCAGATTGAGGTGATGCTGCGGACGCAGCCGCGGGTCGCGGTTCAGAACCGCTCAGACGTCCCCCGCCTTCTGGAGTCGTTTGCTCAATAGAATCCATCTTCGCCATGTGCCTGGGTGGCGCCCTTCGACGCTGCATTTGCTGGCAAAGCGCGATCATTCATTAATCAGATCGTCGCAAATTCGAACGGTAAATTTGCTTTTAATACATAGCGTTGGGACAGAGTGACGCGTATGGCGCGTGTCATGTTGCTCTGCAGCGCAACGCAACCTAGCTTCGGATGCATGTGTAGAAGAACGACCAAATCGTTCGGCTTCATGCTGCTGCTCTGGATCGGAGCGTTTCTCCCAATTTCAGAGTATCGGGTGTCCCACCCCGCAGACCTGGGTGGCCTGCTCAGCACTACTCTTGCAGGCGAGCCCGCGGATCATGACGAGATCGCGGAAGCCGACACTGACGATCCGGCATACCGATTCAACGCCTCCAGCGCCGACCTATTGGACTTCACTCTGACGATTGGTCCGGCGGAGCTCGGCGTGCCCATCCCGTATGTCATTGAGCGATTTGGGGCCAGACCGCTCACTTCGCGCAATATGCCGCCGCGACACAGACCACCCATCAACGCAGCCGCTTGAGATCGAGCGGCCGACAAAGCTGCTTTTCGCCTGCGCCTTGATCGTCGCTGACCTATCGGTCCTGGCGCAGCCCTACGCATTTGCATGCATTCACGAGGCTTTCATGCTTCCCGGCTTCCCCCGAGCTTCCATTCTCAACCGCAGCGCGTCGGCGCTGTTCTGGCTGTCGCCGTTTGCCCTCACCGGCTGCGATGAGCCAACAGCCAAAGCGCAACAGCACACGCCGCCGCCCGAGGTCGCCTACGTAACGGTTCGGCCGCAGCCGATCCCATACACGCGCGATCTGCCGGGACGCGTTGCGCCGATGCGAATGGCCGAGGTCAGGGCGCGCGTGAGCGGCCTCGTGACCGAGCGGACATTCCAGCAGGGCAGCAAAGTCAAAGAGGGCAGCATCCTCTACAAGATCGATCCGGCTCTCTATGAAGTTGAACTCGCTACGGCCGCAGCAACACTCGCGCGTGCGGAGGCCAATCTTGTTCTGACGCGGCAGCAGGCCGAGCGTGTCGGAGCGTTGCTAAAGAAGCAGGCCGCAAGCCAGGCGCAACACGACATCGCTGCCGCCGCGCATCAGCAGGCAATTGCCGAGGTCGCCGGGGCGAAGGCGGCGCGCGATCGCGCGCAGCTCAATCTAGGCTACACCAACGTACGCGCGCCGATCAGCGGCCGTATTGGCCGTGCGCTGCTGACCGAGGGCACGCTGCTCGAGTCTAATACCAGCGGCGTGCTGGCGACCATCCAGCAGCTCGATCCCATCTACGTCGACATCACGCAGTCGGTCGGCGAGTTGAACAAGCTGCGGCGGGACCTTGCCAGCGGCGAGCTTTCTCATACCGACGACAAGGCTGCCAATGTGCAGCTCATCATGGAGGATGGCAGCACCTATGCGCACGCGGGCCGATTGCTGTTCTCGGACGTCTCGGCGGACCCAAGCACCGGCCAGGTGACGCTGCGCGTGCAGATCCCCAATCCGACGAATGAGCTTCTGCCCGGCATGTACGTGCGTGCGCGCATCACGCAGGCTGTCGATGCGGACGCCATCGCGCTGCCGCAACAGGCGGTTCAGCGGACCAATGACGGCAAGGCGGAGGTGTGGGTCATAAAGGAGGATGACAGAGTCGCGCTGCAGCCCGTCGAGGTGGGGCCGGTGGTCGATTCCACGTGGCTGATCCGCGAAGGCCTCGAGGCCGGAGAGCGCGTCGTCGTCGAGGGCTTCCAGAAGATTTCCGCGGGCATGCGCGTCAAGCCGGTCGACCGGCTTGGTCCAGAGCAGCAAGCGCAGGCCATGCCGAGCGCAGCGCAGGCCGTCATAAAGGAGGCACGCGTACACTGACACAGGGTCGAGGCTGACGCGCTTCCTTCATGGCTAGCTTTTTCATAGACCGGCCCATCTTCGCGTGGGTCATCGCATTGTTCATTTGCTTGGGTGGGCTCCTGGCCCTCCCGAGCTTGCCGGTTGCGCAATACCCGATCATTGCGCCGCCTTCGATCGCGCTGTCGACGCAGTTTCCGGGTGCCTCGGTGGAGGACCTTTATACCGGCACGACGCGCCTGATCGAGGACGAGCTCAACGGCGCCGCCAACATCCTCAGCTTCGAATCGGCGAGCGACTCGTTCGGCGTCATCGAGATCGTCGCCAACTTCCAGCCGGGCACAGATCCCGGATACGCGGGCGTCGAGGTACAGAACCGGCTGAAGCGCGTCGAGGCACGGTTGCCGGCGGAAGTGCGGCAGCAGGGCATCCTCGTCGAGGAAGCATCGGCGGCAACGCTGCAGATCATCACACTCATCTCGACCGACGGCTCAGTGGACGAGGTGGGGCTCGGCGATTTTCTCATCCGCAACGTCATCAACGAGATCCGGCGCATTCCGGGCGTCGGGCGCGCGACGCTCTATTCCACGGAGCGTGCACTGCGCATCTGGATCGACCCCGACAAGCTGCGCGGCCTGTCGCTCAATGCCTCGGATGTAGCCGAAGCGATCCAGAAGCAGAACGCGCAGATTGCCTCCGGTGCGGTCGGTGCGCAGCCGAGTCCGTCCGCGCATCCGGTCAACTTCCCGATCATCGTCAAAGGACAGATGCGGGCGCCTGAAGAGTTCGGCTCGATCCTGCTGCGCGGCAACCCGGACGGCTCGACGGTGCGGCTCAGGGATGTCGCGCGGATCGAGCTTGGCGGCGATGACTATAAATTCTCGACGCGCCTCAACGGCGAGCAGGCGGCGGGCATCTCGGTGACGCTGGCGCCAGACGGGAATGCGTTGGAGACTGCGAAGGCGATCCGCGCCAAGATGGAAGAGCTCTCGCAGTTCTTCCCAGCCAATCTCAAGTGGGACATCCCCTACGATATCACGCCGGCGGTCGAGGCATCGATCGAGAAGGTGATGCACACGCTGATCGAAGCGGTGGTGCTGGTGTTCATCGTGATGTTCCTGTTCCTGCAGAACATCCGCTACACGCTGATCCCCACCATCGTCGTGCCAATCGCGTTGCTGGGCACGTGCATGGTGATGCTGCTGGCCGGCTTCTCGATCAACGTGCTGACCATGTTCGGCATGGTGCTGGCGATTGGCATTTTGGTCGACGATGCCATCGTCGTCGTCGAGAACGTCGAGCGCATCATGAGTCGCGAGGGCTTGTCGCCCAAGGAGGCGACGCGCAAGGCGATGGGGCAGATCACCGGTGCCATCGTCGGCATCACGCTGGTACTCGTTGCCGTGTTCATCCCGATGGCGTTCTTCCCTGGTTCGGTCGGCATCATCTACCAGCAGTTCTCAGTCGCCATGGTGGCGTCGATTGCGTTTTCCGCCTTCCTGGCGCTTTCGCTGACACCGGCGCTGTGCGCGACGCTGCTGAAGCCCGTGGAAAAGGGTCATGTGCATGCGCAGGGCGGCGTGTTCGGGATGTTCAACCGCTTCGTTGCACGCGAGACGGCGCGATACGGACGCGGGGTCTCCGCGTTCATCGCGCGCTCGGGGCGGGTGATGATGGTCTACATCGCGCTGCTGATCGGGCTCGGGTACGCATACATGCGCCTGCCTGAAGGCTTCCTGCCGCTAGAGGATCAGGGCTTCTTCACGGTCGACATCCAGACGCCGCCCGGCTCATCGTTCAACCGCACGCTGGCCGCAGTGAAGAAGGTCGAGCAGCATCTGATGGCGCAGCCGGGCGTCGACACCGTGACGATGATCAACGGCTATTCGTACTCGGGACAGGGGCAGATGACGTCGCAGGCGTTCGTCACCCTGAAGCCGTGGAGCGAGCGGGACGAAGCGAACTCGGTCTCCAATCTCGTCAATGGCACCAACGCGGCGATGGCGAACTACCGCGACGCTATCATTCAGGCGCTGGAGCCGCCGCCGATCGACAATCTGGGTAATGCGTCGGGCTTCAGCCTGAGGCTGCAGGACCGCGCGCAGAAAGGCTATTCGGCGCTGATGGCGGCACAGGAGCAGTTGCTCAAGCTGGCGCGGCAAAGTCCCGTGCTGCAGAACGTCTATGTCGAAGGTCTGCCGCCGGCACCGCAGGCGGAGCTCGTTATCGACCGAGAGAAGGCGATGGCGCACGGTGTCGACTTCGAGGACATCAACAAGACGATCCAAGTCAACCTCGGGTCGGTTTACGCCAACGATTTTCCCAACCGCGGAAAGATGCAGCGGGTGATCGTGCAGGCCGACGACCTGCAGCGCCTCAATGCGGCGGACCTGCTCAACTACTCAATCAAGAACGCGCAGGGCACGATGGTGCCGATGTCGTCATTCGCCGAGTTGAAGTGGAGCGTCGGGCCGGCGCAGATCATCGGATTCAACGGCTATCAGTCGGTGCGCTTCACCGGCGAGCCGGCGCCGGGATACACGTCGGGCCAGGCAATTGCTGAAATGGAACGGCTGATGGAGCAGCTTCCCAAAGGCTTCGGATACACGTGGACCGGTCAGTCCGAGCAGGAAAAGGCGGCCGGCTCGCAGGCAAGCCTGCTGCTGGCGCTTTCCGTTCTGATCGTGTTCCTTTGCCTCGCCGCGCTGTACGAGAGCTGGTCGATCCCGTTCTCGGTGCTGTTGGTGATCCCGCTCGGCGTCGTCGGTGCGCTGGCCGCCGTCTATCTGCGCGACATGCCGAACGATGTGTATTTCAAGATCGCGCTGATCACCATCATCGGGCTATCGGCGAAGAACGCGATCCTGATCGTGGAATTCGCCAAGGAGCTGTGGAAGCCCGGGACCTCGCTCAAGGACGCTACGGTAATGGCGGCGCAGCAGCGCTTCCGCCCGATCGTGATGACGTCGCTGGCGTTCATCTGCGGCGTCATTCCGCTGGCGGTTGCGGTGGGTGCGGCGTCACAGAGCCAGCAGGCGATCGGCACCGGCGTGATGGGCGGCATGATTGCGGCGACAGTGCTGGCGATCTTCTTCGTGCCGGTATTCTTCGTCGTCGTGATGCGCTTCTTCCAGCGCAACCGCTTAACGGCCGAAGACCTGGCGGAGCAACGCCCCGCGCGGGAAAGCGAGGCCCCGGCCGGCGGGGCGGCAGAACCGCGGACCTGACGGCGCCAGTTGCGACTTCCCGGCATCAGGGGGCGACGAATGTGCGCCCGTTTTGATCTGCATCACGGGGCGATGTGACTGAATCGGGCGGATTAAAAGGCATCCGCAACCGCCTGCGAATGCCCGATGTCGCCAGCCCGCGTCGCAATCGCTTCTTCCCTTCTGGCGCTGCTTGCGGGGTGCAGCGGAGCGTACCTGATGCCCGCGCAGACCGCGTCGGCTCGGGCTGCGCTTTCACTGTCTCCCGGAGAACAGGCGCACATACGCGCCGGCATGCGCGCCTTTCTGGAAAGTGTCGAAGGGATCACGCAGGGCATCGCCGAAGGCAGCATGAAACGCGTTGCGGGAAGCGCTCGGCGATCCGGCTGGGCCATGATGGACGACGCGGCGACCGCGATGGCCATGAAGCTGCCTCCGGAATTCGTTGCCGTCAGCATCGATACGCATCAGAAATTCGATGATCTGGCCGCAGCGGCGGAAGCGGGCGCGCCGAAGGCGAAGCTGCTCGGCGACCTCGGGCAGATCCTCACCAACTGCACGGCGTGCCACGCCTCCTATCGCCTGTCACCGCAGTAGTGGGTGCTGCTTTCAGGCCGGCTGAGAAGGGACGATGTTTGGCAGCTCGGCGCCTTTGCCAAGCGCGGCGGCGGCAACGTCGCCGTCGGTGATGTAATGATTGACGCGCTTGCCGACCGGCGCACCGGCCTGCTCCCAGACAACCGGCCCGATCGCTTCGGCGGCCTGCAACTCGCTGATGATGTAATCGCGCTCGGCGTTGGTGTCGGAGTCGGTCGCGTGCGTGATCTGAAAGGTCATCTTTGTGAGACCGAAGCCGGTGTCGCGCGTTCCTGCCCCGGCCCATGGCACGCGGGCACCGGGCTGCGGTGCGTCGGTGTTGAGCCAGAAGCTCGCCGTGTCGATGTCCTGCACGTTCTCCAGCCGCCGGCCCCAGAAGCGCACGTGGTGGCGCTTGCGTGGGCTGTCGCCGATGGGCTTCTGAAAGCCGATGTCCTGCGGGCGGCCAAACAGGTACAGCGTCGAGAATGGTGCTGCGGGATAAGGCTTGTTGAGGACGAACGCCTTCACCATGCGCCAAGAACTGCCGAGCGAAAGCTTGTCGGCTTCGACCCAGCCGATGGCTTTGAACGCTGCGCGCAGCTCGTCGAGCGTGCCATAAAGCGCGATGTTCACTGGATCGGCAGCAAGTCCGTCGGCGGATACCGTGAAGCTCGGCACGCGTCGACGCTGCAGTATCTTCAGCCCCATGCGCACGGCGTAAGGAAGGATGATGTAGGCGCCGACCGCATACGTTAGCGCAAAGGCGACGGCAGCGGGAAAGCGCTTGTCGGCGAAATCGAAGACGACGAAGACGATGAGCCAGACGCTGAGGGCGCCGATGCCGAAGATGGCGAGGCGCTGCAGCATGCGGATGATGAATCTCGTCATTATCCCCTGCCCTAATAGCCGCTCTGGCGGATGAAGCTCTCTGGCGTTCCATCGGCGGGGTCGACGAAGATTACGTCCTTCGGATCGCGGCGCGGCGTATCGATCGAGAGGAACACAAGAGGCTCTTCGAGGATATCGGGCAGCGCGTGAACGATCCCGCGATGGAAGTGCAGCAGCTGACCGGGACCGAACTCGGCCTTGGTAGAGGCATCGCCCATCCAGAAGGTGCCTCGGCCGGAGAACACGTACAGGAACTCATCGCACTGCGCGTGATAGTGCGGCGGGGTCGGCTTGTAGACGCGGAAGACACGGGCGCTGGCGGACGGCCTATCCGTCAGATAGCGGTCGACGAGCATGGTATCGGCGCTGGCCGGCAGCGACGCCGCGATGGCGGCGATGTCGAAGCGGCCCATGGCCGAAGCCTTGTCGTCGTTCATACCCTCGCTCCATGCGGCAAACTGGAACGGCAATGCCGTAAACAGGTTTTAGCCGATCTCCGTTAATGTCCAGCGGCCAACGTCGCGGCGCTTCGGCATCGCATTCAGGGGAACAGTTGCATGGCGGACGTGGATCAAGTCGAACGCAGCGGCGGGCCGTCGATGGCCAACGTATCGCTGGCGGCGCTCATTCTGCTGGGAACGCGCTTCGTGCAAGGCTTCATCTTCTGGGGTGGGGCGAGCCGGCGGCTGTTCTACGATTTCCACGAGACGGCGGGTGTCGACCAAGCGGTGAAGCTCGACTTTTCGGCACCAGGATTTGTCGCTGCGAAGCTGACGCATGCGCTTCCCGGGTCGCTGTGGGTGCAGGCGCCGATCGAATGGACGCTGCGCCATCCCGATCTCATCGTTGCGTCGGTGTGGCTGTGGACGCTTGCCGAGCTTGCCGTCGGCGTCGGCCTGATGCTTGGCATCGCGACGCGGGCCAGCGCGTTCGTTTCGATATGGCTCAATGTGGCACTGATGTTCATCTTCGGGTGGATGGGCTCCACCTGTCTCGATGAATGGACGATGGCGGTGTCGGGCGTAGCCATGAGCTCGGCGCTGTTCCTTGCGGGGGCGGGTGCCTACTCGCTCGACAATCGCTTGTTCACCGGGTCTGGCTTTGCGCAGAAGCGCCCGTGGTCCGCGTGGATCTTCAGCGGTCCGGTGCCCGATGCTGTCGTGCGCAAGCTCGCTGTGTGGCTCGGTGTCGCCTGCATCGCATTCACGGTCATTACCTATCAGATCCTGTTCGGAGCCGTCGTCAGCTCGCTGCATTCGCGCGTGAACTTTCACCGTCACAACATCGCGGTGACGGCGCTCAAGGTGGCGTCGGACGGCAGCGCAATCTTCGATGCCTATGTGAATGCGGGACCAGATACTGGGGCGGCTTACATCGTCTCGGCCAAGCTGCTCGATGGTTCGGGCGATGTTCTCGCCAGCTGGGATGGCAAGACGCTGGCCGAACTGCCGGCGACGGCGATCCGTAACGCGTACCCCTATGAGTGGGCATCGCACTTTGAAACGCAGCTGATCGGCTTCAGCGGCCAGACTGGTGCCAAGGCGACGATCACGTTGCCGCCGCCGCCCGCTCTGAAGCCTTCCGAAAGCGGCGCCCGCGTGCTGTTGCTTGAGTCCATCGACGGAACCGTCTGGCGCGGCGTCGGAGGTGCGGGCTAGGCGATGGGGAATGCGGCGCACCCTATTCGCATCGGCTGTGCGGGCTGGGCGCTTCGCAAAGACGATGCAGATGAGTGCCCGCCACCCGGTTCGCACCTCGAACGTTATGCGCGCACGTTCAATGCCGTCGAGATCAACTCCTCGTTCTACCGGCCACACCGGCGCTCGACCTACGAACGCTGGGCGGAAAGCGTGCCTGAGGGTTTCAAGTTCTCGGTGAAGGTGCCGAGAGACATCACGCACAAGTCGCGTCTGGTCGACATCGGCGCGCGGTTGCAATCGTTTCTCAATGAGGCCTATGGGCTCGGCGACAGACTCGGGCCGCTCCTGGTGCAGCTTCCTCCCAGCCTTGCCTTCGAGAAGGGCACCGCGCAGGCGTTCTTTCGCGACCTTAGAGAGCAGTTTTCCGGTGCCGTCGTGTGCGAAGCGCGGCACGCCACATGGTTCGAGCGCCCGGCCGCGGCGATGCTCAAGAAATTCGCGATCGGGCGGGTTGCTGCCGATCCAGCGAAGGTCGCAGCGGCGGCAGAGCCGGCCGGATATGGCGGGCTTTGCTACTACCGGCTGCACGGTTCGCCGCGTATCTACTATTCCTCGTACGACAGCGCCGCCTTGGCAAAGCTCGCCGCGCGCATGCGCCGCGATGCATCGTCAGGCTTTGAAGCCTGGTGCATCTTCGACAATACGGCAGCCGGCGCCGCGCTCGCCAACGCACGCGAGCTTCACTCGCTGCTCGGCGCCTAAGTCAGCCTTCGCGGTTCGGCGTGCCGAGGATGTGCGACTTCGGCGGCAGCATGACGCTGTCGAAATCCTGCGTAAACATAGCGGCGGCAAAGAACGCCACCGCGCGCAGCGGCTCCTTACCGGTATTGACGAGGTCATGGCGCACGTTGGTCGGCAGGACGAACACGCTGCCGGGGCCGACAGGGTACTTGCCCTCCTCCATCTGCAGTTCGCCTGTGCCGTCGATGATGTACTGCGTCTCCTCGGTGGCGTCGGTGTGCCAACCGAGATGGCCGCCCGGCGCGATCTCATAGACAATCGTCGACGATTGAACCGCATGATTACCCCCGCAGGTGGCAAACGATGCGTGCCAATCGACGGCCGGGTCGTCGATGCTGGTCACGCGGATGCGGTCGAGACTGTTTGAATCGACGACGGGACTGGGAAGGTTGTGCCGCGACTTGGCAGAATGTTTGCTCGAAGCGGACTTTGCGGTTGAGTCTGGGGTGGGGATCATTTTCGCCTCCATGCGCGTCAGGGATGCAGCGTATGAGGGTGGCGACGCGCTTCAACGTTGCCGCTAATATGTGGTTGGGTTGCTGTTGCGTGACGCTCGTGCATTCGCGTCGAAATGCGCCGATCCCGAGCACTCAGCCAACCAACGACAAAGCCAACCAAGGACCTGGGCGAGGCGGACAATGGCAAGGCGCGGGAAGATCCGGGCGGGCATGGGGGGCTGGACGTTCGAGCCGTGGCGCGGGACGTTCTATCCGGACAAGCTGCCTCACGCGAAAGAGCTCACCTATGCGGCGGAGCATGTGCCGACAATCGAGGTGAACGGAACGTTTTACCGAACGCAGACTCCCGCCACTTTCGCAAAGTGGGCGAGTGAAGCGCCCGACGGTTTCGTGTTTGCGCTGAAGGGGCCGCGCTATGCCGTCAACCGACGCGTACTGGCCGAGGCAGGCGACAGCATCAAGCGCTTCATCGATTCAGGCCCGCTGGAGCTTGGCGATAAGCTCGGGCCGATGCTGTGGCAGTTTGCGCCGACGAAGAAGTTCGATGCCGCCGATTTTGGCGCGTTCTTGGAACTGCTACCGCACAAGGTGGGGAGCGCCAGGCTGCGTCATGTGGTCGAGGTTCGGCACGACAGCTTCTGCACGGCGGAGTTCGTTGCCATGGCGCGCGCGCACAAAGTTCCGATCGTCTATGCCGAACATGCGACCTACCCCGCCATCGCCGATGTGACGGGCGATTTCATCTACGCTCGACTGCAGAAGGGTAAGGATGAGGTGCAGACCGGCTATCCGGCGAGGGCGCTGGATGCCTGGGCGAAGCGCTTCCTCACCTGGTCGGAGGGCGGCGCTCCGGCGGATTTGCCGCTAATCGACGCCGAGTCGAAGCCGGCAAAGAAGCCGCGAGACGCATTCGTCTATTTCATCCATGAGGGCAAGGTACGCGCGCCGCACGCGGCGATGGCGCTGATGGAGCGCGTTGACGGTTAAGAGAACCTACACGCCCTGCGGCAGTTAATTCTACGTCCGCCGTTGTAGTGGAGGCTCTCATGGCTACGGCCCAGCGCAAATCGAAGCCCGCCTCGTCAAACAAGTCGTCCGACAAGTGGTCTCAGCACGTGACCGAGACCAGCAATGCGATGACGCTGCAAAAGAACGTCTTCACGTTCGATGATCCGAAGAAGATTGCGCTTTCGCTGAAGCGCTCCGCGGAGCGCAGCAACCGGCGCAAGTCGGATCCATACCGCTCCGCGATGTCGATGCTGACGTTCTACATAAACCGCGCAGGCAGTAGCCTGCCAGAGGAGCGCCGGCGCGTTCTTGATAAGGCCAAGGACGAGTTGCGCGAAGCGTTCGGCAAAACGGACTGAGTGCTGAACGCGCGCAACGTGGTGCGACTGCGTGGCGACGTTAGGCGAGCGTTGCGCAAATGACTCTTTTTCGACGCACGCGACTCTGATCTAAGAGTCGTACCGGTCCAGCCGGTCAGACGGCCACAAGCGCCGCAAACGGTGTCAGACCTTGACGGTCTGGCACCATTCTTTTTTCCCTCACGCGCGAACGATCAGAGCTTTTCGAGGAACGGTACGGGGTCGACAGGTTTCGATCCCTGGCGAAGCTCGAAGTGCACTTGCGGCTGATCGACAGAGCCAGTGCGGCCGGCGGTGGCGATCACCTGCCCGCGCTGCACCTTGTCGCCGCGCTTCACCATGAGCTGGTCGTTGTGCGCATAGGCGGTGACCCAACCGTTGTCGTGACGCAGCAGGATCAAGTTGCCGTAGCCCTTCAGCTCGGAGCCAGCGTAGGCTACGGTGCCGCCCTCGGCTGCGTGCACGGACGTGCCCATCGGAACCGACATGTTGATGCCGTCGTTGTGGGTGCCGTCGGAGCGCTGACCGAAGCCGCTGATGATGCGTCCGCTGACCGGCCAGCGCAGCTTGTCGTTCGAGGCAACCGACTGACGCGGCGGGGCAACGTTGGTGTTCACGTTGCGCGTTGCAACCTGCGTGTAATTGGTGCTCGGCTGCGAGCCGTTGAGTATCGTCGGCTGCTGGGCAGTGGACGGTCCCGCGTTCTGGTAGGTGGGCTGCGACTGGGATGCGGGCGGCGGGGTTACCGCGACGTGCTGCACCGGTTGCTGGGCAGTGTCGTAACCGCCGCTGGAACCACCTCCGGAGCCGGGCACGCGCAGAACCGTTCCGGCTTTCACGCTGCGCACGTCAGTGATGCCGTTGGCCTGCTGCAGCTCAGCAGCCGAAACGCCGAGCGAGCGGGAGATGCCGTAGATCGAGTCACCCGGGCGCACCGTGTAAGTGCCGCCACCATAGTTGCCGCCGTGGCTGGAGGGCGGCGATGGGGGCGGCGGAGGCTGAATGCTGGCCGTCTGCGTCACAGGCGCTGGCGAGTGACGCGCCGATACGCCCTGCGGCAGATAAAGCTTCTGACCCAGCTTGATATTCGGGCTCGCCATGTTGTTGAGCTGCATGAGCTCGGCGACCGACACGTTGTGGCGGCGCGAGATGCCATACAGCGTGTCGCCGGACTGCACCTCGATGGTGTCGCCGGGATTGGCGAGCGAGGGAGTCGGTTGCGGATCATAGCGATTGGTCGATGCGGTCGACGACGGCGCCACGGTGCCGTAACGGCCGTTCGCCGTGTACGAGTTGTATTTGGAAGAACCACCTGACGAGCCGTAGCTCGACTGGGTGCCATAGCTCGTCTGATCAGAGCGCGAGTTGGACGCGTAATTCGTGCCCGTGCGGCCACCCGAGTACGCCGACGGCGATGCATCGGGCAGGTCCTGCGAGGCAACAGAACTTTCGCGGTTGCTGCGCGGCGAACTGTAGGGTGCGCCCCCGCCGCCGTAGCTGTCGTTGCCGAGGTTGCTGCGCCCGTAGCCGGAAGCGGTCTGCTGCGCCGGCTTATCGTCGTTCAGGCTGAAGCTGGGGAAATCAAAGCCGGAGACCGAGGCGGTGCATCCGCCACTCATGGCCGCCACGATAATTGTGGCGGCGCGCGCCGCTGGCTGGAGAAGCGAGGTTTCGCGAAGGAAACGCTTAAAACGCATCATGATACGCACCTTTACTGCCAACCTCCCATTAATCCTTAAGGAGTTAATGGACCCTTAACGGTGGCAGCAGGGTTGCAAAAAATCAGTGCAATCTCGTCGTAAGGGGCGCAACGGTCGCTCTGCTGGTTCGTTAAAGCTAAGCAGGCTTTGTGCTTAGTTAACGACGCTGCGGCGACGACTTCGCGGCATGGCGAAGGCAATCGCAGGAGGCGCGGCGGCCCTCAGGCGATGTTTGGTGTCAGGGACTACAGGTCGCCGCCGGCGGCGCGCTTACGCGGGAAGCCGGGATCGAAAAGCCGCTCGAGGTCCTTGCGCGTCCCCTCGCTGGTGAGGTCGAGGCAGAGAGGCGTCACCGAGATGCGGCGTGCTTCGATGGCAGCGAGGTCAGTGCCCTCAACCATCGTCGATGGCGGGCGCTCGAAGTTGAACCAAAAATACGGCATGCCCCAAGGATCGCTTCGCTGATCGATGCGCAAAGAAGCCTGATCGCGGCGGCCTTGCCGCGTCATCTCAATGCCCGCGACGGCGTCGGGCGGACAGGCGGGGAAGTTGACGTTGAGGACGATGTTCTTCGGCCATTCGCTCTCGAGCAGGCGCGCAATGAGGCCGGGGCCGTGCGTCAGCGGCGTTTCCCAGTGGATCTTGCCCTCTTCCAGCGAGCCGCCGACCTGACTCAGCGCGATGGCTCTAACGCCGAGCATGGTGCCTTCGATGGCAGCAGCGATGGTGCCCGAGTAGGTGACGTCCTCGGCGAGGTTGGAGCCGTGGTTGATGCCCGACAGCACGAGATCGGGCGGATGATCGATGAGGAAATGGCGCACGGCCATGATTACGCAATCGGTCGGCGTGCCGCGCAACACGAAGGTGCGCGCGTCGGTGTGGCGAACGCGCAGCGGCTCGTGCAGCGTCATCGAGTGCGATGCACCGGACTGGTTCTTTTCCGGCGCGACGACCCATACGTCGGAGGAGATTTCCTCGGCGATGCGGCGCAGGTTCTCGATGCCCTCCGAGCCGATGCCGTCATCGTTGGTGACGAGGATGCGCATGGGCTGAAGCTCCCTACAATGCAACCATAACCTCTCCCCGCCGGGGAGAGGCTAAGACGTGTGAGCATCGAGCGAGCTGCATCATTTCAAGCAGCTTTCTCGATGACGGCGAGGCCGCCCATGTAGGGGCGCAGCGCCTCGGGGATGACGACGGAGCCGTCGGCCTGCTGGTAGTTCTCAAGCACGGCGATGAGCGTGCGCCCGACCGCGAGGCCGGAGCCGTTCAGCGTGTGCACAAAGCGCGTCTCCTTGGCGCCCTTCGGCTTGTAGCGCGCATTCATGCGGCGGGCCTGGAAGTCGCCGCACACCGAGCACGAGGAGATTTCGCGATAGGTGTTCTCGCCTGGCAGCCACACCTCGATGTCGTAGGTCTTGCGCGAGGCAAAGCCCATGTCGCCGGTGCACAGCATGATCGTGCGGAACGGCAGACCGAGGCGCTTCAGCACCTCCTCGGCGCAGCCGGTCATGCGCTCGTGCTCGGCGAGGCTCTCCTCGGGCGTCGTGATGGAGACGAGTTCGACCTTGGTGAACTGATGCTGGCGGATCATGCCGCGCGTATCGCGGCCGGCGGAGCCTGCCTCCGAGCGGAAGCACGGCGTCTGCGCGGTGAGGCGCATCGGCAGCGCGCCTTCTTCAAGAATTTCGTCGCGCACGAAGTTGGTGAGCGAAACTTCGGCAGTGGGGATGAGATATCGCGTCTCAAAATTATCACTCTGGATTAGATCGTTCGCAAGTTCGCGGTAATCACTGCTCTTGAACTCGAAACGGCTCAAATAATCGCGCACGTGCTCCGACCACGGTGACCCGTGGAATTTATTGAGGCTCGCCCAAGTGACGAAATTTCGTTCGCCGCGCCGGCTATATTCGTCATCGAATAGATCTCTCCAGCGGCTCAAGACCGGTCGATCAATGTCGTCGATGCGACGCCACAGATTGAACGCCATCAAGAACATTGGCACTGGGTCAATGCGTTCCTTAAGCAACTTCGTCGAGAATAAATCCTCTGCAAACTTGGGAAGGTTACCAGTGCCGTAAGCAGCCTCCTCCTTCACCAGCAGCGGGACGATGTTTTCGGTGTAGCCGAACTCGCTGGTGTGCAGGTCGAGCATGAAGGCGCCAATGGCGCGCTCGAGACGCGCAAGCGCGCCCTTCAGCACGACGAAACGCGCGCCGGAAATCTTCGCCGCGGTGGCGAAGTCCATGAGGCCCAGGCCCTCGCCGATTTCGAAGTGCTGCTTGGGCGCGAAGTCGAACTTGGTCGGCGCGCCGACCTTGCGCACCTCGACGTTGTCGTGCTCGTCCTTGCCGAGCGGAACCTCGTCAAGCGGCAGGTTGGGAATGCCAGACAAGGCATCGCGCAGCTTGGCGTCGAGCACGCGCTCCTCGTCCTCGCCCTTCGCCAACTCGTCCTTCAGCGTGGCGACCTCGGCCATCAGCTCAGCGGCCTTCGCTTCGTCCTTGGCGGCCTTGGCCTTGCCGATCTCCTTCGAGGCGGCGTTGCGGCGGGACTGGGCTTCCTGCAGCTTGGTGACGTGGGCACGGCGTGCCTCATCGAGCGCGATCAGCTCGGACGAGAGAGGCGCAAGGCCGCGCTTCTGCAAACCGGCGTCGAACGCCTCGGGGTTCTCTCTGATCCACTTGATATCGAACACGTCAGCCTCTGTCCGCTAAGATGCGCAGTCGGGGGACGGTATAGTGGTCCGGCGATAGATGGTCCAGACGCGATCAATCGGCGGAGGATGCGGCTTTCTTGGCGGCTTCCTGGCGCGCCACGCGGTCCACCATCCAGATCGACAGCTCATAAAGCCCCGCAGTCGGCAGCATCATCGCAAGCATACTGAACGGATCGGGCGGCGAGAGAACCGCAGCAACCGCGGTGATGCCGAGCAGCGCATAGCGCCGTCCCTTCCTGAGGGTATCGGCCGTCAGCAGTCCGGCGCGGGCGAGCAAAGTCAGCACAACGGGAAGCTGGAAGCAGATGCCGAAGCCGATGATCAACGTCATGATCAGGGCGAGATATTCCGACACGCGCGCTTGCAGATGGATTTCTACCGGTCCGCCCGACTGCTGCATCGAGAGGAAGAAGCGCATCGCCATCGGCATGACGAGGAAATAGACGAGCAGCGCGCCGAGCAGGAACAGGACGGGCGTGGCGATGAGATATGGCAGGAAGGCGCGGCGCTCGTTCTTGTAGAGGCCGGGCGCGACGAACTTGTAGATCTGGCTGGCAACGATAGGGAACGAGATGCAGGCGGCACCGAACAGCGCCAACTTCATCTGCGTGAACAGGAACTCCTGTGGCGCCGTGTAGATCATCTCGATCGGATCGGTGCCGCCGTGCGCCCACTGATAAGGCAGCACGAGAATGTTGTAGATCTGCTTGGCGAACATGAAGCAGACCGCGAACGCGATACCCAGCGCGATGATCGAATAGATCAGCCGCTGGCGCAGCTCGACGAGATGGTCGAGCAGCGGAGCCTTGGAAGCGTCGATGTCATCCTGGCCCGGCCGTGGCGCTGCTTCGGTCATGCCGCTCCCCTGCCCGGCTCCGGCTTTGTCTCAGCATCCTGGCTTGCTGGCGCTGGCTCGGCGAGCGCAGGTTTGGGTGTCGATTCTTGTCCTGGCTGCAATTCCTCGCCAGCGGGTGCCGCCAGTGCGGTTCCGAATTTTGGCTCTTCCTTGGCGGGCTCGGGTTTTGTGCCTGCGGCCTCAATCTGCTTCTCGAAATTGCGAGCGCTGGCCTCCACCGTGCCATGCACCTCGCGCGCGGCGGCCTCGAATTCCTTCTTGAGCTGATCGAGTTCGGCCTCGCGCATCGCCTCGTCGAACTGACCGCGGAACTCGGCCGCCTGTCGCCGGATCATGCCGAGATACTTGCCAACGGTGCGCAGAAGGATCGGCAGATCCTTCGGCCCGACGACGATCAACGCCACGATGGCGAGGATCAACAGCTTGCTGGAAGTGATGTCGAACATGCGTCGTCCCGGTTGCCGACGCGCTCAATACCGTGCGCACCAAGAGGGTGGCGCGCGCCGCGATCGCCGCTTCAGCCCGTCGTCTTGCTTCTATCGCGCTCGGCGGTCTCAACCGGGCGCTGCTCGATAATCTTCGGATCGGCACCACGCGCCGGAGGATTCTCCCCCTCCTCGTCGTCGGAAAGCCCCTTCTTGAAGCTTTTGATCCCTTTGGCCATGTCACCCATGATGGATGAAATACGCCCGCTGCCGCCGAAGACGAGAAGCGCGACAAGCGCAAGGATGAGCAAATGCCAGGTGCTCAGGCCCATCGTCATACGCTCCTTATGAGTTGCTACAGCCGCTACAGTTGATGTTACGGCAGCAATCGTTGCCGCCGGGACAACACTTGCGTCAAACGATATTGCAGAAAGCATATGGCCCTGCAAGGGCACCCCGCCTAGAGCGTAAAGCCAAGTTATTACCGTGGCTTCATTTTCGCGGGTCTATGCGGGAAATACGAGGACGCGTGCGGGATTTATCGTGGCGCGGACCTCGGCTCCGCTTTTCCAGCCCTCGCTTTCGCCTGCCCGCACCTTGATGGGCCTTTCGAAGCCTTCGAGGGCCACTTCCAGGCGCGAGACGTCGCCGAGGAACTTAACGTCGAGCACGCGGCCAGGGATTCCCTCTCCGCCCTTGGAAAGGGCTACTCCTCGCTCGCGGATACAAACTGTCGCGCTCTCGCCGGGGTTGAGGCCGGGGGCAGGCAGCACGCCGATGGGCGTTTCTACTCCGCTCGCGCCGACCTTGTAGGCAAGCTCGTTGATCTCGGAGAACAGCCGAGCGACGAAAAGATCGGATGGCTGGTGATAGAGCGTCTCGGCGGTGCCGGCCTGGATCAGACGGCCGGCGCGCATGACCGCGATGCGGTCGCCGATGCGCATGGCCTCTTCGGGATGGTGCGTGACGATGACCGATGTAGCGCGTGCCTCGCGCAGAAGAGAGAGCGTCTCCTCCTGCATGGCATCACGCAATTGCACGTCGAGACCGGAAAACGGCTCGTCCATGAGCATGACCGCGGGGCGCGGAACGATTGCGCGCGCGAGCGCGACGCGCTGCTGCTGACCGCCGGATAGAATGTGCGGATATTCATCTGCGAGGTGGGCAAGTCCGACGCGCTTCAATGCAGCCAGCGCTTCCCGGTGCGCGGCGGCCTTGGTCAGAGCCTTCAAACCAAATGCGACATTGGCGACGATGGTCAGATGCGGAAAGAGCGCGAAGTCCTGAAACATCAGGCCAACACTGCGCTCCTCCGGGGCGACGAAGCGCGATGGTCCGGCGACCTCCTGTCCGTTGATCAGGACTCGCCCGCCGGTCGGCTTTTCGATGCCAGCTGCGATGCGCAGGAGTGTCGACTTCCCGCACCCGGACGGGCCGAGCAGGCAGACGATCTCCGCTGGCTTTACGTCAAGGTCGAAGCCGGCAAGCGCCTGGGTCGTGTCGAATTCACGTGCGAGATTCTCGAAGGTCAGCTGGGCCGCGATGGTCGCGGCGGCGCGGCCCCGGTCCGCCCCGGATAACGGGCCGTTTGCCGCTGGGTGGGCCGTCTTCTCAACGAGAGATGACACGAGGGATACCTTCTTTACGCACTTTGAGAGGCTGGATCAGGACTTATCGGCGTCCTCGTCGCCGGGCAAGGTCTCCGCGGCCGCAGCTTCCGCTTCGGCGGCCTCGGCTGCTTCCGCCTCGCGTTCCTCAGCTTCGTCTGCTTCCTCGGCCTCGCGCTGTTCTTCTTCCTCGATTTCATCAAGCGGCACCTCGTCGGGCATCAGCGCGGCGACGTCGGTGGGCTCGGGCACGGTGAAGTCAGGCGGCAGGTTGCCATCGAGCAAGCCGGACGCGCGCAGCTCAGCGAGGCCCGGAAGGTCCTTGATGCTCTCGAGCCCGAAATGGACGAGGAAGGCATCGGTGGTGCCGTACGTGACGGGTCGGCCCGGGGCGCGACGGCGTCCGCGCAGGCGCACCCAACCCGTTTCCAGCAGGATGTCGAGCGTACCCGCTGATGTCGTGACGCCGCGGATGTCCTCGATCTCGGCGCGCGTCACGGGCTGGTGATAGGCAATAATCGACAGAGTTTCGAGCGCAGCCTTCGACAGGCGCTTTTCCTGCGTCGCGTAGCGGTCGAGCAAGTAGGCAAGGTCCACAGCGGTGCGGAACGCCCACTTGCCCGCGACCTTGACCAGATTGACGCCGCGGCCAGCGTAGAAGGCGCGAAGCTCCTCGATGAGGGCGGCGATGTTCTCGCCTTCTGCGAAGTTGGCTGCCAGCTTGGCTTCGTCCAAGGGCTCGGATGCCGCGAAAAGCAAGGCTTCGAGGATGCGAAGCTTCTCGCGGTGATCGGCGAAGGGAAGTGCGGAGACGTTGCGCGGCAGGGCACCGGGCGCGTGCGCGTCGTCGGACGAGCTGTCGCTATCCTCCTGGCTATTGGGCACCAGGCTCAAGCGTGGCGGTTCCATGCGCTTCTCTTTCGTCATCGGATGTCCGGAACGCACACGGGGTTCATTTTGGTCAGGCTATCCGCTGCCACTCTGCCTCGGCGTTGCCGCTGCCGTCCTTGCGCGAACGCATATAAATCGGCTCGAATGGGCCATCCTGGCGCAGCTCCAGCTGGCCCTCGCGCGCCAGCTCCAGCGTTGCGCCGAACGAGCTTGCAACGACCGTCCTGCCGTTCTCGTGCTCCTTGGCCATCTGCAGCATGCAGCGCTCGAAGGCGAGCCAATCGCCAGACGATGGCGCATTGCCGAGCATCCGCTCGAGGCGCACACGTGCATCCTTGATCGACCAGACAGCGCGCACTTTGACCACGTGGCCCACCTTGATCGTGCGGCGTCGCTGATCGGCGTAAGCGTGCAGCAGGTCGTAGATCTTGGCAGTGAATTCGGTCTCGCGGATGGTGCGCGTGCCCTCGGGCATGCCGCGCGGGAAGACATCGCGGCCGAGGCGCATGCGCGTCATCAACTGGGCGCCGGCTTCGCGCATGGCATCGAGGCGCAGCAGGCGGAACGATAGGCGTCGGGCCAGTTCCTCAGCGCTGGTTTCCTCGCCCTGCGGGATCTCGCGTGGAAGCAGCAGTCGCGATTTCAGGAAGGTCAGCCAAGCGGCCATGACGAGATAGTCAGCGGCGAGCTCAAGGCGCACTTTCTGGGCTTCGGCGATAAACGATAGATATTGGTTGGCGAGCGCCAGGACGGAGATTTTAGCGAGGTCGACTTTCTGCGTGCGGGCGAGCGCCAGCAGGAGGTCTAGCGGGCCTTCATACCCACCGACGTCGACGATGAGAGCGTCCTCGTCGTCGACGCGAGCATCGACTGACGGCTCGTCCCAGGTCGAGGCGGCCTCGCTCTCTTCGTTTTGCGGCTCGGTGCTCATCGCTTCCGGTGGCCCTCAATCAGCCGCGCGCGGGGCGGCCACGTAAGATCCCCTACAATATAGGGTTGAGCTTACACTGATTCAGCTGCACCAGCCGCAAACGCAAGGACCTTGGCCAGTTGCGCCTCGGCCGCAGCGGAATCAAACGGCTGCGTGGCTTTGGTAATGTTAAGGGCTGTATCAAAGCGCTCCTTGGCGCGCCCTTCGAGGCGGCCCGAACCTGCGGCGGCGTCGACCATTTCGGCCATGTCGCCGTTGCAATGGAGCGCGAGATCGGAGCCGGCGGCGATAACCGCCTCGGCGCGCTGGCGCATCGGACCGGAAAGCGCCTTCATGCTGAGGTCGTCGCTCATCAGGAGGCCGTCGAAGCCGATCAGGCCGCGGATGACGTCACGGATGATGATGGGCGAGGTGCTGGCAGGCTCGTCCGGATCGATGGCGCGGAACACTACATGCGCGGACATCGCCGCGGGCAAATGGCTCAGGGCCTTGAAGGGGGCGAAGTCCGAGGCGATCAGCTCCTCGCGGGGCTCGGTGACGACCGGCAGCGCCAGGTGGCTATCAGCGGTGGCGCGGCCGTGACCAGGAATGTGCTTGATCACCGGCACGACGCCACCGGCCATGAAGCCATCGGCAACGGCTTTGGCGAGCGCCACGACCTGATCGACGGTACGTCCATATGCGCGGTCGCCGATGATGTCGTGCGAGCCGGGGACGGGCAGGTCGAGCACGGGCGCGCAATCGGTATTGATGCCGAGGTCGACGAGATCAGCGGCAAGCAGGCGGGTTGCCTCGAAGGCGGCGGCGAGGGCTACTTCGCGATCGCCCGCGTAAAGCGCTCCGTAGGCAGCTGCCGGCGGCAACGCGCGGCCAAGCGGCGGGCGAAGGCGCTGCACGCGTCCGCCCTCCTGATCGATGAGAACCAGAACGTCGTCCGCGCCGATGGCGGCACGCACGTCCGAGATCAGCGCGCGTATCTGTGCGTGATCCTTCAAATTTCGGGCAAAGAGGATAAACCCCGCCGGGCGGGCATCCTTGAGGAACCGGACTTCGTCGGGCGACAGCTCGGTGCCGGCGGCTCCGACGATAAGGGCGGTGCGCATCACCTATCCAATGGCTGCTTCAGATGCGCGGGACCTAGCATCGCGTGGCGCACCCGTCGAGCGCGCCAGCGCCATGGTGCTTAGTAAGCGGTAACCCAGCAGTCCTTGTAACCATAGGCCTTCAGCTGCGTGCACAGCTCGTTTGCCTGGGTACGGGAACCTGGTGGACCGACGAGGAGCCTGTGATACGGCCCCTTGCCGGCCAAGGTCGTCTCGCGGACGTCCGGGGTCTTGTTGCCGAGAACGGGCCCATACTGCTGCTGCATGTCAGCGAACTTGCGAAGGGCATCAAGCCGGCTGGTGCTGGAGGCCGGCACCGACGCCAGCACCACGACGTAGCCGTTGGCACCAGTGGCTGCGCTGCTGCTGGACGAAGTATCCGTCGCGGCAACCTTCTGTTTCTTGGGCGGCGCGACGGCGGGGGCCTCATCGCCGCGCAGGCTGGCGGTCGAGGAAGGGATGACCCGCGTGGTCTTCACATTTACACCGGACCGCGGCAGTGGGGCGGCGGCGGGTTCTGGGTCAGGCTGGCGAACAGGCTCGGTCGCCGCGACCCGCTGCGGGGCCGGATGGGAATCATTGCCGAAGGCGTCCACGACGGTGAGGCCTGGCACGGAAACTGGCGCGTCCGACTCGGCCGGGGCCGAAGGCGGGGCGATAGAACCATCGCGGCCGACGACCAGCGTCTTTACCTGGCGAGCGCCGTTGGCGCTGCTGTCATCGGTCTCAGAGAGAGAAAGACCACCGGTGTGGCTCTCCTCTTCGCCGAGACGCCCGAGGACCTTGCTGTCGGTGTGCGAGAACTGGCGGCCGCCCGGGTCGAGCGGCTTTTCCTTGGCCGGCGAAGCGTCGCTGGCAATGACCGGAGGCGCTCCATCCGGAGGTGGCCCAACGAGCGACTTATAGGCCTGGGCCAGTCCGTAGCCGAGGCCGATGGCGACAACCACCGCACCGGCAATGCGCATGGTCCAACTAGCACGGCGGGGCTCTTCGACCTCGTAACCGGCGTCGTCCTGGTTGTATGTCGTCTCGAGCGCGCCGCCATGAGCCTGATCGTAGCCAAGTTGCGCGTGGCCATAGCCCTGCGGGTCGCTCAGCGGATCATCGTATCCCGCGCCGGGCAGCGACCAGTCGGCCTGCTGCAGCGTGTCGAACGGTGACTGGTTGCCGTTGGCGGCGTAGCCTGCGTCGGCCTGAAAATAGTCCGTTGCCGGCTGGGCATAGGGGTCGTGCTCGGCATGCTGCGCGGGCCAAGCGTCGTAGCCTTGCACCGGCGCTTGAGCGGGCGCGCGGGGAGCGGCGTACTGAGGCGCAGCCTGGGGTGCTGCATACTGGGCGCGCTGCGCCGGAGCGGGCGCCGGCTGCTGCTGCGCACGGGCGTACTGCGGCGGCTGCGTGCGCGGAAAGCCTTCGATCTCGTGGGTCGGCTGGGCATTGCGCGCGCTGTCGAGGCTGCTCAGCGCCTGGCGGCTGGGCTGCGTCGGCGGAGCGGTGCGCGGCACCGCGGACTGCGGCACATGCTGCTGCGGCGCGTACTGCGGCTGGGGCGCTGTCTGCTGGGCAGGGTAGTGGTAGGCCGGCTGCTGCTGCGGATGGGCCTGCGGCTGGCGCACCTGATGCTGATGTGATGATTGCGGCTGCGGCGCGTATGCGGGCTGCTGGCGACCTTGCGGGTCAGCGTAACCCTGCTGCGGATAGCCTTGCTGCGGCGGATACGATGGTGCCGACGGCTGCTGCGGTGCTGCGTACTGCGGCGCCTGTTGAGCGGCCTGCGGGCGCTGTGCCGGGTGTCCGCCCGTGCGGGGATCGGGCTCAGCCGCCGGGTAGCGCTGTGGCGGCCACCCGCTATTTGCGGCACCTTGAGAGCGAGACATCTATGAACCCCTCGAAGCGCTGTTTCAGTCGTTAAGCGTCGAATCGGAGTCTAGCGCATTGACTCTGGTGCCTCGACGCCGAGGACTGAAAGACCCGAGGATATCACCTGTTGAGCGGCAGCGATAAGCGCCAACCGTGCGGCGGTCATAACCCCGTCTTCTGCTTGGATAAATCGCAAATGTGGCGAATCATTGCCTCGGCTCCACTGGCCATGCAGCGCGGAGGACAACTCATAAAGGTAGAAAGCAAGCCGGTGAGGCTCCTCCGCCTTGGCCGCGCCCTCGATGAGACGGGGGAAGAAAGCGATCTTCTTGATGAGGTCGATCTCGCCGGCATCGTCGAGGCGCGACAGGTCTGCGCCGAGCACCGCGGGGCTATCGGGCGACAGCTCGGGAAACACCTCCTGGGCGTTGCGGAAGACCGACGCGGCGCGCGCGTGCGCGTACTGCACATAGAAGACCGGGTTGTCCTTCGACTGCTCCGTCACCTTTGCGAAGTCGAAGTCGAGCGGCTCCAGCTCTTTGCGGTAGAGCATCATGAAGCGGACGGGGTCGCGGCCGACCTCGTCGACGACATCGCGCAGCGTCACGAACGTGCCGGCGCGCTTCGACATCTTGTAGGGCTCGCCATTCTTGAACAGCTTGACGAGGTTGACGACCTTGATCGCGAGATCGGCCGAGCCGCCGCTCGTCGCCCACGACTTGAGCTTGCCCTTGGCATCACGCTCAACCGTACCGTCGGTGAAGGCGGCCACCGCCGCCAGCATGCGCGGGATGTAGCCGATGTGGTCGGCGCCGAAGACGTTGACCAGGTGGCGATAGCCGCGCTGCAGCTTGTCATAGTGGTAGGCAACGTCGCCGGCGAAGTAGGTGTAGCTGCCGTCCGACTTCATCAGGGCCCGGTCGGCCTCGTCACCGAACTCGGTGGATTTGAACAGCGTTTGCTCGCGGTCTTCCCACTCCTCGTCGTCGTGGCCCTTGGGCTTCTCAAGCCGGCCCTCGTAAATCAGGCCTTTGGCACGCAGAGCATCGATAGCGGCTTTCACCTTGTCGGTGCCGCCCCGGATCAGCGAAGCTTCGGAGAAGAAGAGGTCGTGCTTGATATTGAGTGCTGCGAGGTCGTCCCTGATCATCGGCATGATGGCGTCGATGGCGAACGCACGCACCGTCGGCAGCCAGCGGTCCTCGGGCATATCGAGAAGCACGGCCCCGTGCTCCTTGGCGAGCCCCTCGCCAACGGGCTTCAGATAATCGCCCGGGTAGAGACCTTCGGGAATTGCGCCGATATCCTCGCCCAGCGCCTCGCGGTAGCGCAGGAAGACCGAGCGCGCGAGCACGTCCACCTGTCCGCCGGCATCGTTGACGTAGTATTCGCGCGTCACATCGTAACCAGCGAAGGCGAGAAGGTTCGCCAGCGCATCGCCGAACACCGCGCCGCGGCAATGGCCGACGTGCATCGGCCCGGTCGGATTGGCGGAGACGTACTCGATGTCGACCGTCTGGCCGTTACCGAGCTTCGAGCGACCGTAGGCCGCCCCTTCCTTCAAGATGGCCTGCACCAGGCGGTGCCAGAGTGCCGGCTTCAAAGTGATGTTGAGGAAGCCCGGGCCAGCGACGCTGACGGACGCCACGTCCGCATCGGCGGAAAGCCTGGCCTGCAGCTTCTCGGCAATGTCGCGCGGCTTCATGCGCGCGGGTTTGGCGAGAACCATGGCGACGTTGGATGCAAGATCGCCATGCGTCGGGTCGCGCGGGGTCTCGACGTCGAAACCGCTGGTCGGCAGACCGGCCGGCAGATCGCCTTCCGATTTGAGCGCTTCGAGGGCCGCCGAAATGCGGCTTTCGATCTCGGCGAACACGTCCACGAGGGCGATCCTAATGCTGTGAGATTAAGCGAGAAAGTTGCGGCCCGCCTAAAGCAAATCGGGGGTGTCGTCAAACAGCCGGTGGTGCTCGGCTATGGCATAGCGGTCGGTCATCCCGGCGACAAAGTCGGCGACAAGGCGGGCGCGGCGGCGCGCGTCGAGCCCTTGCGAAGCCGCATGCCAGGCGGGCGCCATCTCGGCGGGATGGGCCAGGTAGTGTTGGAACAGGTCAGAGACGATGCGCTCGGCATTGCGCATGATGTGCATGACGTGCTCGTGCCGGTAGACGCGCGCAAACAGGAAGGACTTGAGCTGGACCACGCCGTCAGCCAGCTCCCCGGAGAAGCCGACGATGGGCCGTCCGGCTGCGCGAATGTCATCGGGGCTGGTGGGGGCCAGCGCCGCGAGGCGCAGCCGTGTCTCGGTAACGAGGTCTGCAACCATGATCGTGATCAGACGGCGTGTCAGCTCGTAGATGCTACGCGCCTCGTCCTCAGCGTGAAGCGCGCGCACGCTGCCCATGAGCGGCCCCGATAGCGGCTGCTGCTCCAGGTCAGCAACAGTGATGAGATGGGCGCGCAGCCCATCGTCGATGTCGTGGGTGACGTAGGCGATATCGTCGGCGAGGGCAGCGACTTGCGCTTCCGCCGACGGCCACGACGCAAGGTCGAGCGGCTTCCAGGCCTCGATGCGACCGGCCGCCTTGGCGACAGCGCCGTCCGGGGCGACCGGGCCGTTGTGCTTGGCGAGGCCTTCCAGCGTTTCCCATGTGAAGTTCAGGCCGTCGAACTGTGCGTACTTGCGCTCCAGCACGGTGACGACGCGCAGGCTCTGCGCGTTGTGATCGAACCCGCCGAAGTCGTGCATCGCCTTGTCGAGCGCGCGCTCGCCGGCGTGGCCGAATGGGGAATGGCCGAGGTCGTGGGCGAGGGCGATCGCTTCGGCAAGGTCTTCATCGAGGCGAAGCTGGCGGGCGACGGTGCGGGCGATCTGCGCCACCTCCAGCGAGTGAGTCAGGCGTGTGCGATAGTGATCGCCCTCGTGGTAGAGGAACACCTGCGTCTTGTGCGTCAGGCGGCGGAATGCGGTTGAATGCAGGATGCGGTCACGGTCGCGCTGGAAGGGGCTGCGGGTGGTGCATTCTGGCTCGGGTGTCAGACGACCACGGCTGGGGACTGCGCTGGCGGCATAGCTGGCTGGCGCACGTTCCCCTGGGGCCAAAGCCTCGCCGTAATCGTTGGATCCGCCTTTGACGGCTGTTTTTGTCACGTTGGCTGCCCGTTTAACGCAGGTGTGCAGGCTTTGATTTGGCCGCCCGCAGCGCCTATCTTGCATAGAGACAGAATCCGCCCGACTGCAACCCCGGCGGTTTCATGCACCTTATCCGAGGTCACACCTATGAGCACTTCCGTCACCGTCACAGAACGCGCAGCCAAACGAATCGCGGAGATTGTTGCTGGTGAGGCCGCGGCTGAAGCGTTGCGCGTGAGCGTCGAAGGCGGCGGTTGCTCGGGCTTTCAGTACAAATTCGATCTGGTGCCCGAGGCGGAGAAAGATGATCTGGTGCTCGAGCATGCCGGTGCCAAGGTGGTGATCGACCAGGTGTCGCTCGGCTATCTCGCGGGGTCAGAGATCGATTTCGTCGACGATCTCATCGGCTCCTCGTTCAAGATCAACAATCCGCAGGCGACCGCCTCTTGCGGTTGCGGCACGAGCTTCTCGCTCTGAGCGGCCGGCGGTCGCGCTGGTCACGGCTTCGATTCTCGACTACGCCTTGCCGCCATGAAGGTGACCACCTGGAACATCAATGGCGTCAAGGCGCGGCTTGAGTCGGCCCTTGCTTACCTGAAGCAGGAGCAGCCCGACGTCATCTGCCTGCAGGAGATCAAGAGTGTCACCGAGGGCTTCCCTTCCGAAGCCTTCGAGGAACTCGGCTACCATTGCGCGGTGCATGGCCAGAAGGGGTTCAACGGCGTCGCCATTCTCTCCAAGCTGCCACTGGAAGAGGCCAAGACTGGCCTTCCGGGCAATGATGCGGATGATCAATCGCGCTTCATCGAGGCGGTGATCTCGGTTCCTTCGGGAATCGTGAAGGTGGCGTCGATCTACGCGCCCAATGGCAACCCGATCGGGACGGAAAAATTTCCCTACAAGCTCGGTTGGCTCCAGCGCTTGCGTGCGCACTTCAAGACGCTGCTTGCCGAAGAAGTGCCGTTCGTGATGGCCGGCGATTACAACATCATTCCCGAGCCGATGGATGCCAAGCGCCCGGCCGCGTGGACAGGCGATGCGCTGTTCCAGCCGGAGACGCGCGCTGCTTATCGCACAATGCTCAACGATGGGCTGACAGACGCGATCCGCCTCTGCCATCCCGAGCCCGGCGTCTACACGTTCTGGGACTATCAGGCTGGCGCGTTCCAAAAGGACGACGGCATACGCATCGACCACCTGCTTTTGTCACCGCAGGCAAGCGACCGGCTTGTCTCCGCCGGTGTCGACCGCTTTACGCGCGCCTGGGAAAAGCCTTCGGACCACGTGCCGGCGTGGGTGGAGCTCGATCTCTAGGCTACTCGCTACACTTGGCGGTGACGACGCTTCCGGTTGCAGGGAGGAAGACCTTGCAGTCGACGGCCTTTGAATCGAGCTTGGCCTGCGCGAGATTGCTCTTGGGGTTCGACGCCAGCGCTCCACCTAGAGAGACAAGACGCTCCTCAGCGAGACGGCGCATCATGCGCGCATTGAAGCTGTCGCGGCTATCGGTGAGTGCCTTGTCGTAGCTTTCGCGCGCCGATGTCACGTCTCCGCGCTTTTCATAGATGCGGCCCTTGAGTGCGTGGGCGGCGGCAAAATCCTTCTGCAATGCCAACGCGCGGTCGACGTCGGCTTCGGATGCGTCGGTGCGTCCTTCGCGGAAAGCGACGTCGGCTCGGGCATAGTGGGCGAGTGCATCATCGCGCCCCTTGGTGAGTACGGCGTTGACCTCGGCGCGCGCGTGCGCCAGATCGCCCTCCTCTGCACGGATCAGAGCGCGCAGCAAGGTGGCAAGAGCCGCGTCGGGCTTGGCCGCGAGCGCGGCGTTCAAATCTCGAAGCGCTGCATCGCGATCACCGATGCTGCGGTAGATCACTGCGCGGTGGTAGAGAAATCTCCAGTCGCCATCGCCGCGCTTCACGGCCTCATCCAGATCGGCGATTGCGGCGGTATCATCGCCGAGGTCGGCCTTGGCGGACGCGCGGGCAGCAAAACCGCGGGCGAAGCCCGGCTTCAGCTTCAACACCTTCGAGAAGTCAGCGACGGCCTTGTCGGCCTCACCGGCACGGCGCCAAGCGGTGCCGCGATTGAAATAGCCGATATACATTTGTGCGTCGGGAAGGCGCCCGCTGCTCATGATGCGCGTGCACGCCGACGCTGCGGCTGCGTCATGGGCGGCGGTGCAACGGGACAGATCCTGGTTCATGCCCGCGGAGGCCGAGGTCACGAAGAGAGCTGCGACCAGGAAGATGCCGGAGAGGAAACCTCCAACCAAAACGAAATAAGCGCGCTGCATTTTCGCCTCCCCTGGAGCGAGATCATTAGCCAATCGACGAGGATCGCCCCCGACACCGGCGACCCGTCCAATTTGTTAACTGACCGGCGGCTCGCGCACTGTTCCGCGAGGAACAGCGGGCCGCGTCCGGGTTAACGAACATGCTCGGAGCGGTGTCGCGAGGCTTCGATTGGGGCTCGCGGCGTTCAGCGACTTCTTACGTTTCTGGGCCAAAGTGCGCCCCGGAATGCATCGTCTCCCGCCGCGGGTGGGAGCTAGTTTGTCCGCTTCGGACACAGTTGATTGCGCAGGGATCCGATTATGAAGAATGAGATGATCAACCGTTGGGCGCGCCGGTCCGCCGTTCTGGCCGTAGCCGCTATTCCTTTCGCGTCCTTCGTCGGCTCGAGCGAGGCTGATCCGGCCCCAGGCCTGGCCGGCTCGTGGAACGGTGGCGGCTGGGTTTCATTCTCGAACGGAAAGAAGGAGAAGGCGCGTTGCCGGGCGCATTACACCGGCGGCGGCAGTGCCTATACCGTTACCGCAACGTGCGCGACCTCGGCCGGCAAGGCCTCGCAGACAGCGAAGGTCTACAAGGTGAGCGGCACGCACTATAAGGGCAGCTTCTTCAACAGCGAGTACAACGTGCGCGGCAGCATCCGCGTGACGGTGAACGGGACGAGCCAGAACGTGAGCCTGTCGGGCGATGGCACGTCGGCCCAGCTCAACCTGTCGCGCCGCTAAAGCCGGTCCGGGAAATCACAAAAAAAGCCGGGGCGCGCAGGCGCCTCGGCCTATCGTTCGCTTAGCCTTGCGTGGCGGAGCGGCTCAGACGTCGTGCTTGGCGTTCGGGGATGGCTGCAGCGAACCCAGCACCGAACCACTCCAGCGCTCCACCTTCTCCGGCAGAAACACGTAGCTGTGGAGCTTGAAGACAAGCCCGTCCTGCATGACCGTGTGCTCGCCGGTATAGATCGCGTCAGCCGGCAAGTAGTAGGCGCAGGAGAAATTCGCGATCGCCTTGTTGACGGCGTTCGCGGCCATTTCCTCGTTCTCGCCCTGGGCCTGGTACATCAGGAAGTTCACCGAATCGGTCTTCGCGTTGCAGAAGAAACCGCGAACCCGCTCGGGCATTGGCATGGCCTCGGCGGTGGCCACGCGCGGCAACATTGGAGGCGCCGCGCCGACGACGCAGAGAGCTAGGAAAACGAGTTTTGCCGAACGTTCCTGCCAAGAGCGGCAGAGCAGAGCAACGAGGCCGGTCATGCACACCTCCAAGGTCTAAGCGAGCGCACCCGTTGTGCGCCTCACTCCGCCTTGGACGTGACCCCATCACCCGTTTCTTATTGGTGTTACCGGGGATGATATGAGCGAATCTTACGTTGCTCAAGTAATGGTCAACAGCATTTGCTGCCTAAAATTGCCTCAGGGCAGCGCAGGCCCAGCCTCGGCGGTGCCCCTACTCTAATCCGCTATTGCCACTTGTGAATTGAAAAATTGCCATCACTCGGCGTCTTTGCCAGGAAACTGTGGCAACGCGAGTTCGCGCTTGGCCTAATGAGGGGCGGGCGGAACGTTGCTGGCGCTCTGGCCGACGTCCCCGCGCAGTCCAACTTCCGACGCTGCGCCCTTGATCAAGGTGGCCGCATCAGGAAGCGCCGTCGCCTGCGCAGGAATGACAGGGGGTGCGGGGGGCGGCGATGCGGCTTCAACTGTCGCGGCGCTCATATCGTAAAGGACCGGCTCCCCGTTGCCGCACGTGCGGGTTGCCTGCACGTTCAGCGGGCCAAGACCGATGTCGTCGCGCGGCTCTGGTTTGCGGCCGTAACGCGTGCGCCAGTCGGCGACGATGCCGGTAGCCTGCTTACGAACGCCCTGGGCCGCTCCGCAGTAGATGTTCTGGTAGATGTCCTCGATCCACACGCGCTCATAGCTGGAGGAATTTCCGACGGCGACCGAGATCAGCGCCAGCGCGCGAACAGGGTCAGCCTTCATGTATTTGCCGCGCCACAGCAGATCGGCCAGGAATGCCTGGGCACCGGGGTGGCCTTTCTGGCTCAGCACCGACAGCCAATGCTTGGCATATGGAACGTCGCTGGCGATCCCATCGCCACGCAGATAGAGCTTGGCCAGCTCAAATTGTGCATCCTCATCGCGGAAGAACTGCGCGGCCTCGCGCAGGTACTCCATGGCGATATTCGGATTGGGCTTGAGGTTCACTTCCGGCAACCCGTTCAGCAGATAACCGGCAATGCGCGTCATCGACTTGGCGACGTAGGGGGCGCGCTGGTCATCGTCGGGATCGACGTCGGTGTGCTCCTCGGCGATCCGCAGGTATAGCTCGTAAGCCTTTGCGTGATCGGTGTGGGCGCCGTTGTTGTCGGAATAGATGCGGGCGAGATAATACGGCGCTAGGAAGAGATGCGCGTCGGCTGCGTAATCCAGCGCCGGGATCGCGATCTCGTAATAGCCGCCGTTGAAGGCTCCGATGCCCTGCTCGAGCGCATCCTGCGCCGAACGATACTTTGCCGCTGATGCGCCAAGGGTGCCAAAGCACACCAGCAAGCAAGCCAGGGCTACGCAAACCAACCGATCAAATAACCGCATCGCAGATCGCTTCCGCTTTGCCCCGACAATGGGGCGCCGCCTGCAATTTGTCTGCCCCGCACAATCGCCGAAATCCGTTCTGGACCGGCTGGCGATTGAGGGACCCTCAGTCTGGTGACGTGAAGGCAGCTTCAGATTGTCGGAGGTTGTGGCGACCATTCTTCTGCTTTTTATCCGTGAAACCCGGAGGCGACGCTCGAAGCGGAGCGCCTACAAAACCGAACCAGGACTGCCTGTACCGACGTCTCTGAGAAGCTCGCGCGGTTGGCGACCACCCGTCACCCGAAGCGCGTTTCCTTCACTCTCCCTAGCGTGACGCTGGCGCCGTATTGTGGCCCGACGGAGGCAGTGATCGCCTAAATCGTGGCTCGTTCGCCACAGATGCCAGAAGAGTTCTAACTTATTCCCAGATCGCTCCAAAGTCGGTCGTCGCGGCCGACAGATGCGGGGCGCGGGAGAGCGCTGCGCTAACCGGCGCGGAGCTGGTTGAATATCGTCTGCGCGCGGCCGTCAGCCCCGATGCGCGCGAGCCCAAGTTGATGAAGTGGCTGCGGGCATCATTCAGGCTTCCAGAACCGCACGCGGCGCGGAGGTAGCGGAGCACCCCCTCGCCGCCGCTGCATTACGCTTCGATGCGCTTCAGGGCTGCGGAGAGACGCGCGATGCGTTCTGCGTTCTCGACAACGCGCTCGCGGTTCAACTCGACGACGTGCTCGGGCGACTTGGCGACGTTGGCCGTATTGGCCAGCCAGGCATCGGCCTTGGCGCGATCGCTCTCGGCCTTCTCAATTTCTTTCTGCAGCCGCTTGCGCTCGGCATTCATGTCGATGATGCCTTCGAGCGGCAGCGCCACCGTAGCCTCGCCGACAACGATCAGCGCGGCGCCCTTGGGCGCTGCATTCTCGAAGGCGATATCTTCGAGGCGAGCGAGACGGCGGATGGTCTCATCGTTGCGCTTGGCGCGCTCGATCGTCTCGTCGCTGGCTCCAGTGATGACGAGCGGAATCTTCGCGCCGGCGGGCACGTTCATCTCGGTGCGTACCGAGCGGATTTCCGAGATCAGATGCACGACCCAACCGATCTCCGCCTCGACCTCGGCGTCAACGAGGCCGTTGAGCTTCGGCCACTGGCTGAGCGCGAGGATGTTGTCGCGCTTCTCGCCATGCTCGACGGCATGCGCCCAGAGCTCTTCGGTGATGTAGGGCATGAAGGGGTGCAACAGCTTCAGGATCTGGTCGAGCGTCCAGGCGACGGTGGCGCGCGTTTCCGACTTTGCCGCCTCGTCATCGCCAGCGAGGATCGGCTTGATCAGCTCCAGGTACCAGTCGCAGAAGACGCCCCACACGAACTCGTACACGGTGGCTGCGGCTTCATTGAACTTATAGGCTTCGAGGCTTTCGGTGAGGGTGCGGGTCGCGCGCTCCGTCTCGCCGGTGATCCAGCGATTGACGGGCTCCTTCACCGATGCCGGATCGAAGCCGCGCTGGCGAACGCACTCGTTCATCTCGGCGAAGCGCGCCGCGTTCCAGAGCTTGGTCGCGAAGTTGCGATAGCCTTCAACGCGCTGCGTCGACAGCTTGATGTCACGGCCCTGCGCTGCCATCGCGGCGAGCGTGAAGCGGAGAGCGTCGGCGCCGTAGGCATCGATGATGCCCAGCGGGTCCATCACGTTGCCCTTCGACTTCGACATCTTCTGCCCCTTCTCGTCGCGGACGAGGGCGTGGATGTAGACGTCGCGGAAGGGCACCTCTTCCATGAAGTGCATGCCCATCATCATCATCCGGGCGACCCAGAAGAAGATGATGTCGAAGCCGGTAACGAGAACGCTGGTCGGGTAGAAGCGCCCGAGCTCCGGTGTCTTGTCGGGCCAGCCGAGCGTCGAGAACGGCCAAAGCGCGGATGAGAACCACGTGTCGAGCACGTCCTCGTCGCGCTTCAGATCGACGGGCTTGCCGAAGTGCTTCGTCGCGGCGGCCTGCGCCCTGGTCGCGTCCTCGGCGACGAACACTTTGCCGTCGGGCGCGTACCAAGCTGGAATCTGATGCCCCCACCAGAGCTGGCGCGAAATGCACCATGGCTGGATGTTGCGCATCCACTCGAAGTAGGTCTTCTCCCAGTTCTTCGGGACGAAAACCATCTTGCCGCGCTCGACCATCTCGATCGCGGGCTTCGCCAGTTCGGCGGCGTTGACGTACCACTGATCCGTCAGCCACGGCTCGATGACAACGCCGGAGCGATCGCCGTGCGGAACAGTGTGCGTGGTCGGCTCGATCTTTTCCAGCAGGCCCAGCGCTGCGAGATCGGCGACGATGCGCTTGCGCGCGTCGAAGCGATCGAGACCGCGGTACTCGGGCGGCGGCACGTCGTTGATGCGCGCCTGATCGTCGAGCACGTTGATCTGATCCAGTGCGTGGCGTTTGCCGACCTCGAAGTCGTTGAAGTCGTGCGCAGGCGTGATCTTCACCGCGCCGGTGCCCTTCTCGGGATCGGAATGCTCGTCGGCGACGATCGGAATCTCGCGCCCGACCAGCGGCAGCTTCACCTTCGCACCGGCTTTGATCAGCGCGGCATAGCGCTCATCCTCCGGGTGTACGGCAACGCCCGTGTCGCCCAGCATCGTCTCGGGGCGCGTCGTGGCGACGACGATGTAGTCCTTGTCGTAACCCTTGATCTTCTTCGCGAGCGGATAGCGGAAGTGATACATGTGGCCGGACGGGTTCTTCGCCAGCGCCTTGGCGAGCGCTTCGGCGTCGAACGGCTTTTCCGGATCGCCATCGCTTTGCTTGCCAGCCTCCGGCAGGACCCACGCAAATGTCCCGCGCGCCTCGACCTGCACCACTTCGAGATCGGAGATGGCGGTCTGGAACTTCGGGTCCCAGTTGACGAGGCGCTTGTCCTTATAGATGAGGCCCGCTTCGTGTAGCGCGACGAATACCTTCACGACAGCCTTCGAGAGGCCCTCGTCCATGGTGAAGCGCTCGCGGCTCCAATCGCATGAGGCGCCGAGACGCTTCAGCTGATTGAGGATGGTCGAGCCACTCTCTTCCTTCCAGGCCCACACCTTCTCGAGGAACTTCTCGCGGCCGATGGTGCGACGGTCGGGCTCCTGGCGCTCCATCATCTGGCGCTCGACGACCATCTGCGTGGCAATGCCGGCGTGATCGGTGCCGGGCTGCCAGAGCACGTCCTTGCCGCGCAGGCGCTCGAAGCGGCAGAGGATGTCCTGCAGCGTGTTGTTGAGGGCGTGGCCCATGTGGAGGGAGCCCGTCACGTTCGGCGGCGGGATGACGATGCTGTAGGGCTGCGCCCCGGCGCGCTCGGCGCGGCCTGCTTTGAACGCCTCGGCGCGCTCCCATTCCGCGCGGATGCGCGGCTCGATCTGGGCGGGCTGGTAGATTTTATCGAGCATGGGGGGATTTGGGCAGCAGTTTTGGGGGAGAAACGGAGCTGCGGTCCTACGCTCTCCGTTCCCGCGCTGTCAACGGTGGACGCAGCGCCGGGGACGCCGAGAGCCGCCGGTGCGGGCTATTTCATAGAACTGACATGCGTCAAGGCATGCATGGGGACCAGGCGACAACAAGATTTGCCATCAAGATTTTCCTGGTCCCTTGCCCGACTCGATCTGCGCGGTGAGTTCGCTGCGGAGGGCATCTTCAAGGATGCGCTCCATGTTCTCGGCAAGCCATTGACGCAGCATCGGCCGCAGCAGTTCCGCAGCGGCACGATCGAGTTTGGCAGGCTGCGCAGGGGCGTCATCCGAGGCGATCTCGTGCTTTTGCGCGAGCACGGGGAGCGTCTGGCCGCCCTGCTCTTTCTTTTCGCTGACGCCGCTGATGAAGGAGGCTCCGGAGGCGAAAACGGACAACGCTCCCGGTTGCTGTTGCACGAGATCGACGACGGCATCCAAGAGCGCCTCACTTGCGGCAGCAAGCGGCTCAGCGACGAGAGGCTTGCTGGTGACGGGCTTGCTGCCGGATGGCGCTGGCAGTGTAGCCGACATCGCCTTCGGCTTGGGCTGAGCCTCGGGCGCCGTCGCGCCTGGTTTGGTCGCGGTTGGTGTTTCGACCGGCGAATCCGGCTTGTGGACCGTCTCGGCCTTTGCAGGTGTCTCGGCCTTGTTAAGTGTCTCTGACTTGGCCTGCGGCTGCGGCGCTTCGACAGTCTCTGGCGATGCCGGAGCGGATGCGCCGGGTTTGGCAGTCTCTCTCGTCGTGCGCGGGAACGGAGCAACGTTGGGGCCAGAACCATTGAAGCCGGTGGTGCCGGTGCGCAGCGGAAGCACGCGCGGTTCAATCGCCGGCCCCGTCTCGACCTCTGATCCAGGCTGCGCTGCTGTCGGCGATGGACTTGTCGCCGTCGGTGAGGAACTCGGCGTGGTCTGCAACGAGATGGGTTTCGAATCAGCAGACTGCGGCTTGGGCTGGTTTTGGCCCTCATTGCGCTGAGGCACCAAGGTGCCGAAGTCGAACGAGAGGAGATCGGCTTTAAGTTCGGATGGCTGGGGGGCGCCCGCGGTTTCCTCATCGCGGAGACCGAATGGCAGCGGCACTTCAGCGGTGGGACGGACGTTGCGGAGTTCGGTGCTCGAGCCGCTGCGCGCTATTTCGCTGCGCGAGGAGGTCAGCTCGGTGAGCGCTTCCAGATTGTTGCGAGGAGCCTTGTCGGAGACCGTAGATAGGTCTTGCTGCAACGACCGACGCTGATCGGAAAGCGCGGTCGCGACCTTCAGAGCGTCGCTCAGGCTGTTGCTTGTCCGTGCCGGCGTCTGCGGGTCGGTGCCATTGAGATTGCCCGTGTCAGGCGCGGATGCCTGGCGCATGTCGCCGAACGGCGTGCGGCCCATCGTGTCCGGCATTGGGCTCGGACCGGGCCTGTCGTCGGCAATCATCTTGCGGATGGAAGCGAGTATCTCCTCCATGGAGGGCTCGGAGGCCATCTGCGGCTTACTCATGAGGCGCAATCCTCTACACGACGCGCATTAGAGCCGCCCACCTGCGGCGCTCGCGCGGTTCCCCGGTCGTACAACGGCGATGCCAGCCCATCAATAAGGCTACGCAACCCTGCGCTGCTGTGAGGACCAGCCACCACCCCTTGGTGCCTCGGACCAACCGTCGCAGCCGGCATGCCGTCACGCCGGTTCCGTTGCTAGCCACGATCCTTGGCAGCTCTATGGCGTGAGGGCTCGCACCCCGCATTTTTACGTGCGGGGGCGCATTTGCGGTGGGTAATTGTTCGCCTGCCCGGCCCTACTTAACCGGGTCCCAGCCCTGCTCGACGGCTTGCGGCTGGGCCTCGAAGGTTTCCGTGCGGCCATCACCGTAAGTGATGCTGAGGCCGATCCATTTACGGCGGACTTCCTGGTAGTGGACCTTCGGATCATAAACGTAGGCCGCAGCGCCGATCCAAGCGGCATCGAGCCGTCCCATGGCGCTCAGCACGCTGTAGGCAGCGACCACGAGATTGCGCCGCGTCGTCTCGAGGTCCACCTGCGAGTTCAAGTATTCGAGTTCGGCGTTCAGAACGTCGAGCAGCGTACGCTGGCCGACTTTCTCTTCCTCGCGGACACCTTGCAGGGCCACCTTGTTCGACTCGACCGCTACACGGTCGGATTCGAGCTGCGCACGGGCTGCCTCGAGCTGCGACCAGGCCGCAACAAGGTTCTGCGTCTGCTCAGTGCGGACCTGCTCGATCTGCTGCAGCAGGCCGATGTGGTTCTGCTTGGCCTGTCGAACGCGGGAATAGACATCACCCGCCTCGTAGATCGGGATCACGGCGCGACCAACGAGCGTGGAGCTTTCCACTTCGTCGGTGAGCTTCGATGACCCGAAGCGATCATTGTAGCTCGCCTCGAGCTGTACCGTCGGCAGCAACTCGCCGCGAATGCGCTCCACCGTGTACTTGGCGGCCTGCTCGCGGAACAGCTGAGCGACGACCAGCGGGTCCTCGTTGTTGCTGACGCCGATGGCTTCCTGGAGCTGGCGCGGAAGCAACCGGTCCGGCGTGCCAGGCCAGGTAAGATTGCTCGGCGGGTGTCCGATCACCTGCTGATAGCTGCCTCGGCTGGTGCGCAGGTTGGCGCGTGCCGCATCCAGGCGTGAGACAGCGTCAGCGCGACGGGCCTCTGCCTGCGCTACGTCAGTTCGCGTCACCTCGCCGACAGCGAATCGATCCTGTGCGGCCTTGAGCTCGCGCGAGAGCACATTGACGTTATTCTCGTTGAGACGAACCAGTTCCTGGTCGCGCACGACGTCCATGTATGCGGTGACCGCCTGCAGCAGCACACTACGCTCTACGTCGCGCAGCACCTCGCGCTCCGCGCGGACGTTTGCTTCTGCCTCGTTCACCGCGTTGTAGGTGCGAAAGCCGTTGAATATCGGCTGCACGGCGTCCACGCCGAAACCGCGCGGCTTCGTCACGCCGTCCAGGTAATTCGACGGGCGCTGGTCGGAACGTTCAATACCGATGTCAGCGTTGCCTGTAATCGTCGGGCGATACCCCGACATAGCCTGCGACACGTCCTCGTCTGTCGCCCGCTGGAATGCTCGCTGCGCGTCGAGGCGCGGGTTATAGCCATAAGCAGCGGAGAGTGCCTCTTGCAGAGTCTCCGCGGCGGCTGGAAGCGCAACGGCGTGCGCCATCGCAAGACACAGCGCCAACCGCACGCACTTACGCAGCGCGTTTGGCCTCCGGTGCCCCCGACGTTCCGAGCTCATACCCAAGTGGCGTCCCTGCTCATGTTGACGCTGATTATCAATGGCCGTGCGCATTACTTCCCCTCGACCACACCGTCCGAGGCCTTATCGCGGCCCAGCATTTTGAGTCGTCAGTGCGTCGCTGAGTCTGGGGTGCCAGCGCTGATTTGTGTAGTGCCGGTGGACAGTTGGTGGAAAAGGGCTGTGGTGGCGTTGCTCCAATCCCACACCCCATCGCGGCACGGCGCCGCATCATTCCTGCCCAACCCTACGGGATTGCGGGTAGATCGGCTCCGTTTAGGCATTTGGCCTCGGGCGACCCCGATAATTCGTTCACAGGACGAACGCTGGCGCCTTGGCGAACCCAGGAAGATCAGGTGCAGCAGCATCGAATGCGACGCGCGCATCCATGGAGCGTCCGAGGCGACGCCAGATGGTCGCCTTGCCAATACCATTGTCGTTTACGATGGCAACCATCCGGCCGCCGTCCTTCAATTGATCGAGGATATCGTCCGGCGTGATGCTGATGGAGCCCTGCAGAAGGATCACGTCATAGGGGGCCTTGGTCGGCCAGCCGGCGCTTAGACGTCCCGAAACAACGCTGGCATTGGCGACGGCCAGCTCCGCAAGATTACGGCGCGCAGCGGCCAGCAACTGCTCATTACTCTCTAGTGCGATCACGGAGCGCGCGAGGCGAGCCAAAATTGCTGCCGAATAGCCGGTGCCGCAGCCGACATTGAGCACATGGTCCTCGGCACCGACGTCGGCAAGCTGAAGCAGCTTGCCTTCTGTGCGCGCGGGCAGAAGCCAGCGCCGATCTGGGCCGGGAGGGGTGAGCGCAATCGCCTCGTCCATGTACGCCAGCTCCGCCATCGGCCCGGGAACAAATCGCTCGCGCGGCAGCTCTCTCATGGCGCGCACGACGCGTTGGTCGGTGACATCGCTGGTCAGCACCTGGCTTTCGACCATGTTCATGCGCTGTGTGGCGGCATCAACCATCAGTTTTCCCTCGGCATCAGATGTGCGTATCGCCTACCCTACATGAGCGGGCGGCAATGCGCGACGGGACGTGCGGTCTCGGGGCGAGGTTTCTCCGCTACCTCGGGCGCCCGGCTCGCGCTACCTCACGCGCACACTTTCCAGGCACCAATCCTTGTGATACACGGCGCACTCTTTACTGCTCCGGAAAGATGGAGCCGAAGGCCACGTGGCGGAGTGGTGACGCAACGGACTGCAAATCCGTGCACCCCGGTTCGATTCCGGGCGTGGCCTCCAATTCACTCCCAGAAATTTTTCGAAGTGATTGGCTTCTGTCCTCGGCGGGCAGCGCATCCGATGGCACGTGGGAACTCTTTGTTAGGGTTGCTGCGCCTAGCTCCAAAATCATGGTGCAAAGCCAATCGGGCAGCCCGATTTCCCAGGCGGAGCGCGACCGGCGCCACGTACGCGCCAGGCGCGCCCGTCGTGACCGCTATTGGCGCTACCGATATCGATTCGGCCGCGGCGGGAGCCCACGTCAACTCGCCATCAGTCTGGGCCTTGCAGCGCTGGCGGTCGTGCTCGCGGGCCTGTGGCAATGGTGGACGAAGCCGGTGGGAGAGGACCGTCATGGCCCGGTGGAACTATGCAACGGGCGGGCATTGCGCAGCTGTATCATCGACGGCGACACCGGGCGCGACAATGGGACGAAATGGCGCCTTATCTCCGTTGATGCCCCCGAGCTCGAAGAGCCGGCATGCGAGAACGAGAGGCAGCTTGCGCTTGCCGCGCGGTCCCGCCTGCAAGAGCTGCTAGCCGGTCCCTATAAGATCCGTCCCAATGGGCGCCAGGATCCAAACGGGCGCGCTTTGGTCGACCTTGAGCTGCCGGACGGCCGGGACGTGGGGCAAATACTAATGGGTGAGGGTCTGGCGCAGCGCTGGCCGAACCGCGGCAATGTGTGGTGCGCGCGCTAATCCGCCGCCCGCTTGGTCCAATGGCACATAAGCAGTCGCAGGCCCCTTGATTATCGAGCGCGATTATGAGAGTTGAGGGTCGCCCTCGAGGGGAGGCTGCCTTGCCACAAGGCGCTAGCCGGCCCCTGAGCATTCTGCTAAGAGGCGCGACGCCCAAGAGGCTAGGTATTCCGCGGTAGCTCAGTGGTAGAGCATCCGACTGTTAATCGGACGGTCGTAGGTTCGAGCCCTACCCGCGGAGCCAACTCCCCACCCCCAAAGCCCCCGTTTTACGGGCTTTTCCTTTCACGCCAGCACCCTCCTCACCAGTACTGACCCAACAGATGACCCAACATCTGACCCAACATCGCGTCGGGATGGGCCACGAGGATGAGGTTGCAGCACCTGCACAAGCGCCGCGGCTACTGGTACTACATCCGTCGCGTCCCTGACCGCGCACGGCCCGTCGACCCGCGCAAGTGGATCAACAAGACGACCGGCATCAGGATCGCCGATGATCCTCGCGGCATCTCCGCCGGCGCCAGAGCGGCGCAGCTCGAGACCTTGCTCATCACGGAATGGGAAGACCGCCTCGCCGGCCGCAACCCGGCCCCGGCCATCGCCTTCGCGCGCAACGTCGATATCGTCAAGCGCTACGGGCTTGCCTACCTCGCGCACGACGAGGTGCGGCAGCTGCCGGCTGAGTGCTTCTACGACCGGCTGGACGTCATCGCCACAGAACCGACGCCCGAAGTCGCCTCCGCCCTGATGGGCACCGTTTCCAAGCCCGCCGTCATGCTCTCGCAGCTCGTCAACGAGTTCGAGCGCATCAACGCTGCCTCGCTGAAGGCCAAATCCGACAACCAAAGGAAAAAGTGGCGCGTCGCTCGAGACACATACGTCGAAAAGTTCATCGAGGTCATCGGTAGAGACATCGAGCTCGCCAACATCGACCGCAACCATGTGCTCGATCTCCGCGACCACCTCTCCGAGCTGGCAATGTCAGACCAAATCAAGATCTCAACCGCCAACTCCTATATTGGGCGCCTCGCATCCATGTTCCGATCCGTGACCAAGGTCCACCGGCTGTCATGCAAGGAGGACTTTAGCGGCCTCAGAATCGCTGGCGGCGAAGACGGCGTGCGCCTGGCATTCCCGAAAGAGTGGGTCCAAAACACGCTCCTAGCCGAGGGAGCGCTCGACAGTCTCAACGACGAGGCCCGCGCCATCGTCTATCTCATCGCCGAATGTGGCCTGCGCCTCTCCGAAGCCTGCAATCTGAAACGACACACCATCGTGCTGGACCATGAAATTCCGCATATTCGCATCCGCCCTGAAGGCTGCGTCCTTAAGACTGCTCCTTCTATCCGCGACATCCCTCTTGTCGGCGTCGCGCTGATGGTCATGCGCGCCCATCCGGACGGCTTTCCACGTTACTTCCATAAGAACGCGCAAGCTTCCGCGGTCATCAACAAATCGCTGGCGACCCACCTAAACCTCCCTGAGAACCGGACGCTCTATTCACTGCGCCACACCTTCAAGGACCGGCTCACCGACGTTGCTTGCCTGGATAACGTGTCCCATCGCTTGATGGGTCACAAGCTGCCAACGCCCCGCTATGGCGAGCCGAGCCTCGAGACGAAATTGTTCTGGCTGGAGAAGATTGCCTTCGCTCCGCCGGCGCGGATCTGACAGGGCAAGGGGGCCCGCGCATCCGGGCCCTCATGATCTCAATCCCGGCGGTCCGACCGACAGGGAAGGTTCCTCAAGACCGGCTTCGCGTCGTCTCTCTTACGTTGCAGCTCATCCATGACCTTCAGCGCTTTCGCCTGCGGGTCGTCCTGCCGGGCCCGCTCGAGATCACTCTCCACGCGCTCCAGTACGAATCCGTATTCATCGCCGAATTTGAGTATCAGATAGGCCGCCAGCACGCGGTATCTCTCCAATGCTTCGATCGAATATTTTCTGCTCATCGCGGTCAGCGGTCCATTCCTCTGACCTGTTTCTGGGACCAAACGCCGAGCAATAAAGGCGCCCCTAGAGCATTTTATAAAACCGTGCGCTCCCATCGAACGCAGCGCGGTGCGCGTTGCTGGGACACGAGCAGCTTCTTCAAGCTCGCTAGCGTTGTCTTTTCCTGAGCGCCCTCGAAAGAGATCCGGAACTGGGCGTCATCACCGATGCCAAGCGGATTACGATCGACGTCCGCAATGATCGAGGCGACTTCGCTATCGTCAACCCTGCCACGGCACGCAGGGGCACTCCTCGCTTCGCGTCGAGCTACGGCAGGTAAAGGTCTTACCCTTCGCACCGAAGCCGATCCCCGCTCTGATCACGTGCCATGACGCCGGGAATGCAAAGCGGCTGGAGAGCTCAACAGTAAAACGGCCTCTCCTGCCGTCAAAAAAAAATCAATCGCGCTACTTCACAGACGCATTCGTTGATCCAGTTTATTTCTGAAAGGAGATCAGAATGAACCCGAAACACACACCCAAACTAACGACCATCGAGGCTGCCAAAGTGCTTCGACTATCGCCGCGCACCCTGGAGCGGCTCCGCGTGCAGGGAACAGGTCCGAGCTACATGAAGGCAGGACGCGGGCTGCGCGCGCGGGTTCTCTACGCTCCCGAAGACCTCAACGCGTGGATCGCGCGCAGATACGCCTCGACGTCCGAGTATTCGACCGGCGTCTCTGCCGCTCACGCCAAAACGGCCTGAACCCACAGCCAACAGAAAGGATACGAACATGCCCAAGAATTGCATCAAGGCAATCCGTCAGAAGAAAAACATGACGCGCGAGCAACTCGCCGCGCTCGTCGACCTTCAGCCGGAACATATCGCGCTGTTCGAGAACGGCTACATGGTGCCACTCCGCCGCGCTCACCAGCTAGCAGGAGCGTTGAAGGAGCCGCTTGATGCGGTGTTCCCTTCCTTGGCGCGCATTAAGGGGCCGCTCGAGCAGCACGTCGAGGCAGCGGGAGACGCCGGTATCGACTCTGATCCCATGCGAAATGCCTTTCATTTCCGACTCGACAACGGATTGGAGCGGACCGTTTGGATCTCCGGACCCGCGCGTCGCCGGCTCGAATCCCTCCTCCTTGATCCGGAAGATCGGTTTGTGGAGTTCGACACGCTCGTGGAGCGAATGGCGGTAAACACTCGTTATCTCGGCGCCTGGCGGTTCCATGATTTCGACGCTGAGCCAGTGGATCAACTGAGCCTCTTTGAGGACCCATCGTTTAAGTTGTGGACCATCCACTCAGGGGAGCCGATCGTCATGGAGATCGACCTCGACAACATCAAAAATGACGAAAGCGGCGACGAGCCTCACGAGGATCCGATGTTCGCGCTTTTCGGCGGGTTCGAAGTGGCGGACGGGGTGGACTCTGTGGAAGACTGCGAAGGAGAGTCAGTTCTCTATTTCAAGCACGCCAAAGTGGCCATGATTTCGGTGAGTCTGCAGGCCGTAGAGCCGCAACTCGTTGAGGGAATCTACGACGAAGAAGAACAACTCGTGGAAGCAGATTAAACGCCTCCTGGGAGCCACCTGTCTCCTCGATAGACGGGTGGCACTCGAGCCCTGGCAGCGGGTCGGCTCGGCAGCCGATCTTGGGCAGCCTCACCCTGTCGGGATCCCTCCGTCCGGGTTTGCGCGCCGGAGCGGTCGCCATCGGATGCGCCCTGAAAACCCTACATTTTTCGCCAGCGACACCGTGATTTTCAGTCACGTGCTCTACCCAGAAATGCGCGCAAGAGCTCTCTAACTCTCGACTTTCCCCATTAATGATCGTTACTGCGCACCAGGGAACAACTCATCTGCCAGAAGGCTCGTCGAGGACCTTCAAGTGCGCGGGGTAATGCGCAGAAGCCTCGACATCCGGGATCTGCTTTGAGACGGCGAGCTAATTGGACGCGCCCAGCGCCCGCGTGCCGAACTCAATCGCTTCCAAGGTGCCCCTATTCCATTTCAGCTGGTTGAAGTCCATCTCCACGACGCTGAGCCGGCCGGCGAGCACGATCGCTAATAGATCGACAAACTGATCGCGGGGAAGATCGCAGATGACCGTCCAGCGCGAGTTCCCGCTGGCGTACCCAAGCGCTTTGATCTCCATGCCGCTGGACACCTGCAAGAACGCCTCGCGCGGCTCCTTGAAGATCAGACTGCTTGCTAGTCCCCCAACATGAATTGATGTCGCGCCGTTAGATGCTTTGCCGCGGAAGACATCGACGTCAGCATCTCGGACGGCGAGCACTATGTGCGGAAATTCAAATTTCGACGGATTCGCTCGACGGATCTTGCGCACTACCTACCCATATCGTTTTTCAAAAGGGGTCCCTTTTGTCATGGGGGTTGGCAGCACCTCATCAAAAATGGTAAACTCCGCATTCTGATGGTTTTGCGCGCCGTGCGGAGACGCCGCGTGTGCACCATCAAAAGGGACCCCATTTGATAGTGTGAGCCGTGCGCGGTTTTCCGCGAACGAGAGCGGCTTGCGAACACGAAGGCATGTTGATCGGCTACGCACGCATCTCGACGGACGAACAGAACTTGGGAATGCAGCTCGACGCTCTCAGAGCTGCTGGTTGCGAACGGATATTCTGCGATGAAGGCATCAGTGGCGCGGCAACCGAGCGGCGGGAGCTCAATCGCGCGTTACGCGCTCTAGCACCCGGAGACGTGCTGGTCGTCTGGAAACTCGACCGATTGGGACGCAGCCTGGCTCACCTTATCCAGGTGATCACGCGCCTCGAGGCGGAGGAGATCGGATTTCGTTCGTTGTCGGAAGCCATCGACACGACGACCGCAAGTGGCCGATTGCTGTTTCATATCATGGGTGCGATTGCGGAGTTTGAGCGCAGTCTGATCAGCGAGCGCACACGCGCCGGAATGGCTGCCGCCAAGGCCCGCGGCCAGCACCTCGGGCGCGAGCAGAAAATCACCGACGCAGAGTTGGAATGGGCAAAGCGCACACTGGAACTTGGACGGATGTCGCCATGGGAAATTGCTCGCATGCTGCGCGTTGCGCCGATCACTCTGTCGAGATCGCTTCGACGAGGAAGCCCGACGGACGAACGTACTTCGGACGCACCATAAGGGGCGTGGCAGGCGCCTGCTCTGCCGGAGTTATTGGCCTCCGGGAGGTCCCGCGGCGTCTGTTCGAGTTGCAGACGCCAGAAGCCAACCGTGATGCGAGCTGAAAATATGCGCGCTTGGATTTTTTCGGACCTGCACATCGACGTCAATGCCCGCACACCATGGGAGATCCCAGAACCGCGGCCAGAGCACGACGTCGTCATCATCGCCGGTGACATCTGCCAGGGTCTCGGGCGCGGCGTGCGCTGGATCGCCGAGCATGGCCTCGACGGCAAGCCCGTCATCTACGTACCAGGCAACCACGAGTACTACGGCTTCGATTTCGATGCCGAGCGCGCTGCCGGCCGTGCAGCAGCCGAGCAGTTTCCCAATATTCACGTCCTCGATCGCGACGTCGTCGCTATCGATGGCATTGTGTTCCTCGGAGCTACGCTATGGACCGACTATCGGCTATTCGGCGAGCGCAGCGTAGACGCCGCAATGATGCGTGCCGAGCGCACCATGAACGATCACCGCGCGATCAGACGCCAAGATCGGCTCTGGGAGGCGTCCGACGCCCTGGCGGAGTACGAGCTAAGTGCCAAGTGGCTCGACATGCAGCTTGCGGCGCACAGTGGAGGTTGCGTCGTCATCACCCACACGGCTCCAAGCCTGCGGAGCATCGCCGCTCAATATCAGGCGGATCTTCTCTCAGCAGCGTTTGCTTCGAACCTCGACCACGTCGTCGAGCGGACGCGCCTCTGGGTTCACGGTCATACGCACGCTACCCGCGATTACCAGCTTGGCGAATGCCGCGTGGTCAGCAATCCGCGTGGCTATACCCGGTTCGACGAAGATGTGGGCTTCAAGCCGGCGCAGATTTGTCCTTTGGAGGTACGTCAGTCCTCGGGTGATGCGTGACATCTCAGCGTCGCAAATCACCAAACCGCACGCGGTCTAGCCGCGCCCCCCGCCCTGGCATCCGCGATGCCCGCGAACACCGCCGCAAAATGGCGGATGCCGCTCGCGCCGGCCGCTTCCCTTCGTCGGTGGCGGGTGACGCTAGCTTCAATTCCCTAGCTGCGCTTTTCAAGTTTCTCGATCCTCCGAACCGCCAGCTTCTGCGGCTTATGCGTCGGCTGGGGCCGGCTCAGATATCGAGTCTCGTCACCAAGAGCCGCAGGCCGCTGTCCGAGATTAAGATGGTCCTCGCCGTCTTTAGAGCGATCGGTCTTGTAAAAATGGATTTGGCCGCTGGCCGTCGCCTTTGGACCGCCTTGCCGGTCGGCATTCACATCACCATCGATCCATACAAACGCGACCGCTGGATCAAGATTCGAGTTTGCGAGCGGGCCGGTCGGTAAGTTCCACTGGCTAAATTGAGCATCTTTCTTTTTGTGCGCCCTGTCGCGACAGCCATCCGCTGCCATGTCACCTCGGTCGCGCGCTGCCACCTTTGCCAGCCGACTCCCCAATGTGTGCACGCGATGTTCCAGCCGCCTTGCAGCGCACGGGAACTGCTTCGGGATCCGCCCTTTGCATACTGGGATCGTTCATACAGGTGGACCGAATTGGGTCTTTTGCCATGCGCATGACTTGCCCGTAGCTATCTCTCATAGACGTGCAGCGCTGCATGCTCGGTGACGAAGGTAACATCGTTCCAGTTGCGTCTATTCGCGCAGTCAATGACGGATACGCTCATCGAGCTGCTTGTCGCACCCACATCAGCTCGAATTGAGGGCCAGCCGTTCGACCTTGAATTAGCTGTCCACGGGGCTTTCGCCCTTCAATTCGCCGACGATCCGGCGAAATACTTCTGTTGCATCCACCTCGTTGAAATCCGCGTGGTATCGCTTCCTTATTCCGATCTTTGTCAGAGTGAAATGCAGGTCAGGCTTCACGCCGTGACGTTCAAGGCATCGCCATGCGCAATGAAGCGGACAACCATCGATGGCGACGATTTTCCGTCCAGACTTGGCAACGCGCACAAGGGAGGGAACGTCACCGCCGACGCCGGCAATGCACGACATATCTGCGTGCCGCTCGCGGTCCAGGCGGATTGCGACGTGGTTCGCCATCTGCGCGGCAGTCGAGCAGCCCGAGCACGAATACACGACAGGGATTTCACAATTGTCAGCAGCCATGTGGTGGCCCGATGAGTGTGGCACCTGCGAAGCGGTTCTCTGGCACAGAGTTCAAGTGGGCTGATGCTTTTGCCACACGATAGATGTCGTGACGTTGACTTCGGTTAAGCCGGCAGGCTGTTGGACACGATGCGGCACGCCCGCTTTGAACGGGCACTTCCATCTGCATGTTCTCGGCGCTTCGGGCTCACCTTCGCCAAGGAGGGACTGGTCCTGTAATGGCTAAAACGTGTGTCCTAGCCCTCCGCATTGGCTGATCACTCGTGCCTTCCAAAATAGGCTTCGAGCTGCCTGAATAGCATCTCGAACTGGACGCTGGCCCGACTGCAATACGCGCATTTGTCGACATGCGCTTTGAGGGCCTCCCTCTCCTCACTTGTCAATGCACGCTCTCGAGCATCACTGACGAGCCACGTGGTATCCCGACAGGTCAGTGGCTCCCCGGCCATCTCAGCGCTCCCAATTGAGGTCCATGCAAAGTCGAAGTTGCATCCTCGCCCGATAAAGGAGCGCACGCAGGTTCGTTGGTGTAACGTTCAAAAGCGATTGTATCTCGCCGGGCTCCATCTCCAGCCATTCTCGCATCATGAAGGCTCGCGACGTCCGCTCGGGCAGGCGGGCAAGGCACGCTTCTAGAATTCTAAAAAAGGCGGTTTGTTCCGCCGCCGAGTGAGGATCGCTCCAAGCATCTTTGGCGTCCTTCCAGCAGCCATTGGCATCAAACAACCTATCAAATGCCCCCTCGTCACACTCTTCAGCCGCAACGGCCGGCTGCGCACCGACATATCGGCTCCGAGCGCGAAGAGCGTCTATCACCTTGTAGCGCATGATCGAGATGAGCCATGTCCTGATGCTAGATTCACGTTTGAATTTTTCTCGCGCTAGCAAGGCCGCGAGGATTGTTTCCTGAACAACGTCTTCGGCGGATGCAGGTTCCTGAAGCTGTACCATTGCGAGCCTAAACAACAGCTGCCGGTGCGCCACGACCTCCGCTTCGAACTGCTCGACTGAAATTGCACGTCTCATCGACGCAAGATTATTTTTGTCCCACCCATAACGCAACGCATATCCCGTTCGACTAATCCCTGCTCGGACCTTTGCGGCAAGGCCACTTGCACGAACGACAAGACGAGCTGCGCCTAGCGCCAACAACGGGAGGAATGAGAAATGAAACTTGCCATATGGGTACAACTGCTTGCGTTCGTCACAGCGGCCTCGGCGGTGCAGGCAAATGAGGATATGCCTGAGCAGCTGATAGATGCTCTCAATGCCGTGTTCGGAAAGCATGACGTGCGGGCGAGCCACGCCAAGGGCATCTGCGTCAAGGGCGAGTTCCGACCCACTGCCACAGCGAAGGATCTGACGAAAGCCACACCGTTCGCAATGACCGTCCCAGTGCTCGGCCGTTTTTCCATAGGCGGCGGCAAGCCAAACATTCCTGACGCGACGAAAAGCGCTCCACGCGGCTTTGCTTTGCGGCTCGAGGATGCCGGTGGATCACATACCGATCTCGTTGCGATCTCCACACCAATGTTCTTTGCCAGCACACCCGATCAGATGCTGGGCTTCCTAAAGGCCAGGGCGCCAAGCGCCGACGGCAAACCAGATCAAGAGAAGATCAAGACATTCGCAGCAGCAAATCCGAACACAACCCGACAAGGAGCCTGGCTCTCAGCCCATCCGGTTCCTGCCAGCTATGCCGGCGTCAACTATTGGCCAGTCCACGCTTACACACTGACAAATGCGGACGCCAAACCGACCACAGTGAAGTTCAAGCTGACTCCCTTGGCGGGGGAAGCGGGGCTGACTGACGAGGAAGCAAAGGCCAAACCCGCAGACTTCTACAGAACGGAACTTGAGGACCGCCTGAACAAAGCGCCTGTGGAATTCTCACTTACGGCCATCATCGGAAAGGAGTCCGATCCGACCGATGATCCGTCGGCGATGTGGCCGGAGGAGAGCCGCAGAACCGCGGCGCTCGGAACAGTCTCGATCACATCAATCGCCGGCGATACGGCTTGCGATGCAACAACCTTCGATCCCGCCAATCTGGCCGAAGGAATATCCGCACCGGCTCACGATCCGATTTTCGCCGTGCGTTCACCAGCCTACGCTGTAAGTCTCTCGCGACGCCAATAGCTGCGGCAACAGGTGGGCGATGCTTGAAGGCGATGGATTGACCTCTCGGTCTGTCGCCTTCATCGTTCGCGGATGCCCTCGTGTATCCGGCGCGCGAGCCACAGTGCGGGGAAGATGCCGAATATGGACCCGATCATCCCGACGACGACAAGCCCCCGTAAGCCATAGGGCGTCATCGCTGGCACGGCCAGTGCGATAAACGCCGTGTTGATGGCGAAGGCCGGCCCCATCATCGCAAAGCAGAATAGAATCAGCCCAAGCGGAACGGTACACCGGCTATCGTTTCCAGCCACCTCACCCTCCTGATCCGATGGTGTGAAGCGCGAAACTGAGCGCAAGAAAGAGCCCGATCGCCAAGTCGAAAGAACGCCTCCAGAACAGCGAATGTTGGAGGCCGAGGTAACGCGTCAGGATCACTCGCGCCTTGAAACCCGCCAGCGCAAGCACTCCAGCTGCGATGATCGTTGCTCCTCGCCCGGTGGTGCCTGCCGTCGCCAAGACCAAGGTACCAAGGCTCAGGGCGATCAGGGCTACCCAGGCTACGATGAGGTCCCGAAGCGGCATGAGCTTCACCCCAACACATAGATGATCGGAAACAGCAGCACCCAGACGAGGTCGACGAGGTGCCAGAAGGCGACGCCTGCTTCCATGTTACGGGTGCTGTCGGCCCAGGCAACCAGTCCTAAGACAGCGATACCCGCGACGACATGAAGGGCGTGAAAGCCCGTGATGAGATAGTAGAACGTGAAGAACTGGCTCGTCTCGATGTCGATCCCGAGCGAGGCTTTACTCGCATACTCAAACGCCTTGACGATCAGAAAGACGACGCCGAGGCAGCTTGCGGCGAGAAGCCAGCAGCGCGCGGCGCTCCTTCTCCCGCTCTCTCGCGAACGAAGCGCTATCGCAGCAAAGAGGCCACTCGTCACGAGCACGAGCGTGTTGAGCGCGCCGGCGCCTTGATCGAGCAGGGCCTGATCTGCCTCAAACCTTGCCGGATCGGCAATGCGTACGGAAAGAAAGGCGATCAGCCCCGCGCCGAACACCATCAGCTCGCTCGCGATCAGCACCCACATCATCAGCTCGCCCGGCAGCTCCGACAATACATCGGAGCCGTCCACGCCGCGACGCGAGTCCTCGCTTCTGCTCATCCTTGCACCAGATGACGGTAGAGTTGCGGGAGCGCCGCCGTCAGTTTTTCAGGATCCGGGATGACGACGTATCCGCCCTTGCCGAATATCCTGCTGAGTGTCGCTTGAGATTTGCTATCGATCGTGACCCCGAAGACGGATTGCCCGCGCCGCCGCGCTTCCCGCACCGCCATGTGCGTGTCCTCGATGCCGTAGCGCCCCTCGTAGTGATCGATGTCGTTGGGCTTGCCATCGGTCAGAACAAGCAGAAGGCGCCGCTGCCGCGGCCGCTCAGCCAGCATGCTCGAGACATGGCGCAGGGCTGTCCCCAGCCGCGTGTAATGTCCGGGTCGCAGAGCTTCGATGCGTTGCTCCACGGCCGCACACATCGCCTCGTCAAAGCGCTTGCAGGATTGCACGAAGACGCGGTCGCGACGCCGAGATGAAAATGCGTCAATGGATGTGTCGTCGCCGCACGCGTCCAGCCCCCACGCAAGCGCAATCAGCGCTTCCCGCTCGATGTCGATGACTTGCCGTCCGGCAACGTAACTTTCTGTCGACCGCGAGGCGTCGAGAAGTATCGATACCGCAAGGTCACGCTCCTGGCTGCGACTATCGATATACACCCGGTCTGAATGTTCCCCTGTCGCCGCCAAGTCGACGCGAGCCGCGACTGCCGCTGATACGTCGATATCGTGTCCTTCGATCTGTCGCGTGAGCTGAACGCGCTTTGGCCGCAATGTCTCGAATTGCCTGCGCACACTGCGGATTCGGCGAGCACGGGCTTCGTCCTGCACGGATGAGATATCGCGCGGCTGCCCAACATCGCCCGTGAGAACGCGGCAGTAGTCCGGCAGATATGCCTTCGTGCGGTGGTTCCACTCGGGATAGACGTGAACGCCTGCCAGACGCTCGAACTCGGCCTCCTCGGGCGACAGGTCGAGGTGCAATTTCAGACGCGTGCGGGCACGCTGCGGCACCTGCGCAAGGCTGATCTCGTCCTGGTCGTCGGCGGCTTTCCTGGCATTCTCTTCGTCGTCGTCGTCGATGCGACGGTTGACGTTGAGTAGCTCCGCCCACGATAGAATTGCCTCGAACTTATGCAGAATGAGACTGTCTTTGCGTACAGCCTGATCGGAAGGCTTGCGCGAAGCTTTGAACGTGCCGTGCTCCGCGTCAGACGGTGTCTCGGCAGTCTCATGCGGTGCATCCTCGCGTGCGAAGTTGCGTATGCTGGTCGCCGCACGCAGGTCAGGCCACAACAGCACCGGAAGAAACGGACGGTATCCGCGCGGCGCCGTGAATCCAGAAAGATCGGCTGCTTCCCCACGAACCGCGGCTGAGACTGCGGCGGCCAGTTCATCATTGGGCGGGGGAGCGCCGAGCAAATGAAGAATGGCCGACTCGATCGCCGCCTCGGCGCGGGGGACCCGGCGCTCGGCGCGCCGCTCGCGTGTCTCGAGAGCAAGAGCCGCATGCGTCCGGCGCAATCCCGGGCACTCGGCAAGTGTGTCGCGTGTCATCCGTTGCGCGGCTTGGAGCATTCGCACGTCCGCTCTCAGCGGGTCGGACTCAGACTCCGGGCCGCGCGCAAAGACGGCGGCCGCCGAAAGCCAAAGATACAGCGCGATGTTGGCGTCGCGCGCTGGAAAGGCGGCGATGCGCTCCGGCAACCGCAGTGCCTCGCCATCGAAGCTCGGCACAGCGACACGTTCGGTATTACGCCCCAACGCGCGCCGCCACGAGAGGCGATATGTCGAGGCCTGCGGCGTCGCCACCTTGATCTCGACATCGCGCGCACCTCCAAGGCCGCGAAAGAGGACTCCCAACCGACCGCGAGTCTCATCAAGCGTTACCGCGGCGTCTAGGAACGCGCCCGGCGCATCGAGTCCGTCGACGAGCGAGTGCCACAGCTTGCCGACGCTCTCTTCAGGCTCCCACGGCTCGAATTCAACTGGAGGCATCCGATGCGCTCACCCGTAGACGGTTGAAACGAGATCACGCAAACCCTGCTTGATGTCCGCGTCGTCGCTCAGGGGCTCGATCAACGCGACCTCGACGGCACGCTCCGTCGGCATGCCGCCCTGGATCAGGCTGGCGCAGTAGACGACGAGGCGGGTCGACACCCCCTCCTCCAGATCTTGCCCCTTCAGCAATCGCAGCTTGCCTGCAAGGCGGACAAGTTGTGCGACGCGGTCGCGCGCCAGGCCGCTCTCACGCACGACGATTTCGATCTCCCGCTCGGCAGGGGGAAAATCGAAATCGATGGCTAGAAAGCGCTGCCTCGTGGAAGGCTTCAGCGTCTTCAGGATGTTCTGGTAGCCCGGGTTGTAGGAGGCGACGAGCATGAACTGCGGACCCGCCTCCAGAACCTCCCCCGTCCGCTCGATCGGCAGCATGCGGCGATCGTCCGTCAGAGGATGCAACACCACGGTCACGTCCTTGCGAGCCTCGACGACCTCGTCCAGGTAGCAGATCGCGCCTTCGCGTACAGCGCGCGTCAGCGGCCCATCTACCCATTCCGTCTCGCCACCCTTGAGCAGAAACCGCCCGATCAAGTCAGAGGCCGAGAGGTCGTCGTGGCACGCGACCGTATATAGTGGCCGACCAAGCGTCGCCGCCATGTGCGCTACAAAGCGGGTCTTTCCGCAGCCAGTCGGCCCCTTAAGCAGAAGCGGCATCTGCTTCGTGTATGCCGCCTCGAAGATGGAGCATTCATCACCCTGAGGAAGATAGAAGGGGACAGCCGTCCCCTCCTTTTCGCGTTGAAGAACTTGCATCCTGGCTACTCCGCCGGCGAGAGTTTCGTCGAGCCCGTCGCAATGATTTCTCGCCGGGGCACCAGCGTGGCGAAGATGAAGAGAACCGCACCGAGCACGACGGCGACCCCTGCTCCAAAACGCATGTAGTGGAACAGCATGATCTGGTCCTGCACATCCATGTAGGGCTGGCCCAGCACGCGCTGGAGATGCGTCTGGATGGTCCCCGCGAAGGTCAGCACGAACGTCATGAACGTCATGCCTCCCGCCATAAGCCAGAAGCTCGCCATGATGAGCACTTGGTTATAGGGGTCGCGGTTGCGCAGCATCGGGAATGCGTATGTGAAAATGGCGAGATTGAGCGAAACGTAAGCGCCGAAGAAAGCGAGGTGCCCGTGCGCCGCCGTAAGCTGCGTACCGTGTGTGTAGAAGTTGACGCCATGCAGCGTATGCATGAAGCCCCACACGCCGGCGCCGAAGAATGCCAGCGTCGTGCAGCCGAGAGACCATAGCAGTGCCGCTTTGTTGGGGTGCTCGCGCCGACCCTTCCACACCATGACGAAGCTGAATGCCATCATGAGAAAGAAGGGAACGACCTCCAGGGAGGAGAAGATCGAGCCGATCCATTGCCAGTAACCTGGCGTGCCGATCCAATAGTAGTGGTGGCCCGTGCCGAGGATCCCAGAGAACAGCGCCGTGCCGACAATGACATAGAGCCATTTCTCGACGATCTCGCGGTCTACTCCCGTGAGCTTCAGCATCAGATAGGCGAGGATCGAGGCCATGATCAACTCCCACACGCCTTCGACCCAAAGGTGCACCACGTACCACCAGTACATCTTGTCGACGCTGAGGTTTGCGGGATTGTAGAAGGCGAAAAGGAACAGCAGCGCCAGGCCCCACAATCCGATCAGGAGCACACTCGTGATTGCCGTCTTCTTGCCTGCGAGCACGGTCATCGAGATGTTGTAGAGGAACATCAGCGCCGCAACGACGATGCCCATCTTCACCCACATCGGCTGCTCGAGAAACTCCCGTCCATCTTTGCCGAGCAGGATGTTGCCGTGGAACAGGTCGAACACGTAGGTGACGACGGCGCCAAGCGTGCCCAGCACCAGAATCGCGAGCTGGTAGTAGGCGATTTTAGTCGAATAGATCTCGCGCTCTGCCTCCTCTGGAACGATAAAGTAGGCAGCGCCGAAGAAGCCGAGCAGCAGCCACACGATGAGCGCGTTGGTGTGCAGCATCCGCACGATGTTGAACGGCAGCACTTCCGACAGCGTGTTGGGCGATATGTAGATCCACCCCGCGAGCAGCCCGCCAGACACCTGTACAATAAACAGGGCGAGAGCGACGACGAAGTATGCGAGGGCGATCTTCTGAGTCTGGTATTTCATTGATTTGTTCTCCGTGCGTCGGCTTCAACCGGAATCTTTCGGTGGCCAGCCCTGGGTGTTTGTCTTGTCGGTCCAGATCAGGAAGTCTGAGAGGTCCCGTATCTCTTCGTCGGACAGGTGAAAGCGCGGCATCTGGCGGCGGCCTGGAACCCCGCTGGGCTGGGCCTCGATCCAACCTTTGAGAACCTGGAAAGCGTCGTCAGGAGAATCGACCACGCCCCAGCGGGTCATGACGTTCCCGACCTCGGGCGCGAAATACGCGCCCTCGCCGTGAATGGTGTGGCAGTTGATGCAGGCGTTGGCCTCCCACACCCGCTTGCCCCGGGCGACGGACTCCGTCAGCGGCGTTCCTGCCGTCGATTTGGTGACGACGTAGTAGTGGCTGTGGGCTGTCAGGCCGACGAAAATGAGAATGAAGAATATTGACCCGCCATAGAAGATGTTTCGGGCCATGGTCTTTGTCATGACTTCGCGCATTGTTGACTGTCTCCCGCCAATGGCCATGGGAGACGGACTCTGACGCGCAGCAGCCGGATGCACTTGACGAAAGGCAAGTGAAGCGGGGTTTCCGGGCGCCGCAGCGGAGGTAAGACGCCGCGCGCGGCGAAGCAGCGCAGGCCTCAGCCGCGCGTACCCTCGGCTAGACGCGACAACCCGTCGAGATCGCGTACGATGACCTTCTGCCGCCCGCATTCGACGAGGCCCTGGGCTTCCCACGCGCTGAGGACGCGCGAGACGGTGTGCAAGGTCGTTCCCGTCATCTCTGCGATGTCCTGCCGCGAGATCGGAAAGGCAATTTCGATCCCGCCTCCCCCTTTCCGGCCTGCCAGCAGGGAGAGCCGCAGAATCGCATGCGCGACACGCCGCTCGACCTCCTGAGTCGACATCTCTCGAATGCGCGTATGGGCGTCCTCGAGTTGCTTGCCCATGGTCTGGATGGCGCTCACGGCCGCGCGGCCGTTGCACTCAATCAGCTGTGACCAAAGTTCGCTCGGCCACACGAGGACTTCGCTTTCGATAGCCGCCTGCGCCGTGCCGGGATAGTCCGGGCGCTGCAGCGCTACGGCAAAGCCGAACAGTTCACCCGGGTGCACGACGCGAACGATGACCTGTTGCCCGTCGCCGGTCACTTGCGTAACCTTCAGTCGCCCGTTGAGAAGCAGGAAGAAGTTGTCCGCCTGCTGGGCCTGTTTGAACACGGGCTCGCCCTGAGCCACACGCCGAATCGACGCGTGGTCCAGAAACACGTCGAGGTCCGCGTCGTTCATGTCCTTGAATAGGGGGAGCGACTTGACTGTGGTTTTGTCGATTTTCACGACCAGCGCCCTCACGTGGCAGGCCGTAAATCTATCATGATGAAGGTACAGGTCCAAAGCTCGAGCACAGCGCCCCGACGTGCTCTGGCGTCGCGCCCCTCAGCTAACGGAACGCTTTCAACAGCGGTTCGTACCACCGGCCGTCCTTGACCAGACGGAACCCGAGATTCTCCGGAGGCGCACCGACGGCGCATCCGCCACCTTTTGGATTGCGAATGAAGGAGACCATCGCCGCGCGGTGTTCGCCCGACACGAACTGCACTCCGCATGGCGAAGTATCGGCTTGCTCGGTAGCGCCTGCAATAACGCGACGGTAGCAGGTCGTAGTCCATTCCCAGACGTTGCCTCCGAAGTCGGCCAGTCCGAACTCGTTTTCCCCGAAATGCCCCCTTTGCTTCGGCACCGGATCACGGGCCGCTCCGCGCGCCGTCTCTCTACGATACCTCTCCAACCACCGAACCGCCGGATTCGGACTATCGGTCCCCAATGCATCATCCGGAAACCGCGAACCGGCAGCGAATGCAAGCTCACTATCCGTCGGGAGCCGCCACGCCTCGCCCGTTTGCCGGCTGAGCCAATTCGCATAGGCTTGCGCGTCCTCAAGGCTAACCCCCGTCACAGGAACATCGACCTTCCCTGACGGCAAATGCTCCGGTTCCGGCTGCGGGCAAGCGCCATCAGCCACGCAGCGGTCGTATTCGCCCCTAGAGACTTGATACTTCATGATCGTAAGGGAAGGAGTGCCGGAAATAGCAAGCAGCGGCGCATCTACCGCATATCCGTCTCGCGTGTACTCGCCCGGAGCGCGGTAATTATATGTACGCGACGCAACCGTGACTGTCTCCGGCGTACTGACAGCAACGCCTTCCGAAGCGTGGTTGATGACGCCAGATCTCAGCGCCAGCCCGCCGGCAATCAGGACCACCAGCAGCGATGGAGCGGCGATCAACGCTAGCGTGGCATCCGGCCGAGACAATAGCGAAGCCATGTGGGCCCCTTTACCCGATATAATGGCAACCTTGAGTGCAGCCGCCCGTGGGAGCGGCGCGGTCGAAAGAGCGCGCTACGGTTTCGCCACAGCAGCGCGCCCCTTGATGGCCCCTAGCTTCCGCCCGGAGGAACCACCGACGTCATCAGGTCGTTGTCCCAGTCGCCGGTCACGGTGAAATGCGCTGCCGCTCCGAGTTCAAACGCTTCGATCAGATTGTGATTGACGTACGCGTAGATACCCGGTTGTGCGAAGGTGTAGTAGGCCGCGCCTGCCGTGCCGCCGGGGATGAACCACGTCTCCTGATCAACGTCCGGCGGCGTGCGGAACTTTCCAGTCGGCCACACATAGTCACCGTGACCGCCGATCAGGTGCGGACGCGTGTCGCGGTTTGCCTGCGAGTGAACGACAAGGACCTTCTCGCCAACAGACGCCTTCAGCGCATTATTGCCGGTAAGCGCGCCCACCGCCCCATTGAACACGACGTGTGTTGGCGTCAGCGTGCGCATTACTGCGAGCGTGTCCTCATACGCATCCGCCGCTGATTCATACTTCTTGAAGTCGCCCTTCTCGTCCCGCGGAATGTAGAAGTCTTGCTCCCCCACGTAGTAGACGCGATCGTAGGGAAGCTCCTTGCCCTTGCCGTCGGTCAGCCCTTCGCGCGGCAACACCATGATGGCGCCGTTCATCCCTGCCGTCACGTGCCACGGAACCATTCCAGGAGGCGCGCAATGGTAGACGAACACACCGGCCTTGGTCGCCTTGAAGCGCAGCACTGTCCTCTCACCGGGATTGATGAGCGTGAGACCAGCACCTCCCAATGCGCCGGTCGCCGCATGGAAATCAATGTTGTGCGGCATTGTGTTGGTAGCCGGATTAATCAGCGTCAGCTCGACGTAGTCGTCCTGATGTACGACCATCAACGGCCCTGGCACTGAGCCGTTGAATGTCATGGCATTTACTTCCGTGCCCTTGTCATCGATGATGATCTTCTTCTCCTCGATCGCCATCGTGAACTCGACGATCTTCGGCGCACCGGCGGCCTTCTGTGAATGAGCGTGAACGAGCGGCGGCTTCACCAGCTCGACTTTTACGCGCTCCAACGCGCTGGCGTCCGGAAGCTTTCCGGGTACCGCTGCGTGCTCGGCATGAAGTGACGTCACGCCAACCAGGACCATCGCAACCGCTCCGGCGGCAACGCTGCCCAAATTTGGGCGACGCGCCATCTTGGTCCGTTCAGCCATTGGCCAATCTCCTCCGCAATATGACGAGCCACACCCGTCTTATTTTTTTGATTATAGGAGAGTTGGTCGCACGCTCTTTGCTGTGAAGCAAATAAGCCAATTGCGCAGATGCGTCAAATTGGCGGGTTTTCGCCTATAGAATGAAAGGCGCGGCTCCATCATTTCTTCTTAGACGATATTACCATGCCATGCTGCGCAATCGGCTGCATCTAGGCATCTTCCGCTTTTGCCGTCGCCGCTTGGCGAATTGATTTTGCTGCGCCTCTTGCAGCCGCGCCGACCTCGTCGAACAGCATCGCCATTTCCTCAAATACGCTCTCGTCCGCCTCGAATTCGGTGATGTCGTCTAAATCGGCAAGAAACCCCAATTGCGCATAGATCCAGTCTCTTTGTCGACGTCCCTGCGCCAATGCGTCCCTCAATTCGCGTCGGGATTCGAAATTTGAGAAGCGGTCGAGAGCGCCGTCCAGCGTCTCGCGACATTCACAATCGAGGTGAAGCGACGAAAGAATGCGCCGCAGCCTATTTAGAAGGTCGCCGGGCTGGTTCGTCGAACGAGCGCGCATTTGGCATCTCCTTCAAGCGGCCATGCCAGCCGACCTCGCAGCGCAGCGACGCACTAATGGCAAACCGATATCTGCGTCATGCACCACTGCACCACGACATCAAGCTGCATTGGCAGCAGTTGTAAGTCCTCACCCACGAACTCGCGCCAGGATTCTACATGTGCCCGGTTGAGCCCGACGACAGCCGGGACATCAAGCAGCACCGCTTGTTCGATCAGCGCCCGAAAGCCACGCCCCTCGGCTTCCTGCTTCCCGAAGCGATTCACGATAACGAGATCGGTCGCGGGGCTGATCGAGGATGCCGCCAAGCCGACGCTTTCCTCCAGGGCACTGGAATCGAGCCGACAGCCGCTCGCAAGCAAGCCCCTGTCCTGGGAAGCCTTGATCACTCGGCGCGTGGCCAGATCCTCGAGGACGATGTCGCAGCGGTTTCTGTTCTCGACAGTGGGGTTAGACTGTATCGCACCCGCAAGGGTCAGGCCTTTCTCTCGCAGCTTGGTTGCAACCTCTGCGATCAACGTATCGACGCTGCGGCTCTGCGTTCCGTCATAGAGAATCGCAGCAATTCTCATCGTGGTTCTCCGCATGGCACTTCTCGACGCCGCTTATGGCGGAAACAGGAGAACCCGCTCGCGCGAGGATCCGATCCGAGAAAGGAATTAGGAACGTGTTTGCCGACCGGCCGACTTGCCTTCGGTTAAGCGAGGCTGCGACACGCGGTCTAATCGGAGGTGCCAATGGGCGTCTCGCGTCGACGTCGCTCAAAAGTTAATGAGCGAGCCGACACTGACGTAGCGGAAGGGATCGATGCCCCCGAGACCGCCACCCGTGATGTCGACCTCCTGCTGGCGGTATCGAACCCACATCGACATCGACGCCGCATCGATCTCCTGCACGGCGCCAAAACCCCAGCGCGAGAACTCGCTATCGGTGGCTCCGGCCTTGAGGGCGGCCGGCGAAAGTTGGTCCTCGTACTGCGCGTATTCTCCGTAGAGGACCGTATGACCCAACGGAAGCCATTGGCACCTAATACCACTCTTTACGTACCACTGGTGGGTATCGGGCTCGGTGAAGCCGGCCAGCGTGTCAGCGCCATGATTGTCCTCGGTGCCGTATATGGCATGCAAGAACAGGCCCGTCGCCAGATGCTGGAGATAGCCGCCGGCCTGGAAGAAGCTTGAATCCTTGTGCAGCGATATAGGCGGGGGTTGCGTGTTCTCATCCGTGTTGACCGAGTAGCCGACGCCCAGCGAGACCTTGAAGCCGCCAACTTCACCCAAGTAGCGGCCGGCCACTTCCCAGTCGTCATCCTCGCCATAGCTCGCTGCCACGGAGAACCCGGCAACGGTCGGACTGTCATAGCGTACGCCGTTCATGACGATGCCATCACAGTCGCCGCCCCACGGCCGTTGCTGCGAATAGCAGTAGCCGAAGTCGCCCCAGCGCAGCTTCAGGAGCTCGCCGCCCTGCCGGAGGAAAAAGGCATTGCCGTCGAAGAGTACATAGTTGGCGATGACCTGCGTGCCGGATAGATCGGTGAACATCGCCGCGCTCTTCGATGCGAGCGCGTTCCTACCCACTGCAAGCTTCCCTAGCTCATCGCTGGCGAGATACCAGTAGTTCATCTGCACATTAAGTCCGGGCCCCGACACCGCGGTTGACTGATCGAGGGCCATTGGATTGCTCGACAGGTCCTGGATGCGCATCAGGTAGCCTGCTGACCATCCTTGCGCGATCTTCGCGCTGCCCATGAAGCGGAAGTTCGTAGCCTGTGTCGGCCCCATGTCGGTGATATAGGCGTCCTGCTCCACTCCGTCGTCCCAATACATGACCTGCTTGGTGACGTATCCCGTGACGGAGAGGCTGACTGCGCGATTGCCCTTTCTCGCCGTTGTCGATTCGAGCTCGGCGATGCGGCTCTCCAAGTCCGCGCAGCATGCGTCTCCGATTTCCGCCGCTGAAACAGTCGAGACCGGGCAGAGCACGGCGAAAATCGGGAGGAGCAATCCAATAAAGACGGCCGAGCCAATGAATCTCATCTTCCATACCATCAGTCGCATCTCCGGCCGCTAATGCGTTTCAAACCCGCCCATGGCGATGACAACCGCGGCGCCTCAAGTCCGAGCACATCGATGGTGCGGCGAGCAATCTGGTCGATAATGTCTGTCGCCGAGTGCGGAGCAAGATAGAAGCTCGGGATCGCGGGAGCGACGATCGCCCCACATTCGGTAGCAGCGATCATCGAGCGAAGGTGCCCAAGATGCAGCGGGCTCTCGCGCGCGACGAGCACCAAGCGCCGCCGTTCCTTGAGGTGGACATCCGCCGCGCGCGTCAAGAGGTTGTCCCCGATGCCGGTGGCGATGCAGGACAAGCTCCGCATCGAGCACGGCGCAACGATCATGCCGGCGGTAGCGAAGGAGCCGCTTGCGATGGGCGCGCCAATGTCGCGCACGTCATGCCGGCAGGCCACGCTCTCTTCGAGGCGCTGCAGCGCGTCGCTTCCTACCTCGTGCGCAAGTGTCTGCTCGCCTGCCGGTGAGACCACGAGGTGCACCTCTGCATTGCCCAGTGTCCGCAGCAGCTCGGCAACGCGCACCGCAATCCCTGCCCCTGAGGCCCCACTAATGCCTAGAACGACGCGATAGCCGGTCATCTCGCGTACGCGCCTCCCTTGATACCACCGGCGCGAAGTCCGAGCCGAGGCCACAGCGCATCGATGCGCTGACCTACGTCAGAGGTCATCGACAGTTTTCGCCCCCACTCTCGCCCCGTCTCGGCGCCAATCTTGTTCGTGGCATCGAGACCAAGCTTGCCGCCGACCCCTTCGCCAGGCGAAGCGAAATCGAGATAGTCGATCGGCGTGTTTTGAGTGAGCATCGCGTCGCGCGAGGGGTCCATGCGCGTTGCGAGCGCCCACGAGACATCACTCCAGTCACGCACATTTATGTCCTCATCGACAACAATGATGAGCTTCGTATAGGAGAACTGCGGCAGCATTCCCCAGAGCCCCATCATGACGCGGCGTGCCTGTCCCGCGTAGCGCTTGCGAATCGAGACGACGGCGATTCGATACGAACAGGCATCGGGAGGGAACCAGCAGTCGACGACCTCTGGCAACTGCCGTTGCAGGATCGGTACGAACAGCTCGTTGAGCACTTCGCCTATAATCGATGGCTCGTCGGGAGGTCTGCCCGTGAAGGTCGACACGTAAATCGGCGCTTCGCGTGTCGTAATGGCGGTGATACGCATCACTGGAAACTCCGCGACAGAGTTGTAGTAGCCCGTATGATCGCCGTAGGGGCCCTCGGGGGCAGTCTCTCTCGCGGAGACCAGTCCTTCGATCACGATCTCCGCGTCGGCTGGAACCATGAGCGGGACCGTGAGACAACGCGCCAGCCGCGGCCGCTCTCCGCGTAGTATCCCGGAGAAGCCGAGTTCCGACATGCCATCTGGAAGGGGAAGTACTGCCGACAGCATCGTCGCTGGATCAGCGCCGACGACGACGGCAATGGGCATATCTTGTCCTGCTGTAGCCCAGAGCCGATGGTGGGCCGCGCCCCCGCGATGCGGCAGCCAGCGTACGATGGCGCGGTCACTATCGAGCACCTGCATGCGGTAGACGCCCATATTGAGAGCGTGATCTGCCCCATCACCAGGAGGCTTGGTGATGACGAGGGGCCACGTGATCAACGGCGCCGGCTCGCCCGGCCAACACGTTTGGATCGGCAGCTGTCCAAGATCGATATCTCCTCCCTTGTGCACACGTTGCTGCACCGGTGGATGCGTGACGCTTACAGGCAGCGTGGCGTAAGCCGCCTTGAGAAGCGGCCAGCGACGGAGCGCTCCGCCGAACCCGTTGATCGGCTTCGCGTCACGTAGTGCAGCGAGGCTTTCGCCCAGCGCCGGGATATTGTCCCTTTCCACTCCGAGCCCCCAGGCCACGCGCGAAATGGTGCCGAACAGATTGACCACGACTGGAATATCCGACACGCATCCGTCAGCGCGCAAAGCCTGATCGAACCGAAGCGCGGCCCCACCTGCCTCCAACACCCGCCGGTGGATTTCGGTCATCTCGTGCACGGTGGAAACCTGCGCGCGCACGTCCGCCAGCTGGTGGTTCAAATCGAGATAGCTCAGAAACGCGCGTAGGTCGCGAAATCGCGGCAGGTCGCGCATCACGGTCCCCTATGGTTGCAGCGCGACTATCGCCATCCATTCGTCGACTGTCTTGATTTCGGTTAGGCCGCCGCATGCACCTTGTCCTAGACCTCCCGCATGATCGATCACGCACAGACCTCACCGCACAGACTGCCAGCGGTTGCCAGCTGGGTACTGCGCCCTCTGCCCCTCCTCCCACTTCGTCTCGTTCTTGTGGGGCTCGCAGCAAGCATCACGGCCCGGCACCCGGAGTTGCACGAGCGGCTCGAGGCATACCACGGGCGCAGCATCGGCATCGAGCCAACGGATGCACCGTTTGCGGTTCTCATTGAGACCAGCCAGAACAGCATCGCATTGCGCGTCGAACGGCGGCTTGCGCAAGACGGCTTTGTCGCCGCAATACGCGGACCGCTCCTTGCGCTATTGGGGCTTCTCGACGGGTCTTATGACGGAGATGCACTCTTCTTCTCTCGCGACATCTCCATCGACGGCGACGTTGGCGCGATATTGGCTCTGCGCAACGCCGTCGACGATGCGCAGATCAATCTCCACAAGGAGTTCTCAGCGTGCTTCGGCCCGCTCGCGGCCGCTATCCTCGGCGCCGCCAAGAGACAGCTTGAATCACTGTCGGGGACTTGGTCGCGCAGGCAGATGACGAGGTAGCACCGTGAGCTCATCCGCCCGGTCTTTGGACCTCGTCTGCCCGGCAGGAACACCGGCCGCTCTCCGCGCCGCCGTCGAAGCCGGCGCAGACGCCGTCTACTGCGGCTTTCGCGATGAAACCAACGCGCGCAATTTCCCGGGCCTTAACTTCAGCCGCGACGAGCTGCGCCAAGCTGTCCCATTTGCTCACCGCAGTGGTGTCAAAGTCCTCCTCGCCATCAATACCTTTCCTCGCGCCGGTGATTCCGGCCCATGGATGCGTGCTGTCGACGACGCCGCCGCTCTTGGCGTCGATGCCGTCATTCTCGCAGACCTAGGGCTCCTGGCATACGCTGCGAAGAAGCACCCCACGCTTCGGCTGCATCTCTCTGTCCAGGCTGGCGCCGCCAACACCGAGGCGATTGCCTTTTATGTGGAGGCGTTCGCCGTCAAACGCGTGGTGCTTCCACGGGTGTTGAGTGTGCCAGAGATCGCCCGCATGACGAGCGCCGCGCCTTGCGAGACCGAAGTGTTCGTGTTCGGCGGCTTGTGCGTGATGGAGGAGGGACGATGCTCCCTCTCTTCCTACGCGAGCGGGAAGTCGCCCAACATGGATGGCGTCTGCTCCCCCGCAAGCCACGTCAGCTACCTGGAAGACGACGGCACGCTCGTCTCGCGTCTCGGCGATTTCACCATCAACCGCGTGCCGGCTGGGCAGTCAGTGGGCTATCCGACACTCTGCAAGGGACGCTTCAAGACCAGGTTCGGCACAGGTCACATCTTCGAGGATCCGGTCAGCCTCGATGCGCGGCCGCTTCTGCCCGCGCTGCTCGATGCCGGCGTGAAGGCGCTGAAGATCGAGGGCCGACAGCGCGGGCGCGCGTATGTCGGCGCCGTCGTCCAGGCCTTCCGCCAAACGCTCGACGCGCTCGCACGCGGCGAGCCCGAGCCCTCCAATACTCTTGGCGGTCTTACCGAGGGCCAGAGCGCGACCTGCGGCGGATACCTCAAGACTTGGCGTTAGCCGGTGCATGCCTATGAACCCCGCACGAACCACCCTGACACTTGGCCCTGTACTCTTCAACTGGCCCGCAGAACAGTGGCGCGATTTCTACTATCGCATTGCGGACGAGGCGCCGGTCGACCACGTCAGCGTCGGCGAGGTCGTATGCTCGCGCCGTCAGCCTCTTCTTGGAGAGCAGGTCGCCGACGTCATCGAGCGCCTGGAGCGGGGCGGGAAAACCGTACTGCTGAGCTCCCTCGCACTGCCGACCTTGGAGCGCGAGTTGCGTTCCGACGGACAGCTTCGCGCCGCGCCGTACCTGGTCGAAGCCAACGATGTCTCGATGTTGCGCTTGCTCGCCCCGACCCCGCACGCCATCGGTCCCCTGGTGAATGTCTACAACGAGCATACCGCGCAGTTCCTAGCCTCGCGCGGCGCCACACGCATCTGCCTGCCACCTGAGCTGCCCAAACAATCGATTGCCGCCATCGCCGGCGCAATGACAACGGCTGCCATCGAAGTCTGGGGGTTTGGCCGCTCGCCGCTTGCCATATCGGCACGCTGCTATCATGCGCGCCTCAATGGGCGCAGCAAAGACTCGTGCCAATTCGCCTGCGATCAGGACCCGGACGGCCTTGAGGTTACGACGCTCGACGAGCAGAAATTTCTCGCAGTAAATGGAGTCCAGACACTTTCGCACACCTACTGTTGCCTGATCGAGGAGGCGGTTCAGCTGGCCGAACTAGGGGTTTCCGCGCTCCGACTTTCGCCGCACACTTTCGACATGATCGCCATCGCTCACCTTTTCAGGCAGGTTCTCGATGGCAGTATCGACGCCGGCGCCGCAATCTCGCAGGTCAGGAGCCTGTGCCCCGGCGCTGACCTCTCCAACGGCTTCGTCCACGGCGACATCGGCGCGCGTTTCGTGATCGCGTGAGAAACGCCGGTTGCAGTCATCGGAGCAGGCCACGACACCGGCGCGCTAGCGCATTCTCTCAAGATCGCCGAGGATCTGTCTCGCAACGCGGGGTCCGTCTCGGACGAACGTCGTATAGATCTGTACTAGCGACGCCCCAGCCGACATCCGGTCTCTGACGTCCGCGGCGGACACAATGCCCCCGACCGCGATCACGGTTCCTCCGCCTAAGTACTTTCGAGCTGCTGTAATCTGAGACAGCGAATCCGAGACCAGGATAACTCCTGAAAGCTTCAGATCGCGGGCCAAAGTGAGCGCCACGGGGAGGCCCTCATCAGCACCGTAGGGGACTTTGACGAGCAGCGGAACGTGACGCCCGGTCGAACGCGAAAGGCTGTGCCAGCGGAACGCGATTTGCTCCAGCAGCAATTCAATTCCAGCAGTATTCCCGTCGCGCAATGTGAAGGGAGAGCTAAGGTTGGCGACTATGTAGTCGGCTCGCGGCCACACCTTGGAGAATGTCGCGACGTAGTCGTCGACCACGTGGCGCCCGACACCCTGCCTCCCGCTGCCTATGTTCACGCCCACGCATACGTCTAAGAGCGAGGCTCGCAGAAGAGACCGATAGGCACTGCAACGCGTGACGGTGCCGACTTCGATATGTCCAAATCCGAGTGCCGCCAGGTCCGAGAGTCGCCTTCCCGTGCGATCGAACCCTGCAGCAAGCCCCAGAGGATTTCTGAAATGCAGTCCCATAGCCTGCGACGGAAGCACCACGGGTATGTCGACGGCGGTGAGCACGTCCGGGAGCCCGGCCGACTCCGCCACGAATTTGGCCCCGGGATCGTTCATCCGTTGCGTCTCATAAAGTTCGTCATGAACTCCAACAGCCCATCAACCGCTTCGTCCGCAGTGGAGTTATAGAAAGATGCTCGCAGCCCGCCGACGCGCTTATGCCCCCGAAGATGGAGGAGACCAAGAGCCTCAGCCTCGTGCGCGAACGACTCTTCAAGCTCTGGGTCGGGCAACCGAAAGCAGACGTTCACCCGCGACCGAGCGTCGGGCGCTGCATCGCAACGGTAAAAGCCGCTACCATCGATGATGCTGTAGAGGTTGGCGCTCCTCTCCTGGCTGCGCAAGAAGGCCGTCGAGATTCCTCCCCCCTCGACGAGCCAGCGAAGCATGCGCGCGGCCACCAGGATGGCCAACATAGGTGGAGTGTTGACCTTTGATCTGGCCGCAGTCTGTCGTGCAAGGTCGAATGGCGCCGGGATTCCGCCGCTAGATCCGCGAACCAGAAGGTCCGCACGCACGATGACAATCGTCAAGCCCGAGGCACCGAGGGACTTCAGCGCACTGGCATAGACCAGCCCCAACTGTTCGACTGGAATGGGACGGGTTAGAAAATCACCCGTCATGTCGACAACGAGAGGCGCCTTCCCTCCTTGGGGGAATTCGTGGAACTGAAGGCCGTCCGCCGATTCATTGCTGGTGAAATGGCAATAGGCCGCGTCAGAGTTCCGCCGCCACTCATCAAAATTGGGCACGCGACCCGCTGCTCCGCTGGCAATGACGCGTACATCCCACCAGGAAGCCGCCTCCTCGATCGCTCTGCGGGACCAGTAACCGCTCTCGACATAGTCGCAGTGCCATCCCACGCGGGCGAGGTTCATCGGCACCAAGGCGAACTGAGCGGTGGCGCCTCCCTGGAGGAACAGGATTTTGTGCGACCGCGGAATCTCGATCAGCGAACGCAAATCGCTTTCAGCTGATTCGAGTATCTCTGCGAATTCGTCGCCGGTGAATGGAAGCTCGAGCGCGGAGACACCGCAGCCTTTCCACTCGCGCACGTCCTCCGCAACTTGTTTCTTCACCTCCGGCGGGATTGGACAAGGTCCGGCTGCAAAGCTGAAGCGCTTCATTTCCGCCTCGCTTCAGGGGCTCCAGCCGCCATGTGCGCCCAACACCATCAGCGTCAAGGTCGCGACCGACAAAACCGTGTTGAATCGCGACGACAGGAAAGTAATGCGCGAGCACCGCAACCGCTCTGCTGTCGGCGCCTCGACGAAGCCAAGAACCTTTTTCTGATGCGGCCACAGGATGAGCCATAGGTTGAGCACCATCAGCGTACCTATCCACGCACCGAGGCCGATGACGGCCGATGGCCCCGAAAGCGTCGCCGCTTCCAAAAGATCCCCGCGCCTCCACAATAGAAAGACGCCTGTTGCCCACACGACGAGCGACGCATGTCTGAAGATCCCGTGCTCCCGCTTAGAAGCGCCTATGAAGACACTGCGTACGGCTTCAGGTGGATCGCCCGGCAAGACACCGCGATACACGGGCGTCTGCACCACGTTGACCCAGTTGTGGCCCACCCAGATGATCGCCCCGGCGATGTGCAGCAGGCGTGCCGCCGGATCGAGAAGCGTCAGGTCCATTGATGTTCTCCAACCCGCGGCGATAGGCGTCGGCGCCACTCACGTCGCATCAGCCGGCGGCGCAATTCCGCGTCGGCGCATGACGAGATTCTGGTGCTGTGGTTCACCGCGCTTCTGCGTACAGCTGATCAGCCCGTCGATGACGTCGCGGTGCGGAGACTTGGAACAAACCGGATCGGTATTGGTCGCGTCGCCAGTGAAAAGGTAGGCCTGGCACCGGCAGCCACCGAAATCCTTTTCCTTCTCATTGCAACTTCGGCACGGCTCCTTCATCCATCCGTCGCCCCGGAACGCGTTGAAACTCGGCGACTGGTTCCATATCCACTCCAACGAGTGCTCGCGCACACTCGCAAACTCGATACTTTTGATGAGCCTTGCTTCCTGGCACGGCAGCGCGGTCCCGTCCGGCGCGATCGTTAGGTGGATCGCCCCCCATCCGTTCATGCAGGCCTTCGGCCGATTGTCATAATAGTCGGGGACGACGAAGAAGATCGTAAGCCGCTTTCCGAGGCGCTCGCGTGCGGCCTTCACTGCTGCCTCCGACCTAGCAAGCTGCTCACGCGTCGGCAGTAGCTCGGCACGATTGAGCAAGGCCCAGTTGTAGTACTGAAGGTTTGCGAACTCGAGGTACTCCACGCCGAGCTCCGCAGCGAGATCTATAAGATGCTCGGTCTGGTCGATATTGTACCGGCTGACGGGCACGTTGAGCACCATGGGCAGCCCCTCGGCCTTTATTGCCCGCGCAATCTCCACCTTGTGCGCAAACACGTCGACGCCGACCAGCTTCTCGTTGAGTTCCTGGTCGCAAGCCTGGATGCTGAGCTGGACCTGCTTCAGTCCTGCCTTCTTGAGGTCGCGCAAACGTTTCGTATTGAGGCCGACACCCGAAGTAATCAGGTTGGTATAGTAGCCAAGCCGATCCGCCTCTTCGACGAGTTCCTCCAGGTCGTTCCGCAGCATCGGCTCGCCACCTGTGAAACCGAGCTGTAGCGATCCCAGCTTCCGACCCTGCCGCAACACGTCCTTCCACTCCTCTGTGGTTAGCTCGTTGCGATAACGATCGAAATCGACTGGATTACTGCACCAGGGACATTTCAGGGGACACTTGTAAGTTAGCTCGAGTACCAGCCACAACGGCATGCCAAGGCCGTCAAGACTTAACCCGGACCCAGCCTTTGGCATGGGCCACCTCCAGGAATTTCAGGACATCTTTGCCGAGATTGGCGCCGGCGAACACATAAGAAAGCTCCGCCGCGATGGCCGCGATTGATCGTCCGTCCGTGCACCGCTCGATGATCGTAGCCGCAGTCTCGTTGAGCTTCACAATACCTTCCGGGTAGAGGAGCACATGGGCTTGCTGCGGTTCTTCCCAGCGAAGGTGGAAGTTCGGATTGAGTTCGACCACGTCCTCGGGCCGCAGCCGCCTGTCAGTCTCCATGTGCTCCTCCCCGAGCAGGGCCTCCGGGCCCCGTCTCATGGCATCAGCGAACGTAGACGTAGGCCGTCACCTCGAAGCCAAGGCGCACATCGCAATACGCGGGCTCAACCCACTTCTTGGTGGCTGCGCCGCCGTACGTTGCGGGCTCTAGATACCTCATGGACTTTCCTCCTATTGTTTCGCGGTGCGGGCATGCACCAGCGGTCACGGACTATCGCGGTCGTGAGACATCGCTCGGTTGACTTTTGTTAAGGGGGATTGCCGGCGTCGGCGCGCATAACACTTGCGGCTCTCGCTGTCGTGATCGACAGAAAGCCGGCCGGCTCCGCGCGCTCGTTTGCCCCACGCGCTGCGCGGAGCCCGCACGGCTCCAACGCGATCACCGACGTTCACACCGTTTTGATCAGAGACCTAAGCAGCTAGGACTCGTCGTCCTCGGCGTATTCCACCAGTGTTAAAAGCCGTCCCACATCATCGATTCGGACGACCTCGCGATCGACGGTGACGCCGTACGAACGCAGATGGCCCAGGGCACGCGAGAAGCTCTCGGGCTTCATGCCCAGGCGATTAGCTAGTAGACTTTTCTCAAAAGGCAGCTCAACGACGGCCGCCCCTTCCCGAGTGGGCGCAATCCTGATCAGGAAGTCGGCAATCCGCTGCGGTGCCGACCTGACCTTGATCTGTTCGATCTGCTCCACCAGCATCTTCAACTGGTAGGATGCCGATGCGAGCATCGACATCGCGAGTTCTGGCCGATCGCGGATTCGCAAGCGAAATGCCTCGCCGTCAATCTTCAGCAGGCGTGAAGGCGCAACAGTCTCCGCACTGGCCGGGTAACGGCCGCCGAGGAACATCGCGGCCTCGGCAAAGGCCTCCCCTCGCTTGAATACGTGCAGCACGACCTCGAGTCCGTCAGCGGTCGTGCGATAGAGCTTTACCCATCCGTCGAGGATGATGAAGAAAGCCGACGCCGGCTCTCCCTGATGGAAAAGCATCGCCCCCTTTTCATAGACGCGCGGTATCGCTCTGCCGACCAGCGTTTCCGACATCTCAGACGATAGTCCTCGAAACAGCGGCGTAGCCGCAATGATCTCGTTGTCGATGGCGTTCATCTTGTGCGCCCTCCCGCGGGCTCTAAGCAGCCCCACTCTGACGCTTCATCTGTAAGTCGAATTGATCTTCCGCAAATATGCAACGGAGCCAATTGCCACATTTGCGATGACTGTTTAACCGCGGTTAAGGTGGGCACACCGCGTGCGACCCATAATTCCCGAGCAACCACGGTGAGGGCGCTCGAAATGCCCGCGATGCTCGATACGGCAGCTTCCTGGCCTCGCGCTCAATCAATACGCGAGCGCAGCGGGTGGATTGTCACTGATGGCAGGATGGGCACCGTGGCCGCTGCGAGCGGGGTCGCCAGTGCAATCGGACTGACGTTCGAGCACAAGCAAATTGCGAATCGAGCGACCTGGAGCATTCTGCCCGCGCGAAGCATTCTTGATCCGAGGGACTCTGGCGAGCGACCGCTTACTCCGCCGTGGCCCGATATCGCCATCGCTGCGGGCAATCGAACGATGCCCTACCTTCAGGCGCTGCGACGTGTCTCTGAAGGGGCAACATTCACGGTCGCCTTGCAGCACCATGTCACGCAATCCGACCTTGCAGATTTGATCTGGTGTCCCGCTCACGAAGGTCACGCCGGGGCCAACATCATCTCCACCTTGACGACGCCGCATGTGATGCGACCCCATGCCCTTGCCGCCCTGAGGAACGTTCGCACACCGGAAATCTGCGCGCTTCCCCGTCCCTTGGTCGCCGTGCTCATCGGCGGCCCAGATCGTTACTATCGCTATGACACCCAAACGCTGCAACGGTTCGGTGCGTCCCTGCGCAAACTCGCAGATGCTGGAGCCAGCTTCCTCATCACGCCCTCGCGGCGAACGACTGCAGCGCTGTTACGCACTGCGATCACCGCAACACGCGACGCCCCGCGGATCATCTGGAACGGACGTGGCCCCAACCCCTATTGGACATTCCTGGCGCAGGCCGATTTTACCGTCGTTACGGGCGATTCCGTCAGCATGGTCAGCGAAGCCTGTGTCACCGGGAGGCCGGTCTACGTCTTTGAATCCTCCGCCGGCTTGGGGCGTATTGCGAAATTTCATGAAAGCCTTCAGGCGCATGGCGCGACTCGGCCCCTCACGCCAGATATCGATCCGCGGGAGCAGTGGCGCTATCGACCTTTGGATGCCGCGCCGAGAATCGCCGCCGAAATAGCCTGCCGATTCAACAGTCCGAGTGCACCACACCGTCCTGACGTGAGGCTCTCGGCCACGAGATCATGAAGAATTGAAGCTCGTCCAGAAATGAACGTCCACCAGCACTTCCTCAGCGGGCAGACCTGCAGCGTCGGCGGATTCGAAATTTCCCCGGAGGCAATCACGCAGTTCGCCGGGGAATACGACCCCCAAGCTCATCATCTCGATGAAATTGCAGCTGCGCGCAGCCCATTGCAGGGCTTGGCGGCATCCGGATGGCAGACCTGCATTCTGACGATGCACCAGGTGGAACGCTATTTTTCAGACCTCTCGCTGCGTACCGCCGGGCTGACCATCGAAGACATAAGGTGGCTGCAGCCTGCGCGTCCGGGTGACTTCATGCTCATCAAGCTGATGTGGGGAGAAGGATGTCGCTGGGTATCCTGCCGCAATCAGGGTGGCCGCATGGCCACCGTCACCGTGTGTACGTCATCTGGTGCCCTGGTCCTCCGCATCAGCTGCAGCATTCTTCTATCGTCGAACCCAGCCGGCGAAGTGCTCACTCCTGGATGTGCGGACCTGAATAGAAGGAGATCGCGCGTCCAGCGCCGACCGGGAGGACATCTCGTCCGCTATTTCGAAGATGTCCAACTAGGAGACGAGATCGTGCTCGGCTCCTGCTGCTTCACTTCGTCTGCCATGCGGGCATACACGCAAATTCTCGGAAAGGGGCCCAACGCAGCCGCCGTTCGAGATCGGGGCAATGCCGTGGACAGCTGGCACATCATAGCGATGTGGACGCGCCTAATCGTTGACTACTACCATACCGAAGCCGATTGGCTGGCACTGAACCAGCGGCCCGTCCCCTTGCTGGGACCAGCTGCGGGCACGCGAAACCTTTCCTGGTGCGCATCCGTTTACGAGGGCGACCGCATCACCTTCAACAGCTGGGTGGAGCACAAGGTCGGCGCCGGGACATCGAAGGACTGGGGCATGCTCGTCGTGGGCGCAGAGGGCGTCAACTCAAGTGGAAGAACTGTCGTCTCCTTCTATCCGCAGTTCCTCCTGCAAAAACGCCCACAGTAGACGCGGACATTCTATGCGCCATGGCGGGCTAGCACGCGCTCGATGTCACCAACGGTGCGCATCTCGATCATCTCGTCCATGGATAGCCTAATCGCGAACGTAACTTCGATCATCTGTACTAACGCTATGTGCTGTAGCGAATCCCAGCGTTCGACGTCGTTCGGGGAGGTAGCAAGACTAATTGGCCCTGCAAACTGGAACACGTCCTCGAAGATCGACACGATCTCAGCGCGGCACGGAATGTCTTTTGAAACCCGCGTGTCCATCTACGACTCCCAACCAACTGTCACGAATTGCGAGCCGGGAAGTTGCTGGTTAGACAAGTCCAAAAGCCAGTTCGTACCGCCGTCGTCGCCCCCCAACTGCATGAAACCGCACGACGGATAGAAGTCGCGCACCATCGCATTCTTTGCTGTAGGAACGTACTTGCCGAACACGTAACTAACACCACGCTGGCGAAGCTCCCCTAGTACTTCTCCGAGGAACGCCCGTTCAATCTCCCGTCCAATGACCCGACAGCTCATGAGGAACGACCGTAAGACAGCCTCGCTGCCCTCAATCTCGGCCACCGCTGCGATTACGATTCCGTGGTCGCCGAACCGGTCGCTCGCCCGTCCGTAGAAAGCAACGCCTCGAGAACCGTCGCCAAAGACGGAGGCAATATCGGCTTCGGTACTCCGTATCGTGGTGAGGTTGAACTGGTTGGTCCGCTGATGCATCTGCGCGACGCGCGACACGACGTTCTTGTCAACGTGCCCAATGCGCAGATGCTGCTCCAATCCGCGGAGGAAGTCTTCATGACTCCCAGTGGACGCCCTCCAGCGCTCTGCCTCCTTGCCGGCGGCATAAGACGCGCCCCGCTCCTCGTCCTCGGCGGTCAGCCGCACAGGCCAGGTACATGCCAGTCTGCGCAGCCAAAGGGGGCGTTCTGCGGGATCGGCCGGCATCTCCGGCACGCGCACTTCAGGGCATAGCCTGCGCATGGCGTCGCGTTCATGCGGACTGTCGTCGATGAACAGGAAGCTGTCCAAGGCCAGGTTGAGCTCAGCGGCCACCTTGCGAATGTTTTCCGGCTTGGGGTCCCAGTTCACTTTGGTGGCGGCAAAATCGCTCGGCTTCAGTGCCATTTCGGGATGCCGCTCGAACACGCTCATCGCATCGGCGTTGTTCTTGCTTAGCGCTACGAGCAAGATGCCCTGATTACGCAGCCGCAGGCACTCCTGCTGCATGGCCATGAAGGCATTGCCGGGAAACTCGTGCCCGCAGGCCAGTCTCTCCACACCGTCATCGCCATAGATGCCGCCCCACAAAGTGTTGTCTAAGTCGACGGCCAGCACCTTTATTGGCCCGCGACGCAGCGAATTCCACGCCTGCGCGAAGCCTCGCGCTATAGCCCACGTTGCATCGGCAGAATAAGCGATGCGGCCGTAGAACCAGAGCTTCTGATCGATTTGGCGGGAGCGTTGAATATCGGCCATCGCCTGATCGGAATCGATCACGACAATACGTCCGCTTCTGCTGGCGACCTCATACAACCGCGCATTGATGAGGTCGACGGTACGCCGCACACCGCTGCCGTGAGGGCCATCGAGAAATCCCGATGACGGAGCGTAGGCGGAAGGGATTGTGTTGATCAGGAGCGGGGCTTCCGAGCGCTCTGCAAACGCAGACAGCGCTCGCGCCAGAAGCTCGGCCCTTTCGCTTATCAGCTCAGCCACCCGCGCCGGTGCATTGCGCCAATCGATCTGCACAAATCCTTCAAGGTCGAGCAGGAGTATGAGCGCATCGTGCTCTCCAACCACGTTGTTCAATTCAGCCAACCCGGCACCAAATTCTGATTGTACGACGTCTGCCTGCCAGCCCTGAGCGGCGAATGTCGGCCGCAATGCTTCGGCCAGAATCTGCGTCGTCGAGAACCCGGTAAGGCGCAACCGAACTGGCCGCAGGTGCTCCAAGAGCTTGTCCAGCTGCGCGGTAACTGCTCGCACCGCATCCCGCGTCCGGTGTGCATGCCCCAGGGCTAGCCTGACGGCATGCTCGTCAGAGCCTCGTACAGCCAAACGCTCAACGATCGCGTCGACGATCTCGACCTCGACCGCCTCATCGTCGATCAAACCCTCGATGAGCGGCGCGACCCATGCGCCGCCGTCGTCCCGAGGGCTTTCCATGTTAACGCGATTTAGCACCGTGAGATCACCCGGAAGGTTTCGGGTGTCCTCCACCGTATGGCCGGCGATTAGAATGGCCTTCGATAGCCACCGGGGACAGTTGATGCCCGCGTGCTCGATGCGCGCAAGCATGCGCGCTACTTTCGCCGGCGCGACGCACGTCCAGTCCACTGCAGGCAATATCAACCGGCCCCGCACGAGATCCGGCGCGGCCTCAACGGCCGCGTCCACTAGCCTATCGATCGATTGACTTTCCTCCCCGTTATCGCGGCGCTCGCCCATCTCGATAGCGAGTCCGCGCGCGGGAGTGCGGTGCGAGAGTAATGACAATGGATTCCAACCTCCTCAGATCATGGTCTCGCCACCGGTGACGAGCAAATTCTCGCCGGTAATGAACCCCGCGTAGGGAGAGGCCAGAAGCAACGCTGCACCCGCAACGTCCTCCACGGTCGCCAGCCGCCGCAGCGGTGTGCGCGACACGATCATCTGACGAATCCGGTCTGGCACATTGGAAACGAGATCCGTTTCGACCATCGAGGGCGAAATAACGTTCACCCTCACGCCGTGCGGTCCGATTTCCTGCGCGAGATTTTTGCACATGGCTAGAAGTGCGCTCTTGCCCATGACGTATGGCAGCCACCCATGCGCCGTGCGGCCCAGAGCGGCCGACGAGAGTACCGTGATGACGCCCCCTCGTGTGACTCGCAGCGCCGGCAGAGCTGCCTTCGTGACGTGAAAGGCACTCCCGACGAGATCCTCGAATGCGCCGGCGATGTCTTCGAACGAAAAGTCCTCAAACGATCCAGATTTGATTTTCGGACCCGCGTTGTTGACGAGGATGTCCAAATCGCCGCCGGCCGTGACCTCTGCGATGAGTCGATCTGCTTCGTCCTTCTTGGTCACATCGGCTCTGACGCAGCGGCACCAGCCGCCGGAGGAGACGAGATCCTGCTCCAATTCTTCTGCAGCGCCACGGCTCTTGTTGTAATTGATCCAAACCTTGGCCCCGTGCGCTGCAAAGAGCCTCGCGATGGCTCGGCCGATGCCTCGCGAGCCTCCCGTGACCAGTGCCACGCGTCCTGAAAGCAGTCGGCCGTCCGAACCTACATTTGCAGCAGCGCGCTCGTCCCGATCGGTGAGCCTCAGTACCTTGACCTGCGCCGACCCGCGCAGAACACACTGGCCCGGTGCCTTGTGGATTTCAGTACGCAGTGTGACCACCCGCGTCTCTGCGTCGATCTTCTCGATTGTTGCGCGCGCCTCGACGGTTTCCCCGATGTACACTGGCTTTGTGAATTCAAACCTCTGCGACAAATAGAGTGCGCCGCGCCCCGGCACCTTCATGCCCACGAGCGTCGAAAGCAGGCTGGCGCTGAGAAAGCCGTGCACCACACGCTGCGCGAACTCGGTGCGCGCGGCAAACTCGTCATCGAGATGCAACGCGTTGTAATCCCCAGACAGACGCGCGAACGCAGCCACGTCTTCAGCTGTGATCGTGCGCGACAGGCATTCAGTCTGGCCCACGCGCAGCTCAAGCAGGCGATCGAGTGGAGCTGTCATGATGCATCACGGGCATTGCGCATTGTGCCAAGAGCGTTAGCCAAGGTGCGGCATCGGCAAATTGACTTCGGTTAAGCCTGCGTCGAGTCCGTTTTGTTAGAAAGCGCCCCTAGCAGCGGATTGACGGAAGATCGCCGCGCGTTGCCTATCATCTGAGCACGGAGACCGCAGCATGGCATCCACCTTCGAGACCGTGGCAACCATCATCTCCTCGGCAAGCGATGTACCGCTCGAGCAGATAACGCCCGACAGCCACGTGATGAAGGACCTCGCAATCGACAGCCTTGCGTTTCTCGACATCACATTCGAGATCGACCGGACATTCGCCATCCAACTGCCCGTCGATGATTGGATCACCGACGTGAACGAAGGAAAGCGCAATGGCGATGACTACTTCGTCTTGCGGAACCTGTGCGCCCAGATCGACGCCATCCGCGCCGAAGCGACAGTCTAGGAGCTTCGCCTTCGATGAGGCTCGAGTATTTTCAGATGCTCGACGAAATCGCGGCATTCGACCCCCAGAGGGCGACGCTTACGGCGAGGGCTAAGGTGCCGGCGAACAGCCCCGTCTTCGAAGGCCACTTTCCCGGCGAAGCGATCATGCCTGGAGTGCTGCTGCTCGAGGTCATGGCGCAAGCCTCCGGGTACCTCGTGTTGGCGTTGAACAAATTCTCTCGCATGCCGTTCTTCGCCAACGTAAAGACCGCAAATTTCCGGTCGTTCGTTCGACCTCAGGCAAGCCTCACCGTGACGGTCAGCCGAATTCATGATGGGTCTGGCTACACGGTGACCGCGGCTTCGATTGAGCGCGATGGCGCAACGGTCTGCGACGCGCAGCTCACGATGCGCAATGTCGTATTCCCCTCCGTCGCCCTGCAGCATCACGTTGAGAACGAGGGTCGGCGGCTCGGCTTGCTCGATGCGAAGGTTGCATGACCCGCGAACAAGAGCACGTCTGGATCACCGGCATCGGCCTCGTGAGCTCGATAGGCGAAGGTGTCGAGGAGCACTGGTCGCAGCTCAGCAATCCGCAGGGATGCATTGCGAAAGTCGAGGAAAGACGCTTCGCCCCTTATCCTGTTCACCCTCTCGTCCCACTGGCCCTGGCACGGCAGATACCGCGCACCACGGACCAGCGACAGATGGAACGCTGGCACAGGATAGGCGTATACGCCGCAGGGCTGGCCCTCGGGGATGCCGCATTAGCCGGTGACCAAGAACTGCTCGACCGGACCGATCTCAGCATCGCCGCCGGCAATGGGGAACGCGACATCGCCTTCGATTCGCGCGTGCTCGCGGCGTTAGATGCAGAAGGTGCCGCCGGAGCCGCACTCAATCGCGATCTCATGACGGGTCTCAGGCCCACTCTCTATCTCGGGCAACTATCCAACCTCCTCGCGGGCAATGTTTCGATCGTTCACGGCGCTACCGGTTCCTCACGCACCTTCAAGAGTGAGGAGATGGCCGGCGTATCCGCACTCCAGAATGCGTTCGATCGGATAGCCAGCGGTGAGAGCGACATCGTCCTCGTTGGCGGCGCACTCAACGCAGAGCGAGAGGACATCCTGCTCGGCAGCGAGCTCGAGCAGATCCTCTACCGCGGCTCCTTCAAGTCGGTGTGGGAGCGGCGTGGCGATGGCGGGGGAGCCGTACTCGGCAGTCTGGGAGCGTTCCTAGTCCTCGAGTCCGCTCGCCATGCCCGCCAACGCGACCGCCAGCCCTATGCCCGTATCGGTGCCATAGCCGCGACGCGATCCCGCCGACTCGCGGGCGACGCCACTGCGGCGTTGTCGAAATTATTCTCGACTATGGAGCTCGAGCCGACCGCGAACGCGCTCTGCGTGCTCAGCGGAGCGAGTGGAGTCGAGCCGGCGACGAGCGAGGAGCAGCAATTTCTAGCTAATCTTCCCGAGAGCGGCCATTTCCCCGCCGTCCGCGCCTGGGGCAGCCTCTTCGGCCACGGACGAGAGGCGCACTTCATTGTCGGTATCGCGCTTGCCGCCTTGGCGCTGGCCAAGGGCCGCTACTACCCCCCGTTTGGGTGCCCCGAGGTGGATACTCCAGCAGAGGGGCCGCCCGATCGCATCCTAGTGACGACAGTAGGAACCTGGCGCGGCGAGGCCCTCAGTGTCGTCGTCCCCGCGCTGCATGGAGCGAACCATGCCTAGCGCCTATTTGGACAGCAAGGGTCGGCCGCTGGTCGCCGTCACCGGTGCAGGCATCGTGACGTCATTGGGCGTAGGAAAGACCGACAACTGGCAGAAGCTCGTCGGTGGTCAATCTGGCATCAAGCCAATTTCGCGTTTCTCGACGGACGGCCTCAAGACAACCATCGCTGGAACGGTCGATCACTTTGGAACTGCGGACTACTCCGCGTTTGACCTGTCCTACGCTATGGCCGAGACGGCGGCAGCGGAAGCCATCGATCAAGCTCGCCTCGGGCACCCTGGAAGCTTTCCCGGCCCGCTCATCGTCGCTACCCCGCCGTCGGAGCTCGAATGGCCGCATCTGCGCGAACTGTACTCTTCCGATGAAGATTCGGAACTCGCTGGTTATGCACGGCTGCTCGCCGCTGCACGCAAAGGCACTCATGCAAGCTTGGCAAAGCATGTCCGCTTCGCCGCCATCTCCGACAGGCTCATGGAGCGATTTGGCACCCGCGGCGAGCCGCTCTCCATCTGTACAGCTTGCGCATCAGGCGCCACCACCATCCAGCTCGGAGTAGAAGCTATACGTCACGGCAAGGCAGACGCCGCGCTCTGCATAGGAACCGATGCCACGGTGCATCCTGAAGGCCTGGTCCGCTTCTCTCTGCTCTCGGCACTGTCGACGCGAAACGATCCTCCCGAAAAGGCTTCGCGCCCGTTCTCAAAGACCCGCGACGGCTTCGTGATGGCGGAGGGCTCTGGCGCCCTCGTCCTCGAAAGCTATGCGTCAGCTAAATCGCGTGGCGCCAGAATACTCGGCCTAGTGCGCGGCTGCGGCGAGAAGGCCGACGACTATCACCGCACCCGCTCCCGCCCCGATGGACGGGCCATCATAGGCGCCCTCCGCAAGACGCTTGATGATGCGGGCATCACGCCTGACCACATTGACTACGTCAATGCGCACGGCACCAGCACACCCGAGAACGACAAGATGGAGTGCCTCTCTCTGGCGGCCGTCTTCGGTGACCGGCTCCCACACATTCCGATCAGCTCCAACAAGTCGATGATCGGTCACACGCTGATCGCCGCCGGATCTGTTGAAGCCGTCTTCACGATGCAGACCCTGCAAACTGGAATGCTTCCCCCGACCACGAACTACGACGATCCAGACCCAGATCTCCCTCTCGACGTCGTACCAAACGTCAGTCGTTCCGCAGACGTAGGCGTCGCCCTGTCGAATTCCTTCGGCTTTGGAGGCCAGAACGTGTGCGTCGTCTTTTCGCGAGAGCTGCAATGACGAGCAATGACTCTTTGGCCGCGCGGAAATTGTCTGCTCAAGGGGCAGCCGAGCGCATGCGTGCTGTTCAACTCTTAAGCGAGCGTTGCCTCAACGTCGCTGAGGTCGAGGCCCCGCCGCCCCCTGCCGAATATGACGTGCAGGTGCGCGTCCGCACCGTGGCCCTCAACCACATCGACGTCTGGAGCTGGCGGGGGATGGCATTCGCCAAGCGCAAGCTCCCGCTCGTGCTCGGCGCCGAGGCGGCGGGCGAGGTCGTTGCCCTCGGGGCCCGGGTCAAAGACTTGAGCATCGGCGACATTGTCGCGCTCTATGGCGCGCACACCTGCGGTCACTGCCCTGCCTGCATTGAAGGACGCGACAACTTCTGCGAGGGGCCGCCCGCGATGTTCGGCTTCCACATCGACGGCTTTCTCCGCGAGCGCGTCAACATTCCCGCACGGCTCGCCGTCAAGGCGCCGGCGCGCGTCGATGCGGTAGCTGCGGCCTGCGCCCCAATCACGTTCGGCACGGTGGAGCACATGCTGTTTGACAACGCCAAGCTGTCCAAAGGCGAAACCGTACTCGTGCATGCCGGCGGTAGCGGCATCGGCAGCGCAGCAATTCAACTCGCCAAGGCGGCCGGCGCGACCGTCATCACCACTGTCGGTAGCGATCGCAAGGCGGCGTTGGCAGCCAAGCTCGGAGCCGATCACGTCATAGACTACACGCAGCAGCGCTTCGAAAGTCGCACCCGAAAACTCACCGGCGGCAAAGGCGTTGACGTTGTCTTCGAGCACATCGGGCCAGCGACGTGGGAGGGAAGCCTGATGACACTGAAGCGCGGCGGCAGGCTCGTGACCTGTGGCTCGACCACCGGTGTTGCAGCAAAGACCAACCTCTACATGCTCTTTCAGCAGCAGCTGCGGCTGATCGGCAGCTTCGGTTGCCGCATCGAGAATATGCGATCGGTCATGGAGAAAATGGCCGCTGGGTCGGTCGCTCCGGTCATAGACACGCAGCTACAGTTGATTGACCTCGACGCCGGATTGCAGCGCCTTGAGCGTCGCGACGTGTTCGGAAAGATCGTTGTCACCCTCTAGGGAGGAGACGGACCGATGGATAACGGCGAAAGAGACGTAGTGATCACCGGCGTAGGACTTGCCAGTTCTCTCGGGGTCGACGCGCACGAGCATGTCGCACGCCTAGCCGACGCCATCTCGGGCTGTGTCGTCGAGGAGATCCGCTTTGCCCCCTATTGCGTCCATCCACTCGTCCCACTCGACTTCAGCCGCCAGATACCCAAAAAAAGCGATCTGAAGCAGATGGAAACTTGGCAGCGTATTGGCGTCTACGCAGCGGGATTAGCCTTGGCCGACGCCGGCGTCGCGGAAAACTTCGAACTCCTTGAGCACACGCATCTCGTAGTTGCAGCCGGCAGTGGAGAGCGCGACATCGCCGTTGATTGCGAGGTGCTCGACAAGTTGGACTGCGATGGGGACAGCACCTTGCTGGCAAAACAAGTTCTCCCAAGCGCACTGCGGCCGACTCTCTTCCTGGCGCAGCTCTCGAACATGCTCGCGGGAAACATCTCCATCGTCCACGGGGTGACCGGCTCATCGCGCACGTTCATGGGCGAAGAAATGGCCGGCCTTACCGCAATAGAGAATGCTTATCGTCGCATCGTGTCTCGACAGACAGATATTGTCCTGGTCGGCGGCGCCCTCAATTCCGAACGCGAGGACCTGTTGCTGGGCTTGGAGCTTGGGCACAATTTGTGGCGCGGGCCCTATGCGCCGGTTTGGGACCGCGCTCGGGCCGGCGGCGGGCTAATTCTCGGCAGCGTTGGGGCCTTTCTCGTGCTCGAAGCTCGCGAGCATGCAATGGCGCGCGGCGCGCGCACCTATGCGCGCCTCGTTGACGTTGTCACCGGTCGCTGCGATCGCGGCAAAGGATCAACGGCAGGCTCCTTGACGGGACTCTATGAGCGGCTCCGGAGCCCACCCAAGGGGCCGCTATGTGTGCTCAGTGGCGCAAGTGGAGTAGAGCCCGAGACGAGCGAGGAAAGCGAGTTCATTCAAACACTCCCCCTTCCAGGCGCCGAAGTCATCGTGCGGGCATTCGGTAGCGCTTTAGGCCATTCCGTCGAAGCACACTTCCCGGCCGGGCTGGCCCTTGCTGCGCTGATCGCTCGCCATAAGTACCTCCCGCCCGCGTTGGGAAGCTCGCTGACGGAGCAACAAACCCGGCTCATTGTCGACAACGTCCTTGTGACTTGCGTCGGCCATTGGCGTGGCGAAGGTCTCGCCGTCATCGAAGCTACTACATGAGGACTGCATGACCCCTGCTCATAAGGACGCACGAGGGCGCCCCCTGGTCGCTGTCACCGGCATGGGCCTCGTCACCTCGCTTGGATTGGGCAAGAACAATACCTGGAGCGCTCTGACGTCGGGGCGATCCGGTGTCAAAGCCATCAAGCGATTCCCGACCGACGGCTTGCGCACCAATTTCGCCGCCACCGTTGACTTTCTCGATGCCTCACAGCGATCGGCTCCCGAACTCGCCATCGACATGGCAGCACGAGCCGCCGAAGAGGCACTCGCCGAGGCCCGCATTGCCTCCAACGGAGGCTTTCCCGGCCCCCTCTTCCTTGCAACCCCACCCGCTGAGCTCGAGTGGCCCCAGCGCAAAGCACTTTACGGTGCTGGCGGTGGCTCCGAGCTACGGGGCTACTGTCGCCTCGCCGCCGCAGCCCGTGACGGTGATTGGCGGGAGATGAACTCTCTCTTCCAATTTGCCAGCGTTGGAGAACATCTCGCCCGGCGATTTGAAACCCAGGGCATTCCCGTTTCTGTCTCGACCGCCTGTGCGTCCGGCGCAACCGCGATTCAGCTCGGCGTCGAAGCGATTAGACGCGGAGACACTGAAGCCGTGCTGTGCGTTGGAACCGACGCATCAGTGCAAATCGAGGCGTTGATCCGGTTCTCTCTTCTATCTGCACTATCGACACGCAACGACCCACCAGAATGCGCGTCGCGGCCGTTTTCCAAGGATCGTGACGGCTTCGTGATGGGCGAAGGAGCAGCCGCGCTCGTATTGGAATCATATCACGCGGCCCGGGCACGCGGTGCCACTATCCTTGGACTGGTGCGCGGTTGCGGCGAGCGCGCGGATAACTATCACCGGACCCGCTCAAAGCCCGACGCCTCGCCGATCATCGCTGCAATTGCCAACGCGCTTGCGGACTCTGGTCTTAAACCGCAGGACGTCGACTACATCAATGCGCACGGCACCAGCACCCCGGAAAACGATAAAATGGAATATCTTGCGCTTAAGGGCGTGCTTGGATGCCACCTTTCCGCAACGCCGATAAGTTCCAACAAATCGATGATCGGGCACACGCTATCGGCCGCAGGCGCTATCGAAGCCGTTATCTCCCTCATGACCATTCGCGAAGGAACCATCCCTCCCACCATCAATTACGACCTCCCCGACCCGGCGATCCCCGTGGACGTGGTCCCTAACGTTGCCCGATCAATGCGCGTCGATACAGTGCTCTCAAACTCCTTCGGCTTTGGCGGACAGAACGCAGCGCTGGTGCTTTCCGCACCGTAGTGAAGCGTCAGTGTGTCCGCTGGCAGCGCGGCTAGCGTCAATGAAGTCTGAATCCGATGCTGCGCGACCTAACCAGTATGTCGCAGCGGCATCGGCCTCGCGGTTGACGGGGGTTAAGCGTCTCCGCTCCTCACTGATCAAAGCTCTGTTGGGCTCCACGGCGGTCGCAGATTGACATACGTCAACATGCACGCACTGCGACCTGCCCATAATCGAGCCTGATAACGCCGCGATGTTCGTGAGGACGACATGCTCACCACAAAGCTCGAGGCAGCCCGCAGCGGCGGCAATTCGTGGCTACAGCAGTGGAACCCCGAGGATCCCGTCTTCTGGGAAGAGACCGGCAAGAAACTCGCTTGGCGCACCCTGACGATCACAACGGTCAACCTGACGCTTGCCTTTATCATTTGGTTTGTGGTGTCGGCGCTTGTCGTGCGCCTGCCGAATGCCGGCTTCAAACTGTCGACGACTGAGCTCTTTTGGCTCGCAGCGATGCCGGGCCTCGCGGGCGGCACGCTGCGGATGGTCCATACTTTCTTGACGCCGCTCTACGGCACCCGCCACGTCGTAGCCTTCTCTACGCTGTCGCTCCTGATACCGGCACTGGGCTGGTATTTTGCAGTCCAGGATCCAACGACACCCTATTGGGTCCTGCTTTCGCTGGCATTCCTAGCCGGCCTCGGGGGCGGGAATTTCTCCTCGTTCATGCCGTCGACCAGCCTATTTTTCCCCAAGCGTCTGCAGGGAACAGCATTGGCCGTACAGGCTGGCGTCGGAAATTTCGGTGTCTCGATCGTGCAGTTCGTGACGCCCTGGATCATCGGTTTTGCCCTCGCCGGATCGCTCTTTGGCGAGCCGCTGACCGCCACCTCGCCAAATGGCCAAACCAACTCCGTCTGGCTGCAGAATGCCACGGCGATCTATGTGCCATTCATTCTCTTCTTTGGCATCGCCGCACTTGTCATGCTTCGCAGTGTGCCCGTTCGCGCCAACTTCCGCGAGCAGCTCGACATCTTCAAGATGAAGCACGGGCTGTTCATGACCGTCCTCTACGTGGCGACCTTCGGCACCTTCTCGGGTCTCGCCGCCACATTCCCTCTGCTCATTCAGAAGATCTATGGCGGGCTCCCAGACGCGCCCGATCCGCTCACCTACGCATTCCTCGGACCACTGGTCGGCTCATTGGCGCGCATCTTTGCAGGGCCGCTTTCTGACCGCGTCGGCGGCGCACGTGTTACGCACTGGTCGGCGATAGGCATGCTCGCCTGTGCAATCGCGATCACCTTCTTTACCGCTCCGACGACGATGGGCGAATTCCCCTACTTCGTCGCGACGATGCTCGGTCTGTTCTTCTTTTCCGGCATCGGCAATGCATCGACATTCAAGCAGATGCCGATGATCTTCCCGCCCCGGCAAGCGGGCGGCGTTATCGGATGGACAGCTGCAATCGCCGCCTACGGCCCCTTCGCGTGTGGCTTGATGCTCGGATACGCGTACGACTGGTTTGGCTCGTTCAACCCCTTCTTCTACTGGGCGGCCGCCTTCTACCTCGTCTGCCTCGCCATAAACTGGTGGTACTACGCGCGCTCCGGTGCCGAGAAGCCGTGCTGACGCCATCCGCCCTGGACAACATTCGGAGTACCCGATGAGCCACTTCCTCGACCGTCTCACATTCTTCAACCGCGTCGTCGACGACTTTGCCGACGGCCACGGCATCGTAACGCGCGAGGATCGTCGCTGGGAGGACGGTTATAGAAAGCGTTGGCAGCACGACAAGATTGTTCGTTCCACGCACGGAGTGAACTGCACCGGATCGTGCTCGTGGAAAATCTACGTCAAGGGCGGCATCGTCACCTGGGAAACCCAGCAGACCGACTACCCGCGCACGCGTCCAGAGCTACCGAACCACGAGCCGCGCGGGTGTCCGCGCGGCGCGAGCTATTCCTGGTATCTCTATTCGGGCAACCGCGCGAAATATCCACTGGTCCGCTCCCGGCTGCTGAAGTTGTGGCGCGAGGCAAGAGCCGTGCGCACCCCGGTCGCCGCCTGGGCCTCTATCGTCGAGACACCGGAGAAGCGGGCGGCGTACGTGAAGAAGCGCGGCCTCGGCGGCTTCGTCCGGGCGACCTGGGACGAGGTTACCGAGATCATCGCCGCAGCCAACGCCTACACAGTCAAGACTTACGGTCCCGATCGAGTCTGCGGCTTCTCGCCGATACCGGCGATGTCCATGGTTAGCTACGCTGCTGGCTCACGCTACCTGTCGCTGCTCGGCGGCGTCTGTCTCTCATTTTATGATTGGTACTGCGACTTGCCGCCCGCCTCGCCGCAGACGTGGGGCGAGCAAACTGACGTGCCAGAGTCGGCAGATTGGTACAATTCTGGCTTCCTGATCCTGTGGGGCTCGAACGTGCCGCAGACGCGCACACCCGATGCTCACTTCTATACTGAGGCCCGATATCGCGGAGCCAAGAGCGTCGTCATCTGTCCCGACTACTCCGAAGCATCGAAGTTCGCCGACCTATGGATTTCCGTAAAGCAGGGCACCGATGCCGCGCTCGCCATGGCCATGGGGCATGTCATCTTGCGCGAGTTTCACATCGACAGAAAGGTCCAGTACTTCGAGGATTATGCGCGCCAGTATACCGATATGCCGATGCTGGTCCGCCTCGTTCAGCAAGACGGCAGGCTCGTCCCTGAACGCCTCCTGCGCACCTCCGATCTTGCCGGTGCTCTCGGCGAGAGCAACAATCCGGAATGGAAGACGGTCGCATTCGACGAGAGGTCGGGCGAAATCGTCGCGCCCAACGGCTCGGTTGGCTTCCGCTGGGGTGAAAAGGGCAAGTGGAACCTCGAGGAGAAAGACGCGAGCGGCCGCGACACGCGGCTTTGCCTCTCTCTCGCAGGCATAACCGACGAGTTTGCGGACGTCGCGTTTCCCTACTTTGGCAATCTTGAACACGATCACTTCACCGGCACTGATCACCCGAGCGTCCTGATGCGCCGCGTGCCGGTGAAAAAGGTGCCACTCGCAGAAGGTGAAGGGCTGGTTGCCAGCGTCTATGATCTTTTCGTCGCCAATTACGGCTTAGATCGCGGCTTCGGCGGCGAGAACGTCGCCAAGTCATACGACGAGAACGAGCCGTATACGCCGGCCTGGGCTGAGAAGATCACCGGCGTGCCCCGCGACCAGATCATCACCGTAGCGCGCGAGTTCGCCCTCAACGCCGAGAAGACGAACGGCCGGTCCATGGTGATCATCGGCGCGGCGATGAACCACTGGTACCACATGGACATGAACTACCGCGGCGTCATCAACATGCTGGTGATGTGCGGCTGCGTCGGACAGTCCGGTGGAGGGTGGTCGCATTATGTCGGGCAGGAGAAGCTGAGACCGCAATCCGGATGGCTTCCGCTTGCCTTTGGTCTCGATTGGGGACGCCCGCCGCGCCAGCAGAACTCCACATCATTCTTCTACGCGCATACCGACCAGTGGCGATACGAGACCCTAGACGTGGGTGAGATCCTGTCGCCCACCGCTCCCCCGGGACCATGGGACGGCGCCATTATTGACTACAACGTGCGCGCTGAGCGCATGGGCTGGCTGCCGTCGGCACCGCAAATCGAGAACAATCCGTTAACTATCGCGGCCAAGGCCAAAGCTGCGGGACAAGAGCCCAAGGATTATGTCGCGGCAGCACTGGAGTCAGGCGATATCAAGCTTTCGTGCGAGGATCCCGATAAGCCGGTCAACTGGCCGCGCAACCTGTTCGTCTGGCGTTCCAATCTCCTGGGCTCGTCGGGGAAGGGTCACGAGTACTTTCTCAAGCACCTGCTCGGCACGACGCACGGCGTCATGGGAAAGGACCTCGGCGAAGCGGGACGCCAGAAGCCCTCAGAGGTGGTCTGGCACGAGGATGCCCCGGAAGGAAAACTCGATCTTCTAGTGACACTGGACTTCCGCATGTCGACCACTTGCGTCTACTCCGACATCGTTCTCCCGACGGCAACCTGGTACGAAAAGAACGATCTCAATACCTCCGACATGCACCCGTTCATTCATCCGCTCACCGGCGCGGTAGACCCGGTGTGGGAGTGCCGCAGCGACTGGGATATCTACAAATCGATCGCCAAGAAGTTCTCGGAGGTCGCTCCCGAGGTGCTGGGCGTCGAGCAGGATGTAGTGCTGACGCCGATCTTGCATGACACTCCTGCCGAGATCGCCCAAGCCCTCGACGTCAAGGACTGGAAGCGGGGCGAAGTCGCCCCGATTCCCGGCAAGACCATGCCGCAGGTGACCGTCGTCGAGCGCGACTATCCGAACCTCTATAAGCGCTTCACCTCGCTCGGGCCCCTGATGGACAAGCTCGGCAACGGCGGCAAGGGCATGAGCTGGAACACCGAGCACGAGGTTGAGCTCCTGCGCAAGCTCAATGGGGTCGTAATTGAGGACGGTCCGACCAAAGGCGCCCCGCGCATCGACACGGACATCGACGCCGCAGAAGTGCTGCTCATGCTCGCCCCCGAAACCAATGGCGAGGTGGCGGTCAAAGCTTGGGCCTCGCTCAGTGCCTTCACCGGCCGGGATCACAAGCATCTCGCCATCCATAAAGAGGACGAGAAGATCCGCTTTCGCGACGTCGTTGCTCAACCTCGGAAGATTATTTCGTCTCCGATATGGTCGGGTCTCGAGTCCGAGCAGGTCTGCTACAACGCCGGCTACACCAACGTCCACGAGTTGATCCCTTGGCGCACTCTCACCGGGCGCCAGCAGCTCTATCAGGACCACCTCTGGATGCGGGCCTTCGGCGAGGCACTTTGCGTCTACCGGCCGCCCATCGATACCAAGACGGTCAAACCCGTCATCGATCGCAAACCCAATGGCAACGATGCCGTTGTGCTCAACTTCATCACCCCGCACCAAAAGTGGGGCATCCACTCGACCTACACCGACAACTTGCTGATGCTGACACTCTCGCGCGGCGGACCGATCGTTTGGATCAGCGAGGCTGACGCAAAGAAGGCCGGTATCGTCGACAACGACTGGATCGAAGCCTTCAACACCAATGGTGCACTCGTCGCCCGCGCTGTCGTCTCCCAGCGCGTCAAGGAAGGCATGTGCATGATGTATCACGCACAAGAAAAGATCGTGAACGTTCCCGGCTCCGAGCAGACCGGTCAGCGCGGAGGGATTCACAACTCTGTCACGCGCGCGGTGCTGAAGCCGACACACATGATCGGCGGGTACGCCCAGCAGTCCTACGGTTTCAACTACTACGGCACCGTCGGCTCCAACCGCGACGAGTTCGTCATCGTTCGCAAAATGGCAGAGATCGACTGGCTCGACCAGCCGGCCGCAGACCAGCCGGAGAAGCTATCCGTCACCCCTCTTAAGCTGGAGCCTGCAGAATGAAAATTCGCGCTCAAATCGCCATGGTGCTGAACCTCGATAAGTGCATCGGGTGTCACACCTGCTCGATCACGTGCAAGAACGTTTGGACCAGCCGCGAGGGCATGGAATATGCTTGGTTCAACAACGTCGAGACCAAGCCGGGCGTCGGCTATCCGAAAGACTGGGAGAACCAAGACCGCTGGAACGGCGGCTGGGTCAGAAAGAAGAACGGCAAGATCGAGCCCAAGATGGGTGCCAAATGGCGCGTGCTCGCCAAGATCTTTGCCAACCCTGACCTGCCCGAGATCGATGACTACTACGAGCCCTTCACCTTCGATTACGAGCATCTGCAGAAAGCACCCGAACTCTCCGCCTTTCCCACTGCGCGTCCGCGCTCGCTCATCACCGGCGAGCGCATGGACAAGATCAAGTGGGGCCCAAACTGGGAAGAGATTCTAGGCGGCGAGTTCGCTAAGCGCTCTGCCGATTCGAACTTCAACGACGTGCAGAAGGAAATCTACGGCCAGTTCGAAAACACCTTCATGATGTATCTACCGCGCCTGTGCGAGCATTGCCTCAATCCGGCGTGCGTGGCCTCGTGTCCTTCGGGCGCCATCTACAAGCGCGAGGAGGATGGCATTGTTCTCATCGACCAGGACAAGTGCCGTGGCTGGCGCATGTGCGTGTCCGGCTGCCCCTACAAGAAGATCTATTACAACTGGTCCTCTGGAAAATCCGAGAAATGCATCTTCTGCTACCCGCGCATCGAAACGGGTCAGCCGACGGTCTGTTCCGAAACCTGCGTCGGTCGCATCCGCTATCTTGGCGTGCTGCTCTATGATGCCGACCGCATTGAGGCAGCAGCAGGCGTGCCCGACGAGCAGGATCTCTACCAGGCGCAACTCGACGTCTTCCTCGATCCGAACGATCCCATCGTCATCGCCCAGGCGCGCGCCGAAGGCATACCCGAGAACTGGCTGAAAGCGGCTCAGCGCTCGCCCGTATGGAAGATGGCGATGGAGTGGAAGGTCGCCTTCCCGCTGCATCCCGAGTACAGAACGCTTCCGATGGTTTGGTACGTGCCGCCGCTGTCGCCGATCCAGTCGGCCGCGGCCGCCGGCAAGATCGGTCACGATGGCGAGATGCCCGACGTGCGCTCGCTGCGCATCCCCATCAAGTACCTCGCGAACTTGCTGACCGCTGGCCAGGAGGCTCCGGTCGCCCAGGCGCTCGAGCGCATGCTGGCCATGCGGGGCTATATGCGAGCGAAGACAATCGACGGCGTGACCAACGAAAGCATCGCGCGGCGCGTCGGAATGACCAGCGGGCAGATCGACGAGATGTATCACATCATGGCGATCGCCAACTACGAGGACCGCTTCGTCATTCCTACGGCGCACCGCGAGCTCGACGAGGATGCCTACGACCTGCGTGGCTCGTGCGGATTCTCGTTCGGCAACGGATGCTCCGGCGGGGCCAGTGAGCCAAACCTCTTCGGAACGCCCAAGCGCCACAAGACACCAATGGAGGTCGCATGAGCGGCGGTATCAACAAGATCCTCTCGGCGCTGTTGACCTACCCAACCCCGGAAATCAAGGCAGCAGCCCCCGAAATGCAAAGCATCGTCGAGGCCGAGGCTAAATTGGCGACGCCGCTCCGCGACGAGCTGCTGGCTCTCATCCACGACTTGGCCTTAGGGGACCTCTACGACCTCCAGGAGCGCTACGTGCTTCTCTTCGACCGCACGCGCTCCCTTTCACTCTACCTATTCGAGCACGTTCACGGCGAGAGCCGCGATCGGGGGCAGGCCATGGTCGATCTGCAGAATCTCTATGAGACGCATGGGCTGTATCTGACTGCGAAGGAGCTGCCAGACTTCATACCGTTGTTCCTCGAATTCCTGTCGACCCGACCTGACCAGCAAGCTAGCGACCTGCTAGCCCAGACGGCACACATATTTGCCGCGCTGGCCGAACGGCTAGCCAAACGCCAATCTCCGTACGAGGCGGTATTTCGCGCGCTGGTCGCACTCGCCGCGTCGGTGCCGAAAGGCGAAGACGTCTCGGCGCTCCTGCAGCAGGCCGACCCGGATCCTAACGACCTGGCCGCGCTCGACGCGGCCTGGGAGGACCAGCCGGTGTCATTCGGCGCCGGCGCCGGCAACGGCTGCAAGGATGAGCTGATCGCACGCATCCGCGCTGGCCGGCGCCCCGCGCCCGGCACCCAGCCGGCACGTGAACCGCAAGCTTGAGGAGAGCGTCATGTACGAGGCCCTCAACCACATCGTTTTCGGCTGGTACCCATACCTTTGCCTGACCGTCTTCCTGCTCGGAAGCTGGTTGCGCTTCGATCGCGAGCAATACTCCTGGCGCTCCGGTTCGAGCCAGCTGCTGCGCCGCCGGCAGCTCATGTGGGGCTCTAACCTGTTCCACGTCGGCATCCTCGTCATCTTTCTCGGCCACTTCGTCGGGCTTCTGACGCCAATCTGGATTTTCGACGCGATCGGTATCTCGCACGAGTTCAAGCAGTGGATGGCCATCATCGTCGGCGGCGTCGCGGGCATCGCCTGCTTCGTCGGCATTACGCTGCTCGTCCACCGGAGGCTTTTCGATGCCCGGATTCGCAGGACCTCATCGTTTGGCGACATAGCCGTGTTGCTCATGCTCTACGCACAGCTCGTGCTCGGTCTCCTCACTATCCCGATCTCGCTTCAGCACCTCAACGGCGAGGAGATGGTTCGCTTCATGACCTGGGCCCAAGGCATCCTCACTCTGCAGCCTGGCGTCTCGAGCCTGATCGCCGACGCCAACCCGATCTTCAAGCTGCATCTGTTCCTCGGCATGACCATCTTCCTCGTTTTCCCGTTCACCCGCCTCGTGCACATCTGGAGCGCGCCGGTTTGGTACCTCGGTCGTCGCGGCTATCAGGTCGTGCGCGCACGTGGCGGCGCCAGCCACACCATCGCCTCGCGTGTTCAGGCTGCGGAGTAGAGACGCATGGGCTGTTCAATCCACGCCGACTTGGCGAACGCTCCGCGAGCAAAAGTAAGCGTGAATGGGGTTGTCATACCTCACGACGAAATCGCGCGCGAAACGCAGAACCATCCCGCGCATTCGCCTGCAGCGGCTTGGCACGAAGCCGCTCTATCGCTTGTCGTGCGGGAGCTCTTGCTGCAAGAGGCGCAGCGTGCCGCAATAACGGCCTCCCCGGCACCCGATGTCGACGGCCGGCTTGAAACGCCGGAAGAGGCAAATATACGGGCATTGATCGAACGCTTCGTCGTCACCCCAGAGCCAGATGGCGACAGCTGCCGCCGCTACTACGACCGCAATCGCGATAAGTTTCGTACTCCCACCATCTATGAGGCGGCGCACATTCTGCTGTCAGTCTCGCGCAACGAAAACGTTGCGTTCGAAGCCAAGCGCCGCAATGCTCACGCCATCATCTCTGCGCTCCGCGAAGACCCGTCGCGCTTTGCGCATTTGGCGAGAGCCTATTCAATCTGCCCTTCCTCGGCCGATGGAGGCAATCTCGGCCAGCTGCTCCCGGGCGACACGACAGCGGAATTTGAGAGGGCTCTGGCTAGTCTCCAGCCGGGAGAAATCACTCAAGCCCCCGTCGAGACACGCTACGGACTCCACATCATACGCCTCGACCGCCGTATTGAGGGCGCAGAACTCCCGTTCGAACCAGTGAAAGAGCGCATTGCCAGCTATCTGCGCGCAGCCACCATCACACAGGCGCGGGCGCTATATGTGCGCATGCTGGTTGAGCAGGCCAACATCGAGGGGCTTGAACTTGCATCCCATCGGACACGGACACCTCGCGATAACGACGCACCCCTCGGGGCCCTTCGCACTTAACGCAGATCAACGTGCCTCTGCCGTCGCTCACGCGATAATTGGCACCGATTAACCCGGCCGAGGTATTGAGCGGAGCGCGACCATTATGCCCGTCGTCAGCGCGCATGAGCAGCGAAAGGCCCTGTGGCTCTCCACTCTGGGTTTCACGGTTTGCTTCGCAGTCTGGACGATATTCTCGATCATTGGAATCCAGATCAAGGAGCAATTGGGGCTCAACGAAACACAGTTCGGCCTTCTGGTCGGCACTCCGATACTGACGGGATCATTGACCCGGATCGCGCTCGGCGTCTGGACCGATCAATACGGCGGTCGTCGCATCTATACGCTCGTGATGCTGGCGGCAGCCCTAGCGACATGGCTCCTCACGTACGCGAAGACCTATCCACAAATGCTGTTCGCCGCCTTGGGTGTCGGCATCGCGGGAGGCGCGTTCGCCGTCGGCGTCGCTTACGTTTCGCGCTGGTATCCGCCCGAGAAGCAGGGCACCGCCCTCGGCATTTTCGGTGCAGGCAACGTTGGCGCCGCGGTCACCAAGTTCCTGGCGCCCTTTGTGCTCATCGCATACGGATGGCAGACGGTCGCGCAGGTATGGGCCGGGGCTATCGCGCTGATGGCCGTTGTATTCTGGTTCGCCACCAGCGAGGACCCAGTTCAGCGCGAGCGGGCAATGAGCGGCGAAAAGCCGAAGAGTGCTTGGCTTGAGCTGGCTCCGTTGAAGAACCTTCAGGTCTGGCGTTTCGGACTATACTACTTCTTCGTGTTCGGCGCCTTTGTCGCGCTTGCCCTGTGGCTGCCCCGCTACCTGATCGGCGTGTACCGCCTCGACATCGCCAGCGCCGGAATGATCGGTGCGGCCTACTCTATCCCCGCCAGTGTTTTCCGCGCTTATGGGGGACACCTCTCCGACAAGTACGGCGCCAGGCGCATCATGTACTGGACGTTCCTCGTGTCGGTCGCGTGCACGTTCGTCCTGTCCTATCCGCCGACCGAATACGTGGTGCGGGGTATCCGCGGCCCGATCACCTTCGAGCTTGAGATCGGACTGGTCCCCTTCTCGGTCATCGTGTTCGTGCTCGGGTTCTTCATGAGCCTGGGGAAAGCCGCCGTCTACAAGCATATTCCAGTCTACTATCCAAAAAATGTCGGCGCTGTCGGCGGTCTTGTCGGCATGATTGGTGGATTGGGAGGCTTCGTCCTGCCGATCGCGTTCGGGATGCTCAACGATCTCACCGGCATTTGGACGAGCTGCTTCATGCTGCTCTTTCTGTTGGTCACTACGGCGCTTGCGTGGATGCACTTCTCGATCCGCCGCATGGAGCGGCGAGCAACGGTACCTGATCTCAAAAGGCTGCCCGAGCTCCCAGAGATGCAGCCGATCCACCAGCCGCATCACGTCGGCGCTTTGGGTCCGAGCCTCATCGAAGATTGGCGACCGGAAGACCGCGTGTTCTGGCAAACGACAGGGCGCGCCATCGCCCGGCGCAACCTCTGGCTCTCAATCCCTTCATTGCTGCTCTCATTCGCCGTTTGGATGGTGTGGTCGGTCGTTGTCGCCAAACTGCCGACCGCTGGATTCCAATACACCCCCGACCAGCTCTTCTGGCTCGCTGCACTGCCCGGTCTCTCGGGCGCAACGTTGCGAATATTCTATTCCTTCATGGTTCCGGTGTTGGGCGGCCGACTGTGGACGACGCTCGCGACCTGGTCTCTGTTGATCCCCGCGGTCGGCATCGCAATGGCGGTCCAGAATCCTAATACCCCGTACTGGATCTTCCTTGCATTGGCCCTGCTGTGTGGCTTCGGCGGCGGCAACTTCGCCTCGTCAATGTCCAACATCTCGTTCTTCTTCCCGAAGAGTGAGAAGGGCAACGCGCTGGCATTGAATGCCGGACTGGGCAACCTCGGCGTCAGCGTCGCGCAGTTCCTCGTGCCGGTCGTTATCACTGCGGGCGTGTTCGGCTGGCTCGGCGGGGACCCTGTCATGGTGGCGGAAGGCGATCGCACGTACCCGATGTGGCTTCAGAACGCCGGTTTCATTTGGGTGCCATTCATCGTCGCGTCTGCGCTCGCTGCCTGGTTCGGCATGAACGACATCGCCTCCGCACGCGCATCCTTCGCGGAGCAGTCCATCATATTCCAGCGCAGGCACACATGGATCATGTGCTGGCTCTACACGGGAACATTCGGATCCTTCATCGGCTATTCGGCAGGGTTTCCTTTGCTTGCCAAGCTCCAGTTTCCCGAGGTGAATGCGCTTGCCTACGCCTTTATAGGTCCCCTCGTCGGAGCAATATCGCGCTCTGCTACGGGCTGGATTGCCGACAAATACGGCGGCGCTCGCGTGACTCTCTGGGTGTTCGTCGGCATGGCGGCCGGAGTCGCGGGTGTCCTTTACTTCCTGAGCATTGCCAACTTCGCCGGGTTCTTCGGCATGTTCCTGTTTCTCTTCGTTGTCAGCGGTGTCGGCAACGCCTCAACGTTCCAGATGATCCCGGCCATCATGAGCAAGGAGATGTCTCGGCTACTGCCTGACGCTGATGATGCAATTCGCCTGCGCAACGCCGAAAAAGAGAGCGCAGGCATAATTGGGTTCAGTTCGGCGATTGCCGCCTATGGCGCATTCTTCATTCCTAAGAGCTACGGCACCTCCATCTCCATGACGGGCAGCGCCGAGGCCGCACTCTGGGGCTTCCTCGGCTTTTACGTCACGTGCATCGCGATCACTTGGTGGGTCTACGCCCGCCGCGGAGGCCTGCTGAGTTCCGACACCGATATCCATGAACGCCCGATCATGCCTACGCCATCCATCCGGCCCGCCGAATGACCGCCAGAATATGGAATTCGGGAACTCGCCTTTTGAGCCCCGACCGAAACGACGAACGCCACAGGAGCATCCAGTTATCATGACACTCGGAGACCTAATTTGGCGCATGGAGGATCCGGCGGTAGCCGACGAAGCTGCCGGAACCATACGAGACGCCGCGTTGCTGCGGCGCCTCTCTGCCGCCGCTGCGGCGGCACAGCTGCAAATTGGCGAATACGTCGCTTCCAGCGTCCGCCTCTTTGCCAATACCGCGGGCGACGAAGCATGGATCACCATGATCGGCAGGTGCCAGGCGCACAGCGATCCTGGGCTGGCCGCGTTGACGTATATGCTTGAGTCCAGGCTACACGCCGACGAAGCCCAGAAGCATCGCTGACTGACCAACACCTCAAAACCATATGATTTAAGTGGCGATTTTTCGCACGCCCGCTTTCTTTACTTGTGTCGTAAGCAATACTAATACTTTCTGCCATTGTAGCGGCGTTTCCAGGACCTCATTTGCTGAGCGCCTTGAGACCGTTCAAGGTTCGAGATGAGTTCGAGCATGGAAGTTCAGTCTCAGATTGCAGCGCGCTTGCACAGCGCGGCCGTTGGCGTGCCAGACAGCACGACCGTCGATCTGCGCGGCGGGGTGGGCCTTACTCGGGTGCGACCTGGCAGTCGAACTTCAGTGCCCCTCAGCGCCGTGGGCACATACTTTTGCATCACCTTTGCGGGTAGCCCGACCCTGAAGTCAGACGAGGAACCGTCGAGGCTGCAATCCTTCAAGCCGGACACTCTGTACATACTGCGCCAACCCTGCTGTCGGTGTGCAAGGCGCATAGACTTCACCGCCCCCGCAACCCTAGCCGTCATCGTACACTTCCCCTCCTCGTGGTGTGCCACCTGTCCTCGCGGCCTCGAGTGCCAGATATCTACCTTCCTGATGGGCGAGGAATACGCGTCATCCAGTGACCTACAGATCGACCTCGATGAATTCGGCCTCACACATGCGAAGGCACTTCTCGATCTGAGCTTCGACACCGACGCAGACATTCTCACCGCTGAGCAAGCGGTGCTCGCGTTGCTTGCCTGGGGCTATGCCAGTCACAAAAACCCGAAACCGGCCGCTGGCGAAGCCCAAAGCCTTCCTCCACGAACCGTCTCGAAGCTGCGTCTTGCTGCCGACATCCTCACCCAGCGTCTCGACGATCCGCCGACAATCACAGAGCTCAGCACGCTTGTCGGCATGAACGAATGCGATTTGAAGCGCTGCTTCAAGTGCCGCTACGGCGACAGCATCGCCAGCTTCTCGCGCTACAAGCGACTTGCTGCGGCGCAGAACCTTCTGCTGCATAGCGACCTGACAATCGCGGAGATCGCGCTGGAAGCAGGATTTGCCAACCCAAGTCAATTTGCCCGAGCCTTTCGCCGGCAGTTCGATTTGAACCCCGCGCAATATAGGACCGCTCGTGGGAGGGCCTGACGCCAGTCAGTCAGTCCCTGTCCGGTAAATGACAATATTCTCCCGTTTTGAGCCCTCTCCTTCCGCTTGGGGGCGCTGCCCCGTCCCTCGACTCCTAATGATCCTCATCGAATGTCTCGGGCCGTTTAGGTCCGAGGGTGGCGTATGCGTGTTGGGAGTTCTGGGATGCGTAGAGTACGAGTGGTCACGTCTGGCGTTACGGGTGAGTTCGCATCAGGCTGGCCTGCAAGGTCTTGCGGCCTTGATGCTGCGCGCACAGTACACCGGCCGTACCTGTTCGCGGTCGCGACCCTAGCCTTCACTCCAAGCGCTTTGACCGGGGCTGCATTTGCACAGTCGGCCGCCCCGGGTGCCACAGTCTCCCTGCCGCCCGTGACGGTCGAGGCGGCGACGCCGACTAAGAAGACTGCCAAGAAGAAGAGCCCCTCAAGCGCCTCGCCCAGCGTATCGGCTGGTCAAACCGCATCCGCCGACGGCGAAGCCGGACGACCACAGGATCCGGAGGCGATTTCGCGCCGGCGCATCGAAGCGATCGCCGGCGGCACCGATGTCGTTGCTGCCAGAGAGCTTGCCGGCCGAGCCAACGTGACGGCTGGCGACACGCTGAAGATCGTACCCGGCGTCATCGTGCAGAACTTCTTCGGCGGCAATGACCAGCCGAGAATTCAGATCCGCGGCTCTGGCCTGCAACAGAACCCCGTCGAGCGCGGCGTTCTTATTCTGCAGGACGGACTGCCTCTCAATCGCGCCGACGGATCGTACGTCGTCGGCCTCGCAGACCCTCGGCAAGCCGACTTCACTGAGATCTATCGCGGCTACACCGCCAACAGACTTGGCGCAACCGTTCTCGGTGGCGCGATCAACTTCACCTCGCCTACCGGCTCATCCAGCCCCGGCGCCACCGCGACTTTCGAAGCCGGGAGCTTTGGGCAGGTCACCACCACTGCACGAGCAGGCGCGCGCGAGGGTAATTTCGATGCCAACGCGCAGATCAGCTACAGCGAGCGCGACGGGTTTCGCGACTACAACAGCTCGGAGCGCACCAACCTCAACATCAATGCAGGCGCTAAGGTCGACGACAACATCTCGACGCGGCTCTTCCTCGGCTATACCGATCTCGGCTTCGATGTCGCCGGCCCGCTGACGAAAGCGCTTCTTGAGCAGAACCCGAAGCAGGTCTACGGCGGGCCGACCGTCATCCCCGGAAATCCACCGACAATCCTCAACCCTGGACCCGATGTGCTGCGCGACAGGCCGCGGCGGGATACCGAGCAATTCCGCATCGGGTCGCGCACTTCGGCTACGTACGGCGAGCATCTCTTCGATGTCGGATTAGGATACGCCTACACTGACGACACCTTCCGCTTCCCGATCTCCGGGGGCATCCGTACCACTGACGGCGGAGATTTTACCAGCGTCGTACGCTACGCCTATAACCCGAGCACGGCCTCAGCCCTTCCGCTGTTCGAAGCCACCGCGCAGTACATCGTAGGCTCCGCCGAGCGCCAGAACTTCATCAACCTCAGCGGCAGCCAAGGCGCCAAGTTCGGCGAGAGCGAGCTCGACGCGTCGACAGTGTCGCTGCACGCCGCTCTCAACATTCCTGTCGGCGCCGGATTCACGCTCAGCCCAGCGATTGGCTACGCCTATGCCACGCGCGACAACGACGACCGGTTCGGCAGCGGCACACGCCCTGTCGCGGGCTACAATCCTGTCTCCGGCGCACTTCAGAACGCCTTCGCGCTGTCGCAGGACACCAGTTACTCGCGCAGCTATTCCGGTTGGACACCAAGCGCCGGCCTTCTTTACGATCTGACAGCTACGACCAAACTCTTCGGCGCGGTGAGTCGCAGCTTCGAGCCGCCGACGCACGACGACTTGCTGGCGACCATAAGCGGTTCGCCATTCTTCAGCCCTGGAAGCCCCAACCAGGGTTCCCTGAGGTATGCCTTTGCGACGCCCGATCTCGACGCGCAGACGGCGACGACGGTTGAGGGGGGATGGCGCGGGCGCCAAGGCTCGATGAGCTGGGAGGCGGTGACTTACTACTCGTGGGTTGAGAATGAGTTGCTCAACCTGCGGGACGCCTCCGGCGTGTCGCTCGGTGCCGTGAACGCCGACAGGACCCGCCACTTCGGCGTCGAGTTCGGCTTTGCGGCACGGCTCACTGAGACCCTGGGCGCCCGCGTCACATACACCTATCAGGACTTCCGCTTCGAAGGCGATGCTCTGTACGGCGACAACCAGCTTGCGGGCGCTCCGCCCCACACGATCAACGCCGCGCTCCGCTACACGGTGACCCCGAGCCTGTTCGTGGAAACGGAAGTCAACTGGCAGCCGGGCGAGACGCCCGTCGACAACGCCAACACATTATTCGCAGGCTCCTTTGTCACCGTCGATGCGCGCGCCAACTACGACGTCAACGAGGCGTTCAGCCTCTACGGCGAGGTTCGCAATATCTTCGATGAAAAGTACGCGTCCTCGACGCTTATCGTCGACCAGGCGGCTGCTGGCCAAGCCGCGTTCCTCCCTGGCGACGGGCGCGCATTCATCGTCGGCGTGAAAGGAAACTATTGAACGTCATATCGCCATCACAGACGTTTGCCCTTCACCAAGAGAGCGAGAGTAGAAAGGCTTTGACCATGACAGAAGCCACACAACCCATTGAAGTTCTTCCCGGTCACACCCTGAGAGCCGACAAGATGCCCGGTCACTGGCTGCTGGCGCGCTTAGGAAAACGCGTGCTGAGGCCGGGCGGACTTGCCATGACACAAGCTCTGCTGACTGACATCGGTGTCGGCAGCAGCGATGATGTCGTTGAGTTCGCGCCGGGGCTCGGCGTCACCGCCCGCCTCGTGCTCCAGCAAAACCCCCGTTCCTATGTGGGCATCGAGCGCGATAAGGCGGCGGCTGCCTGGACGTCTGAGCGCCTGCCCGCTCGCGAGAATGTCTCCGTCAAGATTGGTCATGCCGATGCGACGGGACTTGCCGATGGATGCGCCACCGTCGTCATAGGCGAGGCGATGCTGTCGATGCACCCGACGGAGCACAAGCAGAAAATTATCGCAGAAGCCTACCGCCTGCTGCGACCGGGCGGACAATACGCAATCCACGAGTTGGCGATTGTCCCCGACGATGCCCCGCCGCACGTCAAGCAGGATATTGAGAACGCACTATCGGCAGCTATCCACGTCGGCGCGCGCCCGTCGACGCCGCAGGAGTGGACGCAGCTTCTCCAGTTGGCTGGCTTCCACGTCGAGCGCGTTCGCCTTGCGCCCATGAACCTTCTCCGTCCGGCACGGCTCATCGCCGACGAAGGCCTTTGGGGCGCACTGAAGTTCTTGAAGAATGTCGCCACGGACCGGCAAGCACGCCGCCGCGTGCTGACGATGCGGCATACCTTTCACAAGCACCGGCGGCACCTAAACGCGATCGCACTCATTGGCTGCAAGTAGCAGTCGACTTGACTACTCGGCAGCGAGGTGCGCCTCACCCTCTCCCGGCAACGGCGAAAACTCGGCCGCTTTCCCGCGACGGCCGTTTTCGCCGTCGGCTCCAGGCAATGGCGCCTTTTTACCGGTAATGTTGGGCCACGCCTCCGAGTACCGGCGGTTGAGGTCGAGCCACTGCGGCGTTGCCTCCCTTTCTGAATCGGAGAAGATTGCGTGGGCTGGGCACTCCGGAACGCACACGCCGCAGTCGATGCACTCGTCAGGATTTATGACGAGCATGTTTGCGCCTTCATAGAAGCAGTCGACCGGACATACCTCAACGCAGTCCGTAAATTTGCACTTGATGCAATTCTCGGTGACGACATACGTCATAAGCTTTTTCCGCCTCGATTGCCCCCAAACGTTGACCGGTTGCTCCCTTGGAGCTAAAAGAACTATCCTAGATGTTCGTTTTAGCACCATGGCACCGACGATGAAACCCTCGGCCGCTTCAATTCTGTGTGTGGGAACGCGCCGTGGACTCGCAGTGAGCGAGCGGCAGGACGTTTAGGTCATGAGCACCTCAGCCCAGCAGATGCGCGCCTACACGGGCCCGGCTGTCCTAAGCTTCGGCTTTCGTCCCTTCTTTCTTGGCGCCAGTCTGTGGGCCGCGCTGATCGTCGCGCTGTGGCTGCCGATGCTCGAAGGCGCGCTGACCATTCCTATGGCTCTGAGCCCGCTCGAGTGGCACGCGCATGAGCTCCTCTATGGATTTCTGCCTGCTGTCGTCGCTGGATTTCTGCTGACCGCCGTTCCGAACTGGACGGGCAGGTTACCGATTCTTGGTACGCCCCTGCTCGCTCTGTTTTTCCTGTGGGCTGCCGGCCGCGTCGCCGTGCTTGCCTCGGGCCTGACCGGGCTCGGCTTTGCCGCGGCGATCGACCTCAGCTTTCTTCTGGCTCTGATCGCAGTCATCGCGCGCGAGATCATCACCGGAAACAACATCAAGAACCTGCGCGTCCTCGCTCTCGTCACGCTCCTATTGGTCGGAAATGCCGTTTTCTATGCCGAGGCGATTTTCGCAAGCGGCAACGGCTACGGCACGCGCATCGGCATCGCCGCGGCAGTGCTCCTGATCTCGCTCATAGGCGGCCGCATCATTCCAAGTTTCACACGCAATTGGCTGGTGCGTCAGGAACATGGACGCCTGCCGGTCCCATTCAGCCGCTATGATGGCGTCACGATACTGGCCGGCGCTGTTGCGCTTGTTGCCTGGGTTGCAGCGCCGCTCGCCACCTTCACCGCCTTGGCGCTGACCATTGCTGGCGCACTGCATTCCGTTCGCCTCGCTCGCTGGGCCGGTGACCGCACCTCACCGGAAGTGCTCGTCCTAGTGCTGCACGTGGGCTACGCATTCGTCCCGATCGGCTTCTTTCTCGTCGCGCTCTCGATCATTGCTCCGGACGTCTTGCCGCCGAGTGGTGCCGTCCATGCCTGGACCATCGGGGCTGTCGGCTTGATGACGCTCGCCGTTATGACTCGCGCCAGCCTCGGACACTCGGGCCGCGAGTTGACCGCCAGCACCGCCACGGCCGCGCTCTACGCGGCGATATTGGTCGCGGTCGGTGCGCGCCTCCTTGCCGGATTCGACGTCGCGCGCATGCCGATGCTTCATCTTGCAGCGGCCGGCTGGGTCCTGGCCTATGGTACGTTTGCCGTCGTCTACTGGCCCATGCTGACAAAGCCGCGGCTGAGAACCGGCCACTAGTTAAGGAGCGGGCACGATGCGCCTCACTCTGTTCTCCGATTATTCGCTGCGCATGCTCATGTTCACGCACGCTGCCGGGGACCGTCTCGTCACCATCGAGGAGATGGCCGACGCCTACGGCATTTCGCGCGCACACCTCATGAAGGTTGCAACCGCCCTGACGCGCACCGGATACCTCACTGCCGTGCGCGGTCGCTCCGGCGGCCTGAAGCTCGCAAAGCCCGCTGAAGAGATAGTGCTTGGCGACGTCGTCAGGGACACCGAGCCGGATTTTGCACTCGTCGAGTGTTTTGCTACGGGCAATCAGTGCGTCATCACCAGATGCTGCCGCTTGCAGGGGATTCTTCGCGAGGCGCTTGACCAGTTCATGTCGGTGCTCGACCGCCATACCCTATCGAGCATTGCGCTCCGTCAGAAGGACTTCCGTGGGATCTTGCAGCCCGCCTAATCACTCGACAAAAGCCGCCAGAAATGCTATCCATTTCACTGCTATTCGCAGCCTAATTGTGCCTCTATTGTTCACGCGAAACGGCAATGAATTGAGAATTAGAAACACTCTTCTATTTCCATCATAAGAGCGAACGGCCAGCTCGGTGTGAAGGGGCGACGGACTCACGCGATGCCGAGTTTGCGGTCATCGTAGGCCGCCGGGCAAACGCATCGGGCTGGATGCGACGGCACGTCGTCAGCTCCCTCGAAAGCGGACTTGCCGATCATATCCGGTCGTGACCGTCGGCGGACGTCGAGAACTGACGCATGCAAGCTTGCGGGATCGGCGTTCGTATACAAGGTCAGACGTGACGAACTGGGCGTCGGTCGCGCCGGACATCGATGGCGACTGGAGGTGATCGCGTCGTCAGCAGAAGTGGCGACGGCTGTATGACCCGCAAACGGCCACTGCAATCGTACTGCAGAGGTCAGGGGTTCGGTTTCCTCGGCTCCACCAATCAATTCAATCGCTCAGTGGCCCGCGCCAAATCCCGCTTTGCCTGCGCACACACCGGGCACACACGAACGGGGTCCCACGCATAGCGGTGCACCGCAGACCATAGCGGGTGGAGGGGTCGACGCGCAGCGGACGTTCCTCCACGGTCGCGGGTCTCAGCCTTGGACTCTTGACGCGCGGCGCTTCTTGGACGCGCTTGCTTCTGGAAGCAAGGTCAGCTGCGACGGGGTGACATCGAGTCCGAGGACGCGCTCGAGCTGCGCGACGAGATCGGCCCGCTTGTTCTTCGAAATCTTGTCGAGGTTCTGCTGACGCCATTGGATAGCGGGCAGCTTGTTGACGCCCTTGAGTCCGAGAAGATCCCAATCCGGCTCCCCACGCTCGAACGATACCAGGAAGCGGCGATGCGCTTCAGGCATGTCACCGACAATCGCCGCTACAAGTTCGGAGCGTGTTGCAAGGAGTTCGTCGAGCGTGACCGCGTCATCGGTCATACCGACGAACTCGGCGTCGTATTTCTGTCGGATGTCCTTCGCTGGTGCAGCCAGTACTTCGGCCATCGGGCGATGATGGGATAGCAGATAGACGATGAAGCCGGCCCGGATCTCATTGGTGATGCCTTCGTTGGCCATCAGCTGCCGAACATCGAAGAAATCGCGAGGGTGCTGGCGATCGAGTGCCGCGACGATCTTGCCGGCATAGAGGTCGGCAAAAGAAACGACCGGCATCTCCGCGAAGCCAAATGCTTCCTCAACTGCAGGCGTGACCCCGCGCAGTTCGGGCTCGTAAGCAGAGCCACGCATGACTGGCGTGACCTCGACCTTAATCTGGACCCTACGCTCCTGAATGAAGAGCTTGGTGACGGTGCCTTCTGTCACTGTCTGCGTAACGTGGGCGCCCTTGATCCCTTTCTCGATCCGGGCGGCGATGCGCTTCATCGCCTTGTCAATCGCACCCAGGGATCTCGCCCGCGGGAGCACGTTGACGTAGGTGAGGTCGATATCAACGGAGAGCCGAGGGAGGTCGCGGAAGAAGAGATTGATGGCGGTCCCCCCTTTCAGGGCGAAGCACTTCTCCTTCGCGATATAGGGGACAACGCGCAGTAGAAGATCGACTTGCCGACGGAAGTTCTCAGCCAGCGGCATCGAGATCCTCCGGCACGGTGATCATGTGCTTGGCATCGAGCTTTCCGCCCTTGACGAGCACGCGCTTGCCTTTGCCAAGATCGATGGCCTTGCGGTCGATACGCTTGAGCCAGGCATGCTTGTGACGATCGGCGAAGAAGAAGAAGAGACGCTTGACCTTGATGCTGCGGCAATCGACCAGGAGCTTCTCCATCCTGCTGGGGCTGAGCGTGGAGAGTCCCTCCATCAGCATGTCCGCCTGGTGGAAGCTTTCCCGGTCGGGCAACTCGTCCAGGAGTTCGAGCACGGCGCGCTCGGGCGTAGATAGGACGAGGGGCCAATTCCCTGGACCCCAGGGTTGTACCGTTACACCTTCGGGTCTTTTGGCGGCTTCGGACGGGCCTTCCAATTGATACGGAGCCGTGGAGGCGCGGTGCGTGCGAAACAGCCTTCCGTCATTGTGATAGATGAAGCGGACATCCACCGGCAGCGTCTTGAGCCAGGTCGGCAACGGTGTCGGCCCGTACAAGTGGACCTCGGTCACGGTCTGTTGCAGGTAGTGCGCATATCCATGGAGTTCGAGCGCAGTTCGGCCGCCAACGACGACATCCAAGCGCAGCAGGGTCTGCAGAGAGAGGACAATCTGCTCCCAGGTCAGCGAGCCGCGCGGCCGGACATAGACGCGGTGCGCCGGCTGCGAGAGCCATCTTGCAGCCTCGTACTTTCGAAGCAGGTTGGCGGTATAGCCCTGGCGTCGAAGCCACGCGGCATCGACCGGCATACCCTCTGGAAGATGCCGCGCGAGCCAGTTCAACTTCCCCAGTTTTTGTGTACTCATGGTACATAAAGTAGCATTAATACAAACCGCTGGCAAGTTTAACTTATGTTCAATAAGTGTACCCTTGGTACACTTATTGAACATCATCACACCAAGCACTACATGTCCCACCGTCTTTGGGCAGGCTTGAAACTACGCTGACAGCGTCGCTTCTCCACTCCACGCAGTCATTAGCGATGCGAGGATCGGCAGTGGGCACCCGAATACCAGCCCGCGCGCGGGACTCCATGCGCTCTGTAAGGCTACGACCCAATAGCGCGGATGGCGCTCTTCGAGATTGAATCCGAAGATCGGGCCGCCGCTCATTCCCTTGATGCTCTTCAGACCGATTGCCGGATCGACCTGGGCAACGAAGCGCTCGAATTTGGTCGATCGGCCTCCCGCCAGCGGCGGCGCGACACGCTGAACGGCAAACATGGTAGGGGAGACGACACCATCGCCGGACGCGGAGACGAATGCGGACGTATACTCTTCAGGGAGGCCGAGCATCGCGTATCCGTCGAACCGTACACTGGCCTGATGCGCCCAGTTCTTTTCTTCGAGAGCAACGATCCCGTTCGTAGCCAGGAGCCTTATATAGTAAGGCTGGAGCAGCATCACGCCGAAGTCGAGGCCTTCGTCGTCATCGTCGATATAGAAGATGCTGGCGCTCTTCAGATCGAACGGAATCGGATGATCCTTGAACCTTCCGCGGCCAAAGGTGTCAGCCAACACCGCGGACTTTATGTCCACGTTGTCGCTCTGAAGGGCCTGCTCCACTTCCCGCAGGATGTGGCCCGCAGTGAGGAAGCAGTAGGCGTCCCGGATGCGGATAAGCGTTCCTGCGTACGCCGCGAAGCGCGGCGTATGCCCAGTCTGCTCGTCATCGTGATGTTCAAAGGCAATGCACAGGCCCACGAGGTGCCTGCAAAAGAACCTGACTCTATCAGTTCCGCGCCAAAGGCCGTCGGCTGCACTCATCGTTTCCTCCGCCGAGCCTTGAAGAACGATAGCGAATCGCACCGAAGCTCAAGGTTACCATGTGCAGCGACGTGCTCAGAGCCCAGCCTCCAGGTAGAACTGCGGCCAGACGATAACAGATGAACAGAGCATGGCATCAGCAGATCAAAATAAGGAATTCCTGACCAAGCATCTGAGCTACGAGATAAGCATGCTTGGCTATGCACTCAATCTGCTTGCGGGGAGCGAGCCGGGTCAGCGAGCGTCAATGTATTTTGAGTGCTTCGCCGTCCACGCCAGAAACTGTCGGGTGTTTCTGATGAACGAGGACGGCAACAACTACAAGGCCCGCGACTACAACAAGGATTTCGTTGCATCCAGCGAGTCGGCCGACGACGCGGAAGCACTCAAGCTGATCACACGTTTAGACACGCGCGCATTTCATCTGGCCAAGTCGGAACGGGACCGCCACCGCATCACGGTTGGAGACGCGGTCAAAATGTATCGCTGGATCGCACAGGAACTTGAGCGGTTCGGAAGAGAGCTGCCGAAAGTTTACCAGGCCACGTGGTCAGCATCTGTAACAATTGGAAACTCTATCGTTGCCGTCGTAGACGCAGGCGCATACGCGACAAACCATTTCTCGAACACGGCGTCCTATTCACCGGGTGTTGCTCTGGTGACTGGTGGTGAGCTTCGGCTGAATGACGGTGGGGATTATGTCGTAGTGCACGATGCCGCGCGAGACTAGAGGTACTGCGCTTATCTGAGCTCACAGAAGTCCGCAGAGCGGCTGTGGGCGGACGTCCACGGGACGCCCTCGACGGCCACTCTGCACCGGGCAGCGTGGCGCCGCTCGGGCAAAGCGCTCTCCCGCGGCAGCGGGTTCGTTCACTGTGACCGAGCGGATGTTCGTAACGCCGGCGAGAGGCAACTCTCAGCTAGCACGCCAAATCCTGCGCGTAGTATTATTCCGTATGAGCTTGTGGCGAGCGAAACAGCCAAAAAAAGCGTTCCAACTAGCATAATGTCCGGACCGAACTAACCCAACATTGGAACCAGCGATTGACCCAACATGAATTTGCATCTCGAAAAAATATCTAGACGGTTCAACACATTATAGAGGTACGAACCAATGACTTTGCTCCTACCCGCGGAGCCAATCTACAGCCCACCCTCTAATATCGATTTGCCGGTGAGCTTGGCAGCATCAGTGCTGCCCTGCGCTCGCAAGCTTAAAGGGCTTGTCGTCATCGAGAATGACGCCGCAGTCGTTTGCCGGGCATCGGTGTTTCGCGCGACGCCACTTCGGGTGCACTGAAGCGAACACCGGCAGTCTCCCGCCGGTGTACATCCTGGATCAGCAAAGACCGTTGGACTGTCAGATCACGCCGAGGGCTTCCATCGCCTCGGCGACACGAAGGAAGCTGGCGATGTTGGCGCCAAGAACGTAATCGCCGGGAGCGCCATAGTCGGCCGCTGTTTCAGCGCAACGGTCGTGAATATTGCGCATGACGTCGGCGAGCCGCGCTTCGGTCTGCTCGAACGTCCAGCTGTCGCGCGATGCGTTCTGCTGCATCTCTAGTGCTGACGTAGCGACACCGCCGGCGTTGGCCGCTTTACCCGGAGCAAAAAGAACGCCTGCCTCCTGGAAGACTCGCACAGCCTCGGGCGTGCACGGCATATTGGCGCCCTCGCCGACAGCAATGACGCCATTGTTGACCAGCGTGCGAGCGTCCTTGCCGGTCAGCTCGTTCTGAGTGGCGGATGGCATCGCGACGTCTGCCGGCACGTCCCAGATCGATCCGCCTTCGATATAGTGCGCGGCGGATTTGACAGCCGCGTACTCGGAGATACGCGCGCGGCGGACTTCCTTGATTTCCTTGACGAGCGCCAGATCGATACCGTGGTCATCGACGATGTAGCCGTTCGAATCCGAGCATGCGACGACCTTGCCACCGAACTCTGCGATCTTCTCGATGGCGTAAATGGCGACGTTGCCCGATCCTGAGACCGATACTCTGCGCCCGGCAAAAGATTGGCCCTTGGTGCCAAGCATGCTCTGCACGAAGTACGTAGCGCCGTACCCGGTCGCCTCGGTGCGTGCGCGCGACCCGCCGTAGGTGAGGCCCTTGCCGGTCAGTACGCCGGCCTCGTAGCGGTTCGTCAGACGCTTATATTGCCCGAACATGTAACCGATCTCGCGACCGCCGACGCCGATGTCGCCAGCAGGCACGTCGACGTTCTCACCCAGGTGGCGATGCAGCTCGGTCATGAAAGACTGGCAGAAGCGCATGATCTCGCCGTCAGAGCGACCGCGCGGATTGAAATCGGATCCGCCCTTGCCGCCGCCGATGGGCATACCGGTCAAGGCATTCTTGAAGGTCTGCTCAAAGCCGAGGAATTTGATGATGCCGACGTTTACCGAGGGATGGAAGCGCAAGCCGCCCTTGTAGGGGCCAAGCGCCGAGTTGAATTGAACGCGGAAGCCGCGATTAATCCGGACCTGTCCTTGATCATCAACCCAGGGGACGCGGAAGATGACTTGCCGCTCGGGCTCGCAAAGCCGCTCGATCAGGGCTCCGTTGGCATAACGCGGGTGCTTCGCCGCCACGCGACCAAGGCTGCCCAGTACCTCCTTGACTGCCTGGTGGAACTCGTCTTCGCCGGCATTCCGATGAAGGACCTCTGCCAGAATGGGGGTCAGTTTTTCGTCGATGTGCATCACTGTCGTCGCGAGTCCAATGTGAGATGTTATTCACCGCCGGCCGACCGCTCGTCGCTGGCGACGTTCGGCGGATGGCGCATGACCTTGAGTGGGGTGAGCCGGTGCGGGCGGTCATCGTGACCGAGCAACGGTATCGTCTGCCCTGTAGACAGGCCGATCAGTGCGGCGCCAATCGGCGTCAGGATGGAAACCCTGTTCTGCTCGATGTTTGCTTCGCCGGGATAGACGAGTTGCACGCAGCGCTGGTTGCGTTCGTCGACCTCAAACTCGACCCACGAATGCATGCGTACGACGTCGGAAGGGAGATCAGCATCCCGCACGATGTCTGCGCGTTCGATTTCGGCCAGGAGGATGCGGGCAACCGATTCAGCACGGCCAGCAAGCGCAGCTGCGGTCGCGAGCGCGCTCAACCGCCGCTCTTCCGACACGCCAAGCGTGATGCGAGGTAGCGAGTTGGTTGGAGGATGAAAGTTCATGACGTCCTCGGAGCATGTGAGTCAGCACACGAATTGCGCGTGGCGCACACGTCACCCCGCACGATCCGTGCTTTTGGAAGTTGGGAAAAAAAGGAGATGAAGGTCCCGGCTTCTCGCGCGCGGAGGCGCGCTCAGGCCGGGCTACGAGCCTGCGGCTTCTCGACCCTCTTGGGGGAGCTTCAGATGGTAGGTGAGCATGCTCATGCCTAAATAATGGGCAGAATAAATTTGCATGTCAACGACCGCCTGACGACGCCGGCGGTGGCGCTGCGCGCTGGAATATTGAGTCACTTATCCAAAGCCGAATTGCGCGTACGCCTTGTTGCCCCCGGAACGCGGTGTCACGCTCGCGCTTGCATTTCTGCAAGGCCCCGGCGAGTAGCGACACTTTTGCGTCGCGCGACATTTCAGGCCAGGGTGCCACGAACTGAGGGAGGTTGACCACCTTGGTTGCAACGATTGATCGCCCACGCCTTGTTGCGAGAGGCACAGCGCGCGCAAAACGACTTCTCGGTAACGTCTTGGATTCGGTAAACCCGATCTATCGAGGACATCAGGATCAGGTCTTCGGCGCCACGAGCTACGCGCAATGTGGCGAGGATCTCATCGTCGCGAACGTCTTCAAGCTGCTGGGCGTGGAGCGCCCCAGCTACCTCGATATCGGCGGGCATCATCCGCTCCACTGCAGTAACACGGCGTTCTTCTATATGGCGGGCAGCCGCGGCGTGGTCATCGAGGCCAACCCCGACCTGATCGCTCCTTACCGCGCCGTGCGTCCCGAGGATCTGGTGGTCAATGTCGGAGCGGCGCAGCACGGTGGGCGTATGAAGTACTACCGCATCGACAGAACGAGCGGCAGGAACTCGTTCTCGGAAGAATCGGCGCGCGCATTCGTCGAGGCGTACCCCGCCTTCCGTATCCAGGATGTGCTCGATATCGAGGTCTGCAGCCTGGCAGAGATTATCGAACGCTACTGCAACGGACGTTTCCCCGATTTCCTCAGCATCGATGTCGAGGGGCTCGATGTCGAAATCCTGCAATCGTACGACTTCGCGTCGCGCCCGACGATTATCTGCGCAGAGTTCGTCAGTGCAGGCAGCGAAGCCGGGGATTCGATCTCGGGTGTGCTGAGGGCACACGGCTATCTGCTTTACGCACGCACCTGGGGCAACGGCATCTATCTGACGCGAGAGGCGGCGCAGCAGCTCAGCATCCCCTCAGCCGCTAGCAACTAGGCTCGAAATACGGGCGGTGGGTTGCCGGTCACGCGCATCGGCCGCCACGCCTGTTGATTGAATTATCTTGTGCCGCGCGTCACCTGCCGCGCGCGCCGGTGCTGCTTATCTGACAGGTCGATAAAGCCAGCCCGTGCGACAGCTGTTCCCCTCCAGGACAAAAAAGAGGACGGGCGCCGGCCCGTCCTCTCGAGGTTGCTGCTGCGACGGTTCAGAAGTTGATCAGAGCACCTGCCGTGAAGATGTCGAGGTCGTCGAGATTGTCGAACTCGGCAGCCACGACACCCGGACCGCTGAAGCTCGGGTCATAGTTCTTATAGCTGACCCACAGAGACATGGCCGCCGCGTCGATTTCCTGCACCGCGCCGAGGCCCCACTGCGTCAGCTCGCTGCCGCTAATGCCGAAGTCGACAAGCTGCGGGTGAAACATGTCATTGCGCTTGCCGAACTCGCCATAGAGAACAGTGTGACCGAGGGACACCCACTTCTCACGCAGACCAGCCTTCAGGTACCAGTTGTTGCCGCTGGGCTGATTGTCGGTCTGGTTGGCGGTGATGTAGACGTTGTCGTTGTACTCCTTGCCGTAGGCGCCATACAGGAACAGACCTGTTGCCATGTGCTGGAGGTAGGCACCCATCTGCAGGTAGCCGGCATCGACTTTGACGGTGTAGGGCAGACCAGTGACGGCGTTGAAGCCCTGGAACATCTGCTCGTCGGTATTGCGCGAATAAGCGATGGTGGCATTCAACATGAAGCCGTGCCCCTCACCGGAGAAGCGACCCGCAACATCCCAGAAGTCGTCACCGCCCCAAGAGGCCGAACCAGAGAAGCCGTGGAAGGTGGGTGTGTCGTAGCGAATGCCGTCGATCGGGATAGCGTCGCAATCGCCGGCAATGGGAAGAGCCGTTGAGCTACACCACATAGCTGCACCAATCGGGAAGCCGACACCGTTGGGCAGATACTTCTGCTGGCCATTACGTGCCAGGTTAATGGCAAGGCCATTGACCGGCACCCAGTTGGCGGGAATGAGCGAGCCGGACGCGTCGACGAGCACCGCGGCGTGCTCCGAAGCTTGCGGAATGAGACCAACGTCCACTTGTCCGAGTTTGTTGCTCTTCAAGAACCAGTACGAATAGAGCAGCTCGGGCTGGTTGTACTGCAGGCCGCCATTCGAGGCGACGATGCCGAGGGCCGATGGTCCGTTGGCCTTGAACTGCGTGTTGCCGGCCGTCATCGGGTCGGATGTCGCCATCTCGATGTGCATGACGTAACCGGCCGTGACATCGTTGGTAACCTGGGCGGAGCCAGTGAACTTGACGTGCGTTCCGAGCGTGGAACCAACACCGGTGACGTAAGTGTTGCTCGCGACGCCGTTGTCGTAGCTCATGATCTGGTTGGCAACCCAGCCGCTAACCGTCAGCGACACCTTACGGTTGCCCTTACGCGCGGTCGTCGATTCAAGCTCGGCGATACGCTCCTCGAGATCTGCGCAGCAATCCCCACCCAGATCAGCAGCAGCGGCATCAACGGACAACAAACGACTGGCGACAACCCCCACCGCCGCAATGGCACAAAGGCGTGGCATCATCTCTCGTTTTCTCCATACATTTTTGGCGTTTTTCATTCACCACGTCATTTTTGGGGAAAGCCGCGCAACAAGCGCTCTCACGCTGCTTTTCGAATTACTAACGCTTCCCGAATTTCATCACATGGCTTCTTTACGCGTTCGACTTTCATGCCGCGCAGCAGCGCGACTCTCTGGTCAATTCATGTTTGTCCGCACGGGAATGAAGGGGCAAACAAATAGTGCGTAAGCTGTGCAAAGCGCGACAACTATCGTGATGAAATCGCTACACAAATAGAAGCATCGAATGCGATTGATCGATGCCGCGAATAGACTGAGCTCATAATCGCTGGAGACGTGCGTAATTGCCGCGCCGCTACGCAGAAACCGTTTAATGCGTGGAATTGCTGGATATCGGCCGCTTTAATGGAGGCAAAATTCTCCAGATTTAGCCAGCCACGTTTTGGAGACCACGTAAAACTACGTAGATACCTACGGCGGCTACTATGATAGCGAACACGCGGGACAGCATTTGCTTCTTTGATGCAAGCAATGTCGACGTGCGCAGGCCAAGAGCGCTGCCAATGATTCCGCCTCCGATGAAGAGCGCGACAAGCACCCAATCGATCAGGCCGGAGCTGGCGTAATTGCCCGCGGTGGTTATTCCAAATGCCGCCACCGAGACTAACGATGAGCCGACTGCGAAGATCAGCGGCATTCTGGTTGCGGCCATGAGCCCGGGCACCACCAGAAATCCGCCGCCGATTCCGAAGAAGCCGGAGAGTAGGCCGACCACCATGCCGTAGCCGACGAGCGGCGGCAGAAGTGTGGGCGCATTCACGCGCGTCAGGGCGACGAACGCGTCCCCCTGCCCGTCCTTCTTTTTGAACATCAGACCTGCGATGACGAGCATGAGCACGCCGAACAGAAGCAATAGTTTCTGTCCGTCGAATTGCTTGCCCAAGGTCGAGCCGATCAATGCGCCGACGACGCCCGTGGCAGCGAATATGACTGCGCACCGCCACTTGACATGATCCAGCCGGGCGTGTCCGGCGAGACTTGCCAGTGCGCTGAGGGCGACGGCAACTGCGCTGGTTCCGATGGCGACGTGGGGAGATGGCACGCCGACAACGTAAACCAGCAGCGGCACGGCAAGCACAGAGCCGCCGCCACCGATAAGTCCCAGGACGAAGCCAACGAGAGAGCCCGAAAGCGTCGCCAATGCATCATGCAGCATCAGGCAGCGGCTTTCGGCTTAGCCATCCACTCACGCCCCTTGAGCATTGCGCGCCAATAGATCGGCGGCAGAATACGCTCTTTCAGCAGCCAAGCCGTGCGCGACGGCTTCACGCCATTGATGAAGAACTTCGGGAAGCTCGGTAGCAGCTTGCCGCCGTAACCAAACTCAGCCAGCACGATCTTGCCGCGCTCTACGGTGAGCGGGCAGGAGCCGTAACCGTCGTACTCGGCCGCCGAGGGACGCAGGCCCAGGTCATGGGCGATGTTCTCGGCAACCACAGGCGCCTGCTTGCGCGCGGCAGCGGCTGTCTTGGCATTAGGCGCCGAGCAAACATCGCCGAGGGCGTAGATGTTGTCGTACGTGGCGTGGCGCAAAGTTCCCTGGTTCACGTCAACCCATCCAGCCGCATTGGCGAGCGGGCTGACACGAATGAAGTCCGGCGCGCACTGCGGTGGCGTTACGTGGATCATGTCGAAGTCGACTTCCACAGTCTTCTTCGGCTGATCGGGGATCGCCTGCTCGAACCAGGCCTTCTTCGCATTGCCATCGATGGCGACGAGGTTGTGGTGGAAGTTCAGCTTCGCACCGTAACGCTCGACGTACTTCATCAGCGCGGGCACATAGGCCGCTACGCCGAACAGCGCTGGCGTTGCCGTATAGAAGCCGATATCGACGTTCTTCAGGTGGCCGTTGCGGCGCCAGTGATCGGCGGAAAGGTACATCACCTTCTGCGGTGCGCCAGCGCATTTGATCGGCATCGGCGGCTGGGTGAAAACGGCGCGTCCCCCCTTGAAGTTACGCACGAGCTCCCACGTGTAGGGTGCAAGGTCGAAACGATAGTTCGACGTAACGCCATTGCGTCCAATGGTGTCGACGAGGCCTTCAACCTTGGCCCAATCGAGCTTCAATCCTGGGCATACGACGAGGTGGCGATACTTGACGATGCGGCAACCTTCGAGGATCACGGCATTCTCTGCCGGCTCGAATGCGGTGACAGCGGCTTTGATCCACTTCACCCCCGCCGGCATGACAGATGCCATCGTATTGACGGTGGTGGACGGAGCAAACACGCCACCGCCGACCATGGTCCAGCCCGGCTGATAGTAGTGCGTGTCGGCCGGGTCAATGATTGCGATATCAAGATCGGCATTGCGTGCGAGCAGGCTCGACGCGGTTGCGATGCCGGCGGCTCCACCACCGACGATGACGATGTCGTGTGAGCAATCGGGCAAACCGGTCGGCGTGCGACCACCGTTGGCTATGCGGCGCACGATACCACTCAGGTCGTAACCAGCCGCCTTTGTGGCGTGCACGATGTCGGCGAGCGGCTGCGAGCGCGCCTCGGCAAGCGCCCATAGAGATGCGGAGCGAGTTCCAGTTCGGCAGAAAGCGAGAACGGGCTTTGGCAGCTGCTTCAGCAGAGCCGCAAATGCCTCAGCATCGGCGTCGGCAATCTTGCCGGTAACGACGGGCTGGTGATGGATCTCCAAGCCTGCCGCCTTGGCGGCTTCCTCGATCTCGCGAAAGAGCGGCTGGTCGGGGGCTTCACCGTCGGGACGGTGACAGACAATAGAGCGGAAGCCCAACTCCTTGAGCTTTACTGCATCGTCCGTGCTGATTTGCGGTGAAACACATATCTCGTCGTTGATCTTGTGCAATTCCATCTTGTCTCTCCCTAGGAACCCCCCGTGTTTTTTGCATCTGGCAGGGGCAGAGTTCGGCGCCGTTTGTGACGTGGGGGCTGCTTCAGAAGGCGTTGATCGGTACTTTCAGATGACGCTTGCCCTTCGTGTCGGGCGCCGGGAGGTTGCCCGCCCGAATGTTCACCTGAAGCGAGGGAAGGATGAGCCTGGGCATGGCCAGCGCGGAGTCGCGCGCGCAACGCATTGCTACGAACTCTTCCTCGCTGACGCCGTCGCGCACGTGAATATTCTTGGCGCGCTCCTCGGCAACCGTCGTTTCCCAGCGGATCTCGCGGCCGCCGGGCCCATAGTCGTGGCAAATGAAGATGCGGGTCTCTAGGGGCAGAGTCTCGAGCACACGGCGGATCGACCGGAAGAGCGTGCGCGCGTCGCCGCCCGGGAAATCTGCGCGAGCCGAGCCGCCATCGGGCATGAAGAGCGTGTCACCAACGAACGCTGCATTACCGATGACGTGCGTGGTGCAGGCCGGCGTATGGCCCGGCGTATGCAGCACAAACGCCTGCAGGTTCCCGATCTCGTAGGTATCGCCGTCCTTAAACAGACGATCAAACTGGCTGCCGTCACTCTGGAACTCGGTGCCTTCGTTGAAGATTTTTCCGAAGACCTCCTGGACGATCTTGATGTCCTCGCCAATGCCAAGCCTGCCGCCCACTTTGCTCTGGATGTATGGCGCGGCGGACAGGTGGTCGGCGTGCGCGTGCGTTTCGATCAGCCATTCGACCTTGAACTCGTTGAGGCGCAGGTATTCGACTATGGCGTCGGCGGAGCGGTAGCTTATGCGCCCGGCCGCATAGTCGATGTCCATGACGCTGTCGATCACCGCGCACGACATCGACGTCGGGTCGACAACGACGTAGCTGATCGTGTTCGTGTCCGCGTCGAAAAAGGGAACGACTTTCGGAGTTACCGACGTATTGATTGGATAATCCATTGCGTCCTGCCCCTTCGTGTGAACTGGCGACGTCTCATTGGCGTCGCGGAAGCTCGTCATCTCGCCCCATCCTCCGCGGTTATCGGAATCGGGCTGTAGCGATTGGGAGTATCCGCCGCCGCCATGGCCTCGCGCTCGGCCGCGTCGCCACTCAGAGTTTTGAGAAAGGCAATGATGTCGGACTTTTCCGCAGCGCTCAGGCCAAGCGGATGAATCTCTTGCGCCTGACCGTCGTGCGGGATGCCACCGCGATCGTAGTAATCGAGCACATCCTCGAGCGAGGGAAGCGATCCGTCGTGCATGTATGGCGACGTCAAAGCGACGTTACGCAGGCTCGGTGTTTTGTAGGCCCAGCGTTCGTGCGGGTTGAGTGTCACCTCAAAGCGGCCCAAGTCATTCTTGAGCGGCTCGGAGACCGAACGCAGCTGGTCGGCGTGCATTTTGATGAACGTGCCGGGCGCGAGCTGCACCTCGTAGGTCTTGTTGTCCGGGGCGATCGTGGCGTGATAGCCGATGCCGGTATCGTGAAATTCGTGGTCGGTGAAGAGCGCGGTGTGCTCTTCCATGGCGTGGCAGGTGACACAGCCAGCCTTGCCTACGAACAACTCGTACCCGCGCTGCTCCTGCCGGGTAATGGCGTTCTTCTCGCCACCGAAGCGCCAGCGATCAAAACGCGAGTTGCCTGAGAGCAAGGTCTTCTCGTATGCCGCGATGGCATCGCCAACGGTCTGCATCGATGGGCCCTGCCCGTCGAACGCCTTTTCGAACTCTCCATTGTAGTCAGGCAGAGCGCGGATGCGGGCGAGAACCTGACCCATCGAGAGATTAGCCATCTCGTCGGATGCAATCATAGGCAACCACGCCTGCTGCGCGAGGTCGCTCTCATGCCCGTCATGAAACAGCGTTCTCTGGTAGACGACATTGAGCAGCGATGGTGCGTTGCGCCGGAGGCTCTGCCCCAGAAAGCCAACTGCCGTGGCGGTCTGCGTAGAGGCGAACGCCTGCGAGGGGATGTGGCACATGCCGCAGGACAGCGTGTTGTTGGCCGACAGGCGCCGGTCGAAGAACAGCTTGCGTCCCAGGGCAATGCGCTCGGCGCTTTCTTGCGGGGGCGCTTCGGGTAGACCGAGGGGCGTTTTGCGCAGGGATGTCGCACCACATGCGATAACGAGAACCGGCAGAATTGCGACAAGCGCACACGCGCTGGCGAACGCCCGATGACGGGAGAACGACGCTGCTATAGACGCGATACGCCAGAATTTCATTGGGCGCTTGCCTGCTTGCTCTTGTCCTCTTCGATGGCCAGCGTTCTGATGTCATTCATCAGCACATCGGGCTGCAGGAATGCTGTGGTGTAGATCTCGCGAACCCAGCCTTCCTGATCGACGAGATAGACCTTCAGCATGTGGTTGATCACAGCAGTTGGATTGCCGTGCTCGTCCAGCTCACGACTGGGGCTTTGGCCCATATCTTCGAGGATCGGCTTCAGGTAGCTCTCGGACCACGTGGTCAGGAAGTTCCAGGGCACGGTCTTCTGCGTCGCTCGGCGATTGTCAGAAAACAATGACAACCGCTCTGGCGTGTCGACGCGCGGGTCGAGGGAGAGGAAGACCAAGCGTACGCGCCCTCTGAGCTGCGGATCATTCTGGACTCTCTGATAGACGTCCTCGAATGCCGACCAGGCGACGGGGCAGCCGGTTGGGTCGGTGCATGTCGAATAGAAGAACGAGAAGAGCGTGATCTTGCCTTTGAGGTAGCTCGAAAGGCGCCGGGGCATCCAGGCGTTGTTTTCGAGCACCCAACCTGAAGCTGCCTGTTCGATCTTCTGGAGCTTGTAGGTTCCGGGCGCAGGATAAGAGGCGCCGGCCGCTCCGCTCACCATCGACACAAGGACGATGGCAAGCAATGCAGAGCGACCGGCGAGTTGCGCGACGGGTGTGCGCGACGGGATTTTTTTTATCATTAGGCCCAGCGTGGATTAGCGAGCCGAAACCGCCGCCTCGGATCCGAGCGCAGCCGATTGAGCCTTGCCGGAAAACTTCATGTGGTGGGCACGACCGAGCTTCAGCTCGTTGAAGTCGATGGAGAACTTCTCGACGAGCTGCTTGCCATCCCAATCGTAGGCTTTGAGAAACTGGTCGTTCTCAGCGCCTTTTTTGTCCCAGTTGGCCAGCAGCGACGTGGTGAAGTAGACGCGCTTTCCGTCCCAGCTCTGCGAGACCATGTTGACCTGATTGCCGATCTTTTTGGTGTAGATCTCTTTCGGCGCCTCAGGATTAGAGATGTCGAACAGGCGCGCGGTGCCATCCATGAAGGTGTCGACCCACAGCGTCTTGGCATCGGCCGAGATAGAGATGTCGACCGGCAATGGTAGCTTGGAGGGATCGCCCACATCGGCTACGGCCTTCGCCTGCCACTCGCCCTTGTCGTCCTGCTTGATGAGCCAAAGCTTGCCCGTCAGCGCGGTGGCCGTCATCGCCCAGTTGTCGCCCGGCTTCAGCGACCAGCGGATCTCGAGGGGAGCGCCGGGAACGCTGAAGACCTTCTTTGGATCCATCGACTTGAGGTCCCACAGGACCATCGTGTTGCCGAAGTTCTTCATCGCCTCGGGGTCCTTCGCGAGCTTCCCGAGGTCCATCATGTAGTTGTTCCAACCCGTGAAGCTCGACGTGAGCATCAAGTTCTCCTGCGGGTTGATGCCGATGTCGTAGCCATATCCGTCCCCACCATTGGCGAGGGGCAGAGGATGAGTCGAAACAAGCTCGCCCTCGTTGGTGTAGATGGCGAGGCCCGTCTCACCGTTGTGAGTCTTGGGGTTCGACAGCGCCTGAATCATCATGCGGCCAGGCATCGCGTAGAACGTGTGCGGACCGACGTAGCCGGTCTTTTCGGCGAAGTCGGTGATCACCTTCGCAAGCTTCGGCTTGGCCGGGTCGATGAGGTCGAAAATGAAGATCTTGTTGTCGTCCAGGCGACCGGCCCAGACGTAGCGGCGGTCATCGCTAAAACCGAGGTGATGGGCTTCGCCGCGGCCGCCAACAGAGAGCGTATTGATCACCTTGCCGTACTTGGCGGAGGACGGATCGACGTCGATGGTCACCATCTTGTCTGACTCGTCGCCGACGCCGGGCATGCCCAACGTCCAAACCTGGAGATACTTTTCCTGCCCTTTAATGAGAGCCTCGACGAACGGCGAGTTGCACGTCTCGTCGCTAAATCCCGCTGTGGTTGAGCCGAGCGTCGCGACAGCGGCGCATGCGGCAGCTAGCAGAGCCTTCTTCACGTGGTGCTTCCTCCAGAAGGGCCCGACCTTGCCTGGCAGGCCTGTTATTGCTGGGAGGAAGGATAGGAGGGCTACTGATGGAACGGAAATTCTCTTTCCGAATGTCGCCTATTTCTGAAATCTATTAACGTGGGCAATCTGTGGTATGATAAGCTATAGGAACCAGCTCCCAGGGCAAGCCATTCCCTGGCGTGCTGAATTGCCACACTCGGCTTAATCGAACTCAAGAACAGAGAATGAACCTCCAGCAACTGAGGTATGTCCGAGCGCTTTACGAGGAGGGTTCGTTCGTGGCCGCCGCGGCGCGTTGTGCGGTCACACAGCCCACGCTCTCGAACGGTATCGCACAGCTCGAGGCCGAGCTTGGTCATCGCATCTTTCATCGCACCACGCGGAGCGTGAGCCTCACGCACTTCGGGCAGCAATTGCTTCCCGGCGTCCTAGAGACGCTCAACTCCTACGATCGTCTGCGCGATATGGTGCGCAAGCTCGACAATCCGGCAATGACACTGCATGTCGGAATCTCGCCCCTCGTCGGCATCAAGCTGGCCGAAGCATTGCTCGAACCATTCCGGCAAGGCCGACCGGACGTCGGCGTCATCTACCGCGAGGGCAATCTGTCGACGCTGTGCGATGACCTCAAGCGCGAACAGCTCGATCTCGTCATTGCGCCATTCGACAAGCGCTCGATCCCTGCCGGCGATTACCTGCTGCAAAGCCTGTGCAGCGAGCCACTACTCTTTCTTCCCCGCTCCGAGGAAAAGGACCGGTGGCACGGTGTCAACCAGGTAGAGGTTGAGACGATCGCGGGCGAAGAGTTTGTCCTGGTTCCGAACGCGTGTGGGCTTGCGCAAGTAACCAAGGGCCTCTTCGATGACCAGCGGCTCACGTTGCATCGCTACCCGGGCGAGGCAAGCAGCTACGCGGCTGTACAGGAATGGACTCAGATCGGCCTCGGCTGCGGAATCCTTCCGGAATCCAAGGTGAATAGCGAAGGACGCAAACGCGCGATCACCATCCTGCGCGATGGCGAGCCGGTGAACATCAGCTACTTCGCACTCGGCAAGCCGAATACGGTTCCACCAACCGTGCTGGACGAGCTGTGGGAAATGTTGGGCCCGGGCCGCGAGGGACTTCCTTGCCCGCGAGTGGCCGCGGCCGCGGAGTAGGCGCGGAGCGCCGCTCGCCCCGGAGGCGAAGCAACCGCTTTTAACCCTTCCCTTTTCGTACATCTGACCGCGCCTTCTCTTCCTGAGCGCGTCTCATCGCGAACGCTGTGCCCACAGCTTCCTGACACAGTCTCTCTGGCACTTTACGGATGTTATAACATCCGATATGGATCGACCCAGCCAAGGAGAACCCCAGCCATGGATCGCGATCTCAGCACCCACCTTCAGACCGCATCGCAGGAGCCCGACGGGCGCCTGCCCGTGACAGTGCTTTCCGGCTTTCTCGGAGCCGGCAAGACGACACTGCTCAATCACGTCCTCAACAACCGCGAGGGACGGAAAGTTGCGGTGATCGTCAACGACATGAGCGAGGTGAACATCGACGCAGACCTCGTCATGGGCGGTGGCGCGAACCTGTCGCGCACCGAGGAGACGCTGGTCGAGATGTCGAACGGATGCATTTGCTGCACGCTGCGCGACGACCTGCTGAAGGAGGTTGATCGGCTAGCGAGGGATGGGCGCTACGACTATCTGCTGATCGAGTCGACGGGTATCGCCGAGCCGCTGCCGGTGGCGGCGACATTCGAGTTCCGCGATGAGAAGGGCAAGAGCCTTTCGGATAGTGCGCGGCTCGACACCATGGTGACGGTCGTCGATGCGGCGAACCTTCTGCGCGATTATTCCTCACAAGACTTTTTGAAAGACCGCGGCGAGGTCGCTGGTGAAGAGGACGAGCGCTCGCTGGTCGGGCTGCTCGTCGAGCAGATCGAATTTGCCGATGTGGTGGTGCTGAACAAGACAGACGTCGCCGCACGTCACGAAGTCGAGCTGGCGAAATCGATCGTGCGCGCGCTCAATGCCGATGCGCGCATCATCGAGACGAACCACGGGAAGGTGGCGCTTGGCGATATCCTGGATACAGGCCTCTTCTCGTTCGATGCTGCGCATCAGCACCCGACGTGGTTCAAGGAGCTGAACGGCTTCAAGGAGCATCAGCCCGAGACAGAGGAGTACGGCATATCGAGCTTCGTCTACCGGGCACGCGGTCCGTTCGATCCGGCAAAGCTGCACGCGTTCTTCGGCAATTCCTGGCCGGGCGTCGTGCGCGCGAAGGGTTTCTTCTGGCTCGCATCCCGCCCCGCCTTCGTCGGCGAGATGTCCCAGGCGGGCCCACTCGTGCGCACAGAAGCCATGGGCTATTGGTGGGCAGCCGTGCCGAAGAAGAACTGGCCTGACGATGATGCGCTCGTAGCGCGGATCAAGAACGGCTGGCACGCGCAGTGGGGCGACCGGCGACAAGAGCTGGTGTTCATCGGCACCGGCGAGATGGACGAGGCGCGCATCAGGGCAGAGCTCGACGCGTGCCTGATGAAGTTGCCCGAGACCGGCGAGGTGGACACCAAAGCGTGGTTGCGCCTCGATGATCCGTTCCCGCGCTGGCAACGAGACGCGGCCTGATGAGCACTCTTTTCAAACGCTACCAGCTCGCCGGCGCCAGCCTGCCGATAAGCTCCGACGTTTACGCGTCCGATCTGCCGAGCGTGCTGCGCCGTTGGAGCGAGCCCGGTTGCCGGCTTGCCCTCTGGCAACGGCAACCCGCGCCGGACTTGGTGCGCCGGCTCGATGCTCTCGCATTCGAAGCGTTGCCCACGGGCCGCTTCGTTTCGACGCCAGAAGACGCCGGCCGCAAGTTGAATGCATGCCTGCTTGCAGGTCCGTTGAGCGATGCAAAGCTTATTACCACACTGAGCCACGACATGGCGCATCTCGTCACGCTGTTCGCCGGCGCCACGTCAGCGAACGAAGTCGAAGTGCGCATAGAGGCCGTGCGCGATGATGCGTGCCGGAAGTTCCATGCCGACGTCACTCTCGGTCGCCTCGTTACGACCTACGTTGGCCCTGGAACGGTGTGGGTGCCCGCGGAAAATGCCACGGACGCCTTGAGCCTGCAGGACGATTACGCAGGCCCGCTGCAGCAGATGCCGCGATTTTCGGTGGGGATCATGGGCGGATCCGAGACGGCCGAGAAAGCACTGGTGCACCGCTCGCCGCGCATTGCCGGCACTGGCGCATTCAGGCTGTTCTTTTGCGTCGATCGCCCGATCCGCCCGCGCGCCACGCTGCATTGAAGAAAAACAAAAACAGGAGGTCATCGGCGATGGATGCCGTCGTAGCGAACCCGTCAAGTCCCCGCCGGGCCAAGCCGACGCGGGAGAGCGCCGAGGCCGCCGTGCGCACGCTGATCGAATGGGCGGGCGATGATCCTGACCGCGAAGGTCTGCTTGGAACACCGGGACGTGTGGTGCGGGCGTATGAAGAGTTTTTCTCCGGCTATGGGGAAGATCCCGTCGAGATTCTGCGCACGACATTCGAGGAAGCTGGCGGCTACGATGAGATCGTGATGCTGCGCGACATCCGCCTCGAATCCCATTGCGAGCACCATATCGTGCCGATCATCGGCCGTGCGCACGTTGCCTATTACCCTTCGCAGCGCGTGGTCGGCATCTCCAAGCTCGCACGGCTCGTGGAGATCTACGCCAAGCGGCTGCAGATTCAGGAAGTGCTGACGGCACAGGTTGCCGATGCGATCGACACCGTTCTAAAGCCGCGCGGGGTGGCGGTCGTCATCGAGGCGGCGCACCAGTGCATGACGACTCGCGGCATCAAGAAGCCGGGTGTCGTTACCATCACCAGCCGCATGCTCGGTTGCTTTAAGACAGAACCGGAAACGCGGGCCGAGTTCTATCGGCTCGCCTCGGCGCGACCGCTCGACCCGGCGTAACGGGGCGATGGTCACAAGCAACGGTGCATAGCTGTGAGGCGGTGCGCTGCGATCATGGATCGGGGAGCGGCCGGTCGGTTCGCGCCCGCTCGCGCGAGGCGCCGATCATGATCAGCTCATTGAGGTTCTCAGGCGTCAGATAGCCGACGAGGTGATCGTCGGCATCGATGATACCGATGAAGCGCGCACCCGTTGAACGCATCGCGTCGACGGCTTCATCGAGCGTTGCGTCGAGGCGCAGCGTTGGTGCGCACGAAGTCATGATCTCCAGAACTGGACGCCCACCCTCCCCTGCGCGCAAGGCCTCGATGATTGCCCTGCTCGTTAGGAAGCCGCGCAAGTGACCGCCACCGTCAACCACGGGAAACTCGTGCTGCGTCGTGTGCAGCAGCTTCGCCGCCGCGTCGTCTGCCGTCGCACCGACGCCGATAGATTCGAAGCGGGTGATCATCGCGTCGGTAATTCGGCGCCCGCGTATGACCTCGCGCATTTCCACGTCGCCCGCCTCGCCGGAGGCCGCGAGGAAGATGAATGCCGCAATGAGGATGAGCATCGGATTGCCCATGAAGCCGAGGAAGGCAAAACCGACCGCCATGGCCTGACCGATTCTGGCTGCCACGCGGGTGCCGCGCGGGAAACCCATCTTCATCGCCAAAAGCGCGCGCAGCACGCGGCCGCCATCCATCGGGAAGGCGGGAATGAGATTGAAGACCAGCAATATGATGTTTGCTATCGCGACCTGCGCGAGGAAGCTGGACTGCAGAGCCTCGAAGGACATCTGATCGATCGTCAGTCGCAGACCGAGTGCTGCTATGAGCACGAGTGCGATAACGAGGTTGACGGCAGGACCGGCGAGCGCGACGACGATCTCCTGCGACGGCTTTTCAGGCATGCGCTCCATCGACGCGACGCCGCCGATGGGCAGCAGTGTCACGTCAGGGGTGCGGATGCCGTAGCGTGCGGCGGCCCAGATGTGGCCGAACTCGTGCAGCACCACGCAGGCAAACAGCACGAGAATGAACAGGACGCCGGCGATGGCACCGTGTGGCCCGCCATGTTGCCATTGCACGGCGGCGATCCATGCGATGAGCAGCAGGAACGTCAGATGCATGCGGACGGCGGTGCCGCCCCATGTGAAAAGTTTAATCGACCAGCCCACGCCTCAGCTCCGTGATGCCCCGACACGCTCAATATAGGGTGTCGGGGGGCGTCGCGAAACGTTGGCGCCGGCTTCGGTCAGGGCGCCAGGGTGATGGTGGGGGCTGGCTCGTTCGGATCCCGGTCCATCTCGGCGATCTGGTCGACGGCGCCGTCGCGGCCGTAAATGTCGGGACGGAACTCGACTTCGCCATCGCGCTCGGCCCAAGCCGTGATGTAGGTAAAATACACCGGGATAGGGCGCGTGAGGGTCACGTCCACGGCCTGACCAGACTCGACAATCTGCTGGGCGCGGCCGGGCTGCTCCCAACCAGGCTCGTAGTGAGCGATCCAGTCGGCGAGATCGAATACGCCCTGGACGCGCACGCAGCCGGCGCTGAAGGCGCGCGAGCGCTGGCCGAACAGCTGCTTCATGGGCGTGTCGTGCATGTAGACGCCGTGCTCGTTGGCCATATCGATGCGCACGAGGCCAAGCGCGTTCTGCGGCCCCGGATCCTGGCGGAACTTGAGGCGTTGCGCGTCGGGCGCATGCCAATCGACGGTCTGTGGATCGAGCTCGCGGGAACCGGCAGGATCGAGAACGCGGATCTTTTCGTTCTGCAGATAGTCCGGCTCTTTCAACAGGCGCGGGATGAGATCAAGGTGGGCCACGCTATCGGGCACGCGCCAATACGGGAAGAAATTGAGCGCGCGGATGGTGGCCTTCACGGAAGGCGATTGGCGCTCGGTGCGGCCGACAATCACGCGATGACGTTGCTGCACCTCGAAGCGCTCGACCGCCTCGAGCTGGAACGCGGGGACATTGACGAGGACGTAGCGCTCCTCGATCGCCGTCGACATCAATTCGCGGATGCGGCCGATGTTGAGGCGAAGCTGATTGATGCGCTCATCGACAGTCATGTTGAGCGCCGGATAGGTGGAACGCTCGATGCGCCCGGTGGGGCGCAGGCCATGACGACGCTGGAAGTTCTTCACCGCGTTGGCGAGCTCTTCGTCGAAGGTATACGAGTTGTAGTACTGCGAGCGGGGGCGCAGGTCGCCGCTGGCGATCAATCTCTTGCGGAGTATCGGAACGCGGTCGTCATCTTCGCCTTCGCGCATCATGCGGCCGGCAGGCACGACGGGCCAACCGCCTTGCTGGAGGATCTCCTGATAGCGCGCGATAGCCTTCTCCATCGAGATGATCATCTCATCGGAGCGCAGCGGCACTGCGTCGGGGCGCAGATCGTCGAGTGGTTCGGCCTGACGCGCAGCACGTTCACGCGCGCGGTCCTCCTGACGGCGGCCCGAGTAGTCAGGCGTGCCAGATCCCGTGAGACTCTCCCACCAATTCGCCTGAGCTTGTTGCGCAAGCGCTGGTGCAGGTAAAGCAAACAGCAGACCGACCAAAAGGGCCGCAGCAACTGCGCCGCACTTCCCTGCGCAACGAGCGAAGAGATGCAAACCGTAAAGTCGCGCCCGCGCGCGATATGCCAGCATGAAATCGTCCCACTTTTGCCCGGCCTGCGACGGACCGGTCGTCCCGCCGCCGCGCAACCCCTTATGGCAACCGCACTTCCGTCGTTGAACGTTGTCGTCTCAATAGCCGCCAGGATATGGCCAAACCAAGACGATTGCGTGTGCTCCGCTTGTCTCGTGCACGCGATGGCCTTTGTCGCGATGCGATTTGGTCGCACGCAGAGCCGGTTTCAAGGCACATCAGCGTGCCAAAAAGTGATCCCAGCCTAGTTTACCGAACGACATGGTTCCGCCCGCCGGGTCGATGGCGACGGCACCCGCTGGACCCGCTGTTACCTCTCCAATGCGGGTCACGGGTATTCCGGCACCATGTGCCAGCTCCTCGAACTGGGCAGCCTTGGCGGGGCTTATCGTTGCGAGCACCTCATAGTCCTCGCCGCCGGACATAAGATCGGCAAGATCGGTTTCGTCTGTGGAGATCACTTTTCGCGCTGGCGGCGAGAGGGGGATCAGCGATGCCTGCAGTCGTCCGCCGACGCGAGATGCCCGGCAGAGCCGGTCAAAGTCCTTCATCAGACCGTCGGAGACATCCATGGCTGAGGATGCGCAGGCACGCAGGGCGGGCCCGAGCGCCAGCGGCGGGCGAGGGCGGGATAATCTGTTTTCGAGATAAGTGCAGGCCTCGGCATCCAGTCCACTGCGGTCGGCCAGCTGCGGGTCATGACGGAGCGCGAGACCGAGCGCGGCGTCGCCGATCGTGCCGCTGACATAGACGATGTCGCCGTCTCGAGCTGTGGTCCGCTGGACCATGCAGCCGGATGGTACGGTGCCAAATGCCGTGATCGACACAGAGAGCGGCCCAGGCGTGCGGTCGGTATCTCCGCCGATCAGACGACAGCCGAATGCAGTCTGCGCGCTCAGCAATCCGCCGCTGAAGGCGGCGAGCCAGGACCGATCGATGTCGGGAAGCGCCAGGTTCATCACGTAGGCGAGCGGCACGGCACCCTTGGCCACGAGATCGGAAACGTTGACTGCGAGCGCCTTCCACGCAATCGCACCGGGTTCATCGCCGGGCAAGAAGTGCACGCCGGCGATGACGGCGTCGGTGGTGACGATCAATTCCTGGCCGGGCGACACGGCGATCGCTGCGCAATCGTCTTTCAGACCGTAGGCACCAGGAAAGCCTTCGCTGAGCGGGGCGAAGAACTCGGCGATCAACGCCTCTTCGCCGCTCGATGCCCCCGCGCGCTGCCGGTCATTTTCCGGCATCGCGGTTGAACTCGGCCGGGCGAAGCTTGCGCGCCAGTTTGTCGAGCACCCCGTTCACCACTTTCGGCTCATCGTCGGAGAAGAACGAGTGGGCGACGTTGATATACTCGTTGATGACGACGCGGTGCGGAACGTCAGGGCGCTCCATCAGTTCGAACACACCGGCACGCAGGATGGCGCGCACAATGGCGTCGATGCGCACGAGACGCCAGCCCTCGGCAAGCTGCTGGTCGACGAGGGGATCGATGTCGCGCTGACGGCGCACGACACCGCGCAACAGCTCGGCGAAGAAGGCAGGGTCGGCGCCGGCGGCCGCCTCATCTCCGGGCAGCTTGGGAAAACGCAGGCGCACGAACTCGTCGATCACCGCGTTGAGATCCGTGCCGGCGAGATCCATCTGGTAGAGGCCTTGCACGGTCGCCACGCGGGCTGCCGTGCGCGGCGCGAGAGCAATCTTGCCCGGGATCGGCGTCGCGTTGCTCGTGGTGGTCATACGCTTTGTCCCTCGAACTCGCGCTGTAGCGCGATAAGGCGGAGACAAGCGCGCGCAGCGTCGGCGCCCTTGCCGCTGATGCCGCCACGGGCGCGGGCGAGTGCCTGCTCCTCGTTCTCGACGGTGAGGATGCCGTTGCCGACCGGAACCGAATGCTCGGTCGCAACCTGCATGAGCCAGTGGTTGGCGTTGTTGCAGACGATCTCGAAGTGATAGGTCTCGCCGCGGATCACGCAGCCCAGCGCGATGGCGCCATCCCATTTGCCACCCGCGGCGCGGCCGGGAATGAGCCCGCTCGCGACGGCCTGCTGCAACACCTGGGGGATCTCCAGCGCGCCGGGCACCGTGATGCGATCGTAGGCGACGCCGGCCTCGTCGAGTGCGGCTTCAGCCCCGGCGACGAGCTCGTCGCCGATCTCCTCGTAGAAGCGGCCTTCGATGATGAGGATGCGCGCGCTCATCGGCCCTTTGCTGGACTTCGGCGCGCTAGGCTTGTCGGGCTTTACGATCATCTCTTACTCGATTTTTCTTGTGTCGACGATGCGCAGTCCGAAGCCTTCCAGGCCGACGTAGACGTGGGCTGGCGAATTGGTCATGAGGATCATGTCGCGAACGCCAAGATCGGTGAGGATCTGCGAGCCGATGCCGATCTCCACCTGACGGCGTTCCTGCGCACCCGCGGCCGGCTTCTTCGGCTGAGCGCGCGAGGCGATCCATTCGGACATAAGTCGGGGGCGCAGGTCGCGGATCAACACGACAACACCGCGTCCTTCGCGTTCGATCATGCGCAATGAGTTGGTGATCTGCGAGGTGTCGCCGGCTTCGCCGACGCCGAGGACATCGCCGAGCAGATTGACGGCGTGCACGCGCACGAGAACGGGACCCGGCTCGGTCAGGTCGCCTTTGACGAGCGCCAGATGCTCGGCGGGCTCGACAGTCGTCTCGTAGACGTGCATGTCGAAGCGACCGACTGAAGTTGCGATGCTCGTTTTGGCGACAGCACGGACGATGTGGTCGTTGCGCAGGCGATAGGCGATGAGCTCGTCGATCGCGCCGATCTTCAGGCCGTGCCGCTGGGCGAAGGTGACGAGATCGGGCAGGCGCGCCATGGTGCCGTCGTCGTTCATGATCTCGCAGATGACGGCCGCGGGATAAAGACCGGCGAGGCGTGCCAGATCGACCGACGCTTCGGTGTGTCCAGCGCGGATCAGCACGCCGCCTTCGCGCGCGACGAGCGGAAACACGTGGCCAGGCGAAACGATGTCGTCGGCGCTCTTGGTCGTATCGATGGCGGTCGCGATCGTGCGTGCGCGATCGGCTGCGGAGATGCCGGTAGAAATCCCCTCGCGCGCCTCAATCGACTGCGTGAAGGCGGTGCGATTGCGCGAGCGGTTGTTGCCGACCATGGCGGCAAGCTGAAGCTCGCTGGCACGTGCGCCCGTCAGCGTGAGGCAGATGAGACCGCGTCCATACCGCGCCATGAAGTTCACAGCGTCGGGCGTTGCCATCTGCGCAGGGATGACGAGGTCGCCCTCGTTCTCACGCTCTTCGGCATCGACGAGGATGACCATCCGACCATTGCGCATGTCCTCGAGGATCTCAGGGATCGACGACAGGCAGCCACGGCCTTCCGAGATGGCGTATTTGCCAACTTCGTGCGTCACGGGCGAAACTCCAGGAGCCGCGCGATATAGCGCGCGAACAGGTCAACTTCCAGGTTGACCATCTGCCCGGGGGTTTTCGCGCCCCAGGTGGTCACCGTCAAGGTGTGCGGGATGAGGTTGACGCCAAAGCGGCAATCGGAAACCTCGTTGACAGTCAAGGAAACGCCGTCAAGAGCGACCGAGCCTTTCGGGGCGATGTAAGGGGCAAGGTGCTCGGGGACTTCGAAGGAAAAGCGCTGGCTTTCCCCGTCGGCCACGATGTCCACGATGCGTGCAGTGCCGTCGACGTGGCCGGTGACAAGATGCCCGCCCAGCTCCTGACCTAGTCGCAACGCCTGCTCGAGGTTGATCTTTTCGCCCGGCTTCCAGTCTCCGAGCGTCGTCTTACCGCAGGTCTCGTTGGAGACGTCGACGGTGAAGACGCTTCCCCCAGCGTCGCTGGCGATCGACGTCATCGTCAGGCAGCAACCATTGCATGCCATCGAGCCGCCAACCTCGAGCTTGTCGGCAGAAAAATGCGAGCGGATGGTGAAACGGCCTCCATCACGCGCGATGACCTCGCCAGTGTCGGTGACTATGCCGGTGAACATGCCCTGGCTTTCCTTCCTGCCTTAGCGTCTTTCGTTGCCCGTCTAGCGGCGGATGCCGCGATGCCACGGCCGGCGGAGCGCGATCATATCGTCACCGCCGATCGTTCGCCGATCGTAAATGTCGAAGCCTTCGCTAGAGATATAGCGTCGAAGTGCGGCTATAGCGCATGCGGGGGACAGCTCGGCGCCGTCGGGCCCGCGAGCGTGGAACATCACAGCCTCGTCAACAAGGCCCGCGTTGGAAAACGCGGCCCAAGTTGCTGGACCACCTTCAACGAGAAGCCGCGTCACACCCTTGGCGACCAAAGCTTCCATGATGGCCGGGAGCCAGAGTTCGCCCGCAACCAGCCGGGTGGGGATGATCGTTGCCCCTTTGTCTGCCAGGGCAGAAGCGTCGGAACCTTCGGGGCATACGACCCATAAAGGAATTTCGCGCGCAGTGCTTGCGAGTCTGGACTGCTCAAGGCCGTCGAGCGTCCGCGCCAGGACAATGCGTATCGGAGAGTTGGCAGCGAGGCCCGGCAGCCTGCAGTTGAGCAGCGGATCATCATCGAGCACGGTGCGGCGGCCGACAAGGATGGCATCGGAACAGGCGCGGAGCAGATGGCCGGCCGATCGTGCCCCCTCTCCCGTCACCCAGGTCGGCTGGCCCTCACCACCGCGCGGCACGCCGCCGGTGGCATCAAGGGCAAGCTTAAGCGTCACCAGCGGGCGGCGCTCCGTGACGCGCAGGATGTGTCCTGCTGTCACCCAGTGCGCCGCGTCGGCCAACACGTTGCGCTGCACGGCAAGGCCGGCCTGGCGCAGGCGCGCCAAGCCGCGGCCCGCGACGCGCGGATCAGGATCCTCGATACCGCAGACGACGCGCGCCAACCCCGCCGACACGATGGTATCGGCGCACGGTGGCGTAACCCCATAGTGCGAACAGGGCTCCAAGGTGACGTACATGGTGGCGCCCCGGGCACGCTCCCCGGCGCGCGCTATGGCTTGAGGCTCTGCGTGCGGGCGGCCGCCCGGAGCTGTCCAGCCGCGGGCGATCACCTCGCCAGTGCGCTCATCGGCAATCACGGCGCCGACCGCTGGATTTGGCGCCGTGCGCCCAAGCCCGCGCGCGGCAAGGCGCAGCGCAACGCGCATCATCTGGATGTCAAACCCGCTGGGCTCGGACGCGCCCATTGCTCAGTGCTTCTTGAGGCGGGCTGTCTCCGCAACGGAGCTCTCGAACGCAAGGTGCTGAGTTGTGTCATGATCGCCGACGACGGGCTCGGCTGCGATTTCGCCGAGCACCTCGTGGAAGTCGGCAGCCTCGCGGAAGTCCCGATAGACGGATGCAAAGCGCACGTAGGCGACGGGATCGAGGCCGCGCAGCGCCTCCATGACGAGACCGCCGATGGTGGACGAGGCGACCTCGCTTTCGCCTGCGCTTTCGAGCTGGCGGACGAGGCCCGACACCATGCGCTCCACGCGATCGCAGTCGACAGGGCGCTTGCGCAGCGCGATCTCGATCGATCGCATCAGCTTGTCGCGATCGAACGCCACCTTGCGGCCAGAGCGCTTGACCACTGTGAGTTCGCGCAGCTGCACACGCTCGAAAGTCGTGAAACGGCCACCGCAGTCGGGGCAGACGCGGCGCCGGCGAATGGAGGCGTTCTCCTCGGTCGGACGGCTGTCTTTGACCTGCGTATTCTCGCCGGCGCAGTAGGGGCAGCGCATGGCGCGACACTCCTTGAGGGTTATTGGTCTTTGTTATTGAGGCTCGTAGCTGCGGCCAGCTTCGGTACCGACTCGTAGCCGAATTCCGATGCAGTTGAAACGGGCTGCCAAACATCGCTGTGGGGCAGATCCGCCTTTCACGCTCATGGCTTCTGCCTCTCACGCGCCTCGAACGCATCGCGCGCTGCGATCACCTGCTCGAGGTGCTCTTCTGCCCACGAGCCAAGACTGCGGACGAGGTCCGACAGGGAGCGGCCGAGCGGGGACAGCTCATACTCTACGCGGGGTGGCACCTCGTGATGGTCGATACGGTTGACGATGCCGTTGCGCTCCAGCTCGCGCAGCGTTTGGGTGAGCATTTTCTGCGACACTCCGCCAATCAGCCGCATGAGATCGCTGTTGCGCATGCGGCCATCGCGGAGCGCGGGCAATATCAGCAGCGTCCACTTATCGGCGATGAGTTCCAGGATCGCACGGGAAGGGCACGCCTCGACGTAGACGTTCGTCGGGGGAGGCTCGGGATTGGACGGCGACCCGAAGAGGCCGCGCGTGAGCACATGTTTGCTGACCATGGATACGTCACGTCGCAGGTAGTTACCAAAAGGTGCGTACTTCACTGGTGGTGCCTCTAGCATATATCCCGGCTCACAGGGATTTCAACCAACTGGAGCACGGGTCATGGCTAGAATTGCAATCGTCTATCATTCAGGCTTCGGGCACACCGCCGTCGTCGCCGAGCACGTTGCCAAGGGAGCCGGGGCGGTTCCCGGGGCAACCGTCAAGCTGATCAAGGCAGACGAGCTTTCCTCGCCCGACACCGGCCCGTGGGCCGAGCTTGCCCAGGCCGACGCGATCATTTTCGGCGCGCCGACATATATGGGCTCGGCGTCCGCTGTCATGAAGCAGTTCATGGATGCGTCGTCGAAGGTCTGGTATGCGCGCGGCTGGAAAGACAAGGTCGCCGCAGGCTTCACCAACTCTGCCAGCCAGTCGGGCGATAAGCTATCGACGCTGGAGCAGTTCTCCGTCTTTGCTGCGCAGCACGGCATGATCTGGGCCGGCAACAGCATGCTGCCCGGAAACAATTCGAGCGCTGGCTCGGTGGAGGACGACAATCGCCTCGGCGCGTTCCTCGGTCTGATGACGCAATCCAATGCCGACCAGGGCCCCGATGTTACGCCTCCGCGTAGTGACCGGCACACGGCAGAACTGTTCGGTCAGCGTATCGCCGAAGTGGCGGCCCGCTGGGCGAGCGGGGCGGCGCAGCGCCAGGCTGCGTAATCGATTCAGAAAAGCAAAAGGCCGGCTGCGGAGAGATCCTGCAGCCGGCCTTTTTAATTGCGCCGATCTCAGTAGATCGGGAAGCGCTCGCAGAGGGCGATGGCCTGGGCCTTCACCTTCTCTTCGACGGCGCCGTTGCCAGCTTCGCCGTTCTTGGCGAGACCGTCGAGAACCTCGGAGATCATGCGACCGACTTCCTGGAACTCGGCGACGCCGAAGCCGCGCGTGGTGCCAGCCGGGGCGCCGAGGCGGACACCCGAGGTGACCATCGGCTTCTCCGGGTCGAACGGCACGCCGTTCTTGTTGGTGGTGATGTTGGCGCGGCCGAGGGCCTTCTCGGAGACGTTGCCGGTCAGCTTCTTCGGGCGCAGATCAAGCAGGATCAAGTGCGTGTCGGTGCCGCCGGAAACGAGGGCAAAGCCGTTGTTCACCAGCACTTCGCCCATCGCCTTGGCGTTCTCGATCACATTCTTCGCGTAGATCTTGAACTCGGGACGCAGGGCCTCGCCGAACGCAACCGCCTTACCGGCGATGGCGTGCATCAGCGGGCCGCCCTGGATGCCAGGGAAGATCGCCGAGTTGATCTTCTTGGCGATGTCCTCGTCGTTGGTGAGGATCATGCCGCCGCGCGGGCCGCGCAGGGTCTTATGCGTCGTCGTGGTGACGACGTGCGCGTGCGGGAAGGGGCTGGGATGCTGGCCACCGGCGACGAGGCCTGCGAAGTGGGCCATGTCGACCATGAGGTAGGCGCCGACCTCGTTGGCGATGGCGCGGAACTCAGCGAACTCGATGTGGCGCGGATAGGCCGAGCCGCCGGCGATGATGATGCGCGGCTTGTGCTCGAGCGCGAGCTTGTAGACTTCGTCCATGTCGATGCGGTGCGTGTCGGGGCGCACCATGTACGACACCGGCTTGAACCACTTGCCAGACTGGTTGACGGGCGAGCCATGCGTGAGATGGCCACCGTGGGCGAGGCTGAGGCCGAGGATGGTGTCGCCCGGCTGCGCGAGTGCGTTGAACACGCCCTGGTTGGCCTGGCTGCCCGAGTTCGGCTGCACGTTGGCGAAGCCGCAGCCAAACAGCTTCTTGGCGCGATCGATGGCGAGTTGCTCGACGACGTCAACGTACTGGCAGCCACCGTAGTAGCGCTTGCCGGGGTAGCCTTCGGCGTACTTGTTGGTCAGCACGCTGCCGGCGGCTTCGAGCACGGCCTTGGAAACGATGTTCTCGGAGGCGATCAGCTCGATCTCATGCTGCTGCCGGCCCAGCTCGTTCTTGATGGCATCGGCGATTTCAGGATCGCTCTCGCTCAGGGTGGCGGAGAAAAATCCGCTCTTTGAGGGCTCAGCCTTAGCGTTCAACATTCGTGTTATCCTTGCTTCTCGGACGGATGAATGGGTGGCATGCGGGCGGGCGGGCTGCCTGCAGTCTCGTACCATAGTAGGAGGGCGCCGCGCCGGGCTCAACCCGTACAGCTTCTCGCGGCTTCCAACTAGCGGTTTTTGCGGGGTGCGCCGAAGCGCGCAGCCGGCCTTATTCCGCCGCCAACCGTACGTACTCGCCTTTGGCGACCGGGCAAGCCTGCCAGAGCTCTGTCAGCGCGCTGATGAGCTGTTCGACCTGGGCTTCATTGTGCACCGGCGAAGGCGTCAGCCTGATCCGCTCGGTGCCGCGGGGCACCGTCGGATAATTAATGGGCTGAGCATAGATCGCGTAGTGCTCGAGGAGCGCGTCGGTTACGGCCTTGCAGTGCACCGGATCGCCGATGGCGACGGGCACGATATGGCTCGGCGACTGCATGACCGGCAGGCCAGCGTCGGTGAGGCGGCCCTTGACCTCGGCGGCACGCTCCTGAAGTTGCGCGCGCTCGATCTGGCTCGACTTCAGGTGGCGGATGCTGGCCAGAGCACCTGCTGCGATGGCCGGTGCCAGCGAGGTGGTGAAGATGAAGCCGGCAGCGTACGAGCGGATGGCATCGCAGCAATCGCGCGAGGCGGCAATGTAGCCGCCCATGACGCCGAAGCCCTTGGCGAGCGTGCCGTTGATGATGTCGACGCGGTGCATGACGCCGTCGCGCTCGGCGATGCCGGCGCCGCGGGGCCCGTAAAGGCCGACGGCGTGGACTTCGTCGAGGTAGGTCATGGCGCCGTATTTCTCGGCGAGGTCGCAGATCGCGCCGATGGGGGCGATGTGGCCGTCCATCGAGTAGACGCTCTCGAAGGCGATGATCTTCGGCGTGGCGCGGTCGTATTGCTTGAGCTGCGCCTCGAGGTCTTCGATGTCGTTGTGGCGCCAGATGTGCTTGGGGCCACCGCCATGGCGGATGCCGGCGATCATCGAGGCGTGGTTCTTGACGTCGGAGAAGATGACAGCGCCGGGCAGGAGCTGGGCAAGCGTGGCGAGCGTGGAATCGTTGGCGACGTAAGCCGAGGTGAACAGCAGCGCGGCTTCCTTGCCGTGCAGGTCGGCAAGCTCGGCTTCGAGCTGCACGTGATAGTGCGTGGTGCCAGAAATGTTGCGGGTGCCGCCGGAGCCGGCGCCGACCGTATCGATAGCCTCGTGCATGGCGGCGAGAACAGCCGGATGCTGGCCCATGCCGAGATAGTCGTTAGAGCACCAGACGGTGATGGGGCGCGCGGCTTCTGCCTCAACGAAGTGGTCGGCTGCAGGATAGTTGCCGCGGCGGCGCTTCAGATCGGCGAATACGCGATACCGGCCTTCACGATGAATGGCGTCGAGCGCATCCCTGAACTGCTTTGCATAGTCCATCAGGCGACTTTCACTCCCCTAGGCATATTTTTCGTTATCATCGCCCGGTAATCCCTGGCGAGCAACGTGTCTATTGTCGCGCGACCAATCAAGATGACAACGCGAAATTCACCGATCTCCAAGCACGAAGCCTTGATGCCGGTCAACCGTGCACCGCGACATCTAATACGCAGATGCGACGTCGCCCACGCCGTCCTTTAGGTAAATATCCGGGCGGAACTGCGTAACTCCGTCAGGCGTCGCCCAGGCAGTCACGTATGCAAAAAAGAGCGGCACGGGCCGACGCAGACGGACGAACTTCGTCTCACCGGACTCCTTGAGATGCGCCACCTGTTCAGGCGTGCCCTGACCGGCGAGGAGCCATGCGGCAAGTTGCTCGATGTTTTGCACGCGGACACATCCCGAGCTGGCCGCTCGGAAATTACGACCGAACAGCGACTCCTTCGGGCTGTCGTGCATGTAGACGGAACTCGAGTTGGCGAAGTTGATCTTCAGAAAGCCGAGCGGGTTGTCCTTTCCAGACGCCTGCCGATACGAAAGCGAAAACGGCTGCGAGGAATTCCAGTCGATCGATTCTGGGTTGAGCTTCTTGCCACCCTGGTAGGCGTCGATGCCGAACTTCAGGAGCACGTTGCCGCCCGACTTCTGCATGTCGCGGCCCTTGGGGATCAGGTCCTCCTTGATGACCGTGGGCGGCAGCGTCCAAGCCGGGTTGAAGGCGAGGTCGGTGATCGTCGAGCGCAAAAGCGGAGTTGGACGGTCGGGTTTTCCGACGACGCCCGAGTATCGCGCCACCACGGCATTGTTCTCCACCGCCTCGACATGCGCGGCGGGGATATTAACGAGCACATAGCGCTTGCCGACAAGCTTCGTCAGGTCGGTGAGGCGGGCAAGGTTGGCCTTCAACTGAGCCAGGCGCACCTCGGAGGGGACGTTGAGGGCGGCGATGGTGCGTTTGTCGACGACGCCCGTCGGGGCGAGGCCATTCGAGGCCTGGAAGCGCTTCACGGCCGTGTCGAGATCGGAGCCGAAGTGCTCGGGATAGTTGGTGTCCGAGTTCAGGTCGCCAGAGCGTGTCAGGCGGCGACGCAAAACGGCGACGGCCGGATCGGACGAGCCCTGCTCGAGTTCGACGTCAGGCATAAGCGGGAAGCCGCCGCGGGCGACAATCTCCTCGTAGTGGGCGATCGCCGCCTTGGTTGGAGCGAGATTGGCTTTCGACAGCGTCGGATAGCCCTTGGGCGGGTTCGACTGCCACTCGCGAACAAAGCTGCGGTCGTAGGTTCTATTATATTGGCCGGGCCCCTCGCCTACCGGGCCGAAGCGCAGAAAATCCTGCGCCACTCCGGGGGCGGCAATCGCCAACAGCCCCGCGCTTGCGGCCGCAACAGCGGCCAGCTTCCCCCACATCGAGCTCACGACAGCCCTCCCGTTTATGACAACGGCGTCATCGTCTTGTGGGCGCTGCGAAGTCCAACCACGCTGCATCTGGAGACGTTCGCGGCCCGCGTGCGCGAACGTAAGCCGGGGTCCGCGAGGAAGGCAAGCGATGCGCGGCAAGGAGAGCGAAAGGGGCTTAATATGCGAAGAGGAGCCGCGGCACACCGCAACTCCTCTTTGACAATCGTCGCTTTGCTGCGAAGCAGCAATCAGAGGCGATAGCGAATCTGATCGGACCAGAAGCGCTCAAGTCGAACGAGCGCCTTGTTGAGGTTGCGGAAGTCCTCTTCCGTGACCTCGCCCACGGTCTCAACAGAACCGAGCTGGCGCTGGTAGAGCTTCTGCACGACTTCGCATGCTTCCTTGCCCTTTTCGGTCAAGCTCACGCGGACAGAGCGGCGGTCGGTTTCCGAACGCTTGTAGTGAAGATAGCCCATGTCGACGAGCTTCTTCAGATTGTACGAGACGTTCGAGCCGAGGTAGTAACCGCGCGTCTTGAGTTCGCCTGCGGTCAGCTCGCTATCACCGATGTTGTAAAGCAGCAGCGCCTGTACGCTGTTGAGGTCGGCGCCACCAAGACGATCAAACTCGTCCTTGATCACGTCGAGCAGCAAACGGTGCAGCCTTTCGACGAGGCGCAGTGCTTGCAAATATTCCGATCGGAAGCTGTCTGTCTGAACTGGCGCACGATGGCGCGCCACATCGAGCGCAACACTCATAACTAGCCTCACACTGTTTGACGCCGATCCCGGGGAATTTTGTTTTTTCCGGGTTATGCCAACAGGTAGGGCATAAAACTAAAAGTCACCTAAATAGTCATAGTAAAAGAATAGTAGTCGGGGGTGCGCGGAACACTTTATTCAGCGAACCGCGCGGCCGATTATACCCGTGCAGCCTGCATTTCCGGCCTTGTTGGCAACACCATCTCATCCGGCCCCATGGGCACAAAATAATCGTCCACCATCTGCGCTGTCACATCAGAGATGGCCGCTGGATGCCACTTCGGATGGCCGTCCTTGTCGACAAGAACGGCGCGCACGCCCTCGTAAAAATCATGCGCATCGAGGAATCGGCAGGCGAGGCGATAATCGACGCATAAGGTTTGGCGAAGATCGAGCGTGTGTGCATCGCGAATGTGCCGGTGTGTAATCTTCAGAGATGTTGGCGAGCGCGAGAGAAGATCGGTAACGACGGCACTCGCCCATTCATTTTGCGATCCCGTCACGGCAGAAAGCCGTTCGATGATTTCTTCGACGGTGTCGGCGGAGAAGCTTGTCTCGATAAGCGAAGCATATGGCTCGAGCTCGCCAGGTCCGGGATCGACGTGGCGCTCGTCGAGCACTGTGTCGACGGGCCAAGTGTCGGCGAGTGCTGTCTTGATCTCATCGAAGCGCGCGGCAGGGATGCAGTGCGTCAGCAGTCCCAGCGCATAGGCGTCGGCGGCCCCAATCGCGCGGCCGGTCAGCCCGAGGTACATGCCGATGGCGTTGGGCATGCGCGACAGCGCCCAGGCGACGCCGACATCAGGGAAGAGGCCGATGGCGGTCTCGGGCATGGCGAAGCGGTAACGCTCCCCGGCAACGCGATGAGTGCCAAACAAAGTGATGCCGACGCCCGAGCCCATCACAGCACCATCGATCAGCGAGATGGTCGGCTTGGAGAAGCACTCGTGCAGCCAGTTGAGCGCGTATTCATCCTTGAAGGCGCGGCGGGCCCGCTCGCGGTCGTCTCGTCCCCAGCCGACGATCTCGCGCACGTCGCCGCCCGCACAGAACGCCCTGTCTCCAGCCGACTGAACGACGACGCAATACGTTTGCGCCTCGCGTGCAAAGCGCGGAAACGCCTCGGAAAGCTTGGCGCGCATGGCGGTGTTGAGCGCGTTGAGCGCGCGCGGCCGGTTCAGCGTGACCAGGCCACATGACCCTTTGGCCTCGATCAGCAACTCCTCTGGAGCCGCTTCCACCGATCCTTCGGCCTGCATCTGCGTGTTGGACGTCACGTGTTCACAACTTTCTTCTCTGCGGGAGGGCACTTGCGGCGCCTCATCATCAATCGGACTGAATCCCCTATACACTGGAGGCGATTACGAAGAAACTTTGCGCGGTTGATTCGCTTTTTCCTTGGCCGAAGAAGCCGTGCCACACCCTTGAACGGTGGAGACGCGAGATATGTTGCGATTCGGTGCAGGGCTGATGGTGGCGCTTGGTGTGCTTGCGGGGTATCTGAACCCCGCCATTGCAAAGCAGCCCGCACCGAAGGTCGAGCCGGCGCCAGTCCCTCCGCTGCCAGAGCGCAAGGATGCGAAAGCTGCTGCTGCCCCGCCGGCCGACGTCTGGAGCGCGGCCGAAATCGCCGCGGCCAAGTCGCGCTGCGTTGCCGCGCTGAAGCATATGGCAGCCGTTTACACCTACGAGACCCCCATCAAGGAAGGCGACTGCGGCGATCCGGCCCCTATCCGGCTGAGCAAGTTGTCAAACGTCACGTTCGAGCCTGCCGCACTCATCAATTGCGGCATGGTCGCCCCGCTCAATCAGTGGATCACGCGCGATTTGCAACCCCTTGCGCGCCGTCAACTCGGCGGGCGCATCACCAAAATCGGGGTGATGAGCGACTATTCTTGCCGCACTGCGCTTGGTCGCATCGGAAAGAAACTCAGCCAGCACGCCTACGTCGATGCACTTGATATTCGGGGCTTCGAAACCGACAAAGGGCGGCAGGTTGCCGTCCTGACCGGCTGGGGCGCTACAGAGCGGGACCTCGCCAAAGCCAAGCTGATCAAAGAGCAGCAGCTCGCCCTCGCCGAAGCGGCGAAGGCGAGGGCCACCGAGCCCAGCGGCACCGCGCCATCTGCCGACCGCGAGAGGATCCTCAAGCCTTCGCGCCTCGACGGCAACGACATGGTGGCGGCTATCCTGCCCGGCGGCGTCAATCAGCATCAGAAGGCCGCACGGCTCGGCGGCCCCGCGGACAAGTTCCCCGGGACGGAGAAGGCGCCGAAGCAGTCCGTTGCGACGGCGGGCACCAAGCCGATCAAGCTGAGCAAGGCAGCGCTTGCAGCGTTGTCCTCCCCTCCTGACCCTGCCCAGACCGGCTTCCTGCGCGGGGCTCACGCGGCTGCCTGCCGCATCTTCGGCACCACGCTCGGCCCGGAAGCCAACGAGATGCATCGCAATCACTTCCACGTCGACATGGCGGAGCGAAAGATTAAGAAGATCTGCGACTAAGTAGACGTCGCCAGAAGCGGTGCTTCGCTTGCCAAAGCCGGCCTGTTGCGTTGAGTTGCAGCAGGTTGCCCCGGATTGGCCGCCTCGGATGAGACCCCATGAAACCGCGCCCCCCTGCTCAGCAACTCGACACGACAGCCCGCCGCTCGAATGCCGCCGAAGGCGGTGGCGCACTCGGGGCCTTTCCCAGCATCCGACTTCGCCGCGCGCGGTCGACGCGATGGTCGCGCCGGCTGGTCGCCGAGCACCGGCTGACCGTCGATGATCTGATCTGGCCGCTGTTCGTCATTGAGGGAAGCAACAAGCGCGTACCGATCGCTTCGATGCCTGGTGTGGATCGGCTTTCGGTCGACAACATCGTCGCGGCGGCCGAGCAGGCCATGGGACTCGGCATTCCGGCGATCGCATTATTCCCCAATACCGAGCCGAAGCTGCGCTCCGACGATGGACGCGAGGCTTTCAATCCCGAGAACCTCGTCTGCCGGGCAACGCGCGCGGTGAAGGAGGCTGGTCTCGATATCGGCATCGTGCTGGACGTTGCGCTCGATCCTTATACGACACACGGCCATGATGGATTGATGCGCGACGACGAGATCGTCAACGACGAGACAATCGAAGCGCTGGTGCGCCAGTCGCTGGTACAGGCAGAGGCAGGCGCAGACATTCTGGCGCCATCCGACATGATGGATGGCCGTGTCGGCGCAATCCGTGTTGCGCTGGAAGAGAGCGGCTACGCCAACACGCTGATCATGGCTTATGCCGCGAAATACGCGTCAGCTTTCTACGGACCGTTCCGGGATGCTGTCGGATCTTCTGTCACGCTCGCATCATCGCAGAAGAAGCGCGACAAGCGCTCATACCAGATGGATCCCGCCAACACCGATGAAGCGCTGCGCGAAGTGGCGCTCGATCTTGCCGAGGGCGCCGATCTCATCATGGTGAAACCCGGCATGGCGTATCTCGACATCGTGCGGCGGGTGTCAGAGACGTTTCGCGTGCCGACGTTCGCCTACCAGGTGTCGGGCGAGTACGCGATGCTGCAAGCGGCTGCGCAGGCCGGCTGGCTCGATGGCGATGCAGTGATGATGGAGAGCCTGCTCGCTTTCAAGCGCGCGGGCGCTTCGGGCATCCTCACCTACTTTGCACCGCGCGCCGCGGCGATGATCAGCGAAGCCTGAAAGATGGGCGGGCCGAAATTGCTCCGGCCCGCGCTTGCCCGGTGACCCAGCGCGATCACACGAGCTTCAAGAACTTCTGACCCTTCTTAGACTTGAGCTCGGCTTCGCTGAGCGTGCCGTCGTTATCGGGATCGGCGGCCTTGAAGTCCTTCTCGACAATGGCGGTGTACTCGTTGAGGTCGAGCGTACCGTCGTTATCGGGATCGGCCTTCTTGATGGCGGACTTGTCGATGCGGCCCTTCAACTCCTTGGCGTCGAGCGTGCCGTCGTTGTCCTTGTCGAGCCTCTTGAACTCGGCAGTGGCGGCGGCCTTGGCTTCGTTCATATCGACGGTGCCGTCGTTGTCAGGATCGAGCGACTTCATCAGCGCGGCGTCGACCTTGATCTTTGCAGATGCGGGCTGAGCGATGAACGCTCCAGCGGCAAGCAGTAGCCCGAGCGAAAGGACTAGCTTTGGAAACATGAGCAGCACTCCGTTCTCTTTTTTCCTTGTGAGGGAGCGAGAGTGGCGGTGCCGTGGCTAGTCTTCCAGCCGAACTGCGGATGCCGGTAAGCGCGCGATGAGGTGCGCGACATGGAAACAGGGAAAATTTGAGAGAAAGTGCGCCCGCACGCGGCGCAATCAGCGACGCACGCGACGGCGGGGTGCGAACGGATCTTCCTCGGGCATGGCCGGTGCATCCGCGGCAGGCGCGTTGGGATCATCGGGATTGGCGCGCTGTGCGATCGTGCCTTTTGGCTTCTCGCACGCCGTCAGCCACACGTCGAAGACGGGATGCTCGACGGCGTTGATGCCGGGGCTTTCGGCAAACATCCAGCCGGTGAAAATGCGCTTTTCCTGACCGTCGAGTTGTATCTCGTCCACCTCGACGAACGACGTCGTCTTCGGTTGCTCTTCGGGTGGGCGCGAATAGCACACGCGCGGCGTGACCTTGAGCGCACCGAACTGCACCGTGGTGTTGAGCGGGACCTCGAACTTGGAGGTACGCGCCGTGACCTTGTCGAGGGCCGAGAAAATGGCGACACCGTTCTCGATACGGTCAGCCTGCGCGGGGACGGCAACTGCGAGCGTCACTCCGGCCGCTGCCATGATCATGGCGCGGCGCGCATGCCTTGCTGCGGTAATGGACGCCATGCTTGCTGTGCCGCGCTGCTGTGCGGCTCCCTGCTCTGCCTTTCCCTCGCGCGCGAGTGGGGCCGAAATGGGGAGCCGGAGAGCTTTGGCGATAGGCCTCACACCAAACGTCACGCTAAACGTCACGCTTCTGGGCGCCAGGGCTTGTAGTCGCCAGTCGCCTTGGGGCGGGCGCCGGTGGCCAGAATAGAGCCCGGTGGACGATAGGCGTTGGGCGTGCCGGTCTCGTTCGGGAGGTGCGGGCGCTGCCAGGGCCGGGGGACGTAGTTCTCTTCGGTCGGTGGCGTGTCGACCATGTAGTGCAGCCAGCCGTACCAGCCGGGAGGTACCTTCGAGGCCTCGGAGATGCCCGTGTAGGTGACCCAGCGGCGCGGGCGATCGAGCGGTCCTGTGCCCTTCCGCTGCTCATAGTAGCGGTTGCCGAACTCGTCTTTGCCGACGAGGCGCCCCTGGCGCCAGATCGTCAGGCGCGTGCCCCAGGTGTTGCCACCCCACCAGCAGAAGATCTCGCTGAAAATTCCCATTGCCCGTGCCCGCTGTTTCGCTGCCGCAACATGGCCGATCTCGCCCCAAACGGCAATGCGGCCACCCGATCCAGCCAGCAGAGGCAGATGCGCCACACCTGATATGCAACGAAGGTCGCGCTGGTGTCTGCCGCCCCTGGAATCGCCCTAGCTTGGCGTTTAGACGCCATTTCGCGGCAGCCGTTCTCAACACCCGCGCCGGCTCTTTATTTCCAAGGCCTTAGGCCAGGTTCCGGGCACAGCGCCCCACAGGAAATCCCCGACTTACCCAGCGCTTACTTGAGCGGCTATCTACATCTTGTGTGTCGCTATTGCCGATGTGGCAGCAACCCTACTACTGGTAGACGCATCCGACGAATCGAGCCAGCTTTGGCATCGACGCGACGGACATGGGGTGGCGGCCCGCCCCAATGCTCTTGTTGCCCACCAGTACCGGGTCCGTACGACCCACTCCAAACAACGCGTAAGCGGCAGGCGAAGACGCTGGAAACAGGCGTTTCCGCTGACGGGGAATTATGCCTGCCGCCGACAGCAGACGACTGACAGAACTCATGGCGTTTTCTTGTTTCTCGTAGACGCCCCGACATGCCAACCGGGGGACACTTATGAAGATCACGCGGCGCTTCACCACTGCAGATGCCTCGCCTTACGACCTGATCGAATTCCGCCGCGCAACCAGCGAGATCAAGAACCCGGACGGCTCGATTGTGTTCCGTCTCGACGGCTTCATGGTGCCGGCGCAGTGGAGCCAGGTCGCCGCCGACATTCTCGCGCAGAAGTACTTCCGCAAGGCAGGCGTTGCTCGCCGCCTGAAGAAGGTGGAGGAGACCCAGATCCCGTCCTGGGCTTGGCGCTCGGTGCCCGACGAGAAGGCACTGGCCGAGCTGCCCAAGGAGGAGCGCTACGGCGGTGAGGGCGACGCGCGGCAGGTGTTCGATCGCCTTGCCGGCACCTGGACCTACTGGGGCATCAAGGGCGGCTATTTCACCACCGAAGAAGATGCGCATGCGTTCTATGACGAGATGCGCTACATGCTCGCCATGCAGATGGCGGCGCCGAACAGCCCGCAGTGGTTCAATACCGGTCTGCACTGGGCGTATGGCATCGATGGCCCGGGCCAGGGACATCTCTACGTCGATTTCGAAACGGGCAAGCTGACGGAGTCGGCTTCCGCCTACGAGCATCCGCAGCCGCACGCCTGCTTCATCCAGTCGATCGAGGACGATCTCGTCAACGAGAACGGCATCATGGACCTGTGGGTGCGCGAGGCGCGTCTGTTCAAATACGGCTCGGGCACTGGTTCTAACTTCTCCAAGCTGCGCGGCGCCAACGAGAAGCTGTCGGGCGGCGGCAAGTCGTCGGGCCTCATGAGCTTCCTGAAGATCGGCGACCGGGCTGCCGGCGCGATCAAGTCGGGCGGCACGACGCGCCGTGCCGCAAAGATGGTCGTCGTCGACGTCGACCATCCGGACATCGAGGAATACATCAACTGGAAGGTGAAGGAGGAGCAGAAGGTTGCTGCCCTCGTCGCCGGCTCGAAGATCTGCCAGAAGCGGCTCGCCGCGGTGATGAAGGCGTGCGTCAACTGCGATGCGGATGGCGATGCCTGCTTCGATCCTGTCAAGAACCCGGCTCTGAAGCGTGCCATCAAGGAAGCGCGTCGCGACGAGGTGCCGAACAACTACATCCTGCGCGTCATCCAGTTTGCGCGTCAGGGCTATCGCGACATCGAATTCTCGACCTACGACACCGATTGGGATTCTGAAGCCTATCTGACCGTGTCGGGCCAGAACTCCAACAACTCGGTGCGCGTCACCGACGAGTTCTTGAACCTCGTCGAAGAAGACGGCGATTGGGAATTGAAGTCTCGCCTCTCGGGCAAGCCGCACAAGACGCTGAAGGCGCGCGATCTTTGGGAGCAGATCGGCTTTGCGGCGTGGGCCTCGGCCGATCCCGGCATCCAGTTCCACACCACGATCAACGACTGGCACACGTGCCCGAAGTCGGGTCCGATCCGCGCTTCGAACCCGTGCTCTGAGTACATGTTCCTCGATGACACGGCGTGCAACCTCGCCTCCGTCAACCTGATGACGTTCCGTCAGCAGGACGGCACGTTCGATGTTCCCGGTTTCGAGCACGCATGCCGGCTGTGGACCGTCGTTCTGGAAATCTCGGTGCTGATGGCGCAATTCCCGTCGCGCCAGATCGCTGAGCTTTCCTACCGCTACCGCACGCTGGGACTAGGCTTTGCCAACATCGGCGGCCTGCTAATGGCGAGCGGCATCGGCTACGACTCGGCTCCCGGCCGCGCCATTTGCGGTGCGATCTCGGCCGTGATGACCGGCGTCGCATATGCGACCTCGGCGGAAATGGCGCGCGAGCTCGGCCCGTTCGCCGGCTATCATGCCAACGCTGCCGACATGCTGCGCGTCATCCGCAACCATCGTCGGGCCGCCTACGGCCTCAGGGACGGCTATGAGAAGCTCGAGACCAATCCGGTGCCGCTGGACCACGAGTCGTGCCCGGAAGTTGCGCTGATCGACGCTGCAAAACGTGCGTGGGACCGCGCCATCGCGCTCGGACAGGCACACGGCTTCCGCAATGCGCAGGCGACCGTCGTCGCGCCGACCGGCACGATCGGCCTCGTCATGGATTGCGACACGACAGGCATCGAACCCGACTTCGCGCTGGTGAAGTTCAAGAAGCTCGCCGGTGGCGGCTACTTCAAGATCATCAACCGCGCGGTGCCTGAAGCTTTGCGCACGCTCGGCTATCGTGAGGCGGAGATCGCGGAGATCGAAGCCTATGCGGTCGGTCACGGCTCACTGGCCCAGGCTCCGGCCATCAACTCTTCGACGCTGCGCGCGAAGGGCTTCGACGACGAGGCGCTGGCCAAGATCGAAGCTGGCCTCGAGAGCGCATTCGACATCAAGTTCGTCTTCAACAAGTGGACGCTCGGTGAGGACTTCATCGTCTCCAAGCTGAAGATCGCTGCGGACAAGGTGAAGGATCCGGCGTTCGATCTGCTGACGGGGCTCGGCTTCTCGAAGAAGGACATCGAAGCGGCGAACGAGCACGTTTGCGGCGCGATGACCCTTGAAGGTGCTCCGCACCTCAAGGTCGAGCACCTGCCGGTGTTCGACTGCGCCAACCCGTGCGGCCGCAAGGGCAAGCGCTATCTCTCTGTCGACAGCCACATCTACATGATGGCCGCGGCGCAGCCGTTCATCTCGGGGGCTATCTCCAAGACCATCAACATGCCGAACGAGGCGACGGTCGAGGACTGCAAGGCTTCCTACATGCTGTCGTGGAAGCTGGCACTGAAGGCCAATGCGCTCTACCGCGATGGCTCGAAGCTGTCGCAGCCGCTCAACGCGCAGGTGTTGGGCGACGACATCGACGAGCAGGAAGATGCCGCCGAGCAGATGCTGGCCGACAAGCCGCAGCTGCAGCGTGCGCTTGCTGCCGCCGAGAAGCTGGCGAAGCGCGTTGCCGAGCTGGAATCCTCGCTGAAGTCGGCTAACGAGCGCTCGAAGCTGCGTGAGCGCGACCGGATGCCGAACCGCCGCAAGAGCTACACGCAGAAGGCCACCGTCGGCGGCCATAAGGTGTACCTCCACACCGGCGAGTACGAGGACGGCAAGCTGGGCGAGATCTTCATCGACATGCACAAAGAAGGCGCCGCCTTCCGGTCGCTGATGAACAACTTCGCCATCGCCATCTCGCTCGGCCTGCAATACGGCGTGCCGCTGGAAGAGTTCGTGGAGGCCTTCACCTTCACGCGCTTCGAGCCGGCTGGCCTCGTCACCGGCAACGAGACGATCAAGAACGCGACGTCGGTACTGGACTACATCTTCCGTGAGCTTGCGGTGTCGTACCTCGGCCGTCACGACCTGGCGCACGTCGATCCGCACGAGATCGTCGGTGAGACGGGCCTTGGCTCGTCCGACGAGGAGACCGACGAGACCCTCGGCCTCGATCTGCCAGAGCAGGTCACCAAGGTCGTCTCGAAGGGCTTCATGCGCGGCAACCTGCGGCTGGCATCGGGTGGCCGTAGCCAAGCGGAGATGCGCGACAGCTTCAGCGAAGATGTCGTTTCATCGTCCTTCCCGGTGGTGGAAGGCGATACGGCGCTCTACCCGATGAGCGATGGCGCAACGGCACTCAAGGCCGATACATCGGTGATGTATTCGCGCACGACGGTGACGCGCGCCGAGGTTCAGGTGAAGACGCGAGAATCCGATCTGAGAGCGGAGGCACGTATCCGCGGCTATGAAGGTGAAGCCTGCCGCGAGTGCGGAAACTTCACGCTGGTTCGCAACGGCACCTGCCTCAAGTGCGACACGTGCGGTGGCACGAGCGGCTGCTCGTAAGGGAGGCGGCGATGACCAAACTCGCTGATCTTGTCCCACTGTTCGAGATGACGGCTGCCGAGCTTCGGCAGCGTCGTTTCGACGAACTGCTCGAAGCGCGCACCAACCCGTTTTCGGTGCGCGAGATGAAGGCGATGGAGGCCGCCAAGGCCGACGAGCGAGCGCGTGAATACGACCGGGCGGCCAAGCGCCACCAGTTGTGGATCACGCGCATGCTGCAGGCCTGTCCATCGCGAGCAGATGCCTGAATAGCAGCGGATGGGCCCCTTTCGGGGCCCTTCCAATTTCCAATCGATGCGTATCTTGCGTTGCGATCAGCCTGGGGACGGCCTGGGGACAAGCCGTGCATGGACAAGGGAATCGCGTCAGCATCTCGTCGAGATGTTCCGCGCGGGGGACGCGATGAGCGATGACGATTCGATGAAGCGGCTCGAGGCACCGGCCAGCATTTATCTGCTGGCCGAGCACTTGGATGCTGCGCTGGCCGCGGGCGAGGACCTCACCGGCGTGCTGTTCATCTGGCCGGGGGCGGCACCGCGCGAGCCCGAAAAGATCGCTGAACTGCGCGAGGGCCAGCGCTCGGCGATCGAGCGCATCCGCACGTTCGAACTGGCACTGATCTCACGCATCCTGAAGGGGCGCGAATGGGCCGAAGAGGTCGCGGAAAGCGAAGAGCGGTTCGCGATGATGGCACGGCTCTATCTTGCCGGCACGGCCGTGCTGCTCGATGCCGTGGAGGAATGCGCGGACGTCAGCGCAGCTGATTTCGATGCGGGGAGCGAGCTTCTAGCCTACGTGCGCGGCCGGGGGATGATACCGGCAGACGCGCCCGCGATTTCCGACACGACACCGCTGGTGGCCGGCGAGGACTTTCTTGTCGCGCGGCGCATCCCGCTAGGCCCGCTGCTGGACCTTGCAGCGATGTTTCTCGATACGCTGGAAGCAGAATACGAGCTGTTCTTCCGCTATGAAGATAGCGGCTCGTTCGGACTTCCAGCCTCGCATCTGCTCTAGCGCTGCCCCCTCACCCGAGGCTCATTTACATTCGCCTCGGCCTCTCCCCATTGGGGAGAGGCTAAGTGAGTTGCTGACGGGCAACCCTGAAGAGCTCCAGGCGGATGTTTCTGGAAATTGGCAAATGAAAAACGGAAGCGACCTGCGATCGCCTCCGTTTGAGATGTCACGACCAGACTAGAGCGGACGGAAGTTGTCCTGCATCGTCTGGCCGGCGCTGCGGCCGCCATCACTGTGGCCGTAGGTCGAATAGCCCGAGTCATAGGCGACGCGCGGACGATACGACCCGCGATCCTCGCGATAGCCGCTGCTGCGGCTGGAGCGACCCTCGTAGCTGGCAACATCGTTGTCAGTCCGCGAGCGGCGCGACTTGCTGGCCGTCTTGCTCGACTTCGACTTCGATTTCGATGCCGACTTTGAAGTCTTCTTTTTCGCCTTAGCTTCCTCGTCATAGGCAGCAGCGGCGAGCTTCGCCTTGGCGCTCTCCTTCGCGTCGTCGCTCTTTTTCTTCGGCGCGACGGCCGTGATGGACGACGTCTCCGTTACCGGCGGCATCTTGGCCGAGAGCTTCACCGGGCCATCGATCACGCGGTCCTCGTCCCAGCGGGACTGGTTGACGGACTGATGCGTGCGCGACTGCCCGATGCCATGGTCGTTATGGCTCTGCGTGGTGAAGCCGCCGAAGGCGAGCGACGTGCTCGCCGGCGTGTAAGCAACGTTCATCACGCGACCCATCGCCTACGGGGCCTCGGCAACGAGCATGTTGCCGGCGCCGACGCTCTGACCCGAGAACGCATTTGCGGTCGTGACAGGCGCGAACGGCGAGCCGGTCGTTGCCTTGAAGGCGAGCACGACGGCCATGCCGCGCTGCGCATCATCGAGGCTCGCATACTGGCCGATGTCACCAGGAACCGGATCGTACTCGCGGTTCTTCTTGTAGCGGGCTTCTTCAGGTTCGGGTGCCTTGATCACCTTCACCTTCAGCTTGGCGACGCCGTCGCCTTCAAAGCCGAGCTTGCGGGCGGCTGCGCGCGAAAGGTCGAGCGTGCGGTTACCCCAATAGGGACCAGCGTTGTTCACGCGTACGACGAGAGCGCGCTTGTTGGACGGGCTCCAGACGAGGAGCTGCGTGCCATCGGGATAGATGGGGCTCGCGGTGTTGTCCGGGCGGTCGGGGTGAAAACGCTCACCCGAAGAGGTCAGGCCGCACGGATTATAACGATCTTTACTGCAGTCGTCGTAGTGAGAGGCAGTGACAGACTGCTCGACGCCCACCAGCTCGTGCGTCTCTTCAATAGTTTTAACGCGATGGCATTTGCCAACGAAGCAATAGGTCTTACCCGGCGTCTTCGCCTCGACCGGCGATGTCATGACTGCCGGAATGGCCACCGCGGCGATCGCAGAGGCGACCGAGGCGATGCACGCTAGGCGAACGCGCTTCGCCCAGGTGGATGGTTTCCACGCCATTACAGAACTCCGTCGTTGTTTCTTTTTTGCGCCGCGAGAACGAAGGAGCGGAAGCTTTGTTCCGCGCCAACTCCCCCCGGAGCGGCTTGCATCAAACAGCAGGAAGAGGAGATAACGCGGCGAATCACTGCGTAAAGCCGCCGCTGCGACGCATGGCCGCGATTTTTACATTAATCCGCGCGCAGCAAGAACGCGTTCCAATTCTTCCCGCGCGGCTTTCAGCAATGCTGAATCTGTTGAGCGCAGAACGAGTTGCGTAGAGACGCGTCCGTCGGCGAATGACGGATAGCTACCCATTGCAACATCTGGAAATGTTTTTTGATGGGCAGCGAATAAGTCCGCGACCTCGCCTTCCGGCCGCTGAAGCTGGATCGTTTCAGTGAGCATCTTGGCGCCCGTGCGCAATCTCGGCGTCACGTCGTCGAGCATGACCTGCATGATATCGGGCACGCCGGCGAGCACGATCACGTTGTCGATCATGAAGCCGGGCGCAACCGAAACGATGTTGGTGATGAGCTCGGCACCGAGCGGAATACGCGCCATTCGCAGTCGCGCGCTGGTGGCCTCGATGCCGCGCCGCGCGAAGTAAGCCATGAGCAATTCGACAGCGCGGGGATCATGATCGATCGGAACGTCGAATGCTTTCGCAATGGCATCTGCAGTGATGTCGTCGTGGGTCGGTCCGATGCCGCCGGTGGTGAAGAGATAGTCGTGACTTTTGCGCAGGGCGTTTACGGCCGCGACGATCGCAGACTCGTCATCGGCGACGACGCGCACCTCGCGCAGGCGGATGCCCACGCGCGTCAAATGAGCGGCGATATAATTGATGTTGCGGTCGGGCGTGCGGCCCGAGAGAATCTCGTCGCCGATCACCAGAACCGCTGCCGTGACGATCTCCTCGCTGCTCAAGGCGGGCTCTCCCAGTTGGCGGTTGGCTGTCTTAGCACTTAGGCTGGCGGCATGCGATTCCCCTCCCCGCTCGTGCGCGGCCGCCTCGAGAAAAGATACAAGCGATTCCTCGCCGACGTGGCGCTGGATAACGGCGAGCGGATCACGTGCGCGTGCCCCAATACCGGGTCGATGCTGGGGCTTGCGAGCCCGGGCGCGCGCGTATGGCTGTCGCGCAGTGATGCTGCGAGCCGGAAGTATCCGCACACCTGGGAGTTGGTCGAGGCGGACCTTGGGAGTGGTCCGACGCTCGTTGGCATCAATCCGATGCATCCCAATAAGCTCGTCGCCGAGGCCATCATGGCCGGGACGATCCCGGAGCTTACTGGGTATGCCGGCTTGCGGCGCGAGGTGAAGTACGGCGCGGCGAGCCGCGTCGATCTGCTGCTCGAGGATGGGCCCCGGGGACTGTGCTACGTCGAAGTGAAGAACGTACATCTAATGCGCCGCTCCGGCTGCGCCGAGTTCCCTGATAGCGTGACCTCGCGCGGGGCAAAGCACTTGGCTGAGCTGGCGAGCATGGTCGCGCAAGGGCACCGAGCCGTGATGGTCTATCTGGTGCAGCGCGCGGACGCCGAGACCTTCTCGATCTCAGGCGACATCGACCCCATCTATCTTGCGGCATTCAAGGCGGCGACTGATGCCGGGGTCGAGGCGGTCGCCTACCGCTGCCGGCTGAGCGCGGAAGAGATCGCGGTCGAATGCCCCGTGCGGATCACGCGCTGAATTGATTTCCAGCCATCATGAAGCTTTTCTAATGTAACGAAGGTGGTGCTGCTGCGTATTCAGGAGCAACACCAACAAGAAGCCGGCGCAGCAACAGCCGGCGTCAAATGCACCAGGGAGGTGCCAATGCTGACCCGTCGGACATTCGGCCTTGCCAGTCTCCGCACTATTGGAAGTCTGGGCCTGGCTGCTGCCGCCGCCAGCGGATTGCGTGGGCCGCTTGCCTACGCTGACGAGGAGAAAATGACGACAGCCACCGAGACCAAGTTCGAAGTCACCAAGACGCCCGAGGAGTGGCGCCGCATCCTGACGCCCGAGCAGTACAACGTGCTACGCGAGCACGGGACCGAGCGCGCCGGGACGAGCCCGCTGGACAAGAACTATGCTGACGGCACCTACGATTGCGCGGGCTGCGACCTGCCGCTGTTCTCGTCGGAGACTAAATTCAACAGCGGCACCGGTTGGCCGAGCTTCTATAAGCCGCTCGACAATGCAGTAGGTGATACTGTCGATAAGAGCTTCTTCATGACGCGCACGGAGATTCATTGCCGACGCTGCGGAGGGCACCTCGGGCACGTGTTCGAGGATGGGCCGCCGCCGACGGGCCTGCGCTATTGCATGAACGGCGTTGCGCTGAAGTTCGTGCCGAAGGCCAGTGGCTGAACCGACCAGCGGAGGCGCTCTGATGACGACATCGGCCGATGCTTCGATCATGGGGCGCCTGCGCAGCTGGGCGCGCAGCATCAAGCGCGACGTGCATGCGCTTTATCTATCGGCGCGTGATCCGCGCGTGCCTTGGTATGCCAAAGCGGTAGCGCTGGCCGTTGCAGCCTATGCGCTGTCGCCGATCGACCTGATCCCGGATTTCGTTCCGGTGATTGGATACCTCGACGACCTCATTTTAGTTCCTCTGGGAATTCTTCTGGCGGTTCGGCTCATTCCCGCGGACGTGCTCGCCGAGCATCGCGCGACCGCAACCGACGCGCGCCTTGCTCCGAGCCGGGGTGCGGCTGCCGTGATCATCGCTATCTGGATTGGCCTTGCGCTAGTCGCCATTGGCGCGGGGCTTCGCTACCTCGAAACCAAGTAGGACAACTGCCATGCGCCTTATCCCCCTCAGCGCCGCGGTTATCGTCGCGGCGGCAAGCTTCGCTATGTCCCCGTCGTACGGTGCTTCGACGGCGACACCTCCATCCGCAGCTGCGGAGACGTTGTCCGTCGCTACGTTTGCGGGCGGATGCTTCTGGTCGATGGAGTATGATTTCGACAAGGTGCCGGGCGTCAAATCGACAACGTCGGGCTTCATGGGCGGGCACACCGCGAACCCGACCTATGCCCAGGTCTCAAGCGGCAAGACGGGGCACGCCGAGAGCGTGCAGGTTACCTATGATCCGAAGGTCGTGAGCTACGGGCAGCTCGTCGACTACTACTGGCATCACATTGATCTGCTCGACAGCGGCGGGCAGTTCTGTGACCGCGGCGATGAATATCGTCCGGTGATTTTCGCGCATACGCCGCAGCAGAAACAGATCGCGCAGCAGAGCAAGGCGTCGCTGGATGGGAGCCACCGCTTCTCTACTCCGATTGCCGTTGAGATCATCGATGCCGGGCCGTTCACCGCCGCGGAGGACTATCACCAGAACTTCCACAACAACAACGAAGCTTACTACAAGCGCTATCGCGTCGGTTGCCGGCGCGATGCGCGGCTGAAGGAGATCTGGGGCGCGGAGGCCGATACGGCGGCGCACTAGAGAGAGCGCGCCGCCGCGTAGCGTTACTGGGTGCGGCGTCCGAACGAGACGGCGTAGTCAAGCGAGCGCATCGGCAGGATCTTGTCGTTGGGCGAAGGCTCGATCCCATCGGCGACGACGTTGGGATCGAAGATACCCTCATCGCACGTTGCAGCCGGCTCAAGGCCGCTGAACGAGATGGTGCCGACTTTCACGCTCTTGCGGTCCGCGGGCCATTCGGCGGTCGGGTCGTCGTCCTGATCGCCGGGCTGGCCGAGGACAGCATAGAGATTGAAGGCGACGGGCCCTTTGGCGAACTTGTCGTTGAGCTCCTTGGCGTAGAAGTCGGTGCCTTTCGCTTCGGCGTCTTTGTCGCTGAGGCCGACGAAGCCGCCGACCGGCTCGGCCTTCCACTTCACAGCCTGGCGCTCGCCCTTGGCGTTGGTGAGGTAGAACGTGTGCACGCCGAAATAATCGGCCGTGGCGTAGCTGGCGGGTGTCGGGCGTGCCTTCAACCAAGCGCCCTGGCGCGTAGACTCAGGGTGCTCCTTGAAGTAGGCACCGATCTTGTCTTTGTCCTTGCTGGCGACGGCCGTCAGCAGCGCGAGAAAATCCTCGGGCGTCTTGGCCGCGAAGATGGGCGCCGAGATCAAGAGCAGATCGGAGTTGCTGCCGTCGGGCAACTGAAAGTGCATGGCGATGCCGCGCACGTTGTCCTTCTGGCTGTCGGATGCCATCGGGTTGCCGCCGCCGAGCGAGAAGCGGCCGATGAGCTGCACGGGAGCCGCGAACTGTGGCGCCTTGCTAAGGCTCGCCGCTTCTGGGGTCGGGGTGAAATTGCCTTTGATGCAGATGCCCTTGGTGTGGGCTGCGCGCATCTTCGCGTGAGCGCCGAACAAGTTGTTGAGCGCGTTGATGAGCTTTTCGGGTTCAGAGTCCTCGGCAGAAGCCGGTGCCGCCAGCAGCACCAACGATAGTGCGGCCATGCCAACTCGTCGTGACCTACCCATTATTCCCGTCTCCCATATGGCTCGGAACGTTGCCTGGCTAATCGGTAACGCACGATATTCGTCGCCGCCGACACGTTTGTGTCAACGGCTACACCACCGCAATGTCGCAGCTGACTTACGTGGCGGGATAGAAGTTGCCGTGGAGGCCGAAGGGGATTTTGTGGGGGCATTGCGCGCGCGCGATCTCAGAAAGCGTGCGCGCATCGAGCAGCAGCAGGAAGGATGTGCCGCTGATGGCATCGAGCACAACGGAGAGGAGAACGCCCTCGCCTTCCTGCTCCGCTCCAGGCCTGCTTACGAATACGGGTTCGCCCGGGAAGCACCCCTCGGCGAACCAGCGGCTGGTCTCGCCCTTGGCTACATCGACACGGACGATGCTGTCGAGAAAGACGCCGCCGGGCGATTGTCCGGCGCCCCAGATGTAGCGGTAGGGACGACCTGCGCAACGGCCGTAGTCCATGCGCGGCAGCTCGAGCATTTCATCGACGATGACTGTACTGGTGACGGGGGCATCATCGTCGAGCGAGAGCGTAAAGCGTATCGGGCGACCGATCGCGGCAATTGGCTCGCCAGCGCGGAGTGGCGCCAGATATACCTGATCGATGATGGTCGGGTCGTCGTAGACGCTGGCGTCGATCTGGAGGTTGTCGCCATCCTCGAAGGCATTGATGTGATGGAATGCGAACGCCGCCTTCGCGGCGCGCGAAGCGATCAACTCGCCGCTGTCCTTGTCGAACACGCGGAAGCGTAAACCACGCTCCGGCTGCCATTCGTAATTGCGAATGAAGGGCGAAAGTGCGAGCAGCAGCTTCAGCGGGTCGACGACGAGCGGAAACTCGGTGAGGATGAGATAGCGCTCGGTCATCGCAAACGAGTGCATGTAGGCGGGCTTGTCGACGGGAATCTCAGCTATGACGCGTTCGGGCGAGCCATCGTCGGGGATGGCGAACAGGCGGTAGTGCGAGTGGGGCCCGAACTGGACGACGTAACTGAACCGGCACCCGCGCGCTTTGTCGTGGTGCGGGTGGGCAATCGAGAGCTGGCCTCCGACGTCGGCACTGATGGGCGCTTGGCCCATGGTCGCAAGCGTTTGCGGATCAAAGCGCACGGGCAACGTCGTTTCGGTCAGCGCTACGGTCGCGCCGCCGAACACGTCGATGTTGACGTTACCGTTGTCGGTGTAGTGCGGTGAGAAGACGGAAGCGACGCGCTGGAACAGGGTGCGGCATGGGTCCGTTGCGAAGCCGCCGAGCGCCAGATGGCCTTCGGCCACTGATTCAGTGAAGGCCTCGGACCGCAAGAAGCGGTTGGTATAAGTGACGTTGCCGCCGCCGAACTCGAAGCGATGCAGCATCGCCAGACCGTCGAACCAGTGATTGACGGTGGTGCTGCCAATGTCGAACTTCGCCGGACCGTTGCGCAGCAGCGTGCCCTGGAGCCACGCCGGGAACTCGCCGCGTACGACCAACGGGATCGGCCCGACCTCGTCATCGAGGTCGGAAAAGCCAGTTGCATATGACGCGCGATCGGAGCCTGCCATGGCTCATTGATAGGATCACAACAGCAAAGGAAGCCTCAACGCTCCCCACACGGATTAACCTACAACGGGTTGAGCTGCGTCGCGATGGCGTTGCCGAGCCAGACGAACAGCAGGCACAGAGCCACCGAGCCGAGGATATAGCCGCCAGCTTGCAGCCATTCCCCCTCCTGCATCAGCACCATGGTTTGCAGGCTGAAGGCCGAGAAAGTGGTGAACCCGCCGCAGAAACCGACGGTCACCAGCGCGCGCATGTTCGGATCGACGACGTAGCGGCCGCCTTCCGGGCTGGTGAGGGCAACGAAGAAGCCGATGATGAACGAGCCCAAGATGTTGATCACCAACGTGCCCCAGGGGAACGTCTCTCCTAACAGGCGAGCCATAGCTCCCGTGCACCAGTACCGCGCCATGCCGCCCAGCGCGCTGCCGGCGGCGATCCAGATGTAGGGGTGCACAGTTCCTCCGCGACGACTTTTCGGTTCACACCAACCTGTCATCCCGCAAGCGGCGGGAAATTCGAGCCGCTGTCCGCGGCCCAGCACTAAGCTGGCGAAGCCTCTATAGTGCCTTCGGCGCCTTCTGCGCTAGGTCCCGGGTCTCGCTCCCTCGGCGCAAGGCCGGGGTCGCGTCGCCCGGGATGACAGTTCTCGAACCCTACTCCGCGGCGGGACGATGGGCTGAGAGCACTTGGTCGGCCAGCCTGCCGCTGAGTTCGGCGAGGTGATCGAATTGGGCGGTGTAGGTGCCCACGCCCGAGGTGGCCGAGCGCAAGTCAACGATAAGGCTCTCCATCTCGGAGGCCGGCATCTGCGCCTGCACGACGTCCCAGCCGTTCCAGCCCTCACGGGAGTCGAAGCCGAGGATCTGCCCGCGGCGTTGCGCGATGATGGCGTTGACGCGGGCCGTCGCCTCGCTCGGCACCGCGATCTCGACCGCCATGACCGGCTCCAATAGAACCGGCGAGCACTTCGGTAATCCATCCGACATGCCGATGCGCGCCGCCTGGCGGAACGCCATGTCGGATGAATCGACCGTGTGGTACGAGCCATCGAGCAACGTCACCGATACGTCGACCACAGGGAAGCCCAGAGGTCCGTGCTGTAGGAAGTCCTTCACCCCGGTCTCGACAGACGGGATGAACTGGCGCGGTACGACGCCTCCGGTGATCTTTTCCGAGAACGCAAACCCGGCGCCGCGCGGTTGCGGTTTGATTTCCAGTACGACGTCGCCGAACTGGCCGTGGCCGCCCGATTGCTTCTTATGGCGCCCGCGGACCTGGGTGGCTTCGCGGATTGTCTCCTTATAGGGGACGAGGCGCGGCTGACGCTCGACGGCGACGCCGTATTTGCGCTGCAGACGCTCGAGCGAAACGCGCAGGTGCATTTCGCCCTGCCCCAACAATAGCAATTGATGCGTGTCGCTATTGGTCTCGATGGATAGCGAGGGATCGTCCTCGAGCAATTTGGCGAGGGCCGTCGTCAGCTTCACCTCGTCCTTGCGGTCTTTCAGTCCGAGACCGATGGCGAACACCGGAGGCAGCGCAGCAGGGCCCTTCGCCTGGATCGCGCCGCCTTTCTCGGCACTGATGGTATCGCCTGTCTTGATGCCTTCGAGGCGGCCGAGCGCGACCGTTTCGCCGGCGGACGCGGGGCCACGTTTTATTGGCTCTTCGCCGCGGAGGGCGAAGACACCGGCGGCGCGTTCATCGCGGCCGTCCGGTCCGGTGACGGTGGTGCCATCGCCGAACTCCCCGGTGAGTACGCGCACCAATGACAGCTTTCCGCCGTGCGCGGTATGCAGCGTCTTCGTGACGTAGGCTGCGGATTTGGCGTTTTCGAGCTTCAAGCGGCGTGCCGTCGTCTCGACTGTCGGCGCCTCGTGCCGGAGGGCCTTCAGCAGCCGGAAGACGCCGTGATTCTCACGTGCCGAGCCGATCAGGACCGGGCAGATGAGCCCATCGCGGAACTCCTGCGTCAGATCATCGAAGATCTTGTCGCGCGGCGTCGGCAGGTCAGACAGCAACTGCTCCATCAATACGTCGTCGTAGTCGGCGAGCTGCTCGAGCATATGGAAGCGGGCTTCCTTCTCGCGCTCGGAAATGGAGCTTGGCAGCTCGACAATCTCGGAGGGCGCGTTGGTGCGGTAGACGAAGGCGCGCTCTGAGGCGAGATCGACGAAGCCGGTGACGGCGCCGTTCTCGCGGATGGGGATCTGCCGCAGGACAAGAGGCCGCGCGCTCGCGGGCTGCAAGAGCGGGATCAGCTCGCGCAGGGGAAGTCCGGACTCGTCGATCTTATTGAGGAACAGGAAGTGAGGGATGCGGCGGTCTTCGAGCTGCTTGAGAATGATCTGCAGCGAGGGGACACGTCTTGCATCGGCTTCACAGACGACGACGGCGGCATCGCAGGCGGTGAGCGCGACGGCGCCTTCATGCTGGAACTCGATCGAACCTGGGCAATCGATGAAGGTGAAGTTGTCGCCGAGGAAGTCGGTGTCGGCGACGTTGAGGGACACGCTCATCCCGTGGTCGCGGGCCTCGGGGCTCGCATCACCGACCGAGGTTCGGTCAGAAACACTGCCTTGGCGGAGAATGGCGCCTGTGCGGGCCAGGATGCTTTCGAGGAGAGTAGTCTTGCCGCTGAGGTAGGGACCGACAAGTGCGATGCAGCGGGAGCGGGCGCTCCCATTGGCTCCCGCTTTAGGGACTTCGGACTGTGCCATCTGCTTTCCTCCTTGGTTGGAGGCGCACGCACCCGCGTCGCGGTCGCGCGCCTCGCGCCTCTAGGAGGAGCGCGACTAGATTAATGTTCGCGCCGCGCGGGATTGCTTGCAAGAGGCGAACTGCAAAAGATCGTCGAGTTGTTGAGGTAAGTCATAAAAGCTTGAATATTGCAGCGCACAACGTCAGCGAAGAATTCATCTCTCCAGTACTGCGCAGCACAATCGAAATTACTTGCTCGGGAACCTAATTGGCTCATTATGAATTCACTGGTTCGTGCAGCGGAGAGCCAGGGCAGCCTGCGGCAGGCAGCCCAGAAAGAGAAGGCGTGCGATGAGTATCAAGACTCTCATGTCGGCAGCCCATGCAGCGGGCTATGCCATGGCGGCAGAGGATGTCGCTGAGACGCGGCCGATGACAGCGCGGCTGCCGTCTACAGCCATCGTGGTGCGGCCGGTTCAGCGCGGCAAGATTGCCAGTGCGCAGCGTTCGGTGCGCCGTATGTGGTTGCAGTTCATGTCCGAGCATTGGGCACACCGGGCAGCCGCCTGAAGCCCCTGAGATGACGCCCCGCGGGCGCGCAATTTGCGCGCCCTTTTTATTTGCTCACCAGAGCCCTAAGCGAGAAGCCAGTTCGCCGCTAAGACAATGAGTGTTGCCGCGAGGGCGAGCCGCCAGAAGCGACACGCACTGCACTCTTGAATCTCGCGGCCGTTTCTCACTGCGGCGTCAGCGGAGGTTGCCGCAGAAGCGCTGGATGCGCCGGCAGGCGTCCTCGAGGATTTCCTTGGAGGTCGCGTAGGAGACGCGGAAGGCCGGCGAGGATGCGAACGCTGCGCCATGCACGACGGCGACGCCTTCGTCCTCCAGAAGCGCGGTGACGAAGTCCTCGTCGTTGGCGATCACCTTGCCTGACGGGGTGGTCTTTCCAATTGCGCCAGCGCAGCTCGGATAGACGTAGAATGCGCCTTCCGGCTTCGGACACTTGAGACCGGCCGCCTGGTTCAGCATCGACACGACAAGATCGCGGCGCTCGACGAACTTGGCATTGTTCTCGGCGATGAAGCCTTGCGGGCCGTCCAGCGCCTCGACTGCAGCCGCCTGAGTGATCGAGCACGGGTTAGACGTCGACTGCGACTGCAGCTTGCGCATGGCGTCGATCAGCTTCACCGGACCGCCGGCATAACCAAGTCGCCAGCCGGTCATGCAGTACGCCTTCGAGAGACCGTTGACCGTCAAAGTGCGATCGAAGAGGCCGGGCTCCACCTCGGCAATGGTGTGGAACTTCAATCCGTCATAGAGGAGGTGCTCGTAGATGTCGTCGGTCAGGATCCAGACATCCGGGTGCTTCAGGAGCACGTCGGTCAGAACCTTGATCTCGTCGCGCGAATACGCGGCGCCGGTCGGGTTCGACGGCGAGTTGAAGATAATCCACTTCGTCTTCGGGGTGATGGCAGCTTCGAGCGCCTCCGGCTTCAGGCGGAAACCGTCCTCGATCTTCGTGTCGACGAACACCGGCTTGCCATCCGCGAGCATGACGATGTCAGCATAAGACACCCAGCACGGCGCCGGGATGATCACCTCGTCGCCCGGGTTCAATGTCGCCAGCAGGGCGTTGTAGATCACCTGCTTGCCGCCCGTGCCGACGGAGATCTGGTTGGGCTTGTAGTCGAGATTGTTCTCGCGCTTGAACTTGCGCACGATCGCCGCCTTGAGTTCGGGCGTACCGTCGACGTCGGTGTACTTGGTGCGGCCCTCGGCGAGCGCCTTCACGGCTGCTTGCTTGATGTTATCGGGCGTATCGAAGTCAGGCTCGCCAGCAGACAGCGAGATGACATCCCTGCCGGTTGCTTTCAGTTGCCGCGCTTTCGTCGAGACCGCGATGGTGGCGGAGGGCTGAATGCGGTTCAAGCTGTCGGCGATGAAACCCATTGTGAAAGCCTTTCGAATAGCTTTTTCGGCGCGAGCGGCGCGGACACTATCTGCAGCGCGCGGTGACTTCAATACATCGGTCGTTGCGTCATGAGCGCATGTCGAATGCCGGAAATGCTTAGCTCGACTAAGGTCGAGTGACTAACACGCCACAGGCCCGGGCGGACCCGCATTAATCAAAAGAATACGCAGCAATCGCCACAATGTGTCCCAACGCCCGCCACGAACGGGGGCAACGATCCCAGAATGAAAAGCGCGTGGAATCACTCCCTGCGCAAGGCGAGAAGGCCTCATGCCATGGCGAATGCGGGACCCTCGAGGTTGATCCTTAGAACAACAGCCGATGCCACTGTCGGTCTGATCTTGTTTCTCACCTTCGCGGTGGCCCTGGGCACGATTGAACGCAATTCGGTCGCGACGCAGCGCCTAAGCGGGCTGCTATCGGTCAGCTCGAGTGCCGGTGACCTCTTAAAATTCTCGCTGGATGACAATCCGCTGATTGCGGCTGCGGTTGTGGCAACGGCCGTTCCCGTGCCTCAGGCCGCCTCATTCAGCGCCCCGAGGCAGATCACTCGAAATGTGGCTTTTGGCCTTCTGGCCGCGGTCTTCTCGGCCATGGCCGCACTGAATCTGGCTTTCATCCGACACCTTCGCCGCGAGTACGCCTCCCCGCGGTGAAGTGTGGTGGAGGGGGGACCCGGTTCTGCTGGGAACCCTTGACGGTCTCCTCTCCACACCTAACATTCTGGTAAGGAAGGGAAGCTGTATTGTACCCTTCTAGGCGCCCGGGGTTCGGGCACGGGGCAAGAAAGCGGGAGCACATCATGGGCACGGGCGCACTTCGCAAGAACCTCCCGATCGCCGTTCTGGGTCTTTCGGCCGCCGGGCTGGGCGCTGCCGCGGTGACCTTGGGCAATGGCGAAGCGGTGGTGGAGCGTGGATTTCAGCGCGCGATCGCTAATATGGACGCTGACGCTGGTGCCAGGCGGGCTGCCCCGGTTGTCGCCGGTACAGAAGAATTCTGGCTGACCCACGTTGTCCATGACGCCGGCACCGCAACGGCGAAGCCGGTGTCGGTCGGCGATCGCATCACCATCTCCTCGAACGGCGCCCAGCGCGTGCTCAATGTCGTTACAGTCGATCGGCTCGACAATCAGGTTTTGCCGGTTTCATCGACGGCTCACCCGACGCCGCTCATCCTTGTGACCTGCCGGGACGAGGCCAATCCTCAGGCTCGCCCGGTGCGCTTCCTGCTCGAGGCGGGCGAGGAGTTGCCGGCACTGTCGGCGGTCAAAGCTGCACGGACCCTTTGATTTTTCAGTTGCGCTAGCTGAGAGAAGCTTGCTGTGCAGCTAACAACGTCGGCGCTCGTGCCGGGTGCGCTTGGCGCCTTGCCGACGTGCCTCTTTCCAATGCCATCCCTCGCGCTCGGCCTGCCGTATTGCTTTCACGCTGGGGCCGCATGATAGGATCGCGCCGCGCCTGGAGCGCGCTTTGAGCGACTTGGCGGCTGCAAGCGTCGCCGCTGCCAATGGGGGTTATGCTATGCGTCTCAATCCGCCGACCATCGCCATTTTTCTTATTTCGCTGACGCTGGCGCTGCTGGCGCTTGTCACGAAGCTGGGCTTCGTTGGCGTGCCTCGCTATCTGCCGCACCAGGAATTCTGGCTGGCGATCACCGCCTACATCACACTGATGGTGGGCAATCTGGTGCGTGGGGTCTGAGGCTCCACCAAGCGATCACCAGGGGATGGGCGCCTTATCGCGGAAGAAGCCGCCGGTTGGCCCGGTATCTGGCAGCGTCGACAGCCAGACGGCCGTCTCGGCGCCCTGCTCAACTGTGCGGGTCGCGTTCGGGCCGCCCATCTCGGTTCGAACCCAGCCCGGGCACATCGCATTGACCTTGATCGGGACTGGCCCCAGCTCAGCCGCCGTCACGCGTGTCAGCGCGTTGAGCGCTGCCTTGGACATTCGATAGGCGGGATAACCCGACTGCATATCGGAGAGCTGGCCGGCGCCCGATGAGACGTTGACGACGCGGCCGTACTCGCCTTTGAGCATGATGGGCACGACCGCCTTTATCATGCGAAGCGGGCCGATGGCGTTGGTGTCGTAGGTCTCGCGCACAAGCTGCGGAGATACGTCGAGCACTTTAGAATCGTCGGGCGACTGCCCTTCCCAAAGCACTCCCGCGTTGTTGACCAGCACGTCGATGCGGCCAAACAGGTTCATGACCTCGTCGACAGCCGCGCTGATGCTCTCGTCACTCGTCACGTCGAGGGCAACTACCGGGGGTTCCAGCCCTTCCGAGGCGAGCTTGGCGGCCGCCTCACGCCCCTTATCGACGTCGCGCGAGCACAGAACCGCAAGCAATCCGACGCGCGACAGTTGCCTGACGATCTCAAGGCCAATGCCACGGTTGGCTCCAGTAACGAGCGCAATTCGCGTTTCGGCCATGGGATCTCCTCGAGCGGTTATGGAAATGTCGTTGTCGTGGTGTGAACCATAACTGCTTCAGGTGCGCCCCGAGAAGACAAAGAATGCGCCCAACGCGATCAGTGCGAAGCCAATGACCTGATTGAGGGTGATCGGCTCCTTCAGATAAAGCACCGAAAAGACCGCGAACACGGTCAGCGTAATGACTTCCTGCATGGTCTTCAGCTCCGCCGCCGAATAGACCGCACTGCCATAGCGGTTTGCCGGCACGGCGAGGCAGTACTCGAAGAAAGCGATCAGCCAGGAGACGAAGATGACCAGATAGAGGGGCTGGTCCTTGAAGCGAAGGTGCCCGTACCAGGCGAACGTCATGAAGACGTTGGAGAGAGAAAGGAGCAGGATCGGGGCCAATTGGGGAGATATGATCGGAAACGGCATGGGAAGTCTCGCTCCTCGGGATGTCGCCGCGAATAAGGCGTAGCCGCCGGACCTTGTCGAGCGGCAACGCTGCCGCTGCGGCCATCGCGATGCATATGCTCCAGCCGAGCGATGACCGGGAGGCAACACTGGCTACCCCGCGATCGCTTATGGCCTCATGATGGCTGGTCCAAACACCAGGCCCGGCTTTAAAAGGGTTGCAGCCGGGAATTCGTCGCGTCCCCGGAGGACATTTCATCGACGTTAAGCGCGATGCGGGATGTTGCCCATATAATCTCCGCCATCAGCGTTGCCGCCCCCTAGACGGCCCTGGGCATAGGATCGACGATAATGAGAATGCTGCTTCTCGCGACCGTTCTTACGCTGCCGGCCGGCTTTGCTGTCGCCGCGGAAAACATCCACCCGGTCAACGCCGATGCCGCTGCCGCCGTTGCACAGCCATCGACGGACGACACGGCCAAAGCGCCAGAAGCCAAGCCTGCCATCGACTGCACCGGTAAGCTCGGGGTCTCGCGTGTTGCAGAGGTCGACACGACCGGGGGCGGCGACTATGGCGAGCAGTATCCGCCGACGAAGCTGCTCGAGAAGGGCGAGGTGGTCATCACCTTCGACGATGGCCCGCATCCCAAGTTCACGCGTCCGATTCTCGAGGCGCTCGCCGAGCAGTGCACGAAGGCGACGTTTTTCGAACTCGGGGAGATGATCAAGAACTTCCCCGACATCGCGAAGGAGGTCCAGGCGGCAGGCCATACGGTGGGCACGCACACCTGGTCGCATCGCAACCTCGGCGCCATTTCGCTCGACCGGTCGAAGTCGCAGATCGAAAGCGCGATCAGCCTCGCGGAGACAACCCTGCCCGAGGGCGTCGCACCGTTCTTCCGCTTCCCGTATCTCAGCGACCCGAAGCGCGTGCGCGACTATCTCGCAAAGCGCAATATCGCCGTCATGGGCATCGATGCCGATTCACTCGACTGGCGCTATCGCTCGCCCGACAGAGTGTTCAAGAATATCTTCAATGCGCTCGACAAGTCTGGCGGCGGCATCATGCTGTTTCATGACATCCACCCGCAGACCGCCAAGGTGATCCCAGAGGTTCTCGCCGAACTGAAGAAGCGCGGCTACAAGGTCGTGCATCTGGTGCCAAAGTCGCGCGTCGAGACGGTGGCGATGTCGGAGCCCGAGCCGACGAGCAAGCCGCTCCGCCGCAGCCACAAGCATCGGCGCAGCAGCAAACACTGATGCTCAGGCGCTGGCTCGCAAAGAGCCGGAGGAAGGCCTCGACTTTAGCGCGGTCGTCGGCGCGGACGATGGGGTCGTTCTCCGCGATCATGGCGGCGCCTATCCAACAGGTCAGACGACAAGCTGGCCTCTCAGTGTCCGACTAAAGAAGAAGGCGATTGCTAGTGAGCGCGATTGCTCAATGACGCGTGGGGTGCAGACTCGCAACTCAATGCAGTAGTCGGCTAGCAAAGCCGGCGTAATTCTAGACCATCGCGACGGCGACCGCCGACTTCATCGGCCGACGATCCCGCCGCTCCTTACGAGGAGTCGGAACATGGACGCGGCTGCTCGCAGCCAGTTGAGACAGCCGCGACCGACTTTCGCCGAGCTGTTCACGCCAAAGCTGGTAACGCTGCTGCGTGCTGGCTATTCGATGGGCGACTTCAGGGCCGATGCCATTGCTGGCCTCACCGTTGCGATCGTGGCTTTGCCGCTGTCGATGGCCATCGCGATCGGCTCGGGGCTGTCTCCTGAGAAGGGGCTATTTACGGCGATTGTCGGGGGCTTCCTGATCTCGGCGCTCGGCGGCAGCCGCTTTCAAATCGGCGGGCCGGCCGGCGCGTTCATCGTGCTGATCGCCTCGATCGTGGAGCAGCATGGTTATGACGGCCTGGTACTCGCCACGCTAATGGCAGGCGTCATCATGCTCGCAGCGGGCTTCCTGCGCCTTGGCACCTATATCAAATACATTCCGTTCCCGGTGACGGTCGGGTTCACGGCGGGCATCGCCGTCATCATCCTTGCGAGCCAACTGAAAGAGCTGCTGGGGCTCGACATGGCGAGCGAGCCGGCGGCCCTGTTACCGAAGCTTGGCGCGATCTGGGAGAGCATCGGCACCGTCAAGCCGGCAACCGTGGCGCTGGCCGGAATCTCCATCGGCACCATTGTGGGCCTGCGCGCTTGGCGGCCGCGGTGGCCGGGCATGCTTATCGCGGTGGCGCTCGCCTCGCTGATTGCCGTAGTGCTTCATCTCGACGTCAGCACCATCGGAACGAAGTTCGGCGGCGTGCCGCGAATGCTGCCGGCCCCCACGCTGCCAAGCTTCGATCTAGCCAAGATGCGCGATGTGTTCCCTTCGGCCATCGCCATCGCATTGCTGGGCGCGATCGAAAGCCTGCTGTCTGCGGTGGTCGCGGACGGCATGAGCGGTCGCCGGCATCGGTCGAACTGCGAGCTGGTCGCACAGGGCGTGGGCAACATCGCGGCCGTGATGTTCGGCGGTATGTGCGTGACCGGCACGATTGCCCGCACGGCGACGAATATACGAGCGGGGGCGCACACGCCTGTTTCGGGCATGATGCACGCGCTGTACCTGCTCGGCTTCATGCTCGTCGCGGCACCGCTGGCGGCCTACATCCCCCTCGCATGCCTCGGTGGCGTGCTGGCCGTCGTCGCCTGGAACATGGCCGAGAAGGAGGAATTCGCCAATCTGCTGCGTAACTCGCGGGGCGACGCTGCTGTGCTGATGGCGACATTCCTTTTGACGATCTTTGCTGATCTTACAATTGCGATAGGCGTCGGCGTCACGCTCGGCGCTTTCCTGTTCCTGCATCGCATGGCCGAGGCTGTGCAAGTCGAGAATGGGGGCGCCCTTGTTGCCGAGGACGTCGCGGACGCTACTGGGAACGCGCGAACGGCCTACGAGCCCGACGCATTCGGCAACAACGTTGTCGTGTACCGGATTTCGGGCGCCTTCTTCTTCGGAGCGACGGCGGCGGTGAGCGGAGTACTCGACCGCATCGGTGCCCGTCCCAAAGTGTTCGTGCTCGATTTCGCGGAGGTGCCACTGGTCGACAGCACGGCGGCAAATGCGCTGGCGGGCTTCGTGCGCAAACTGCGTGGCGAGGGAACGACGGTGTATTTCACCGCGGCGCGGCGCGGCGTACGGCGCACTTTGCTGCAGGCCGGCTTGCGTCGTCCGCTGGTGGTCTACGCGCCCTCAATCGAGGAAGCCGTTGTCATGAGCCGGGCACCGGGATTACGCGGCTGATCTGGGCGCCCCTCGCCTTTGCTCGCGACCGCCGACCGACTTGGGCAGGATCGCTTCGGGCCGAATAGACACGTGCGCAATCGGCTTAGAAAGCTCCACAAATTCAAGGCAATTCATCACTTCTCCTCAACGTGGAACTATCTGGGCTCTAGTTTGTTTGCGGCCTCGGGGACGCTCTACGCTCGAGGAGAAGACAGATGAAAAGAGCTACCATACTAACCGGCATCACCGGTGCGTTCGCTGCTTTGGTTCTCACTGTCGCTTCTGCTCCATCCGCGGAAGCCTGCGGCTGGAGGCGAACCTGCGCTTGCGGAGCAGCAGCTGTTGAGGCTCCTGTGCAGTACTACCGGCCGGTTAGGCACTATCGCGCCGCAAGGTACTACAGGCCGGTCAGGTATTACCGTCCTGCGAGATACTACCGGCCCGTGCGGTATTATCGGCCCGTGCGGTACTACCGTCCTTACCGCGCCTACCGCCCCGTAAATTATTACAGGCCCGTGCGCTTCTATCGGGCAGGTCGTTGGAACCGCTAGTGACAGATCTGGCGCAATAGCTGTCCACGCACAATACGTGCATAGCGCGATGCCGCGACAGGACCCCGTGTCTATCGCGGCATCGTGCCGAGCGCCTTCCGTGATCCATCAGTGTGCTGCACCAGCTGGCGGGAGGCCGCCCCGCAGGCGCTGAGTACCCCGCACGTAAGCGCACCATCCCGCTCGCTGAAAAATCAACGTTTTGCCTACGCTAAAGGCAGTCGGAACAGATTTTGATCAGCCGGAGCGGGTGGGCCTTGCGCGCGCTCAAACCGAAGCGACGAACGGGTTCGACGCAAAAAATCTTTGCATATCAACTCAGTGTGTTTCTTGTCAGTGAACCCAATTCCCTCCCCTCGAAACCGGTACGCCCCTTGCACTTAGGTGAAATTACTTGCAGCTCGCGCAAATGCGGCTGGCAGGAGGGTTACCACGCACTCGATAGGTGGGAGAGGCGTATGGAAAATGAAACTACGGCGCTAACAACGCTGTTCACTGAGTTTTACTTCTTCATGACCGTCGTGCTGATGTTCTTCATCCACGTCGGTTTCTGCATGTACGAGGTCGGCGTATCGCGGACCAAGAACCTCCAGCACACGCTGCTGAAGAATACGATGGCGATCCCCGTGGTCGGGCTCGCGTTCCTTCTGTTCGGCATGTGGCTCTACATCGCCCTGCAGGGCTGGCCAGTCGCAACGTCGAGCGTCAGCCTCGAAACCGGCTTCGAGCCGTGGTCGAAGACACTGGCACCCAACCTTTCTGATCACATCTCGGGCGTCTTCTGGGCGGCGTTTGCGCTGTTCGGAATGACGGCTGCCTCGATCGTCTCCGGCGCCATCATCGAGCGCGCAAAGACGACGGGCTTTCTGATCATTGCGGTTTACGTCGGCGCGGTCGCGTGGGTCATTCCCGCAGCCTGGGGCTGGGCCGGCAATGGCTGGATGACGCAGTATCTCGGCTTCCATGATCAGTACTGCTCGGCGGTGCTGCACGCGCCTGCCGGCTTTGCCACGCTTGGCGTGCTCATGGCCCTCGGGCCGCGCATCGGCAAGTTTGGGCCTACGGGCCAGCCGCGTGAGATCCCGCTGCACAATCCCTGGATGACCACGCTCGGCATCTTTTTCATCTATATCGGGTTCTTCGGCTTCTATGCGGCCTGCCATATCCCGATCGTCAACGTCGCCGCAGAAGGTCAGACGGCATTCTGGACGACCACCAACATCTACGGCGTGCCGATCACGCTGTCTGGTGTCACCATCAACTTCCTGTTCTCGTTGTTCGGCGGCCTGATCACGGCGTACCTGATCTCCGGCGGCAACTCGTTCTGGACTTACTCGGGTGGCCTTGCCGGCATCATCAGCGCCAGCGCCGGCAACGACTTCTATCATCCGATCCTGGCTCTGGTCGTTGCCTCGGCGGGTACTGCAATGGCCTACACGCTGCACAACTTCGTCGAGCGCCGCTTCAAGATCGACGACGCGGTCGGCGCGGTGGCCGTGCATGGCTACTGCGGCGTCTTCGGGGGCGTCGTGGCGGGCTTCCTGCTGTGGGGTTACCCCGCGGTCATGCCCAGCCCTGGCGCGTTGATCACGCTGTCGGATGGCGTCGGCTGGTTCGGCACGAATGCCGAAGGCCTGCCGATCGTCACTCCGATGGGCAACATCATCGTGACGCTCGTGTTCGCCCTCGGGTTCGGCCTGATCCCTGGTTACATCCTCGGTCAGATCCTCAAGGGTTTCGGACTGCTGCGGGTTCCGGCTCCGGTGGAGGTAAAGGGCCTCGATGGTGAGATCGTGCCGCTGACCTATCCGGCGCTCTCTGGGACGGAAGCGGAGTTTGACGCGCTCGCCAAGAGCGAAGCCAAAGTCTAGGCATCAAAGAAGGAGAAGTTCCTATGTCTACGGGATTGTCGTCACTCTCGAAGCTCTCGGAGGTCACCAGCGCCTATCCGTTTGCGGGCATGGAGTACATCTACAGCGTGATCCTGCTTGCCTTCATCATCCTCTTCTTCATGTGGCAGACCATGATGGAGCAGCGGCACATGAAGAAGATTATGGGACAGACGAGCGAGCGGGTGGAAAACCCTTCCTCCGCCCCCGCCTTCTCGCCCGCGGAATAATCTTCTGAGGGTACGCTGCGAAGATGGCCCGGACCTCGTGTCCGGGCCATTTTCTATTGAACGCTCCAAGTCGGAGGCCGCACTGTCGCAGCGCCAACTGTCGCGCTGTGTCAAAAAGACCGTCATCGATCCGGCTATTATGCGATTCGTCTTGGAGGCCGGTTCCGAACCACGGAGCGCAACATGGAACGGACGTGGAGCTGCTTCGATTGCCAGTTCGAAGGCGCCGAACCGCTGTGCTTCAGCGAGGAGGGCGCGTTCGAGCCGCGGCGGCTCGCGCGCATTCTGCTGAAGATCCCGGCCCCGGGGACAGATCACGAGGAAAAAGGCGAGCGCATGCGCGCCTATGACTGTGTCGACGAAATGGTGCAGACCTCGCCGGAAGCAGCAGTGGTCTTCCTTCTCGTCGCGCTCGACGAATGCAGGACAGGCGAACAGGTGGCCCTGCTCGGCGCTGGCGCGCTCGAGACCCTGCTCAAGGTGCATGGCCCCAAGGTAATCGGCGAGCTCGATGCGGCGGCGCAAAAGCACGCGAAGGTGCGCTATCTGCTTTCCGCCACGTGGGGTCAATCGTCGATTGTGCCCAAAGTCTGGGATCACCTCGTCGCGGCCGTCGCCTCTGGGCCGGTGATGGATGCCGACCCGCGTACTCCCGCGGCGGGCTTGATCGACAAGGTGCTCGACGCCGAGAGCGTTACCAAGCTGCTTGCCGAACCGATGGGCTGACCGCTGGCCGGTTGCGTCGCGGCCGGAAACCGCTAAACACCGATGCGTGAGCGCGCTTCCCTTACCCACGATCTTTGTCGATGCTGACGCCTGCCCGGTGAAGGATGAGGCGGTGCGCGTCGCCGAGCGGCATGGGCTGGTCATCCATTTCGTTTCCAACTCCTGGATGCGGCTACCGGAAGGACCGCTGATCAAGCGCGTGGTCGTCGCCGAAGGCCCGGATGCCGCCGACGACTGGATCGCCGAGCACATCGGGGCGAGGGACATTGCCGTGTCGGCGGACATTCCGCTCGCCGCCCGCTGTCTCAAGGCGGGCGCGCAGGTGATCGGCCCAACGGGCAAGCCATTTACCGAAAGTGGCATCGGCATGGCGCTCGCCATGCGCGAGCTTTCCGCGCACTTGCGCGAGACAGGCGAGAGCAAAGGTTTCAACGCCAGCTTTACGCGCCAGGACCGATCCCGATTCCTCGAGGCCTTGGAGCACGCCGTGCAGAGGGTCTTACGAAACAAGGTTTGACCAACTCTGGCGATCCGCCGCATCCCAATGACTTGGTGCCGCCGCAGATGTACGTATCGCATTCCGGAGCCAACCCAGCCCCGAGAGGTCATGTGAATCACGCGCTGCCGAGCAACCGCCTCGACCGCCCTGTCGGCACCAACGATCATACGTTGGGTGAATCCAACGCTCCGATCACGCTCGTAGAGTACGGCAGTTATGCCTGCCCCTATTGCCGGGCCGCCAATGCGCGCATCGCGGAAGTGCGCGATGAGCTTGGCGACCGTTTGCGGTACGCCTTCCGGCATCGGCCGGTGACGGGAAGCACGCTGGCGCGGCGCGCGGCCGAGCTCGTCGAGCGCGCTCCGGATGCCGACGCCTTCTGGCACGCGCACGTCAAGCTGATGTCGAGGTCCGAGACGCTGACGGAGGACGACCTCAGCGCCGTCGCCGCGGATCTCGGTGTCGACGTGCCGCCGGTGGCGCCTGACGGCGAAGATTGGCGGGCGGCCGCTGGACGCGTTGCGGAAGACGAGCGTAGCGCCCGGGCGAGCGGTGTGATGATGACACCGACATTCTTCATGAACGGGCGGCGTTATGACGGACCGTGGGATGAAAGCTCGTTCCTCGATGCGATGCTGGGCACGCTCGGTCATCGCGTGAGATCGGCTGCGGTCGGCTTTGCGAGTTGGGGGCCATCGGCCGGTGTGCTGCTGCTGGTGTCGACCCTCATTGCCATTGCGTTGACGAATTCTAGCTGGGGCCATGCCTTCGAGGATTTCTGGGAGCAGTACCTCGGTGTCTCGCTGGGGTCGGCGAGCTTCAAGATGTCGCTTCGGCATTGGGTGAACGATGGGCTGTTGACCATCTTCTTCCTGGTGGTCGGTCTCGAGATCAAACGCGAGTTCACAGTCGGTCACCTCGCCAGCCGGCGATCGGCCGCGCTGCCGATTGCCGCTGCCATAGGTGGCATGGCGGTTCCGGCGCTGCTCTACGTTCTCGTCATACCGTCGGGCCCGTGGGCGCACGGCTGGGGCGTTCCAATGGCGACCGACACCGCCTTTGCCGTGGCCCTCATAGTGATGATGGGCGCTCGCGTGCCGGTCGAATTGCGCATCTTCCTGACGGCTGCAGCCATCGTCGACGACATCGGCGCTATCGCGGTCGTGGCGGTATTCTATTCCGGGGCGTTGCAGTGGGCATATCTTGCCGCGGGGCTGCTGGTCATTGCCGGACTTGCGGCGCTGAACAAGGCACACGTCTATCGCGTGGCGCCGTACGTGCTGCTTGGAATTGTGTTGTGGGCGTGTGTGCATGCAGGCGGATTGCACGCGACACTCGCCGGCGTGATCCTGGCTCTGTTCATCCCGACGCGGCCACCTCCGAACCTCGAGGCGCTGACGGCGCAGCTCAACAGCATCGTTGCGGCGGAAGCCGAGCATGGCGATGAGGTGTTGCGGCATGGTCCATCGGTTCCGGCGCTCAGAGCGATGGACGCCATCTTCGACCGGTTGGAGTCTCCCGCGGACAGATTGTTGCGGCACATGGCGGCGCGATCCAGCTATGTGATCCTGCCGCTGTTCGCGCTGGCGAATGCCGGCGTGACGTTCAGCGGCGGCGTGATTGCCGGGCATGAGCAGATGATGGCGGCGATCATGTCCGGCCTGGTGATTGGAAAACCTCTCGGGCTCGTGGCGGCGTCGGCGCTGGCGGTGTGGGTCGGCATCGCGGCGAAGTCCGATGGATACACGTGGCGGCAGCTCGCGGGTGCCGGTGCACTTGCCGGCATCGGCTTTACGATGTCGCTGTTCATTGCCGGTCAGTCCTTCCCGGCGCCGCAAGAGTTCGATGCGGCGAAGATCGCCATCTTTGCAGCGTCCGTGCTATCCGCGGTGATCGGCGTCGCGATCCTGTGGAAGCCAGCGGCCGCCCAGAACGGCGTTACCTAATGCAGCGCGATGCGCTCGGCGCCGAGGATAGCGCCAGGCAATGCGGGCGTGCCTTCCTGCACGAGCACGACGGCGCCGTCGTAGTGCGCGTCGGCGGATAGCTTGGTGCGATACTTGACCGGACTTCCCGACCAGGCGCCGAGCGGAATGATCTCGCGCACGATGTTGGTGTAGGTGATCTTGGTACCGGAGTTCTCGCCGCGGCCGACAGCCACGTCGCGCGAAGCCAGATACGGCAGCACGATGACGGTGGCGGCGGGGCTGCCCGGGCGCGTGCCGTCGACGGATACCTCGATGTCATCGCCATTGCGCTTCACCGCGATGGGCAGCTGCGGCGGCTTGGTCGTTTCGGCGGACGCGGCGATGCCTAGCATGTTGGCGCCGTTGGCGTGCTCGCTGCCGTTGACGACCGCCTGCGGCGTATAAACCTGCTGATCACCGCGCATGATGGCATAAGCGCGCTGGCGCTCGGTGAAGGCGTGCTTGGCGAAAGTATCCTTCCAGCCGAGCCGGTCCCAATAATCGACCGGCAGCGACAGAACGATGAAGTGATCGTCGTGCGCCAGCTTCTCGAACAGGCGGTCGGCGGGCGGACAGGATGAACAGCCCTGGCTGGTGAACAGCTCCAACACAGTCGGCGGTGCGGCGGCTGCCGAGCCAGCGGCAACGAATGAGCCGAGAAGAAGCGTTGCGATGGCGCGCGCGTGCATGGAGCCTCCGATGCCGTCCTTACTGCTACTTCGCAGCGGGCGGGCAACCGTTACGTACGCAGTCTATCGCAACTTCTATTGCCCGTGGGCTCTATCGATGGTTCAGGTCTTGGCGCGGGGTGTGCGCAATGCGCTGAGCGGCACGCGCGCTGCGCCGATGATGGCGCCGGGGCGCTCGGACGTGCCCGCCTGCAGCAGCACGACGATGCCGTCGTACTGGGCAAAGTCGCGGGCCGACAGCCGCGCCTTCAGCGGCTTGCCCTCCCAGGTGTCGACCGGGATGATGTCGCGCACGAGGTTGGCATAGTGCACGCTCTTGCGGCCGCGCATCGGCTCGGTGTGATCCTGCATGTACGGCAGCACGGTGATGACGCCGGTCTTGGCGTTTGCGCGCCCCGCACCTCCGACCGACAGATTGATCTGATCGCCAACGATCTTCGCGTCGACCGGCACCGACAGCACGCCCATCGTCTGCGCGATGCCCTCGCGGATCTCACCCGGATCGGAGCCCGTCGCCTCGGCGGCGCCGTTGATCACCGCTTGCGGCGTGAACAGCATGTCCGAGTTGCGCCGCTCGGCATAGGCGGCCTGGCGGTCGGTGAAGACCGGCTTGGCCAGCGGGTCCTTGCGCCCCGGCCCGTCGAAGGAGTCGACCGGCATGACGAGCGTGATGAGATCGGGCTGGCGCGCGAGCTTTGTGAACAGCGCGTCGGCCGGAGGGCACGAGGAGCAGAAGGGGCTGGTGAACAGCTCGAGCACGGCGCGCGGGGCTGCCTCGGCAGCCGCGGCAGTTGCGAGAAGAGCCGCGATGGCCGCGGCGAGAGAATTCCAGCGCATTCCAGACCCTTACATTAGAGGCCCCACCCGATGTGCAGTACTCGTCGCAAATCGCGGCCAGGATGGGGCAGAGGTTGGCACGCGAGTGGTTAAGGCACCGGAACGGCCACGCGCCGAGCGGCCGGCGCGCGCTGCGAGCCGGTTGGGGCAACAAGAAGGGAGCGCGGGCGCCAAACGGCCGCCATCCGATATTCAAGTCCGGCAGCCTTTCGGCGCCCGCGTCGGCATTTTTCCATGCCGGGGGAGCGATACTCATCGGCGCGGGCTTACCGTCCCGGTCAGGCGTTCAACGGCCGGACCACATCGTCGGGACGTTCTGCTGCTGCGCTCGCGGTGGGGGCGGGCGCCGCTGCCGATGGGCGTCCGTGCGCGCCGTTGCCGGACATCGCACAGCCCCGATCGATGGCCCCGGAATATGAGGGAGCTACCCTCGCGTCAGACGCCGAGACGGGTCGGCATCTGCCTCAACCAGGCACCGTCTCCCGTCCCGCTTAGCCGCTCAGCTGTTGCGTCCCAGACGGACAGGAGTGGGGGAAGTGTATGGCTGGTGTTGAGGGCGGGGATTAGTTGGGAGGGTGGGTTGAGATGCAGTTCGATGCTCACTTCGCGCATGCTGCCGAACGAAGGGCGTTGCTGCACCGAAGCGACGATGCAGGATTACCCTGCTACCGACTGCCGCTGGCAGACTTTGCAGAAGGGGATGTGTTGGCCTCCACAATGGCACCGACATCAGGTGCTGCCACGCGACGCCGGCATGGCTTGTGCGGCACGGAAGCGAACTTTGGTGTATGGAAATACTGAGGTGAGAGGAACGTTATTCGAAGAATGCCCAATCGATGCTGGCGCTCGGCTTCTGACCTGTCACGGAAAGCTGATGACCTGCCTGTCCGTTACAGATCGGATAGCTTCCATGAACTTCAAGAAAATTGCTTAGGAAGAAACTCTCCATATCAAATATATTATCGCTGCCGTAACTCCTCAGGACATCAGCGGAATAGAAGGTGAATTTCACGCTGTAGGCCTTTGCGTAATTAGCGATGCCAAGATTGCCCGATTGACCTGTCAGATGGCTGCGTAGGCGCATCGCAATGGAGTTCTGGCGAGACTCGCTCATGCCAATATAGATCAGCCTTGAAGTTGCAAACGGATAGGTAATTGCCACGGCCTCCAGGAAGATGAAATAGATTCCGGCTACGCCCTGAACAAACTTGACCTCTTGCTCTCTCAGGTTGTACGTTTTTGCGAAAATGATTGGCATTATGACATATTAGTGAAGGGTTTCGATTGTGACTACTGAAAACATACGATCCGCCGCAAAGGTTCTCTCAGACTTTCTGGATGAGCAATCCAAGGATGAACACCTCGAACAGTCGAGCGTGTCCGCTATCATAGAATTGCGCAGCAAAGGGAAGCTCACTCGCACAAACCTCTTGCGTCAGCTGGAAGATGCCCGCAGCCGGGTGCTGAAAGGCGATATTCAGCAGGACAAAGGGTGAGTCATGACCAAGCTCCGCCGTATTCAGATATCGGCCTTTCGCGGTGCACGTTTTCCCCTTACGGTTGATTTCGGAAGCAAGACAAGAAGCCTTGCCGTCTTTGGCGAAAACGCCTCCGGCAAGAGCACCATCACCGATGCCATTGAGTGGTTTATTCAGGATCAGGTTGGTCATCTCTGGCGCGAGGACTGCAAACAAGAGGCCCTGCGTCACGTTCTGGCAGGCACGAACGATGCCACTGTCGAGCTCAGATTTGACGGTCAGGACAACTACGGGGCCAAGAGCCTGTCCGCCGATCTCAAGACAAGCACCGGCTTTGCTAATGACAAGGCTCGTGTGCTTGTAGATGCTATCAAGGACGACCGCATCATTCTCAGGCACGCCGATATCGTTAAATTCCTGGATGAGCAAAAGGGAAAAAAGCGCAAAGCGATCGCTGACATTATCGGCTACGAGGAAATCACACAGTTTCGAGATGTTCTTCAGCAGACCGGCAATGCGCTGAAGAAGGATGGTCCCTATGCTGGCGCAAAGTCGCTTTCAGAAACGCTGCAAGTCGACATGGTGGGTTTAGTCGGGCAAGTCGTTCCTGATAGGCAAAGCTTCCTCGCCATCGCTGACGATATTGTCGCTCCTTTTGACCTGACGATCACCGTAACTGACGAGGCGTCCTTCGATAAAGCCCTGGAGGAACTTCGCGGTCTCGGCAACAGTGCCGAGAAGATCAAGGCTGCCGAACAGTTGGCACGGCTCGCTACTGCCTCCGAAACGCTGAAGGGCGATATTGACAGGTTTCTTTCACAGGCCGCGACATTCGCAGACAGCTACAATGCGTTGGCCAGAGAACGCGAAAGTGTCGACAAGCTGCGGCTAAGCGATTTCCTGACCAAAGGCCAGGCCGTCATTGGTGTCGACACCTACACCGATGATGCTTGTCCTTTCTGTCTAAGCCCGTTCGATCTCGCCAGGCTCCAAGAGGACGTGACCACGCGTTTGGCCGATATGGCGGAAATTCAGGGAAAGCTCGACGCCACAAAGGGGCTGAAAGACACGCTTCTTCAGACAATCATCGGGGTGAGCACACGCGCCAGTAGTATCGCGGAGACCTATAAGGACCTTGGCGGTTACGAAACCCTCGTGGCGTCCGCAAGTGCTGCAACCACTCTGCTCCGCACCTATCACAAGGGTCTGGGGGGTGCCTTCGATGCCCTTGAGGTCTTAAAGCCGCCCGAAGGCTTTGACGATGGCCTCTCGGCTTTCCAAGCCGAATGCGAAGGCAGCGCCGTCAAAGCAAAGGACGATGCGGCCAAGCTTGGCCTGACCGAACTCGAAAAGAAGGTCGCGAACGCGCTTAGCAAGCTGGAAACCCTCGGACGGCAGGTGCGAGAGTTCGAGCGCGCTCAGCGCACAATTGGCGCCTATGAGGCGCAAATCCTGACCCTCTCCACGATCTTCGAACGATTTGTCACCGTTCAGAATGCGGCCCTGCAGGCTGTACTGGATTCGATCAGCGCCGATGTCGGTAGGTACTATCAGAAGCTCCATCCCAAAGAGAGCATCGATAACGTGCGCCTAACCATGGTCGGTGAGGAAGGTGTCGAGTTCGAATACTCGTTCCACGGCAAGCCGACGCAACCGCCGCGCAAATACCTAAGCGAGAGCCATCTGAATTCTCTAGGTGTTGTGCTCTTTCTCGCTAATGCTCGCATCTTCAACAAAAACGCGAGGTTTCTTGTTCTTGATGACATCGTCACCAGTTTCGACACCTCCCATCGGCGCAGGCTCCTGCGCCTTTTGCGAGACGAGTTTTCGGACTGGCAGATCATCATCCTGACGCATGAAAATATTTGGTTCGACATTATCAAGAAGGAAATGGCACAGCACGGCTGGCTGTTTCATGAAGTACGCTCCGATGATACCAACGGCATCGTTCTTGAGAACAGCCCCGCGACACTGACGGAGATCATCGAACAAAAGAAGGGCAAGGAGGACGTAACCAATGACCTGCGCAAGCTGCTGGAGCTTGTCTTGAAAGGAGTCTGTCACGCGCTCCAAGTGAAGGTTGCTTTCCGCTTCAACGACATCAACGAGAAACGCATGGCCGACGAGCTAATCAGCCAGCTCAGATCGACGCTGAAGGACAAATCACCCGATCTTCTCAAGACGCAGATATTTTCTGATCTTGCGGGCTCCGCTCTCATCGCCAATCTTGTTTCGCATGATAATCCGGACAAGATCGTGGGCGCGGATATCGACGTTCTTCTAGAGGATATCCAAAAGCTCGCTGCTCTATTTATTTGCAAACACTGTGGGCGACATATTCGCTCCGATATCGTTGTGCCGGGAGCGAAGGTGATTTCCTGTAAGTGTGGGAAGTCTCAGCTCCCCTGGAACACCTAGCTTTAGTTGAATGCATCCGCAGCGCGGGCGCGGGGTGGGCTAGTGGGGCTGGGCCGGTGCGGTGGTCACTGTTTCCATCGGCGCCTCGAGTGTCCAGACGAACCCGCTCGGATCAAAGCGGCATTCGACCACCGCGTTCAATGCAAAGCGCGGGTTGCGGTCGATCATGACGGTGCCGAAGCCGGCTTTTTTGGGCGCGGTGACAGGCGGGCCGCCGGTCTCGCGCCACGACAGGCGGAACGTCTTTCCGCTTTGCTCGTCGCTGGTCGAGCAGGAGATCTGCAGCTTTCCTTCATTCGAGGACAGGGCGCCGTACTTGGTCGCGTTCGTCGTCAGCTCGTGAATGGCGAGCCCGATGGCTTCGGCGGCGGGGGGCGAGAGCATGGTGTCCAACTCGCCGTCCAGCACGATGCGCGTGCCGATCAGATCATCGACTGCTGCAAGCTGAGAGACGATGAGATCGCCGACCGTTACACCGCGCCAGTTGCGGTGGGTGAGAAGGTCCTGGTTTCTCGCCAGTGCGCCCAGGCGCGCGACGAGCTTGGCGGAAGCCTCCTTATCCGTGGTGCGCGTGACGATTGCCTGAATGATCGAGATCATGTTCTTTGCGCGGTGGGCGATCTCGCGCATCAATAGATCGATCTGCTGCTCGCGGTCTCTTTGCTCGGTGATGTCCGTGTTCGTCCCGAACCAGCGCCATACTTTTCCATCGTCGCCGAACAGCGGCTTGGCGCGGGATAGAAACCAGCGATAGTCGCCGTCGCGGCTGCGCAGAGGGAACGTGTCCTCCCACTCCTGGCCCGTGCTCCAACTGAGCTGGATGCGCTGCTTCACGCGTTCGACATGATCGGGGTGGTGCACCGCGGTCCATCCCCAGCCTTGCATCTGCTCCAACGTGGTGCCGGTGTAATCGAACCAGCGGTCGTTGTACCAAAAGATCCAGCCGTCGCCGTCGGCGATCCATGCGAGCTGAGGGATGGTGTTGGCCAGCGCGCGGAACTGGCGCTCGCTTTCTTCGAGGCGCGTGCGCATCTCGACCATCGCGGTCGTATCGTGCGCGATCTTGGAGGCGCCGATGATGGCGCCGACCTCATCCACCAGGGGGGAAATCGTGATGGCGACGGGGAAGATGCTCCCGTCCTTTCGAACCCGCATGGTTTCGAACTTCGGTACGATCTCGCCGGCCCGGATGCGCTGCAAAATGTGCTGCTCTTCGTGGAGGCGTCCTGCCGGCATGATGGTCTCGATGGAGCGACCGATCATTTCTTCGGGCGACCAACCAAAAATGCGGTGGGCTGCCTCGTTCCAGCTCAATACCGTGCCGGTCAGGTCCTTCGAGATGATGGCGTCGAAGGAGTGGGTGACAATGGATTTGAAATGGGCGGTGTTCATCGAAGCTCGCATAGAGTCGCGGGAGTCTGGCATGAAACCTAGAACCGGCTCGATAGCTTCAATTAACCTAGCGGCGGACTGGGGTCGTTGCCCAGCCGGTGGCAGAGCCAGGCAAGTCCGGGCCGATAGGGAAGCGCGAGGGCGGTCATAAAGTCAAGGCGCGCCCGTCGTGAAGCACTGGCAGGCGCGCAGCCCTGGCCAGTTCACCTTTGAGTAGGGCGTCCGTTCCCTGTCATGCGGCCGGGATGCTTGCGTGCCGACATCGCCGCGAGCGCTCTCGACCTGAAGCGGGAGCAACGGGCGGCGTGGGGCCGCCCGCTGCGAGATCACCAGAAGCCGGGTTTGCCGGGCGGGCCGTGGCGGCGCTGGCGCTTCTTGTTCTGCTGCTGCTTGGGCTGGCCGAAGAAGCCGAAAAGGCTCGGCTGCCAGGCATTCGCAGGGAAAGCTTCGATGCGCGGCGTGGGCTTGCGCGTCTTGAACCCGCCCTGCGGCTGGTTGCTCAGTACGGCGACGAACTCGGTCCGGTAGTTCGTCTCGCGGCTGAGTGGCTCGTCCGAAACGATGATCGAGGATCGCGGCAGCGCGGTCGGCCCGATGCGATCGAGCACCTCCTGCGGGATGGTGATGCGGTCGAGCGCTTGCTTGGCTTCATCGCCGTGGTCGATGGTGACAGCGCTCCAGCTGAGGCCGCCATCGCCCTCGGACATGGCGGTGAACACGTGCGTGCCGATCGGCCGTTCGGGGTCGCGGATGGTGACCGGGACCTCGATGCTGGCATCGAAGACCTCGCCGCCGTCCGACCACGGCTTACCCGTGTTGCGGCGGACGTAGAGCTTCTGCGTGGCGCGGCTGATGTAGATCGAGACCGGGACCAGCGCGAGCCTTGCATCCTCGGCCGCTTTTTCCGTCTCGATCTTGCGGGCGGCGGCGGCCTTGGCGGCATCGGCTGCCTTGGTGGCGGCATCGGCTTTCGACGTCGCGTCGGCGCGGGCGGCATCGAGCTTGGCGGTCGTCTCCGTTACCCGGGTGGCGGCCTTGAGCTTGCGCTCTTCCGCGCGCGCTTTGGCCTCGTCGTTCTTGGCGGAGGCGATGGCCTTCTCGGCATCGGCGAGCGCTTCGTCGGCGGCGGCCTTCTGGCGTTCGAGCTTACGCAGCGCCGACTTTGCGGAGGCTGCCTCGCGCGCGGTGAGCTTGACCGCCTTCTTGGTCTCGACGACGTCCTTGGCGGCTTCGGCTGCGTCACGCGCCAGCGTTTCGGCGCGCGCCGGTGCGGCGGCGACCGCCTCGGCGTTCGGCACCGGGAATGCCGCGTGAGAAAATTCGACGGGCGCTGAATCCTCCGGCGAGATGATCACGCGCATGCCGATGCGCGTCTTGTCGAACAGGTCGGCGGCAAATCCGTAGGGCAGGCGCACGCAGCCGTGCGAGGCGGCGTATCCCGGCAGCGGGCCGCCGTGCATGGCGATGCCGTTCCAGGTGAGGCGCTGCATATGCGGCATGTGCGCGTCGTCGTAGAGGTTGGAGCGATGGTCGATGTTCTTCTGCAGGACGGCGAACACGCCGGCGGGCGTTTCGCGTCCTTTGACGCCGGTGGACACGGGCGCCTTCATGATCCAGCCGTCCGCGTCGTAGAAGGTGACCTTCTGCGATTTGATCGAGATGATCGCCATGATCGGCTCGCCGGCGTCGCGCTGCGCCGTCTGCTCTGCGGAGCGGCTCGATCGCGCCGATCCCTCGTTCGTGAGCGCCATCAGCGGGGCAATCGCCGCAATCGTGAAAATGGCGAGTAGTTTCAAACGCCGTACAGTTGAATGCATCATCCTAAATCAATCTACCGTTCCAATGCCGTGCCCCCTCCCCGGTTGATGCAGTCCATTGATGCATCAATCAAGTGTCAAATCGCACCATGTTGGTTAGGCGGCCCGTCGGCCACACCGTGTGCCCTGAAGGGCACTCGTGACGGCGGGACGCGGGAATGGCCGCCGGGACGCGAAGTCCCGGCGGCGCGGGCTCAGAAATTGAAGCCGATGCCGCCCGTCGCGAGCTGAAAGGACGTCGAGTCCATATTAACCGTCCAAGGACTGGTGGCGGCGTGGCCCGGATAGACGGTGGACCCGTAAGTCTGCTCGGTGGAGCCGATGTAAAGGTAGCGATATTCGCCGAAGAGGTATGCATTGCTGCTGAGGGGCAGGCGGGCGCCGGCCTTGATCTGCGCCGCGAACGTCCAAGCGGAGGAATCGGTGTTCGAATTGAAGTGATTGACGCCCGGCTCCGGCGGATCGACCTGTAGAGAATCCGCGCTGTTGGCGGCAACGCGCGCTCGATGCCGCCGCCGATGTAAGGCGTCAAGCCGTAGTACGACGTCTGAAAGCTGACGACCATGTTCGCCAGGAACACGGTGTTGTTGACCTTGAAGCTGTCGTCGAAGTTGTGCTCGCCGAGCCGGTCGTTGGGGCTCTCCACGATCCCTTGCCGGGTTCCCGAAGCAAGATAGAAGCCCTCGATCTCGAATGCGGGCAGCATGAGTGCGTTGCGCGAGAATTCGTAGCCGACCTGGCCGCCGACAAATCCCACGCCGCCGCCGCCGGTGCTCCCGTTTGCGTTGACAGCCAAGGGGCCGCCCTGGGCTTCGATAAAATAGGCGGTGCCTCGCTGGGTGATGTCAGTGGAGCTGCCATAGCCGCCGCCGCCGAAGACACCGACGTAGATGCCGCGGGCGAGCGTAGATGGCGGCACGCCGGAAATGGCGACCGGCTCGCCGTCGGCGAAAGCAACCGGAACAGAAACAAAGTTGGCAATGATCGCTAGTATAAGTCTGGACCGCATAGTCGTGCCCCCGCTGATCGCAAGTCGAATCGAACCTGCTGTGCACAAACTATTGCAAGTCGACCACAACGACACGGCAATGATGCTACAGTGATGAGTGTCGCCCACATGGTGGCAGGCGATAACTCGCCGCCCAGCTGTCGGAGCTCGATCACACTCCTGCAAATCCCTGGCTTGAGTGGAGGCTCGCGCAGCGCCATATTCGGGCCATGCCGCCTCCCCCGAAGGATCCCGACAAGACACCCAAGCCGCGCCCCTCGCGCGTGCGCTCCGGCAAGCCGACGCCTCCACCAGCGGAGACCGCGGCGGGCACTCCGGAGGTGCGGGCGCGCGGCAGGGCCGGCCGCAAGCCGCAGACCGCCAATGCCGCGGACGCTGCGCGGGCTGAAGGCACTGAAGCGCCAGGCATGGGCGAATCCCCGCAGGCGGTGTTCGACAGTCTCAGGGCTCTTGCATTCCCTCATGCGCAGCACCCAGCTTCTGCCCCTCACGCAGCTTCTGCCCCTCACCCTGGCCCTCTCCCCGTCGAAACGGCGAGAGCGGATCGGCCCGCCTACGATGGCGAGGCGGAGCACAAGCCGCTGCCGGCGCTGCGTCAGCAGGGGCCGCGACCGCCGTTCGGCGGCGAATCTTTAGGGCAGTACCTCAACGCGCTGCTGGCCAAGCCGGAGCAGCGATCCGAGCAGGCGCGGCAGATCCTGCTGAGCCAACCGATGCTGGCGGCGCATCCGCTCGTCTCGGGCGATGAACTCGCGTTCACACCGCATCGGCCGCCGCGCCCGGAGAAGTCCGAAGGCGGCATCGCGTTCAACATCGTTTCCGAGTACGAGCCGAAGGGCGACCAGCCGACGGCCATCCGCGATCTGATCGACGGGATCAACCAGACCGAGCGCAGCCAGGTGCTGCTGGGCGTGACCGGCTCGGGCAAGACGTTCACCATGGCGAAGGTGATCGAGGGCACGCAGCGGCCGGCGCTGATCCTGGCGCCGAACAAGACGCTGGCGGCGCAGCTCTACGGCGAGATGAAGAGCTTCTTCCCGGACAACGCGGTCGAGTACTTCGTGTCGTACTACGACTACTACCAGCCGGAAGCGTATGTGCCGCGCACCGACACGTACATCGAGAAGGAATCGTCGATCAACGAGCAGATCGACCGCATGCGGCACGCGGCGACGCGCGCGCTGCTGGAGCGCGATGACGTGATCATCGTGGCGTCGGTGTCGTGCATCTACGGTATCGGCTCGGTGGAGACGTATACGGCGATGACGTTCACGGTGCAGGTGGGCGAGCGGCTGTCGCGCGACCAGCTGATCGCCGATCTCGTCGCCCTGCACTACCGGCGCAACGATGTGAACTTCATGCGCGGCACCTTCCGCGTGCGCGGCGACACCATCGAGCTGTTCCCGGCGCATTTGGAAGATCGCGCCTGGCGTATCTCTCTGTTCGGCGATGACGTGGAGAGCATCGTCGAGTTCGATCCGCTGACGGGGCAGAAGGCGGACGAGCTGTCGCTCGTGAAGATCTATTCCAACTCGCACTACGTGACGCCGAAGCCGACGCTGCAGCAAGCGATCAAGTCGATCAAGACGGAGCTGAAGCAGCGGCTGGAAGAGTTGTATGCCAACGGCAAGCTGCTGGAGGCGCAGCGGCTGGAGCAGCGCACGCTGTTCGACATGGAGATGATGGAAGCGACGGGCTCGTGCGCGGGCATCGAGAACTATTCGCGCTATCTCACCGGACGCCGGCCGGGCGATCCGCCGCCGACGCTGTTCGAGTACCTGCCCGATGATGCGCTGGTATTCGTCGACGAGAGCCACGTGACGGTGCCGCAGATCGGCGCCATGTTCCGCGGCGACTACCGGCGCAAGGCGACGCTGGCCGAATACGGATTCCGCCTGCCCTCGTGCATGGACAATCGTCCGCTGCGGTTCGAGGAATGGGACGCGATGCGCCCGCAGACGGCGTTCGTTTCGGCGACGCCGGGCACGTGGGAGATGGAGGAGACGGGCGGGGCGTTCGTCGAGCAGGTCATTCGCCCGACCGGCCTCACCGATCCGGATGTGATCATCCGGCCGGCGAAGACGCAGGTCGACGATCTATTGTTCGAGGCGAAGGAGACGGCTAAGCGCGGCTATCGCACGCTGGTGACGACGCTGACCAAGCGCATGGCGGAGGACCTCACCGAATACATGCATGAAGCGGGCATCCGCGTGCGTTACATGCACTCGGACATCGAGACGCTGGAGCGTATCGAGATCATCCGCGATCTGCGGCTCGGCGCGTTCGACGTGCTGATCGGCATCAACCTCTTGCGCGAGGGCCTCGACATTCCGGAGTGCGCGCTGGTCGCCATTCTCGATGCCGACAAGGAAGGCTTCCTGCGTTCGGAGACGTCGCTGGTTCAGACGATCGGGCGCGCGGCGCGCAACGTGGACGGGCGCGTGATCCTTTATGCCGACAACATGACCGGCTCGATGGAGCGCGCGATTGCGGAGACCAACCGCCGCCGCGAGAAGCAGGTGGCGTACAACACCGAGCACGGCATCACGCCGGCCAGCATCAAGCGCAATATCCAGGACGTGCTCTCCTCGGTCTACGAGCAGGATCACGTGACGGTCGATACCGGCCTCGCCGATGCGCCGATGGTGGGACACAACCTGGCGACGATCATCGAGGACATGGAACGGCGCATGCACGAGGCCGCGGCCGACCTCGAGTTCGAGACGGCGGCGCGGCTGCGCGATGAGATCAAGCGCCTGCGCGAGACGGAGCTCGCGGTGTCGGACGATCCGCTGGCGCGGCAGGCGGAAGTGGAAGACAGGGCTGGCGCCTTCAAGGGCGAGCGCAAGTACGGCGGCGCGCCGAAGGACGGCGGCGCCCCCGGTGGTTCCCTCCCCCATCAAGGGGGAGAGAGAAGTGGGTCGCGCATTGCAACCGAGTATCAGCCGGTGCAGCCGACGCACGCGCAGCAGAGCGCGGTGCCGCTGCAGACGCGTGCGCGCAAGCCATCGCTCGACAACATGGGCCCGGGCACCGACCGCGCCGTCCCTCGCCGCGAAGCGGCAAGCGGCCAAGCGGCCGCCGGGCCCGAGGCCCGCCCCCGCGGAGAGCCCGCGCCGGATGGCGTGGATCAGCCCGCGAGCGATATCAGCGCGCGGGCGCCGAAGGTCGATGCACGCGAGAAGGCCGGCGCGTTCGGAGAACATGTGCGCGGGCCGCACAAGCCGACGCTAGACGAGATGGGGCCGCACGCGATGCTGCCGCCGAAGGGCGGAACGCCGCCGCAGAAGCCGGCGCGCACGGTGGAGATTCAGACCGAGGCCGAGAAGAAGAGCCGGCGCGGCCGCCCGCGCAAGACGGGCCGGCCGGGGCATTGAGCTGGAGTTCAGGCAGCCCGAAAGCCCGGGTCAATCGCCTGTCGGCGCAACGACTGCACGAACGCGTCTGCCTCCTTCGGCTTTAGGCCTAGCTTCTCCGCGACGTGACGAAGGAGCATTGCTTCCGCATTTTCCAACGTCCCGTCCACCATCGCGACGTGTGCCGCTGCACGCAGCAACATTGCCCTCGCATTGTTGTCGAACTGCCGGCCCATGGCGCCGAGGAAGCCTTCAAATGTGGCTGGCTCGCGTTGAACCCAAGCCACGTCTTCGGCAAAATCGCCTTCCGCCAACGGCTCTCCGAAAAGCTGCTGGTAGATTTGGCGTGCGACCGCCGCGCTACGGTCTGGTGTCGCAGACGCCAACGTCACACTCGCCATCACGCGGCGCGTGGTGGTCTTGAGCTGAGCGAGTTTCCTGGGGGCCGCCGCCTTCGTACGTCTTGAGTCAAGATAGCCCCACACCGCGACGATCAGGATCAGCAGCCACAGGGAATAGCCCATTAAATAGTCGGTGGTTGGCCGCGTGTAGGCCGGCAACGGCGACGGCAACAGACCCTGTTGCTGCAGGTTGGCAAGCGGGGCACCTTGCGGGATCGGCCAATACCTCGTCGAAGTTCCGCCCTCACACAGAACATACTCATCCGTGGTGTAGACGCCCCCGATGAGGAAATACGTATACGTTTTATAGCAGAGCGAAATCCGCTTACCTTCGTTGGTGATTTGGGTCTCGGCCAAGACGTGGAGTTTCTCGTCCGACCCAAAGTGCAGCTTCGCAGCGTCGGCAGAATTGGGAAGCAGCATCACGGCGGCAAAGAGGGCAAGCGCTAGCACCTGGGAGAGACGGCTGACCATCGGCGTGGTTCTCGACCTGGATGAAAAAGCTGAATGAAAGAACTCGACACTCTCACAAGTTGCGCGGTACCGCCGCCACAATGTCGCGCAGCAAGGGCGCCTAGCAGCTCCTCGTGGCTGGCCCGCCACAACAACGCCATGCGTGGGGGGCTGTCACTGACCTGGAGCAGGCGACCGCGCAGGCGCACGACGGAGATTCAAATCGAGGCAGAGAAGAAGAGCCGGCGCGGCCGTCCGCGCAAGACGGCACGACCGGGGCATTGAACTGGAGACTTCATTCGTCGAAGAAATCTTCATCAATTTTCTTGATGTGGAGCGTCTCCTGGATACGGCATCCCACGTTGTGACGAATGAGCAATTCTCCAAGCCTCTTGCCGTTTACAAGTACGATCCGCTTGCTCAACATGGCCGCGGTATCTACGGCGTCAGCAGTAAAATCCGACGTAGTCGCGAACACTCCCTTCGCCGCCTTAAAGCGATCGAGACTGCCGAAAAAATCGCGCACGGCAGGAGCGCCTACTTTGTTTTCTGAAGCATAGCGCTTTGCTTGAACATAAATTCTGTCCAGCCCGAGGCTATCTTGGTCGATCACGCCATCGACACCACCATCGCCCGATTGACCGATAGCTCGTCCCGCACCTTCCACCGAGCCACCAAATCCCATCGACGCGAGCAATTGAATGATCGTGCGCTCAAAGAAGGCAGGTGAACTCCCCACAAGGCGATCAAGTAGCTCTTCCCGGAGTTCCCCGAGAACCTGGGAGTGCGCGGAGCGCATCAATTCGTCTGGCGTTTCCTTTTCGGCGCTTAGATGCTCTGACGGCTTAACGACCACATCGCTATCATCGGCTTTGCTGCGATTTCTAAAGTCGAGAAATTCTGGGAACCTAGAAAGATAGCTATTGTCTATTCGGCTAAGGTTGGCCCCAAGCGCATCTCGTCCTCGTGATGAAAGCTGATAGTGAGCTCTCCGCGTTTGGCTAATTAGTCCGGCCTGTTTCAAGTATGTCTTCGCCCAATGAACCCTATTAGCAAAGAGAGTAATGCGTCCGCTAGGAAGCATCTCAGCACGCTCCGCCTCGGAAAGCATGAACTCGTCAGCTAGCGTCGGAATGACATCGGATATCTTCACTTCGCCCTGTGATGCAGCTCTTAGAACAGCGAGCATCAATGTCTGATAGTCAGGAATCATAGCCATTCCGTTTCGTGGGATTCGCGACGCGTAAACATAGGTCAGCGGCGACCGACTAGCGAGCGTTGTGAAACGAAGTCCAATATGCAGCCTGCAATTGGCACTAAGATCTTGACGCCGGCGGCAGCGTTGCGGACGGTTGCGGGAGGGATTCAGGGCGGCGGGGAGCAAAGCGCATGGGCAGGGTTGGGCGGATATTTCTGACGGGGCTGATTGCTGCGCTGCCGCTGCTGCTGACGATCTTCGTCACGGCGTGGCTGCTGTCGCTGGTCAACCAGTACTTCGGGCCGAACAGTGGCTTCGGGCGGCTGCTCGGGTCGCTCGGCTTCGGGGTGGGGCCCTCGGAATTCACATCGTACCTGATCGGGCTCGGCGTGATCGGTGCAGCGATCTATGCGCTCGGCCTGCTCGTGCATTCGCAGCTCGGCACCTGGGTGGCGGAGCTGTTCGACCGGCTGATCCGGCGCGTCCCACTGATCTCCAACGTCTATGACCTCGCGAGCCGCTTCGTCTCGATCGTCGACACCAAGAACGGCGACAGCCTCAAGGGCATGAGCCCGGCGTGGTGCTTCTTCGGCGGCAAGCCCGGCGCGGCGGTGCTGGCGCTGCTGCCGTCGAAGACGCCGGTGACGCTCGGCGGCGACCAGTATCTGGCGGTGCTCATTCCATCGGCACCGGTGCCGTTCGGCGGCGCGCTGGTGTACGTGCCGGCGGCGTGGATCGAGCCCGCGGAGGGCGGCATCGACGAATTGATGAGCGTCTATGTGTCGATGGGCATCACGCCGCCGGGCGGGGCGACGGCGAAGATCACTTCGGCGTAAGCGATTAGATCAGCCTTCGAGGCCGCGCGCGGTCAGCCAGTCGAGCACGATGCGGGCGATGTCGTCGCTGTTGTTGTCGGCCATCAGCGCGTGCGAATTGCCGGCGATGCCGCGCTGCGGCAGGTCGATGTGCGTGACGTCGCAACCGGCGGCGAGAAGCGCGTCGCGCCAATGCTCCGACGCCGGACGCGAGCGGCGCCAGAAATCGTTGTCCTGCCAATTGTCACCCCAGATGAAGAGGTGCGGGACGCCGCACAGGCGGGATGCATCGGACGTGGCGGGATCGGGCGCACCGGACGGATCGAGCACGATGACGGCGTGCACGCGATCGGGGGCGTTGAGCGCGGCGGCGAGCGCGAAGGCGCCACCCTGGCTGTGCGCGAGTACGATGACGCCGGGATCGAGACGACGAATGAGCGCGTCGTAAGCGGCGAGCGTGCGCGCATCGTTGCAGGCCCAGCGCGGGACGCCTTGCGCGAGGAAGGCCTCGAAGGCGTCCACCGGAAATCGCAAGCCGGGATATGGGCGGCGCTGCGCGGGATCGGGATGCCAGGAGCCGCGCGGGCCGAAGCGGAAGGTGTCCTCCCACGCGTCCTTGGCGGTGCGGAAGTACGGGGCTTCGGGATAGATCTGCGGATAGGGCGCCCAGGATGCGCGGCCGCGCTCGACCGCATCGCAGACGTAGGTGTTAAAGCCGGCGCGCAGGAAGAACGTCTGCCAGCCGGCGCGGCCGTCGGGAGTCGATTCCCAGCAGGCGCCGGTCATGCCACCGCCATGCCACATGAGCAGCGGCGCGCGGGCGCGGGGCGATGCCAGCTTGTGGAACTGGACGTACATCTGCCCGGCGACGATCTCGCCGTTCTGATCGACGTGATAGGTGGGGCCACCGGGTGTGCTGACGCGATCGCGGGGCGGCATGCCCTCGAGCTTGGTGAGGCCGCCACCGACGTGAAAGCTGCCGATTTCGGCAATCTCTATTCCAGCCACGCTACACCCCGCCCCATGCGCAGACTTGCCGAAGCGAAGCTAGCAGCAAGTGCTTTGCGGCTTACTTAAGGGGCGCAGGCGCGCACGCAGGCGACTATCGTCAGTGGTGGCCGGCGGGGATGGGCTTGCCGAATGTCAGGATGACGATCAGGAGGATCATGGTCGGCGCGAGAACGAGCGCGACGCCGACGGCGAACTTCAGGCCGATGAAGATGCCGCCGAGAATCCAGACCAGCAGGAAGGCGCCGAGGGCCGCGCCGAACGGGCTCTCCTTCACGAAGTCGACCAGCGCGGGCACGATGACCGGCATGAAGGGCAGCAGGGCCAGCACCAGCGCACCGACGATGCCGTAGCCGATGCCGAGCGTGAGCGTGCCGACCACGGCGGCCATCACCGCGTTCGCCACGGCAAGGATGTAACGGCCGCGCAGGCTGCCATCAGCGAACACAACGCTAGGGTCGGCAACAGTCATCGTCTCGTCTCCAATGCTCGTCGAATGGGATGATGTGGCTTGGCCGCCGAAACGCGGCCTGGCTGGGTCAAGGATTTCCCGAGCGCGGCACTGCGTGCAGCCCTCGGGACGGCGGCAATGGGCAATGACTTGGCGCAGCCGTCAACGAACTAAGACGTCGCATTCGCCTTGCGTTTTTTGATTTAGGTCAACGCGGATGGGGACATGGTTAGCAATCGCGCAAGGCAATCCGTCGCGGGCGCAGGCTGCCGCGACGTGATCGCGCCTACAGAACTAGGCTGTTGCGTCGAAGGGGGTTAACGCGTTTCGGAAGCGGCGGCGCAGCGGGCGCAGGTGCAGGTCGAGGAATGGGCGTGCTTGCCTGCGTGACAGGTGCCGACTGCGTCGCCCGGTGTTACGGCAGCAGATGCGGACTGGGCGGCAGCAGACGTTGCTGCGGCGGTGTCGGAGGCAAAGGCGACGGCCGGCAGGCTGAGGCATCCGCCGGAAGCAAGGATGGCGCCGATGAGCGCGGACGTGCACGGCTTCATGATCGATCTCCCGTCTAGGACAACTCGGATGATATAACATCCTGATTGTGGCGCGATTTCAGCGGCGCCCGCCTCAGCGGACACCGGATCAATCGCGCCGTTGATCGGCCGGCGTCGCGGGTCAGTCGTCGTAGTGACAGCCTTCGGCGGCGTTCCAGACCTGCCCCTTCGGACATCCTTTGCCCACGGCCTTCCTCTGTTCGTTCGAGAGCGGGGCGTTGGCGGGCGGGGCCTTGTAGCCCGGGACGCATTTGCCGCCTTCGGGCCGGAAGCCTGGGCCGCAGTAGGAGACCGCGGAAGACTTCTTGATGCACTTGCCTTCGATCATGATGCGGCCGCTGGAGCAGTTCTTCGGCTTGCTGGCGGTCTTTGAGGTCTTGTTGCTGTCAGTGCTCTTGGCCTTCTTGCCGGACGGGCACGTCTTATAGACGTCTGGGCGCTCGGCACCGACGGCGCAGAGAATGCCGCCCCACTGGTAGCCTCTGCTGTCGTCCTCATAGGCAATCTTGAACCAGGGATAGCCGTCCTCCATCACGTCCGTGCGCGCCATCAGCGTGACGGACTGGCCCTCCTCCAGGCTGTCGAGCTTCTTGTAGCTTTGTCCGGGACCGGCGCGAACAACGCCGCCCCACGAACCGGCGACAATGGGAAAGTCATCGGTGGGCGGCAGCGCAGCGGCCGGCGGTGGCGCGGGTGTCTCAGCCTGCTGGCCGCCTTCGAGCTTTTTCAGGTATGCGCGCGCCATGTCGGCATGGAAGCCGGTGGGAAAGTTGGCGAGGTAGGCGTCCCAGGCTTCGCGCGTTCCAAGCTCCTTGGCTTCAGCGAACGCTTCTTTTTCCGCGCCACCGGCGTCTTCGGCAGTGGCAAGGCCCGGGTGAGGAAGCCGGAGCGCATCGGGCCCCAGTTGCGGATGGGCAAATGCCATGATGAAGGTGCACATCCCAAGGATGCGCGCGTGCGGCAAGCAATACATGAAAATGGATCCCCGGAAAAAGGCCGTGCGCTCTTAAGCTCACCCGGATCAAGGCTCCGCGCAAGCATGATTTCGGAGGACGCGAGTGTCGATTAAGGTGCTGCAGCGATCCAATGGCGGTGACCTGTGCTTAAATTCATTTCGAAGCAGTGGCGCGGGGATGCCCCGTTCTGGCTCAGCGTTCTTGTCATTTCTCTGCTGTTGCCATGGATCGTGATCCTCGGCGGATTGAGCTGGTTGGGCGACTTCACGATTGGGCAGACGCCATCGAACAGCATGCTCACCGCAGCGCTGCTTTTTGCGCTGATCGCGGCGGTGTCGGTATGGCAGCTGATTGGCACCTGGCGTGCAACAGCGAAGACCAAAGCGCCAAGCCGCTCCTGGTTCACGCGTTGGACAGGCCGGGCGGTGGCGCTGTCGAGCCTCGCACTTGCGTTATTCGCTTTTGCCGGACTGCCCGGCAATATGGCCAGCTACTACGCCGAGGCGACGGATGCCGATTGGATCGGTCAGCAGGAGCACTCGGTCACTGTCGATGGCGATACGATCGTCATCACCGGGTTCATGTCATGGGGCCTGCACGACGAGTTCGTGGCTGCGCTGCGCGACAACCCCGGCGTCACCAATGTCGTGCTCGATAGTCCTGGCGGGCACTATGCGGTTGGATTGCGTCTTGGAGATATGATCCGGGCCGGCAATCTAGATACGAGCACGACGTCGATGTGCGGCAGCGCATGCATTTTTGCGTTCATGGGCGGCAGCCATCGCACGCTGGGTGAGGGTGCAAAGCTCGGGTTTCACGCCATGGCTGGCAATACGCAGGTCGCCCTCGACCGTTTACAGGCGCACGCCGCGAACTTGCTGCAAGGCGCCGGCGTGCCGGAAGAATTCATCACGCGCATCTTCGCCACGCCAGCCGATGACGTCTGGTACCCCACTGTGCGGGAACTGCGCCAAGCGAACGTGATCACGGACGTCGAAGGCTGAGCGTCCGAGGCGCGGCGGCTATCGGGGAGCCGCGGCGAGATTGGCGAGCGACGACGGTACGGTCGTGATGTCGTACTTGCGATCGAGCGTTGCTTGATCGGACGACTTGCGGCGCAACGAATAGAGAAACTCGTCGACGAACGGACGGGAGACGCCGATCGGCCCGGAGCCTGCTGCATTCGCCTGTGCCTGCATCGTGTCGAGACCAGCCGACAGATGCTCCATGCATGTGATGCGCGAGAAGATCATGTCCTTGATGTCGCTGCGCGGGCGGCAGGCTTGGCCGTAGCCGTTGGAGACCTTCGCTCCAGCCTTGGCGGGGAAGTAGAGCTGTTCCTTGCGGCCGCCGCGCTTCTTCACGCGCTGATGCTGGCTGCCCCAGAAGCAGATCATGTCCCGGCCATCGACCTGGCGCTGACCGAGATACACGACCTGATGGCCGCTTTCCGATGCGCCGACATTGTCGTTCCAGAACATTTTCAGGAAGTCGCCAGTGCGTGCGTAGGCGAGCTTGTCGTCGCGGAAGCTCATGCCGACGCCGGTGTGCTTGAAGAGAGCGGCAGCGCCCGCGCCATTTGAATTGAAGATCCCGAACAGGCCCTGGCCGTCGACCAGTTGCGTGCCATCGGCGGCGCGCTGCCTGGCGTCCAGCGTGCGCAGCTGATCTGGCGTCAGATTGATCCGGCCATCGTTCTGCAGCGTCGCGACAAGGTGAGCGAACAGCGCGTAAGTCGCGCTGGTGCAGTGTGAAGGATGACCGTCGTAGACGCGCAGCTCCCAGCGACCGTTGCCGACGTTGTGCGCTTGCAGCGTCGGGGCCACGAAATCGGAGCCAATACTGTAGCCGCCGCCCGTAGGCAGTCCGGCAATGATGTCGAGGACCATCGCGTTGTAGTCGACGCCAGCGCAACGACGCGCGCTGTAGGGTCCGGCGTTGGCGATGCCGGCGCATGACACAAGCGCGACGGCTGTAGCCAGTGCGCGTACGATGCGCACGACCGGAAATCTGGTCCCCATACTGATCTTCCCCCGAGAAATGATCTGTTAACCCCGCTATTGCACCCCTGCTCGCGGCAGATTAACGGCGCTTTCCCGTGGCGAGTCGTCTCGCATTTGCTCAGATGGAGTTTGGCGCGATCAGTGTGGCCCTAATGCTTCATGAGTAGCGGCGAAAGGCCCGTAAATTGGGGCATGACACGACCGCGAGCCATGGCCGCAATGCTTCGACGATTGATGAAACGCTGGGTGAGAAGCGAAAAATCGCCGCGCGAATTGTTCGTGCACGAGGACGATTGGGGCCAGATTGAGGTGCTTCCGGCCCCTTGCCGCGCTTGGTGCGAAGCAGAATTTGCGCGCATCGGAGATTTTGCGACGGCGCATGCGGCGGGCGGCGATAGCGGCTGGACGGATATTTACGTGCGCGCAGAAGCGCCGATGACGCTGGCTTCGCTGCGCCTGCCTTTTGCTGACACCATTACGGCATTGGCGGCGCGGCTTCAGGCTTTCGACATCGTCTCGAGCGGCACGTTCTCCGCGCCAGAGCCAGTGGCGCGCGTTGCGGCGTTCGGCCCGGAGGGGGGCGTCGGTGTCGTCGTCGTGCCAGATGCAAGCGGCGTCATCGTCGATGCGATGACGCTGTTGCTCAACGGAAGCGATGCCTCGTGTCGCGAGGTCGCGCGTGCAGTGCTGAGCATCGCCTCGACGGAACCGCTAATGATCGTCGACTGGAGCCGGCTCACGCTGTCATTCGACGCGTGAGCCTGTTCCGTGTTGTGCGTCGCCTGGTCAGGCGGCGCCGATGAGGCGCTTGACGCCTAGCCATCCGCTTCGCTGCGGCGTAGTCCGTGGTTCGTCCAGCTTTTCGGGCTTTGCCAGCGATCCGTGAATGAGGTCGTGCACGTACTGCAGCTTGGCGATCGCGGGCTCGGAGATGATGAACGGGTAGAGATCAGGCTGCCCCATGCTGCGATTGAGGCTGTTGACCGCGAAGGTGATCGGCAGCCACGCCCCCATCAGCGCGGTGACATTCGCTGCGCGATAGGGATTGTGATCGACAGTCGCGCTCGGCGCTTCCTCGATGCGCGGATTTACCGACAGATGGAACGCGTACGCCATCTCGAGCGTGTCGACGATGTGCAGATAGTGCGCCCAGGTTTCGGCGAAGTCCTCCCAGGGGTGCATCGTCGCGTATGCGGAGACGAAGTTGAGCTGCCAGTTCGGCGCCGGGCCGTTGTCGTAATAGTGCTGAAGCGCGGCACCGTAGTCGGCGGTCTCGTCGCCGAAGACGGCGCGGAAGCTCTCCAACTCGCCGCCATCGCGCACCAGCCGATCCCAATAGAAGTGCCCGACCTCGTGGCGGAAGTGGCCGAGCAAGGTGCGATAGGGCTCATGCAGAAAGTTGCGCGTTTCCTCGCGGGCTACGTCGTCGGCCTCACGCAACGAAATGGTGATGATGCCGTCGTCGTGGCCGGTCATGATCTGCTGCTGGGGCGCATCGGCAAGAAAGTCAAATACGAGGGGCGTCTGCTCGCCGCTCGCTTGCGAGGGCATCGGCAGCTTGAGCTTAATGAGCGAGTATACCAGGCGGCGCTTGGCCTCTTCGATGCGTTTCCACAAGGCGTGCCGCGAAGGATCTGAAATATCCGGGATGGTGCGGTTGTGCTGGCAGGCGCGGCAGTGCGTTGCGCCGCTGTCGGTACGCACGAGCCAGTTGCAGGCGTGAAGCTCCCAGTTGGCGCAGAAGCGGTATCGCTTGCCGGGATCGACGAGAGCGACCCATTTGTCCCCGTCCGGCTTTACCGCGGTCATGACTTCGAGCTCGGGAATGTAGCCGGTGTTATGCTGACAGCGCTCGCAGCGCGTGTTTTCGAAGTACAGCGGATTGCCGCAGTTCTGGCAGGCGAACAGCTTCATGTGGGCTCCGCTGGGGTTTTGGCGCATTTCAAAACGCCCTGAGCCTACGCGTCCTCAGTGCGCGGCATATAAATCTCCGGCAGCGAATTTGGTTCTCAGGCGAAAGAATAAAATCGAAGATTGCCCACTACTTCGGCACGGGTGGCAGTTGTCCCACGACGGGTGTTCAAGGTCACCAGCGCTGCGCGGGCGATGTCCAACCCATTTCTTTCAGACAAGTGAGATCGGAAAAGTCCGGCGTGCGGGGCAGCCCTTTGATGCAGCACAAGGCGACGGACCGGCCCGGCTGTCTAATGTCCTTGAACGGAGCTGATTACCGAGATGCGTGCGTTCGGGCCGGTCTTGGTGCGACGCTTTGTCTTGCCTCGCGTGCAACGTGCGCATACGGTGAATGCAAAGGAAACGCCATGGGGGATGCCATGATGTCAGAAACATGCACCCGTGAAATCTCCAAAGCCGACGTGGAGCAATTTCTGTTCGGCAAGCACATTACCGCCTGCCCTGCTTGCGGCAGGTTCCGGTCGCAGTGCGATCTCGACGTGCAGTCGATCACCTGCCAGCGGTCGCCGGCTGCGGCGACAAGCCTGCCGACAGGTGCGGCTCCAGTGGACGTGTTGATGGTGGTCTGCCAGAACTGCGGGGCCATTCAGTTCCACGACCGCACGGTCGTCGCTAAGTGGCTGGACTGCCAGCGCCGCGCGAAGTAACTGCGGGCGTCAGGAAATCATCGGAGGAAACGTATGGCCGCTCTATCGCGTCGAGGCGCCGCTGTGGCCCTCGCGCTCATTGCCCTGCTCGGCGTCTCGATGACCGCCGTCTCCACTCCCACGCTTGCACAAGGAGCCCCCACCGTGACGGATTCCGGACTGATCCTCGCCGATAGCAAGGTCGGCACCGGCACCGAAGCAAAGGCCGGCAAGCTGTGCGTCATGCACTACACCGGCTGGCTGTATAACAACGGCACGAAGGGGACGAAGTTCGACTCCTCCGTTGACCGGGGCGAGCCATTCTCGTTCCGTCTCGGCGAGGGCCAGGTGATCAAAGGCTGGGACGAGGGCGTTGCCGGCATGAAGGTCGGCGGCAAGCGCACGCTGATCATCCCGGCGGCTCTCGGCTATGGCGCGCGTGGTGCCGGCGGTGTCATCCCGCCGAACGCGACGCTGATGTTCGACGTCGAGCTGCTCGACGTGAAGTAAGCGGCCGCGGTTTCTGAATCAAACGGACGCCGTCCCGCAGATCGCGGGGCGGCGTTTTTGTTGCGGCAAGGCAGACCTCCGCATCTGGCGTTGGACCCCGCAAATGCGCGAAGGCACGGCCCAATGAGCCGTGCTGCAAGAATTTCGTCGACGTAAGGAAGCGGAGGCGCTGCTACTTCAGCGGGACCTGCTCGCAGTTGTCCTCGCAGCCGATCGGGTAGCCCCAGGCGGGGTAGTACGGCGGCTGGATGTAGTAGGGCCGCGGCTGGCGCATTTCGGCGGCCGGGCGCCAGTCTCCCGAGTTGTAGTGGGGATAGTAGCGCGGCTGCTCGTAAACGTAGGGATAGCGATCCGGCGCGTCAGGGTCTCTGTCGCGACCGAACCAGCCCGCGCTTGCAGGCGCGGTGGCATAGAGGCCCGCCGTGAGAGCTAGACCGAGAATGGCTGACGCTGTCTTCAATCGCATGTGGCACCCCTGAATCACTCAAGGTTAGGCGATTCACGTCAAGTCGCACAATGACCGGGGGGCCGCACCCCCGCAGGAAAATAACGCCATGAAAGACCTCGATTTTGCCGAGCGTCGGGGCGCCCCCCGCCCATTTGCTTGCTACCTAGAGGATGATGAGGGCCGCCAAGATCGCCGCGGCAGCGAATATGACGACTGGCTCGGTGAGATTGGCGAGGGCGCCGGCATAGAGCGCGGAGTGGGTAAGTCCGGCCCGCTCGATGGTCAGAAGCGCACGGTCGCGCTCGTCTATCTCGGCCATGATGGCCTGGACCTCGGCGACAGTGCACGCCTCGGCGAAGTGCACACGAAGCGGGACGAAGACGTAGCGGGTGCCGCGGAGTGCAGCGTCGAGGTCAAAGCCTTGATCACAGGGTATGCCGCTGAAACGGCTGCGCGTCGCGGGGCTAGGAATGTACCGATGATGGGCGGTGACGAAGGCGCGGTATAGCTCGAGGAAGCCGGGCTTATCCGTGCGAGCGATATCGGCTGCAACGCGTTCGCAGCCGCCGTTCCACAAGGACGATTCGGGGTCCGACTCGCACGTCATGCGGACGGCGTAGCCGGATGGAATATCGAAGCGCCCCTGGCGATCGCTGGCCTCGACGGCGGCCCAGATCACGCCGCCGGCGATGACGGCGCCCAACAGCAAGCGCCAGTTGCGCTTTGCCTCGACGATCAGCGCCGTGCACTTTACCCAGAACCCGCTCGGGCCATTCTCATGTCCGGCCATCATTCCCCCAAAAACGAGCGCCTCCCCATCCCAGAGCGCGTTGCAGCTCGAGCCCCCCATACATGGGCATTCGCTCGACTTATGTCCTATATTAGATGTTTTTTAGTGGTCATCCTTCGACGAATAGGGCAGTAGAGGTCCAGCTGTATGCTGACGATCGGCTAACGATTGTCGCCATTTTTTATCTTCAATGCTCGTCGGCTACTCAGATGCCGATTTAAGCTACTTCGAGAGGGCGCTGCGACGCCCTGCATATCTCTGCGTCGCGACGGGTTCTATGGAAACGCCTGAGCTGCTGCATAATTTCTATCGACACTATCGTGAGCGGCGGCTTGCGGACGCGATTGCTTTTCTCGGCGACGACTTTCTGTTCAAGGCCTCCCTACCAGACGATCCGGTCGATTCCATACGTCCGCGCAGCCGGGCCGAATTCACGCTCATATGCCACAAGTTTTTGGATAACTTCGATATTCTCGTTTTCGAGCCAGGGCCATTCAGCTTCGACGGCGATGTTGCATCGGCGATAGCGCGCGGGTCCTTTCGTCATAAGCGCTCGGGCAAGATCCTCGACATGAAATTTCATCATTGGTGGCGTCTGGCGGACGGCAAGGTGATCGAGCTGCGACAGGAGCACGATTCCGACTTGCTCCAAGATTTCATCGAGAGCCTCGACGGCGGGGTCTCCTAGAGCCCGGGTCCGGCGGGTGGGGCCCTTCGGCCCGCGCCCTTTCGTGCTCTTGGACCCGCTGGCCACCAAGGCCCATTGGCCAGACGCCAGAAATTGCGCAAACTGAACCCACGAGGCGACGCTCCGCCCCGGCGCAAGCTGGTGCGTTTCTGCTATCTTCGTGCTAGCCAGCGGCAACGCGACGTAAGACCCAGCCAGAAAGGTTCAAGGCGAAGGAATGACAGGGCTTCCCGACTTCACGAAAATTGCCCTCGACAGCGGCTCAGCAGGTTCCGGGACGGCACCCGCCAGCGACGAGATCGCGTGGGAAACGCCTGAAGGGATCGGCATCAAGCCGGTCTACACCGCCGCCGATACCGCCGATCTCGACTTCCTCGGTACCTTCCCAGGTATTCCGCCGTACCTGCGCGGGCCTTACCCGGCCATGTACGCGCTGCAGCCGTGGACGGTGCGCCAGTACGCAGGCTTCTCGACTGCCGAAGATTCCAACGCGTTTTACCGGCGCAACATCCGCGCGGGCCAGAAGGGCCTTTCGGTCGCCTTCGACCTTGCAACCCACCGCGGCTATGACTCCGACCATCCGCGCGTGCGCGGCGATGTCGGCATGGCGGGCGTCGCGATCGATTCCATCTACGACATGCGCACGCTGTTCTCCGGCATCCCGCTGGAGCAGATGTCGGTTTCGATGACCATGAACGGGGCGGTGCTTCCGGTGCTGGCGCTCTTCATCGTCGCCGGTGAGGAACAGGGCGTGCCGCCGGAGAAGCTGTCCGGCACGATCCAGAACGATATCCTCAAAGAGTTCATGGTGCGGAACACCTATATCTATCCGCCCGACCCCTCGATGCGCATCATCTCGGATATCTTCGGCTACACATCGAAGCACATGCCGAAGTTCAACTCGATCTCGATCTCCGGCTATCACATGCAGGAGGCTGGTGCGACAGCCGATCTGGAGCTCGGCTATACGCTCGCCGACGGCATCGAGTATGCGCGCGCCGGCGTTGCGGCCGGTCTCGGCATCGACGCATTCGCGCCGCGCCTGTCATTCTTCTGGGCGATCGGCATGAACTTCTACATGGAGATCGCCAAGATGCGCGCTGCGCGTCTTCTCTGGGCGAAGCTCATCAAGGAAGAGTTCAATGCCAACGACCGCTCGCTCAGCCTGCGCACGCACAGCCAGACCTCCGGCTGGTCGCTGACGGCGCAGGACGTGTTCAACAACGTCACGCGCACGTGCGTCGAGGCCATGGCGGCGACGCAGGGGCATACGCAGTCACTGCACACCAACGCGCTGGACGAAGCCATCGCGCTGCCGACGGACTTCTCGGCACGCATTGCCCGCAACACGCAGCTGCTGTTGCAGCAAGAGACCGGCACGTGCCGCGTCATCGATCCGTGGGGCGGCAGCTATTACATCGAACGGCTCACCTATGAGCTGGCGCAGAAGGCGATGGCTCACATCGAAGAAGTCGAGCGGCTCGGCGGCATGGCCAAGGCAATCGCCGCCGGCATTCCGAAAATGCGCATCGAGGAGGCCGCCGCACGCACGCAGGCGCGCATCGACAGCGGCAAGCAGACTATCGTCGGCGTGAACAAGTATCGCGTCAGCGACGAAGCGCAGATCGACATCTTGAAGGTCGACAACAAGAGTGTGCGCGAGCAGCAGATCGCCAAGCTGCAGCGTCTGCGCGCGGAGCGTAACGAGAAGGAAGTGCAGGCGGCCCTGCAGGCGCTTACCGAAGGCGCCGCCGGCAACGCCAATCTGCTCGACCTCGCCGTGAAGGCGGCGCGCGCCAAAGCCAGTGTCGGTGAGATTTCCGACGCGATGGAAAAAGTGTTCGGCCGTCACCGCGCCGAGATCCGCGCCATTTCAGGCGTCTACCGGTCGGAGGCCGGAAGCATGAACGCAAACGTCGCCAAGGTTCTGCAGCTCGTCGAGACGTTCGACAAGAACGAGGGCCGGCGTCCGCGTATCCTGATTGCCAAGATGGGCCAGGACGGCCACGACCGCGGCCAGAAGGTGATCGCCTCGGCGTTTGCCGACCTCGGCTTCGACGTCGACATCGGACCGCTGTTCGCAACGCCCGACGAGGCCGCGCGGCAGGCGGTCGAGAACGATGTGCACATCATCGGCGTGTCATCGCTGGCGGCGGGGCATCTGACGCTGGTGCCGGACCTCAAGGCGGCCCTCGGCAAGGAAGGGCGCGACGACATCATGGTGGTCGTCGGCGGCGTCATCCCGCCGTCCGACTATCCGGCGCTGTTCGAAGCGGGCGCCGAGGCCGTTTTCGGTCCGGGCACCAACATTCCGGAAGCCGCGACGGACCTCATCAACAAGCTCAACGTGAAGCTCGGGCACGCAGGGCAGGCCGCGGCGGAGTAGGCTCCGCCGTCTCTGCTGGGCTTTGCGCAACAGTCCTTTAAGATGGCGAAGCGCAACCTCTGCTTGCCTTGAGCGTTCTGCCGGCAGAAGCTCAACGCGGCCTCGACATGCTGCAACCTGCTTGGAGGAATGATGAGCGAACCACTCGAAATCGGCCTCATGGTGTTCCTTGCCGAGGGCAAGGAGGGCATCGGCGCCGTGCGCGAGACATCGCCCGACCACATCATGGTCTACGTGGAAAACAACGGCGAGTTTCGTGTCCCAAGGTCTGCCATCCGTAGCATCCATGACGGAAAGGTGCTGCTCGATCCCAAGCAGGTGGACAAAGCGCTGCTGACGGCCGTCGGGCATGCGCACGACAGCGAGGATCCGCGGCTGGTCGGATAATGGGGAGGCCCAGCGCTGTTGTGCCAACGGGAACAGCGCCCGGAGAAGCCACCTGCAAATATTGGCTCCGATGACGGCTGGCCGCCACCTGATAGCGGTGGTGGGCGGCGCGATGCTCGGGGCCAGGCATGCCAACGACGTTGTTTTCCATTCTCGGATTGGTCTTTTCTGCGCTGTCGCTTTTCAGCGCGAGCTTTCTCGCCAACGTTGCCGCCGACATCGACAACCGGCGCGATGCCTATGCCGCGCTGGCGACACAGATCACCCGCAAACTGGCGGACGACTGGAAACTGTCGAGCATCGCCCCACACTATGCCGAAGAGGCATTGCGGGAATTGTCACCCGTACTCGATGCAGACGCTCCCGAGCTGCGGTCTCTGGGCCCCCTCGTCCGGGCTGAGAACATTCAGGTCGAGCCTCACTGGGCGCGCCCGCTCGGCACGCTATCGGCCGGCAAGCTGGCCGAACGACTAGCCGAGCTGATCAATAGATCGGTGGGCGTCCAGTTCGTGGGTAAGTTTGCTGGCGGTGAGGCCCGTGTGACGGCGGAATTGAAGCGCGAGGGTGGCCGCACGAAATTGTGGCGGCTGCGTATCGACGGCCTGCAAGCGCCTCCACCCCATCGGGGCCGTCCTGACCGGCGTGTCGTCAGCTACGCCTGACGGAGCCAACAGGCGGCGACGCATCTGTGACAGGGCACGTCAGCGAATCTGGAACCTCGCAAGCCGGTGGCTGTTGCGCGTGTCGTGCAAGCAGCGTAGGAAGCCGCGGAAAGAAGCCCCGTTGCGCCGGAGAATGCGCGCATGATGACCACGTACGAGTCGAACGGGCGGGTGCTGACCACCCATGAGCCGGGCGTCCCGCTAACCGGCAATTGCGTCTGGATCGACCTGTTGCAGCCGACGGCTGACGAAGACAGTTTTGTCGAAAAAGAGCTTTCGATCGATATTCCAACTCGCGCCGAAATGCGGGAGATCGAACCGTCGAACCGCTTCTATCAGGAACGCGGCGCGTACTTCATGACGGCGTCGATCGTCTATGACATCGAGGCGCAGGTTCCGAAGACGACGCCAGTCACATTCATCCTGGCGGGCGACCGGCTGGTGACGGTGCGCTATGCCGAGCCGAAAGCCTTCCCCCTCTACCTGCAGCGCGTGGAAAAGGGCGATGCCCCGTGCACGACGGGCGCGACGATCATGGTGGGACTGCTCGATTCCATCGTGCATCGCATGGCCGATCTCATCGAGCGGATCCAGGACGAGGTGGAGCGGCTGGCGCAGTCGGTGTTCGATCTGCGCGGGGGCAAGCATACGCGTGATCGACGGCTCGACGTGATGCTGCGACGGATCGGCAAGTGCGGTGACATTACAGCGCGCGCAGAGGACAGCGCCACGTCCGTCAGCCGTCTGCTGCACTATCTCATGCAGGCAACGAAGGACCGCGGCGATGATCCGCGCACGCGGCAGCGCATCAAAGGTGCGCAGCGCGACATCGCTTCGCTGATGGAGCATACGAAATACCTGTCGCAGCGCATCGGCTTCATTCTCGATGCCACGCTCGGCATGATCAACATCGAGCAGAACCAGATCATCAAGCTGTTCTCGGTGATGGCGGTGGTGTTGCTGCCGCCGACACTGGTGGCTTCAGTGTACGGCATGAACTTCAAGCACATGCCCGAGTTGGACTGGCCGCTCGGATATCCAATGGCGCTTGCGCTGATGGCCGTCGCGGCGATCGGGCCGATCATCTATTTCCGGCGCAAGGGCTGGCTGTAGGCGCTAGAGCGCGATCGCTTTTCTTCGAATCGCGATGCCGCTCTAGCCTTTTGATGAGACCGATGATTCACGCTTCGGACTGATAGGGTCCGAAGCGATCATGGTCAGGTGAGCGAGAGCCAGATTAGCGCTGCGCCGGCGCAGACGGCGAGCGTCTCGACGATGCCGCGACGCAACCCGAAAATGAGCGCGACGGCGAGCGCCGACAGGGCCAGCGCGACGGGATCGAGGGCCGAAGGCTGCGGCACGAAGAGGCGCAGTGGCCCGACGTGCACCTCGTCGATGCGCGTGAACAGCACGTGGAGCGCAAACCACAGGGAAAGATTGGCGATGACGCCGACGACTGCGGCCGTCACCATCCGGAGGGCCGAAGCAAGGCGCGGCGAATGCGTCAGCCGCTCGACGTAGGGCGCACCCACGAAGATGCACATGAAGCTTGGTGCAAAGGTCGCCCACAAGGTCACAAGCGCACCGGCGATGCCGAGTGCGATGCCGCCTGCGCGCAACGCTGCGATGTAGCCGACGAACTCGGTGACGAGGATGAGCGGGCCGTTGGTGGTCTCGGCGAGACCGAGCCCGTCGAGCATCTCCCCCGCGGTGAGCCAGCCGTATCCACTGACAACCGCCTGCGCCATGTAGGCGAGGATGGCGTAAGCGCCACCGAAGGTGACGACGGCGAGCTTGGAGAAAAACCACGCAAGCTGCGAGAGCACGTGATCGGCGCCAAATGCGACTGCGACGAGCAGCAACGGCACGATCCATATGGCGAGCCAAAGCAGCAACGTCCTTGCCGTCTGTGCCGCGCTGACGGAAGGCAGTGGTGCAACGGTCTCTGGAGGTGCGCTGCCCGCCACGAAATAGCCTGCCGCGGCGGCGCCCGCGATGACGAGCGGGAATGGCAGGTTGAAAAAGAAGATGGCGATGAACGCCGCGGCGGCGACAAGCCAGTCGGTGCTTCCCTTGAGGGCGCGGTGTCCGACGCGGATGAGCGCCTGAAGGACGATGGCAAGCACGGCAGCTTTCACGCCGACGAACAGTGCGGCCATTGTCGGTGTATGTCCCAAGGCGCCGTAGAGGATGGAAAGCGCCAGGACGAGCGCTGCACCCGGTGCGATGAACAACAGGCCTGCGGCGAGGCCGCCGCGCACGCCATGCAAGCGCCAGCCGGCGTAGGTCGCGAGCTGCATTGCCTCAGGGCCGGGCAACAGCATGCAGAAGCTCAGCGCGGAGAGAAAGCGCCGCTCATCGAGCCAGCGATGCTCGTCGACGAGTTCACGATGCATCAGCGCGATTTGCGCCGCCGGACCGCCGAAGGACAGCAAGCCGATTTTGCCGAAAACAGCGACAAGGTTGCGGAACGATGGCGGACCGGACGGTGGCAGATCGGCTTGATCCGGACGCGCGTGCATGCGTTGCCTCCAAAGGCGATGGAGACGGCGCTCCGATTGTGTCACGAGTGGCAACGCGTCATACCGCGCGGAGAAAATTACGCGCGGTGCGTGCAAGCGGCAACGTCAGTCGATGCAAACGCGCCTCAGCCTGCGGCGCGCGGTCGCGGCTCGATGACACTGCGCAGCAGCTAACTCCTTTCAGCATCAGCATTCCTTAAAATGTTGCGAAACTGTCTCTCAAATTGAAGCATTGACCGCCACAATTAGCGATGGTCGGTAGCGCGCACCAGAACGGGGGGACACCCCAAGACATCGCGAGGGCGGCTGAACGGGTTCTGGTGTTCGGCTCCGGACGGTCACACAGAAGCAGTTCCACCCACCAAAAGCAGCGCCACTGAAAAGAGCGCCTCCAGCGGGTCCTGATGCGACGCGCTGGTCTCAGGAACGCATTTGTCCCGAGCCCGCCGCCTGCAAGAGGAGTAGAAGAATGCGGACGATTGTTATTTCCGCGCTAAGCATCGCCACGCTCGGTTTCGTGGCAGCCGCGCCGGCCAACGCCGAAAACGCGCCGTGGGAGTGCATGAGCCCGGCGTTTGCCTGCGGCGGTGCGCCGACCGCGAAGACGTATCGCTCTTACGAATACACCGGCGAGCGCAAGCATCACCGCCACGCCAGCACGAAGCCCAAGTCGCCGCGCGTCGCCAAGCTGGACGAGGGGAAGGCGAAGCCTGCGAAGAAGCACAGCGAAGCCAAGGTCGTGCTGCCTGAGAAGAAGCAGCAGGCCGCTGTCGAGGCTCCGAAGCCCGAGAAGAAGCAGCAGCAGGCTTCCATCGCCAAGGACAGTGCCAAGCCGCGCGTGTCGGAGAAGAATGCCGAGATCGCCGTCCGCAAGGTCGAGATCGAGAAGACCGGGCGCGTGACGTCCACGCAGAGCGGCATGGCATCCTACTACTGGCAGGGCCAGATGACCGCGTCTGGCGCACGCTTCAACCCGGGCGCCATGACGGCTGCACATCGCACGCTTCCGTTCGGCACCAAGGTGCGCGTCACCAACAAGCGCAACGGCAAGTCCGTGGTCGTGACGATCAATGACCGTGGTCCGTTCATTCGCGGCCGTATCATCGATCTGTCGAGCGCCGCTGCCGGCGTGATCGGCATGAAGTCGGCCGGCGTTGCCCCGGTGACTGTCGAGCGCATGGCCAAGAACTAACGCGCTTCGACGAAGGCGAACGACGGGCGGCTGGTGGATCTCACCAGTCGCCCTTTTTTTGTTGGAAAGGCCGAACCTGTCAGCCGATGATGAGGCTCTGCAGGGTCGTGGCAAAATTCGGGATCAGGCTTGCGAGGTCGAGCTCGGGCACGCTGATCGCCAGCATGGCTGCGACGACGACCGCTGCACCTCCCAAGGCGACACAGACCGCCGCGCACGGGCTGGCGAGATGCTTCAGGTCGCTCTCGATGGAATGGCTCTCGATAGCAGAGACCGGGGCCTTCATGACGTTGAGCTCCTATGGCAACGACGCGCCCAACGCGCGCCGATACGAAACCACTTCGACACTGCCCTCACCCCATCGGAAAGACGAGGTGCCCAACCCCCAACATCAGGGAAACGCAGCTAGCGCGTGGTTCCGTTTGCCCAGGACAGAGAATTGCCGGTAAATTCCGGCAAATTCAGTTCGCAACGGCGACCAATCCGAGGCAGAGCCCGTCCATGAAGGTCAATGCTCCCAGATCTGTGCGCGATTCAGCTCTCGCGCAGATCAAGACCGCCATGATCGAAAAAAAGCTTACGCAGGCGCAACTTGCGGACGCGGCGGACTGTCATGAGAAGACCATCCAGAACCTGCTCAGTGGGCGCTCGGTGCGCGACCAGACACTGTTCGACGTGTGCATGGTGCTGGGCCTCGACTTCGACAAGCTGAGGGACAGCTGGAACGGGCCAGGCGCGGTCAGCGTCTCGGGGCCAGCCGAGTTGCAGGGGGAGAACGGCAGCGAGGTGGCGCCGCTCTACATGGGCGCCTATACGCGAGCGGCGGTCGATCATTACGTCGGCAGCTACGTGACGTTGCGGTCATCGTTTTCGCGACCGGACTGCATCGTCGCCTATCGCACCGACATAACCTGGGACCCGGAGTGGCCGAGCCTGCTGTTTCAGGAGCGCGACCGGCCGGATGCGCCATATTCGCACCGCGGGCGGCTCTACGTGCCGTCGTCGTCGATGTTCATCCACCTCGTGTCGCTCACCAAAGGCGCGATGCGGATGATCGTCGTCTCGCAGGTGGATCGCTTCGGTGAGATGCGCGGCATCATCACGACCATTCACAAGCATGGCGCCATGCTGGTGCCGGTGGCGACGCCGATCGTGTACGCCAAGCGCGACAGCTTCGACGGCAACCTCGGTGACATCACGCCGGCGCACGCCAGCTATGACGCTTACAAGAAGCTGATCGACGAGACGATGGCGCAGGGTTATGCGCGTCTCGTGAGCTGATGGTGCCCAACGGGGAGAGGCTAAGTGATTTGCCGGTGTCGGAACTTAACCTCTCTCTGGAGGGAGAGGTTAAGCGCGATCGACAGATCGTGGCCGGGTGAGGGGTTTCCGGCTAGCTTTGAAAGGCGCTAAGTCGCGTTGCCGGCATCGCCGGATGTCTTTGGCATCGGCTCGCCCTCTGGCTCTTGCTCAGGCTCACTGCTGACTGCGGCCGGCTCGATCGAGAGCACGGTCTGAGCCGCGATGGCGGATTCGCTAAACGTGACGCGATGCTCGGGCTCGGGCGACATTCGCTGGGCCATGCGCCAAAGAACATAGCCGATCAGCACGACGTGAACGGATGCGGTGAAGAAGAACAGCGATGGCGCGCCGGCAACTTCGCGGCTGACTGAGGCGAGCAACGGGCCGATGGCCGCTCCGGCGCTGTAGACGAGCAGCAAGCCGCTCGACACCTCTACGGCGTCGGATGCATCCGCGAAGTCGTTGGCGTGGGCGACGGCCAGGGTATAGAGCGGAAAGGCACCGGCGCCGAATACCGCCCCGCCGATCACCATCAAAAGCTTGTCAGGCGTATCAACGATCATCAGAAGAGTGGCGGCGAGAGCCGCAATTGCTGCGGCGGCGACCATGACGACGCGTCGGTCCATACGGTCGGACAGACTGCCGAGAGGCCATTGCGCCAGCGCGCCGCCCAGCACGACAGCGCTCATAAACGCGGCGATTTCACTTATGCTGAAACCTTCGGTCTGCGCGAAGATCGGTCCAAGGGCCCAGAATGCGCCGTTCGCCAAGCCGACCGCGAAGCAGCCGGCGACGCCAACGGGTGAAATGCGAAACAGCTTGGCGATGCGCGGGTGCACGGATTCCGGCTGCTCGGGCGATGCGGAGCCGGTGAAGGCGATTGGCAGCGCCGAGAGCGATACGAGAATGGCGGCAAAGGCGAACAGCGTGAAAGATTGCGGGTCGGCGAGCACCAACATCATCTGGCCGACAGTAATGACGGTGAGGTTGATGGCGGTGTAGACCGAAAACACTGTGCCGCGCGTCTTGTTATTGGAACGCGCGTTAAGCCAGCTCTCGATGACGATGTAGAGAACCGCGAAGCAATAGCCGCTGGTGGCGCGGAATATCCACCAGGCGACAGGTTCCACGTAGAGCGCGTGCAGCAGCGCCACCACCGCTGCGAGCGATGTCATTGCAAGATAGGCGCGAATGTGACCGGACCGACGCACGAGCCGCGTGCCGTGCATGCAGCCAATCATGAAACCGAGAAAGTAAGCCGTGCCGAGCAGACCCAGGTCGACGCTGGAGAAGCCGGCCATATTGCCGCTTACGGGGAGGAGCGTGCCCTGAAGGCCAATGCCCATCAGCAGCAGTGAGACACTGAACAGCAGCGCTGCGATCGGTGCCAACATAGTTATCAGCAGATCGTCCGATTGCTGGGGATCTACTGCCGTTTCCGCAGACCTCTGCTGCACGAGCCCTCCTTTGTCTTCGCCTCGTTCGAGACATAACACATTCACTGCGCAATGGTTGCGCGGCGGCATGGCCTGCGCTGTGGCAGACGAGGAGCTCATATGGCTGCGAAAAATCTAGGAGAGCAATGCGACGCTCTTGATCTGCGCGTACACTTGCGAGCCTGGCTCCAGCATCAGTACATCGCGCGATTTGCGGGTAATACGCCCGACGATGCGCGCGCCGGAGCCATCTTCACCAACCGCTGCGACAAGATTGAGCTGAGGGTCGTCGCCATTGGGCGGTGCGATCGAGACGATGCGTACGGGCAGATAGTTGAGGACCGAGGTTTCAGGAACGGGGCCGCGAACGAAGGCAACATCGGACGCGCTGATGCGAATGCGGCAACGCTTGCCCAGCTTTCCACGCCGGCCGGGCACGACAAGGGTTCCGCCAGCGATATCGAGGCTCGTCAGAGCATAGTTCTCGTCGATCGCGCAGATGCGCGCTTCCAGCATGACGGCGGCTTCCGGCATGCGCAGGAGAGGCAGCGCCGGATCCGATTGCAGCTCCGACAGGGGACCAAGGGCTGCGACGCGTCCCTTTTCAAGCAGCACGAGCGTGTCGGCTAGGCGCTCGACCTCGCTCATGTCGTGGCTGACGTAGAAGATCGGAATGGAGAGGTTTTCGCGCAGCGCTTCGAGATAGGGAAGGATCTCCTCCTTGGTCAGCCGGTCCAGCGCGGCGAGCGGCTCGTCCATGAGAAGTACGCGCGGACGCGACAGCAAGGCTCGGCCGATAGCAACACGCTGCCGCTCGCCGCCGGAGAGGGCGCCGGGCGCGCGGCCGAGCAGATGGCCGACACCCAGCATCGCCACAGCGTCATCGAAACTGATCGGCGCGGGGCCATCTTCCTTGGCGCGCTTTGACCCGTACAGCAGGTTTTCGCGCACGGACAAATGCTGGAAGAGACTTGCCTCCTGGAAGACGTAGCCGATGCGGCGCTGGTGGGTCTTGAGGAAGGTGCCGCTGGCGTCGTCCTGCCAAAGCTCACCGTCGACGCGCAGCTTGCCCGAGAGGCGGTTGAGGCCGGCGATGCAGCGCAGGACCGTCGTCTTGCCGCAACCGGACGGACCGAAGAGGCCGGTGACGCCGTAACCGGGCGCGGTGAACGCCACGTCGATGTGGAAGTCCCCGAGCGGGCCGAAGAATTTTGCCTCGATGGCGGCTCTGTCGGCCTTCATTTGCCTACGCGCCCAAGCCGCTTTTCAAACAGCATCACGGAAAGGATCACCGCGAAGGAAAATACCAGCATGCCGCCGGCGAGAACGTGCGCCTGCGTCCATTGCAGCGTCTCTACGTAGTCGTAGATCGCGACCGACAGCACTTTTGTTTCGCCGGGAATATTGCCGCCGATCATGAGGACGACGCCGAACTCGCCCACCGTGTGCGCGAAGCCGAGGACTGCGCCGGTGAGAAATCCCGGGCGGGCGAGCGGCAGGGCGACGGACCAGAAGGCGTCCCAATCGGAGGCGCGCAGCGTGGCGGCGACCTCGAGCGGGCGATCGCCGAATGCTTCGAAGGCATTGCGGATCGGCTGGACCACGAACGGCATCGAGTAGATGACCGAGCCGATGACCAAGCCTTCAAACGTGAAGGCCAGCGAGCGCAAACCGAAAAGGCTGCCGATGGAGCCGCCGGGGCCGTTCGGTCCGAGCAGGAGAAGAAGATAGAAGCCGAGCACTGTGGGCGGCAGGACCAGCGGCAGGGCGACGACGGCAGCGACCGCTTCCTTCCACCGTGCGCGAGAGCGCGCGAGCCACCATGCGATGGGTGTGCCGACACACAGAAGAAGGATGGTTGTCAGCGTTGCGAGCTCGAGCGTGAGCTTGATCGGCGACCACAGGTGCTCGAATTCAGGCATCGCTGATCAATCCAGTCGGCTCACGGTGTCGGAGCCAGCTCCTTTTGCTTGGCGACCGATGCCACGACGCCGGTTCCATAGCCATATTTTTCCTTGACGGCGCTGGCCTCGGGCCCCTTGAGGAAGGCCAGGAAGGCCTTTGCCGCAGGGTTCTCCTCGCCGCGCCTCAGCAGTACAGCGTCCTGCGCGATGGGCGCGTAGAGATCATCGGGAACGACCCAGCGCGATCCCTCGTCCTTCCTGATGATCTGCGATAGGGCCACGAAGCCTACCTCGGCGGTTCCGGTGTCTACGAACTGATATGCTTGGGCGATGTTGTTACCCTGCACAATCTTAGGTGCCAGAGCATCGTAAACCCCGAGTTTCTTCATCACCTCGATGGCGGCGGCGCCGTAGGGCGCGGTGGCGGGGTTGGCGATCGAGATCTTGTCGAACTTGCCGGCTTTCAGCGTGTCCTCGCCCTTTACGAGATCCTTGCTCTTACTGAAGAGAACGACGCGGCCGGTGGCGTATGTGTACAGGCTGTCGGCGACCGCCAGTCCCTCGGCGATGGCTTTCTTGGGAGTCTTCTGGTCGGCGGAGAGAAAGACCTCGAACGGGGCTGCCTGTGTGATCTGTGTAAAGAGCTGGCCGGTGGCACCGAAGCTGAAGACCGCCTTGTCGCCGCTCGCCTTCTCGAACAACGCGCCGATCTCTTTTGCGGCCTCGGTGAAGTTGGCTGCGACAGCGACCTTCACCTCGGCAGCCGAGCCGGGCAGTGAAGTTGCCGTCAACGCCGCGAGCGCGACGAGGGCATACATCGCGGCATGCGCAAGCTTGGTCTGAAACGAACGCATCATAGTTGCGACTCTCGGAAGGGCTGGAGCGTAAGGCGGGCGAATGGCCGGAGACGTCGTGCCATGCATGCGCGCCCCTGATGCGGATCAGGGTGAGACGCTGAATTGTGTATGTCGACAGTAATACCCGACACGCGCGAACTCCGACTTTTCGCTTGGCATGTTAGCCATGCGTCCGCGTCATAGTCGAGCGCTATATTCAGTCCGTCACATCGGCCGCAGCACTTAGCTTCGCTTTAACGGAACCGCGTTTGCCGGCAGTTTCCGCGGAGGCATCGCCCTCGCGCTCAGGGTTGAGAAAGTGCTCCTTGAGGTCCACCGTCGAGCGGCGGCCGATGCTGGAGCGGTGGCGGCCGAGCCATTTTTCGGCTTCGTCGCGGCCTGCACCGAACAGCTGGCTCAGCAGCGACCAATCCGTCTTCATGGTGCTCTCGGGGCTCAGGGACGCGGTGTGCCGGCCCGCCTCGATGAGGTGGAAGCGATGCGTTGCCATTCGTGCATACGGGCCGCGCGGTCCGCCGAAGCGGCCCTGCTGGCATTCGCGCACCGTCTCGATCAACTCGATCTCGCGCACGAGCGGTGCGTTGAAGGCGAGGCGATTGACGTGCAGCCCTATCTCGCGCACGCCGGTCGGCAGCCCCTCGCGCACGAGCGGGCTGAGCTGGACGATGATCGTGTCCTCGACCGGGCTCTCCATGGCGAGCGTCTTGATGTCGGGGTTGGACGAGAAGCCGCCATCCCAATACGCGACACCATCGATCTCGACCGCATGGTGCAGCGTCGGCAAACAGGCCGAGGCGAGCACGGTGTCGACGGTTATCTCGTGACGACGAAAAATGCGCGCGCGTCCGTTGGAGACCTCGGTTGCGGCGATGAGCAGCTCGATGGGCGAAGAGGAGCGCAACTTTTCAAAGTCGATGCTGTCCGACAGCAGGCGACGCAGCGGATCAAAGCCCAGAGGATTGAACTCGTATGGCGACCACAGGCTCGCCATCTGCGCCATGTGCGGGGCGCGCGACAGCGAATAGAGAAATGGGTTGAGACGCATGAGATCGGGAACGCCAGCTTTGTGCACGGCTTCCCAAACACTGCGCAGCTTGTTGCGTGCGGATGTCTTGCCGCCTTCGCTCAGGCCCGATGCAACGGCGACGGCGTTCACCGCGCCGGCGCTTGTTGCGCTGACCCAATTGATCTCGAGCTCGTCGTCCTCGAGCAAACGATCGAGCACGCCCCAGGTGAATGCGCCGTGCGCACCGCCGCCCTGGAGCGCGAGATTCAATCGGATATTTCGCCGGAACAATCGCACCTGCATCCGCCCCGCCTGACACGGGGCGCTCCATCGCCTCTCACCCCGTAGCCGTATATAGTGTCACGATGAACGAGGAATGGGGAGAACCGCTCAATATGCACGTCAGCGTGCAAGCGTGACATTGGCGCCATAGATTTGGGCAAGACGCCGAGCGGGTAACTGTTATTGCGCACGCATTATGCAGCGACAGTCAAAGCGCGGCTTTTGCGGCAGAATTTGCACTTCTCCATGCGACAACAAAGCGCGCCGACGTCGTACTGAGAACGGCGCGATGCACGCGGCTGTGTCGAGATCAAGTCAACAGCTTGCGTTCGATTTGCACCACGGCGTTGCCACCCACTGCTATACCGCGCGTGGTGCACTCGATGTGCGGGCGTCCATCGATACGTCCAATGCGAAGCAAGTTGTAGCGGCCGAGCTGCTCGTGCTTGTGCGTGCGCACCGCCGATCCCGATGCGACACCGATGACAGGAATGCTAGCGCCGCCGATCTCTGGGAGACGCGCGAAGTCCATATGGCTGTCGGTGTGGTTGTGGCCATGCAGGACTAATTCAGCGCCGCGACGCGCGAGGATTTGCGACAGCGCTGCTGCATCGCGCAGAGCGCGGCGGGGCGGCGCCTGGCCGGGAAGCGGAGGATGGTGGATCAGCACGACGCGGATCATGCCTTCGGCTTCAAGCTTGGGCAGCAAGCTATCGAGTGCTGCGAGCTGACGTGCACCCAATTCACCGGCGGCAACGAATGGCGGGGTCTCGACGGCGGAGTTCAATCCGACGAGCGCGACAGGTCCGACGCGTCGCACGAACGGGAAGGCGAGCTGATGCTCGGGCGCCGAGGTGTACCTCGCGCCCCAGGCGTCATGGTGCATGTAGTCTGCCCAGCGCATCACACCCGGGTCGTCGCGCAGCGTGGTGTAAATGTCGTGGTTGCCGGGGATGACCGTCACGTCTCGCGGCGTGCCGACGCTGTGCAGCCAAGCGGCTGCCGTCTCATATTCGGCGGGCAAGCCTAGATTGATGAGGTCGCCCGTGACGGCGATGTGATCGGGCGCATTCGCCTTCATGTCGGCCATGATGACATCGAGCACGTCGCGATGATGCGTCTGCTGGCGCTTGCGCCGCCAATTGACGTAGCCAAGGCTGCGCTTGACGTTGAGGTGGCGCAGCGTCAGCCCGGCGACGGGCGAAAGATGCACATCCGACACGTGGGCGAGCGTTATCGTTTCAGTCATCGATCCATAGTCGTCGGCCAGTGTTAATCTGCGATTGGCAGAATAGCGCGCGGGAGCCTAACACGGGCCGCGTGAATACCACCCGGCGCGGCGAGTGCGCGAAAAGTCGCGCAAAAGGAGCAGTGCGTTGCTGCCAACGAAGGTCGTTACTAAAATTCTGCAGCGCTACTGGCGGCTGTCGCGTGGACTGACATTCGGTGTTCAGGCCGTGCTGATCGATCCGCAAGGGCGCATTCTCCTCATACGCCACACCTATCGCAAGGGCTGGCACTTTCCGGGCGGGGGCGTGGAGCGTGGCGAGACCGTCGAGGAAGCGTTAGAGCGTGAAGTTGCGGAAGAGGCCGGCGTTGCTCTGACGGGAGCGCCGGAGCTGTTCGCCATCTACTCGAATGCCAGCGTATTTCCGAACGATCACGTGGCGCTGTTCATTGCGCGTGACTGGCAGCAAACGCGCGTCCCCGAACCCAACCACGAAATTGCCGAGCAGCGGCTTTTCGCGCCCGATCAGTTGCCCGACGATATCAATCCGGGCACCGGGCGGCGGCTGGTTGAGATCCTCTTACACAAGCCGCGCAGCCGCATGTGGTGAGGGCGGGCGCCGACGCGAGCGCGGGCGCTGAGACCTCAATGCCGCTAGACCCTTTTCCTGCCCCATGCTAAACGGCGCCCATGATGCTGAGATGGCTCCGAGGCTGTGAATTGCGACGAGGCGGTGCGCTTATGCGTTCCGCCCGTGCCTGATTTCCTTTGCCGCAACTGGGCCAAACGGCTGGTGCCGCACGGCTCGCCTCGAAGGCTTCGACGCCCATGTCACCTCAGTTCACCAGCCGGTCTGTGACACCGGCCGACCTTCCCGCCATCTCCGAGCTGCACGCCAAGACGTTCGGTCCCGGGCGCTTCGTGCGCACGGCTTATCGCGTGCGTGAAGGCACGCCGGCGATCTCGCACTATTGCCGGGCGACATACCTTGGCGACCGGTTGATCGCGGCGGTGCGTATGACGCCGATCAGCATTGGTGGCGCGGAGGGCGCGCTGCTGCTCGGGCCGCTCGTGGTCGATCCCGATTTCGCCGGACAGGGCTTCGGCAAGCGTCTCATTGCCGAGGTGATCGAGGCGGCGAGAGCCGATGGCCAGCGGCTGGTGCTGCTGGTCGGCGATCAGCCCTATTACGGCCGCTTCGGGTTTCGTCAGGTGCCTGCGGGGCAGATCGCAATGCCTGGGCCGGTCGATCCCAGACGCTTGCTCGCAGCGGAGCTGGCGGATGGTGCACTGGCGGACATGCGCGGGCTGGTCGCCGGCGTTCCCGGCTAGTTTTCGATCTTCTTCAATCCCCCGACCTTAGTATCCTGCCAATCGAGTTCGAGCGGGAGCGGTGCTATGGACAGACGGACGTTGCTGAGTGGAAGCGGTGTGCTGTTGGCGGCGCAGGCGCTTAGTCTCAAGGCCGAGGCGCGTGCGGTGACAAGACCGGTGCTGGCCGAGGATCAGCACTTCATGCAGCTCGCCATCGAACAGGCCAAGCTGGGCGACTTTCCATTCGGCGCGGTGATCGTCCGTGATGGGAAGGTTGTTGCCGAGGGCTTCAACAGCGGAAAGCGGCTGCACGATCCGACCGCGCACGGCGAGATGATGGCGATACGCCACTTCCTCGAGAGCCACAGTCCCGAGGAGTTTCAGGACGCGACGCTCTATACGTCGGGCGAACCGTGCGTGATGTGTATGGGGGCAATCATCTGGTGCCGCTTCAAGCGCATGGTATTTGCGGCGTCGATCAGCGAGCTGGCGACGCGCATCGGGCAGATCGACATCACATCGAAGCAGATTGCCAACGCCACGCCGTTCCTGGCGATCGAGATCACCGGCGGCGTATTATCGGCTGAAGCGATGCAGCTTTTCCCTGAGAAGCAATAGCAAGCCAAGGACGCGCTCTTTGCGGGCGGCTTCTTCCGTCAGCGGAACTCACCCGTCAGCGGAACTCTTGTGGTCGCATCGGTGTTTTCCGGCGACAGAAACGAAGGAGTTCTAGTTATGGCCCGCGATCTCTTGCTCTGGCTGTTTGGCGTTCCGATCAGCGTGATTGTCCTGTTGCACCTGTTCGGCGTGCTGCACTGGTAGAGGCGTGAATGCCTTTTTCGCGCTTCTCAGCAGTCGCCTTGTGCCTTGATTTCGAGTTGTGTTTTGCGATGAGCCATGAAGGAGCGCCTGGTAATTTACGCAGACCGGGAACCAAACACTGACCCAGTCGTTATTTGGTCGGACTTGAGCCTCGCCTCCCCTCCCCCCATTCCCTCGTCGAGGCGCGGGTCCACCATTGGGCGGGACACTCGCTACACGGCAAGTGTGGTGAGTGTCCCAGTTCACCTCTCCCCCTCCAATTGAATTTGTGCGCAGCCGCTTCTAGTGTCGCGGCGGGGCGTCAACGGAGGCGGGCGTGACGGGAAATCCATTTGCGAACGGGGGCTGTCTTTGCGGCGCGGTGACGTTCACCGCCTCGGCTCCACCACTCCTCATGGTCCAGTGCCACTGCACGGACTGTCAGCGCGTATCGGGCGGCGGACACTTGTCTATCGCACGCTTCAAGCGCGACGACATTGCGGTCTCCGGCGAAACGAAAACGCACAGCATGACAGCGGACAGCGGTAATACCGTCACGCGGCATTTCTGTCCCAGCTGCGGCAGCCGGCTATTCAGCGAAACGACGGGGCGCCCGGGCATCATAGGCGTAGTAGCGGGCGCGTTCGACAGCAACGCGTGGTTCGATCCGGACATGGTGATCTTCAAGCGCTCGCAGCCGCTCTGGGACATCACCACCGAGGATGTGCCCTGCTACGACGCGCTGCCGCCGCCGACCTGAGGCGTGCCTCAGTCGGCGAACGGGTCCTTCATGAGGATGGTGTCCTCACGCTCCGGGCTGGTCGAGAGCATGGTCACCGGGCGCTCGATCAGCTCCTCGATGTAGCGCACGTATTTCACCGCCTGGGCGGGAAGCTCACTCCAGGAACGAGCGCCGTAGGTCGACTGCGACCAGCCGGGGAGCGTCTCATAGATCGGGGTGACGCGCGCCTGAGCGCCGCTGCCAGCAGGAAGACGATCAACGCGCTCGCCGTCCAGCATATAGCCGACGCCGACCTTGATTTCATCGAAACCGTCGAGCACGTCGAGTTTGGTGAGGGCAATGCCGTCGATGCCGGCGATTTTCAGCGTCTGGCGTACCAGCGTAGCGTCGAACCAGCCGCAGCGGCGCTTGCGGCCGGTGACGGTGCCGAACTCGCGACCGCGCTCGCCGATGCGATTGCCGATCTCGTCGGTCAGCTCGGTGGGGAACGGCCCGGAGCCCACGCGCGTCGTATAGGCCTTGGCGATGCCGAGCACGTAGCCAATGCTGCGCGGACCCATGCCGGAGCCTGTTGCGGCTTGGGCTGCAACGGTGTTCGACGAGGTGACGAATGGATAGGTGCCGTGATCGATATCGAGCAGCGCACCTTGCGCGCCCTCGAACAGGATGCGCTTGCCAGCGCGGCGCTCGGTGTCGAGCAAGTCCCAGGTCACGTCGGTGAAAGGCAGAATTTTCGGCGCAATCTCGCTCAGCTCGGAGAGCAGGGCCTCGCGCGAGACCTCCGGCTGACCAAGGCCGCGGCGCAGCGCGTTGTGGTGCACCAGGATGCGGTCGACCTTTTCTCCCAGCGTCGCGGTGTTGCGGAGATCCTGCACGCGTATCGCACGGCGGCCGACCTTATCCTCGTAAGCGGGACCAATGCCGCGCCCCGTGGTGCCGATCTTGCCGGCGCCGGCTGCTTCCTCGCGCATGACGTCTAGCTCGCGGTGTAGCGGCAGGATGAGCGTGGCGTTGCCGGCGATGCGAAGATTTTCGCGGGTGACGGAAACACCCTGCGTGCCAAGCTTCTCGATCTCGGCGCACAGCGCCCAGGGATCGACGACCACGCCATTGCCGATGACGCCAAGCTTGCCGGGCCGAACGACACCGGATGGCAGCAGCGACAGCTTGAATGTCTTGTCGCCGATGACCAGCGTGTGGCCGGCATTATGGCCACCCTGGAAGCGCACGACGATATCGGCGCGTTCCGATAGCCAATCAACGACCTTGCCTTTGCCCTCGTCGCCCCACTGGGCGCCGACCACCGTGACGTTCGCCATCTCAAGTCCCACTCACGACTTGGCCCCGGAACGGGCTCCGGGGCCATTCAGGGCCTTATAGCGCAGATTCGCTCCTGCCAACCCCCTCCTGAAGGCCCAACCTGGCCGGTGGGGGGCGGAAAGGGCGGAAATCTCGCCTATTGGTAGACGATGGCGCGGGAGCCGGGCCAGATGACGCGGTAGCCGAACTCGATCTGGCGCTCTTCTTCGGGGTTCAGCTTGGATTTGAAGGCGATAACCCCACGCTTCCCGTCGATGTCCTTCTCGGTCGGGGTGGGGCCGACATATTCGACCTTGATCTCGTCGTTGCGCGAGACGGGGATCTGGTCCTGCACCACGAGGTCCACGGCCCGCTCGTGCATGTTCTTCACGGTGATGCGGAAATTGCGGCTGTCGGTCTTGGCCGATGAAATGAGGCCGGTCTCGCCGCGCTTCTCATCGGCGATGGCATGGCGCACGCGGACCTGATCATCAGCGCCGAAGCCCAATTCGTAATCCTCTCCCGCGGCGAGTGCGGGCAGCGCGCCTGAACCGACGAAGGTGCCGTCGCGGAACAGGGACACGGCGCCCGGCAGCACGGGCGAACCCTTGGGCAGCACGAGCTTAGCGTAGAGGTAGGCCTTGGCATCGAGCTTGGGCACCGTACGGACGGTGAGGGTCGGCTCGATCTGATCCTGCTGCAGGAAGACGCGCTTGCTCTCCCCAGTGGCGGGCACAGTCATGCGGCCGGGGACGGCGAAGACCGCCTGGAACGGCGCGATGGCCGCGGCGGCGCCTTGCTCGGCGATTTCTATAGGAGCGGGAGCCCGCACGTCGGCGTCTCGTCCCATCGCGAGCTTCTTCATGCGCCGAGGAGCTGCGTCTTCGGCTTCCATCATCGGCATCGGGGGGGGCGCGGCGAGGGCGAGGGCGGCAGCTTGCGGCTCGGGCGCGAAATCGATCGTTACGGTATCGATAGATGGTGCCGAGGCATTGGCGGTCGGACGCGTGGTCGACAGCAGCAGGGCGACACCATCCCAGCTCTCTCCCGTGCGCTGGATGATGTCGGCGCGTCGGGCTAGTTCGAGGACGGACGGTGCGGTCTTGGAGCCGGTCACCAGCCGCGCGTCATAGCGCGGGCTCCAACTGGCGTTCGGTACCTGATAGCGCACGGTGAGGTCGGCTTCGAGGGGCGCTGCGGCGACAACGTAGACTTTGACCTCGGTCTGCTCGACGCGTCCGGGCGCCAGCGCAGAGAGCTTCTTTTCCAATTCCTCGATGCGGCGGTCGAGATCGCGCTGCTTCACTTCGGCATCGAGCGCGGAACGCTGCGCATCGACCATGCCGGTGCCGATGAGCGAGAGGACCTGCTGCCAGTCGGTTTGCGGCGCGGCTACAGTGCCTGGTGCCGGTTGGCCTTGCTCGGGCTGCGGGCGCGCAGGAAGCTGGGCGAGATTCTGCAGCAGCATCTTCTGAGTCTGGGCGGCGTCCTGCTGGCCCTGGATGAGACCGCGCTCATCGCGCAGCTTCTCGATCTCGTCCTCGATGCTCTTGCGCTCGGCCTGCAGGGCGGCCTGGTCGGCGCGCGGAATATAGCGGCGGCGCGTGTCGACGGACTGAATGTCGAGGCCGGCTGTCGCCTTGCCGTCAACGCGAATTGAGCCTGGGACGACCTCGGCCGGCAGATCGGAGAGCACCAGCGTGTGCTCGCCCTTCTCAAGGGCAAGCCGCGCGGCGCGGGTCGCCTCGGCGCCCGCTGGGAAGACGGTCACCGACTCGATGCGCGAGGTCACTGGAATTTCGGCCGCCATCGCCGGTCCTGCGAGGACGCCTAGAACCACAGCGCCAATAATCGCGGCAGCGGTGCGCATCGTTTGCCCCATTCCTATTCTCGATCCAATGCCCCAAATCACCGGGGTGCCCCACCCAGACGAGTGGGGGCGTTTCGCGTCTGAATTATGACCACCGGCAGGGCGGCCACGAGCGGCGTTAATTCTGTTGGCCCAAAGCCTTGCTGTAGGCCCAGTCGAGCCAAGGCAGGAGCGCCACAAGGTCGGCGCGCTCCACCGTTGCGCCGCACCAGATCCGCAGCCCCGGCGGGGCGGTGCGGTAGGCGCCGATGTCGTAGGCGACGCCTTCGTTGGCCAGGAGCGTCGTCATGCGCTCGGCGATGCGGCGCTCGGCGAGGGCGCCTTCGGCGACTTGCGTGAAGCGCATGCACACGGACGTATTCGACCGTGTCGCCGGATCGGCGGCGAGGTTGGCGATCCACGGCGTGCGCGCGATCCAGTCGAACAGGACCGCGGCGTTTGCGTCGGCACGCTGGCGCAGGGCACTGAGCCCACCGACAGAGTGTGCCCACAGGAGCGCATCGAGGTAATCCTCGACGCACAGCATGGAAGGCGTGTTGATCGTCTCGCCGGCGAAGAGGGCTTCATCGAGCCTGCCGCCGTCAACGAGGCGAAACAGCTTGGGGATGGGCCAGGGCGGCCGATGTGACATCAGCCGCTCGATGGCACGCGGCGACAGAATGATCATGCCGTGTGCCGCCTCGCCGCCCAGCACCTTCTGCCAGGAAAAGGTGGCGACATCGACCTTGGACCAGTCGATATCCTGGGCGAAGAGCGCGGAGGTCGCGTCGACGAAGGTTAGGCCGCGGCGGTCGGCGGCGATCCAGTCGCCGCTCGGAACGCGCACGCCCGACGCTGTGCCATTCCACGGGAAGATCACGTCGCGATCGAAATCGACCGCCGAGAGATCCGGCAGGTGGCCGTAGTCGGCGTTCAGCACGCGCACGTCGTTCGGTCTGAGCTCGGCGACGATGTCGGTGACCCAGCGCTTGCCGAAGGCTTCCCAGGCGAGGACATCGATGCCGCGCGCGCCGAGCATGTTCCAAAGTGCCATCTCGAAGGCGCCGGTGTCGGAGCCGGGTACGATGGCAACGCGATATCCAGCGGGCATCTGAAGCAGTTCATGCGTCGCGTCGATCGCGTGCTTGAGGCGCGCAATGCCCGCCGTCGAGCGGTGCGATCGGCCGACCAGCGCCGAGCCGAGAACGTCCGGCGTCCAGCCGGGGCGCTTGGCGCACGGGCCGCTGGAGAACATCGGGCGTTGTGGCCGCTGCTCGGGTTTTCTTATCTCAGCCATGACGCGGGCATTGAAAGCCTTTCCGGTTGAGGTCGAAACGCCCCCTCACCCGAAGCTCATTTGCATTCGCTTCGGCCTCTCCCCGCTGGGGAGAGGCTAAGTGATTTGCCGATGTCGGAACTTAACCTCTCCCTGGAGGGAGAGGTCGGGCGCGATCGTGAGATCGCGGCCGGGTGAGGGGTTTCGGCTAAGTCTGAGATGTGGGGGACGGCGCGTCAACAGAAGCACAAAAACAAATGGGGTGGCACGAGGCCACCCCTACGCGATCTCGGTGTGCCGGCTCAGTTGACGTAGAAGCGGAAGCCGGCGCGAATCTGGTGCTCGTTGAGGTCGCCGATCTCGACAGTGGACAGCGGCAGATCGATATCGTCGAGCGTGACCTGAGAGCCGCCGATGTGAAGGAACCGATAGTTCACGTCGATGGCCCAGAAGGAGGAGAAGTCATAGGAGACGCCGACCATGGCCGCGGCAGCGAATGCAACGTCGGTGCTGCGCTGGCTTGCGGTGACGCCGTAGTAGTCCTGGCTTTCGGTGTAGCTCTGGGTGATCTGGTTGACGGCAAAGCCGAGGCCGGCGCCGAGATAGGGGGTCCACGGCGAGCCAGTGCGGAAGTCGTAGTAGGCGTTGAGCATCAGGATGGTCGACATCATCTTGGTCTTGTCTTCAGCGCGACCATTGGGGAACGCCGTGCCATCGAACGTCACAGCGCCATTGCCGGTCTGCTCGGTGTGCATGATGGAATGAACGTCGACGGTGAAGTCCGTGCGCCAGTTGGGGCTCCAGACGTAGCCGACGCCGGCGCCGCCGGTGAACGAGGGCTCGAAGCTCTGCGAATACTGCGATGAGCCGAAGATCGATTCGACGAGATTGGTGCCGAGCACGTTGACCGAGGGCGAGCCGCCGAAGCCAGCCGCGAAGTCACCGCGGAAGTACCATTCGGCTTCCTCAATGGCGACCGGAATAGGGGCCGGCACGGGCGTGCGCACACCTGATGGATTGATGCCGTTGGAATAGTACGGGTCGCCGTCGGCCAACGCGGGCGACAAGGCGGCTGCGGCCATGCTGGCTGCGATCGCCAGGGCGAGCGAAATTCTGCTGAGTGCGCGATGCATCTGCGTCGATCCTTGCTTGACGGCTGGCTGGCCTTGAAGCCCACCCGACGTCCTAACTCTGCTTTTTAAGACCGGTCCGCCTCCCTGGCGCCGGTCTCACGCGTAAGCAAACTAGGAAATCGAACTTGGACTTCAGGCAGCCTCGATCGACGCCGGGCTGTTTTGTGGCCGGGCTCATTGGTTGAGCCCGACCAAGTCTTGTGAGCGGCGCTCCTTTTGGGGAGCGCCTGCCGATTACTTCACCGGCATGTAGGAAACCGGCTCACGCTGCAGCTTGTAGCGCACGCCGAGCATCACATCGTTGGAGGTGATGTCCTTGATGTGGTGGCCCGCGTAAGCCACATCGCCCTCGTAGGTCGTAACGTCGCCGCTCTGCGCATTTCCCATGTTGACCCAGCGATACGAGAGGTCGAGCGCAACCTGCGACGTGATATCGAAGCTCGCACCGGCGTAGAACGCGTAGGCGAAGTTCGTGGTGTTCTTGTCAGCGCCAAAGGCAACGCTGTCGTTCGGGACGTTGACGTCCTTCAGGCCTTCCACCGAGATGTTTGAGAAACCGATGCCGGCGCCGATATACGGCGTGAACCCGCACCAGTTGCCCATGTCGATGTAGGCGTTGGCGAGACCGAGCCACGACTTCATGTCGGCGGTGTATTCGTTGGTGCCGGCGTCGAAGCCGGTGCCGCCCGGATACTGATCGCTGCCGAAGTACGTGGTGTCTCCGCGATATTCACCCGTCAGGTCGAAGCGCAGCCAGCTGCGCGCCTGCCAGCCGACGCCAAGACCGAACAGAGGGCTCGACTTGATGTCGTTGTGGTGGACGGTGAAGTCGTTCGTCTCGTAACCTGAGTTCCACATGTTGCCAGAGTCCGGATTGGCCTGGCCGATGTAGCCCTTAATGTAGATGCCGCGGTCGCTCGGCGGCGGAGGGGCAACCTCGTAACCGCCCTTGAGACCTGCGTCGTAAATGTCTGCTGCGTTGGCAGGAGCGCTTAAGGCGAGCACGAGAGCCGACCCGAGCGCGGCGCCTAGCGCGTAGGAACTGCGATTGGTATTCATGTACTTCCCCTTCGAATTCGTCATGGCCGCCTGACTGGGCGGGCGCGAGCGGCGAACTCCATACGTGCTCAACGACGGACTATGGGGAAGAAGGTTTAAAGACCGCTTAATTGCCGGTTCGCTTTGGGACAGTTCGTTTCTGACGCCGTTAACTGCGCATTAACCGGTGCAGCGGCGCGCAAAAGATTGCGGCCTCGAGAGCTTGTCCCAAGGCCGCAAGTTGCACGTTCGAGATAGAAAGAAAAGATCAGGCGGCTGCAGCGGCGCGCACAGCTTCAACGATGTCGCCAACGACGTTTGAAACGAGGCGCTCATCGTCGCCTTCCGCCATCACGCGGATCACCGGCTCCGTACCCGACGGGCGAATGACGAGACGCCCGGCTTCGCCGAGTTTCGCCTTGCCGGCGTCGATCGCCTTGACGACGCGGGTGTCCTCGAGCGGGCTGCCGCTCGAATAGCGAACGTTTCTGAGGATCTGCGGCAAAGGCTCGAAACGCTTGGTCACTTCGCTGACAGGAGAGCCGGTGGAGACGACGACGGCGAGAAGCTGCAGCGCAGTGATGAGACCGTCTCCGGTGGTGACGTAATCGGACAGCACGATGTGGCCCGACTGCTCGCCACCGACGTTATAACCGTGCTTGCGCATGTGCTCGACGACGTAGCGGTCGCCAACCGGCGTGCGCACCATGTCGAGACCGAGGCTCTTGAGATAGCGCTCGAGGCCGAGGTTGCTCATGACGGTGGCGACGACGCCGCCGGCGGTGAGCTTGCCAGAGCGATGCCATTCCTCGGCGATGACGGCCATGACCTGATCGCCGTCGACGATATCGCCCTTCTCGTTGACGATGACGACGCGGTCGGCGTCACCATCGAGGGCGATGCCGATGTCGGCGCGTACTTCGCGCACCTTGGCGATGAGCGCGTCCGGCGCGGTGGAGCCGCACTTGTCGTTGATATTGCGGCCATTGGGCTCGACGCCGATCTTCACGACCTCGGCGCCAAGCTCCCACAGGGCTTCGGGGGCGACCTTGTAGCCAGCGCCGTTGGCGCAATCGATGACGATGCGCAGCCCGTCGAGGCGCAAGTTCTTCGGCAGCGTGCGCTTGGCGAACTCGATGTAGCGCTCCTGCGCGCTTTCAACACGCGTGGCGCGGCCGATGGCGCTGGCGGGGGCGAGCAGGCTGGCGGTGTCGGAATCGATCAAGTCTTCGATGCGGCGCTCGGTGTCGTCAGAGAGCTTGTAGCCATCGGGATCGAACAGCTTGATGCCGTTGTCGTCGAAGGGGTTGTGCGAGGCCGAGATCATGACGCCGAGATCGGCGCGCAGCGAGCGCGTCAGCATGGCGACGGCGGGCGTCGGCATCGGCCCCAGGAGAAACACGTCCATGCCGACGGCGGTGAAGCCCGACATCAGCGCCGCCTCGAGCATGTAGCCGGACAGGCGCGTATCTTTGCCGATGACGACGCGGTGGCGGTAGTTCGATCCGGTCTGGAAGATCTTGCCGGCGGCCATGCCCACCTTGAGGGCAATCTCCGACGTCATCGGATGCTTGTTGGCGAGACCGCGAATACCGTCGGTACCGAAATAGCGGCGCGACATGGGGATCCCCTTGGCTAGTTGCAGTGGTGGCGGTGTGCCGTTTTTGAGCGGCTTCGGCTTGCCATTGCGTGAGTGTGGCGCAACGCCGTTCCGCCGACTCGCCGACTTACCATTCCGAAGACTAGATTGCATACGCTACCCTTACCACTCACGAACTATGAGCCATTGGCAAAACCCGTCTGCGAACAATTTTCGTCAGGCGGAATTACCGGCCCGCCACGGGGCTCCGGATCAAATTAGCTCGCCTCTCCTAAGGAATGAGAAAGCCTGTGACTGGGTGCGTTTCGGCCAGCCTAGGTGTTCCCGCGACCGGAAGCCTTGCCTTAGGCCATGTACCGGCGCACCGCTTCTAGAAAGGCCGCTTCCGCGGCCGGGCAGGCGAACGCATTACGCGGCACAAGCACACCAGCGCCTGGCTCAATCCACAGGACGACGACGTCCTCCGTGGCGGTCACGTCTTCGAATACGGACCATCGATAGAGCGTCTCGGCGAAGCAGGTGCTCGATCTCAAGCCGTCCTCACCCAGGCTCAAACGGTGCTCCGCGCGCGTCGGACCGTCCGCCCGCGTGGCCCGGCGCGACAGCCGCAAATAGCGCCACCACGCGATAGCGAAAAAAATTGCCACGCCGGCTACCAGACCGGCCGTGAACTCCGCCATGGCGAACGGGTTCCCGGTAACAGCCGGAAACACGAGCGAGGCGGCCGCAATCAACGTCGCAGCGCCGAATGTTCCGACCAGCCACACACCCCAATTACCGTCGGCGTGGGCGCCTGTCGCCTCGAGCCGCGCCGACGAAAGCCGTCCATAGGCGCTGAGGTGTGCTGGCTCGAGCCGAAACTTTATCTCGGTCATGGGCAAGGCTCCAAGGCGCCTTTTCTAGGAGAGGACCTTCTCGCTGCCGGCCGCCGATGCGCGCCAGACATTGAGGGCCTGGCGGGTGGCGGCGACATCGTGGACGCGGATAATTTGAACACCTTGCGCGGCGCCGACCAGAGCGGCGGCGAGCGATCCAGGGACGCGGTCGCGGGGGTTCGGCACGTCGGAGATGTGGTCGATGAGCTTCTTGCGCGAGGCTCCCAGAAGCATCGGCACGCCGAGCGCGTGGTATTGCGACAGCGCCGCCATGACGGCGACGTTGTGGTGCAGGTGCTTGCCGAAGCCGATGCCGGGATCGGTGATGAGCTTGGCGCGGGGAATGCCCGCCGCTTCGCAGGCCAGGATGCGGCCTTCCAGATAGTCGAACACGTCGAGCACGACATCGGAGTATTGCGGGTTGTCGTTCATAGTGCGCGGGTCGCCTTGCGCATGCATGAGGATGATCGGCAGCCCGCTTTCGGCGGCGGCGGTCATGGCATCGGGATCGTGCGTCAAGGCGGAGACGTCGTTGAGGATGTCGGCGCCCGCGGCGGCCGCGCGGCGCATGACCTCGGCCTTGCGGGTGTCGACGGAGATCAACGCGTCGGTGCGCGCGCGCAGGCCTTCGATGACGGGGAGCACGCGGCGCAGTTCTTCCTCGACGGGGACGTAGTCGGCCCCGGGACGGGTCGACTCGCCGCCGATGTCGAGGATTTCGGCGCCCTCCTCTGCCAGCCTCAGGCCATGAGCGATGGCGTTTTGCGCCTCGTCGTGCTGTCCGCCATCGGAGAAGCTGTCGGGCGTGACGTTGACGATGCCCATGATGCGCGGACGGTCGAGGGCGAGGCCCGCGAGGCGCGGGCGGGGCGCGGAGAGCGCTTCGAGATCGCGGGCGGCGTCGATGGTGCCGCGGCCCCAGTCGCGCTCGACAGCATCGCCGAGGGTGACGATGCGGCGAGATATGCGCGAGCCGCCGCGCTCGGCGATCTCGACCGTGGTGAAGCGCAGCGGCTGGCCGGCGAGCGGCAGGCCGGCGAAGGTCGCCTCGTCGGGATCGGCGGGCGCGGGGAAGATGCCGACCGGGCGCAGATAGATCGAGCGCTGCATGCTGCGTATTGCCCTCCGGAAAGCACAGCGGCCGCGAAAGAGTTCGCGGCCGCTTCTAGTTCGTTTGCAACCCTCAGGTCAAAGGGCGCGTCAGGAGGGCTGGGGCTCCATGGGGCCGGCGCCGCCAGAGGGACGCAGACGGCCGCCGGCGCTCGGCACGGCTGAGCCGCCGATCTCGCCCTTGGGCAGGTCATCGTCCGGCTTGCGCACGATCTTCTCGCCACGCATCACGGCGGCAACCTCGTCGCCAGAGATGGTCTCGTACTCCATCAACGCCTGGGTGATGGCCTCGAGCTCATGGCGGCAGGTCTCGATCACATCACGCGCCCTGTTCTCGCCGTCGGTGACGATGCGGCGGATCTCCTGGTCGATCAGGCGCGCGGTGTCTTCCGACATGTTCTGGCGCTGCGTGATGGCATGGCCGAGGAAGACTTCCTGCTGGTTCTCGTTATAGAGCAGCGGTCCGAGCTTCTCGCTCATGCCCCACTCGGTCACCATGCGGCGGGCGATGTTGGTCGCCTGCATGATGTCACTGGACGCACCGGTGTTGAGATGCTCCTTGCCATAGATGGCCTGCTCTGCGACGCGGCCGCCGAACGACATGGCAACGCGCGCTTCGCACCACTGCTTGGAGTAGCTGAGCTTGTCGCGCTCGGGCAGGTTCATGGTCACGCCGAGGGCACGGCCACGCGGGATGATGGTCACCTTGTGCAGCGGATCGCCGCCGGGAACCTTGAGCGAGACGAGCGCGTGACCCGCCTCGTGGTAGGCGGTGGCGAGCTTCTCCTCCTCGGTCATGGCCATCGACCGGCGCTCGGCGCCCATCATGACCTTGTCCTTGGAATCTTCGAACTCCGACTGCGTCACGAGGCGCTTGTTGCGGCGAGCCGCCAGCAGCGCTGCCTCGTTGACGAGGTTGGCGAGGTCGGCACCGGAGAAGCCCGGTGTACCACGTGCGAGCACCCTGGGATCGACGTTCGGTGCGACGGGGACCTTGCGCATGTGCACGCGCAGGATCTTCTCGCGGCCGGCGACGTCCGGGTTCGGCACGGTGATCTGGCGGTCGAAGCGGCCGGGACGCAGCAGTGCGGGATCGAGAACGTCCGGGCGGTTGGTCGCGGCGATGAGGATGATGCCCTCATTGGCCTCGAAGCCGTCCATCTCGACCAGCAACTGGTTCAGCGTCTGCTCGCGCTCGTCGTTGCCGCCGCCAAGGCCTGCGCCACGGTGGCGACCGACTGCGTCGATTTCGTCGATGAAGATGATGCAGGGCGCATTCTTCTTCGCCTGCTCGAACATGTCGCGCACGCGCGAAGCGCCGACGCCGACGAACATCTCGACGAAGTCAGAGCCCGAGATCGTGAAAAAGGGAACGTTGGCCTCGCCGGCAATAGCGCGGGCGAGCAGCGTCTTACCGGTGCCCGGAGGGCCGACCAGAAGCGCGCCGCGCGGGATGCGTCCGCCGAGGCGCTGGAACTTCTGCGGATCGCGCAGGAACTCGACGATCTCCTGCAGGTCGTCCTTGGCCTCGTCGACGCCGGCGACGTCATCGAACGTGACACGGCCGTGACGCTCCGTGAGCAGCTTGGCGCGCGACTTACCGAAGCCCATGGCGCGGCCGGAGCCCGACTGCATCTGGCGCATGAAGAAGATCCACACTGCAATCAGGAGCAGCATGGGGAACCAGTTGAGCAGCATTCCCATGATCGAGGGAACGTCCTCATCGGACGGACGGGCGCGGAACTTGATGCCCTTCTTCTCGAGGCGCTCGACAAGAGTTGGATCCTGGGGCGCATACGTCGTGAAGGAGGTGCCGCCGTCGCGCATCGTTCCGTAGATCCGATTGCCAGCGATGGTCGCGTCGGAGACGTTGCCGCTGTCGACGGCCGTCAGGAATTCCGAATAGGAAATGTCGGTGCCGCGCCGGCTCTGCGTCGGATTATTGAAGAGGTTGAAGAGAGCGGCGAGCAGGACGAGGATCGCGACCCAGATGGCAAGCTTTTGAAAGTTCGAGTTCATTTCGTTCCCTTAAGGACGCGAACACGGCTTGCGCCCAACCCGCTTCCTGGATGGCTCCAGGCGCCGTTCGCAGCTTCGCGTTAACATAGGAGCCGGGCACTCAGTTGCCAAGTTACACGCCTCTCGCTCCCCAGGAGCTTAACGACGGGCCAAAAACAGGGCGACTGCCTCACCGTCGCAGTAGATTTACGGCTCTAGCCAAGAAATTCGGCCGAATAGAGTTCCCCGTCCCCCCGCCACAGGGCCTTTGCTTCGGGTAGTTCAGCGAAGAGAGGCACGCACATGAGCTCGGCCCCGCGCCAAAAGGCGGGCAGGGTTGCCGCGGCACTGGCGGGCAGCTGGAGCGTCTTATCGTTAAGCTTACGCCGCAACTTGGCATACGCCTCGCCGCCGAGCGCCCGGACCAGAACCGGCTCGGCGCCCTCGCGGGCGATGGCGACGCGGAACCGGCGGTCCCAGATCGCCACCATTCCCGGGCCAAGCTGCATTGTGGGCAGCGGTAAGCGACCCGCTTCGCGTTGCACATGAATCTGGTGTCGGCGGTGCGCAATCGCGGCGCCAGCGAGGGTCGCTCCTTCGAAGCCAGGCTCGGACATTCGCGCCAGCAACTGCTCGAGCTGGGCCATGCGTAGCGGCTGTTCCTGCCCTCCGAAAGCGCGGAGCAAGCGCGCCAGCAGGCGGAGCCTCAACTCGTCGGGCGCGGCGTGCCAGGGGGCTGCCTCGAAACTGGCGAACGCGCCTTTGTGCAGATCGAGATGCGCATCGCGCTGGAGAGCGTCGACACCTGCCTCCAAGGCCTGCTTGGCGCGGGCCAGCCGCCGTGCGCTGAGCGCCATCTTTTCATTGGAGAGGCCGAGCGCTGCGAGAGTCTGCCGCGCCTTGCGGATGCGCACGCGCTCGAAGCGCTCGGCATCATTGCTCGGGTCTTCGAGCCAGGGTCGGCCGGCTGCACGCAAGGTTGCACGCAACCGCGCTCCGGGAATCGTCAGCAGCGGCCGCGCCAGCAACACCTCGACCGGGCCATCGTCGAGAGTTCGGAGCGGCGCCATGGCCGAAAGTCCATCCAAACCGCTGCCGCGGGAGAGGCGCATCAGAAGCGTTTCGGCCTGATCGTCCTCGGTGTGCGCGGTAACGATGGCGATGGGCCCCCTGCCGGCAGCACCGGCGAGGTCGGTGAGCAGCCGATAGCGGGCGTCGCGGGCCGCATCCTGAATGCCCGTCGCCGGCTTTTCTCCCGACCAGGTCAGCAGCGCGGGATCGAAACCGAGGGCTGTGGCTTCGGTTGCGACCCATTCCGCTTCGGCACGCGCTTGGGCGCGCAGTCCGTGATCAACGGTTGCGACGATGGTCTCGGGCGCATCCGACTTGCCCGCCAGCCAGCGGTGAACGAGCAGCATCAGCGCCATGCTGTCGGCGCCGCCGGATACCGCGAGGATCAAGACTTTGAAGGAGGCGAGCGGCGCAAAGAGCGCATCAAGCTCGCGATCCGAAACCGGCTGATCGCCCGTTCCCGATCCGGTGCTGCGCGAGGCAGCTGCGTTCTCGTCAGCTGCAGCCAATGCGCTGGCGCTCTGACTTGGCGCGCATTTTGACGTTCTCCGGCGCATTGGGGAAACGCGTCGACAGCTCACCGAACGATGAGCAGGCGGCGTCCTTCTGGCCAAGACGATCGAGTGACATTGCCAGCTTCAACAGGCTGTCGGCAGCGCGCGGGTTGCCGGCGTAATTCTGATAGCCCTTGAGGAACGAGCCGGCGGCGGCCTTGTACTCGCCGCGCACGAAGTGGGCTTCGCCGAGCCAATACTGCGCGTTGCCGGCGAGGGAATCCTGCGGGTAGCGATTGAGAAAGTCTTCGAAGGCGCCCTGGGCAGCCGAATAATCGCGCTGCATGAGATAGCCGTAGGCGGTCTCGTAGAGCTGCTTGGCGCCGCCCGGGTTGTTGTCGGCGCCGGGCGCCGTTGCCGCGCCGAATGCCGGCGGCAGCGCTGCCATCTCGGGCGCCGGGCTCGCCGCGGCGCCGCCGGGGGCTGCCGGGGCTGCGGGCGCAGCCGGCGGGGCAGCAGCTGTCGCGGCTGCGTCGTTCTCGATCAGGCCGCCGATGGTGTCGCCGGTTGCGGCGGTCACCGTGGTCGAACCGAAGCGAAGATCGTCGGCGGCAGGGGCAGACGAGGCAAATCCGCTGGGCGCTGGCTGGCCGGGCGCGGCGTCCGGCATCGGCGCCGCATCGGACCGACGCGGCTGTCCGCCGAGCGCGCGCACCTGGTCGGTCAGCTGCTGGACCTGGGCAGCCAGCGCGCGAAGCTGTGTTTCGAGGCCATCGATGCGGACGCTATCGGCGCCGCCGCCGCCACCGAAGCTGCCGCCGTCGGCGGCCGGTGCTGCGCCACCACCGCCGCGGGCGAGCGATTCGAGCGTACCGATGACGACCTGCATATCCACCAGCTGGGCTTCGAGCTGGTCGATGCGCTGGCGCAGCGCCGAATCGTCGGCGCCGGCCTGAGGCGCGGCCGTGGCCGCGGCCTTTGCCTTGGCGGGCGGCGTGGCCTGGGCGAGGCGCAGCGGCTCTGCCGCGGCGGCACCGAAGGCAACCGCAGCGATCGCCGCACTGGCTAAGATTATGAAGGCGAAGGGGCGAAGCATAGGTACTGACTATCCCGGCTTTCGAAGAGATCGCCTTGCGGGCGATCGGGCCAGCGCGGTGGCAGGGGGAGCGACCGTTGCTGGGTTGATCAGGCAAGGTGCCGACATCGCGAGACGCCGCACCGGAAAAATTCCTCTCTTAGGCATCACTTGGCACCAGGGTTGTCAACGCGTCATGCCTGCGGTCTGGCCCACCGTCTGGGTGGCCGTCACGGCGGTCGCCTCGGCCACTGGTGGGGTGGGCACAGCTACCGCAGACAGGGCCGTGGCCATGGGAACGGTGCTGAGAAGGCCGAGCCGCTCGCGGGTGCCCGTGGCGAAGACCAGGGTCACGGCGCGGCGGTTCTGGGCGCGGCAGTCGGTGTCGGCGCAGGTGGCGATGCGGACGGAGCGGCCCAGCGGCACGATGGCGATGCGGCTCGGCTCGACGCCTTCCTCGATCAGGCGCTGGCGAACGGCCTCGGCGCGACGCTGAGACAGAGCGACGTTGTCCTGCTCGCTGCCCGGCTCGTCGGCGTGGCCCTCGATGGCGGCTTCGAACTCGTGCCAGCGCATGAGCCAATGCGCCTGTGCGTCGAGCGCTGACCGCGCCCGAGAGCCGAGTTCGGCGCTGCCGGGCGAAAAGAAGACGCGGTCGCCAGCCTCAATGCGCAGTTTCGATTGGATCGACGCGTTGCGGCGCAGCTCGCGATCCCAGGCAGGTGCGCGCTGCTCGCCAGCGATCGGCATGTCAGCGAGCGACGGCAGCGAACCCGTGACGGTTATGGCGTCGAACGGATCGGTGCTGCGCGCCTCGATCGGCTCGCGAGCGTCGAGGTCGCCGAGCTGCTGGCGCGCGTTGTCGGCTGCCTCGGTTCCCGGGAAGCGGGCGACGACCGATTCGAAAGTCTGCCGCGCGTAATCGGGATGACCACCAGCCAGCTTTTCAACGCCATCGAGATAGAGTTCGGCGGCGCGCTGCTCGGCGTCGTAACCAGAGGTGGTGCGCCAGGAAAACGGATCGGCACGCAATGCTGCGGACGACACGTCGACGGCGATCAGGAGAGCCACAACGAACACACAGCGTCCGACTACGCTACCTTGTGCACGCACGAGCCACTGCATCGCATTCCCCTCGTCGGCAAACCTCTGAAATCGCGGCAATCATTGCTGAGGATTTGCGGCGATTCTTTGCTGTGTTGCGCGCCGGTGCGCGGAGCTGTGGAAGTGCGGCCGGACAGCAACAGCGTTCAATCCGGCGCCGGCACAAACGAAAATCCCGCGGACGAAGCCGCGGGATCAAGCAGTCGAAGACTTTGATCGGAAATCAGTTTCCGGCGGTGCGTGAGTTGAGCACCGTTTGTGCGCGGCGATTCTGCGACCAGCATGAGATGTCGTTGCACACGGCCACCGGGCGCTCCTTGCCGTAAGAGATGGTGCGCAGGCGAGCCCCGTTGATGCCGTTCTGGGCCAGGAAGTTCCGCACCGTCGTAGCGCGGCGGGCACCGAGAGCGATGTTGTATTCGCGCGTGCCGCGCTCGTCGGCGTGGCCCTCGATGGTGATGGTGTACTGCGGATACTGCTGCAGCCACTGCGCCTGCTTCTGCAGCGTCGCGGTCGCTTCGGGCGTCAGGTCCGAGCTGTCGGTGGTGAAGTAGACGATGTCGCCGACGTTGACCGCGAAGTCACGGTGCGTGCCGGGCGTCACCGAGCCGTCGCGCCCCGTGAGCGACGAATTCGGTTGAGTCTCGTTGTTGGCGCAAGCGGCGACCAGACCACCCACAAGCAAGACCGCAAGCAGGCGCGTCGCGCGGGTGAACCAGGATGTCGTGGCCATGCAAATCCCTTTCGTCGCCCACTGATCAACGTAAACGCCTGGAGCGCGGCGACTGTTTCATCTCGATGAGGAGTTAGCGTGCCGCTCGTACGAAAATGTGGCCGCTTATCCGCTTCATCAGGACCTTTGTGCGATTCGTCGCCCGGAAGGACCTGAAAGCAATCATTATCCGGTGCAAAGAAACTGCGCGCAGCGACCAAAGGACCCGGTGTGGCGCTGCTGCATCGCAGATATGCCACACGTGCAAGCCTTGCTTGCAGAGCGGAGAGCCGAGACCGCTTGCGGTGTCGTCGGCGATCTATTGGGAAGCCACCGAGGGACTGCGAATCAATCGCACCGGCTCGGCTGAAATCCGAGATGCGCTCGGCCCGGATATCACGTCGCCCCGTGCGCCGGCCGCCTGCGTAGCGAATCAATCGACGGCGAGACGAGACGAGAGGAAGCGAACGCTACAAACGACCAGGGCCGAGACCGACACCAGAAGTGTCGATCTCGGCCCTGTAGATCGGTCTTCCTAGCGAGACGTGCCAGGAAGCTAGCTGTTTAGCGCACCGACTGCGTCGAAGCCGGAACGTCGGCGCCGAGCTTCAGCGGAGCGGGCTCCTCGCGGCGGCAAGCGCCGAGAGCAACAGCAGCGGCAACGGCCGCGATCAGGATGGCCCCCTTCATCGTCGTATCTCCTAAAAAGGTTGTCCCCCTCGACTAAGCGTGATGCTTAGCGAGCAACTTCCGTGGTCATGTCAGCGCCGAGCTTCAGCGGAGCAGGCTCTTCACGACGGCAAGCGCCCAGAGCAACAGCAGCGACGACGACGGCGAGCACGATTGCACTCTTCATAGCATTTTCTCCTAATGTTGTCCTGGCCTTGCCGCCTGCTCTTAGCGAGCGGGCTGCGTAGCGGCAGGCAGATCAGCGCCCAGTTTCAGCGGCGCGGGCTCTTCACGACGGCACGCGCCCAGAGCAACGGCCGCAACCACTGCTGACAAAACGATCAGCCCCTTAAAACCCTGCATGGTCTCATCTCCTGATGCTTTATCGGCACTAGCCATATACTGGGGTACTTGCGCGGCTCGACTTGATCAAGAACAGAGGCGTTTAGCCCTCAGTTTTCCAAGGCGGCAGATGCGAAAATGCAACTGCGTTCCGCGGCGTTCTCAGCGTCTGACTGGTTCCGATGGTCCTCACCGAAAAAGCCCGAATTTACGCGGTAAACTCGCCCCTTCGGTGTCGAGGCGTCTGGGCATCATTGATGCTCGGGGTTAGTTAATTTCAGGTTAAACGCTGTTTCAATTCAGGAGTGGCGACCACGCCGGATCAGACGCGAACGCCGGCGTCTTGATCACCCGCTCGTTGTAGCCGGTCAAATCGATGGAATAGATTCGCGGACCGCCCGTCGGGCCTTGCGATTCGCGGAAGAACATCAACACGCGGCCGTTGGGTGCCCAGGTGGGGCCTTCGTTGTGGTAGCCCTCGGTGAGGATGCGCTCGCCGGAGCCGTCAGGACGCATCACGCCGATGAGGAATCGGCCGCCGAGTTGCTTGGTGAAGGCGATGTAGTCGCCGCGCGGGGACCAGACGGGCGTCGAATACGAGCCCTGTCCCTGGCTGATGCGGTGGGCGGCGGACCCGTCCGAATTCATCACATAGATCTGCTGTGAGCGGTCGCGGTCGGATTCGAACACGACCTGGCGGCCGTCGGGCGAATAGCTCGGGCTGGTATCGATGGCGAGGCCCTGGGTGAGCTGGCGCCGCTGGCGCGTTCTCAGGTCCATCTCATAGATGGCCGAGTTGCCGCCCTCCTGCAGACTGAGAATCACGCGCTGGCCATCGGGCGAGAAGCGCGGAGCGAAGGTCATGCCTGGGAAATCGCCGACAGTCTCGCGATGGCCGGTCTCCAGATTCATAAGGAAGACCCGCGGTGAGCCACCGCCGTAGGACATGAAGGTGATTTCCTGGTTGGTTGGCGAGAAGCGCGGCGTGAGCACAAGCTCCTGCCCCTTGCTCAACAGGCGGACGTTGAAGCCGTCCTGGTCCATGATGGCGAGGCGCTTGATGCGACGCTCTTTCGGGCCGGTCTCGTCGATGAATACGACGCGGGTGTCGAAATAGCCCGACTCGCCGGTGAGTTGCTTATAGACCTGATCGGCGATGATGTGGCCAGCGCGGCGCCAGTTCTGCGAGCTGGTGGCGAATCGCTGGCCGGCGAGCTGGCGTCCGGTCGCCACGTCCCAAAGGCGGAACTGGGCAACGATGCGGCCATCGGCGCTGCGCCCGACGTCACCGACGACGAGTGCGTCGGCTCTGATGGAGCGCCAGTCGGGGAAGCGAGGAGCGGCGTTCACGTCGCGCACCTGCTCGAGGAAGGAGGCGCGGTCGAGCGGCTCGAATAGCCCAGAGTTGCCGAGGTCCGCGGTGACGACTTCGGCAATGTCGGCGGCGAGCTTCTGGTCGGGGCCAAGGAAATAGGGAATCGCGATCGGAATCGGCGCGATGGTGCCCTGCGTCTGGCGACCTTGCAGACCACCGGCGCCGCTGCCGCCGGAAAGGCCGCCGCCGCCACCGCCGCCCGGAGGGCTGGAGGAGCCGCCCTGGAACTCGCGCAACTGAGCGTCGAGACCGCCGCCGCCAGATGAGCCCTTATAGCTGTCGTCGGGACGTTGCGCGGAGGCCGGCGCCAGCAACGCGCTGGCGAAGAGTGTGGCGAGCACACCGAACAGCATCGTCCGCCAAGACCCAGCTTTGCGCGCAACCGCTACCATTCGTCCGTTCCCATCGTGCATGTGGCTCTGATCCTCTGCCCTTTCCGGGGCTCCTTAGCACCGAATTGCGCCCGTGCGCATACCTAGCGCTGCACCAATCCTAAGATGACGGGCCAATCGAACGCCCAAGTGACCGTGCTCCAGGATCCATACATGTCGGGCGGAAGCTGGAACGGGGCACATTGCTTGATCGCTCGGACCGAAGCATCGGCGGCGATAAGGAACAGCGGCGTGTTCTGGCGATTGATCACGACGGGCTCACCGTTGAGTGAACCATCCTGATTGAGCTGGAAGCGCACGTTGACGACCGGCGTGTCGGGGCCGCCGCCGCCGCCGGGTAGGCGCGCGCAGGGCTCTAACTGCCGGTTGATCATGGACAGGAGAAGATCCTGCTGGCGCGCGGACAAGACGGTGTCGTGCCCCTGCCGCTCGCCCGCCGTCGGCCCCTCGTAATCCGTGGGCTTGGTGGGCTGAGTCGATGACTTGGGCGCGCCGCGCTTATCGGGCGTCTTGTCGAGCAGCGCGGCGATCTTGTCGGCGTCGAACTTGTTCTTCTCGCGCTGCTTGCGCTTCTCCTCGGCGAGCTTGCGCTTCTTCTCCTCGGCCTTCTTCTTGGCTTCGAGCTTCTTCTTCTCTTCGGCCTTTTTCTTCGCCTCGGCTTTCTTCTTTTCCTCGGCCTTCTTCTTCTCTTCCTCGACCTTGCGCTCCTGCTCGAGCTTCTCTTCGAGCTTCTTCTTCTCGTCGGGCGTCGGGCCAGGTTCGGGCGGCGGCTCGGGCGGGGCGGCCGCGAGCTTTTCGGCGATCGGGTCCTTCTTCGGCTCGGGCGGAGGTTCGGCCTTTTTCGGCTCGCTCTTTTCCGGCTCGGGCGGCGGCGGCTCGGCGGCCGGCGGAGGCGCCACAACCGGATTGGGCTTGTCAGCTTCCTTCTTTGACGTCTCCTCGGGCGGCGGCTCTTCCTTGGCCTTCGCCTCGAGGTGCTTAGATGTCGGGTCGCCCTGCTTCAGGCGCGTCAGCTCGGACGGGGTGACGATGGTCGCCTCGATGGGGATCACGGTCGGCAAGTCGAGCGGCTGCTCGTGGAAGGAGAGCAGCGCGTAGGCCAACAGCAGTGCGTGACCGATGAATGAGGTGATGAACCCGCGGTACACGCCTAGTGTCCTGACGCAAAGTTTCGCCAGAGTTCGCTAGCGGCACCACGAGCGACCATCGGCAACATGGAAGACGGTTTCACGACCGGCACGGAGCGCATCGCTCGGCTCGTGCGGCGCAGTTTCAAAGATTTGATCGATACGTGACCGAGAATGATGGCGAATTTCGCGATCACAGCGCGCGTATCACGATACCGAAGCTCGCCTAAGCCGGCTGCAATGTTACCAGCGAACTTCGCGGTCATCGCGCTAGCCTCCGTCCTCCACTTCCGTGACGAGCGACACTTTGCGGAAGCCGCCGGCGCTGATGCGTCCCATGACCCGCATGACCGTGCCGTAAGCGACACCCTTGTCGCCGCGCACGAAGATCTGCTCCTCGTAGCCGTTCTTGGCGATCGCCTTGAGCTTGGGGGCGATCTCGTCGAGCGGGACCGCGGTCTCGCCGATGAAGACGTTGCCGTCGGACTTCACGGAGATGACCAACGGCTCCTTATTGGCTTCGAGCTGCTTACCCTTGGCCTGCGGAAGCTCGATCGGCACGCCAACCTGGAGCAGCGGTGCGGCGACCATGAAGATGATGAGCAGCACGAGCATCACGTCGACCATCGGCGTGACGTTGATCTCGCTCATCGGCGCATTGCGCCCGCGACGGCGACGCTTGCCGCCGCCTCCCGTGTTCGCCTTGATGCTCGCGCCCATACCTGCCTAAGCCTTCCTAGTTGCTGCGCGGAACGTCAGCTTCTCACGTCGATCTGGCGCGAAACGATGGCGGCAAACTCGTCCGCGAACGCCTCGAGCCGATGACTGATGGCAGCGCTGTCAGCGGAGTACTTGTTGTAGAAGATAACCGCGGGAATGGCGGCCACGAGGCCGAGCGCCGTCGCAAACAAGGCCTCGGCGATACCGGGCGCGACAACCGCAAGGTTGGTGTTCTTGGAAACGGCGATGGCCTGGAAGCTGGTCATGATGCCCCAGACGGTGCCGAAGAGGCCGACGAACGGCGCGGTCGAGCCGACGGTGGCGAGAAACAGAAGCCGGCGGTCGAGCCGCTCCATCTCGCGGCTGATGGTGACGTCCATGACCTTCTCGACGCGGAGCTGGATGCCGCCGAGGGCGCGGATGTTGCCTTCGACCGAGCGTTTCCACTCGCGCATCGCGGCGACGAACAGCGCGGACATGGTGATCGGCTTGGTGCGTGAAAGGGCGGTATAGAGCTCGTCCAGCGACTGACCCGACCAGAACATGTGCTCGAAGCGGTCGGACTCGATGCGCGCACGGCGGAAGGCGAAGAACTTCTCGACGACAATGGCCCACGACCAGATGGAGGCGATGAGCAGTCCGGCCATGACGAGCTGCACGACGATGTGCGCCTGCAGGAACAGCTCGAGGAACGAGAAACCGTGCGCCGCCGGCGGACCGATGGCTTCCTGCGCGAGATCGGTAGGATTCATTTGGTTATCCAGTGACGGAGGAAGGGCCCGGAATGCGAGCGCCCGCAACAGCGGCACAACCGGCCGGCGCCGCCGGCCATGCGCAACCGAAGCTTGAGTTTGTCTTGCTTCGCCCACATCCCCAAGAGGGCATGTTGCCTCGCAATATGACCAAACGGCGGCGGGCGATGCGACTCGACTTGCTGGGCCATACTAGACCATGCGGCAAGCGTCCGGCTTCAGGTGAAAGCCGCCAAGCGGCGTCTTTCCCCTTGCTGAGTTTCAATCCAGCAGGCCGCGCCAGCCGCCGGTCTGCGGATCGTAGGTGGTCAGCTCGCCCGTAAACATGTCGTAGAGCCAGCCGTGAATGTTGAGGCTGCCCGCGGCGACCCCCTCGCGCACGATGGGGTAGGTCATCAGGTTGTCGAGCTGGAACTGGACGTGAGCCTTCACGGTCTCCGTCAGCCGTTCCTCTTCAGGAACGCGTGCTGCGGCAATGAGTTGGTGGGCGGGCCGGGTGAACTCCATCCAGCGGCCGAGAGGCGCCGCGCGGTCGAGCGCCATCGGCTCGAGCAGGGCGGCGATGCCGCCGCAGCCGGTATGACCACAGACGACGATATCGTCGATGCCGAGGTGGCCGACGCCATATTCTATGGCGGCTCCGACCGTATCGTCGGCAGCGTCGGCCGGCGGCACGACATTGGCGATGTTGCGGACCTCGAACAGCTCCCCGGGGTCGGCATTGGTGATGGTTGCCGGCACCACACGGCTGTCGGCGCAACCGATCCACAGAAGGCGCGGCTTCTGCTTCTTGGTTGCCAGGGCACGATAAAAGGCGCGGTCACGCTCGAACTGCTGGCGGAAGCGCTCGTGGCCCTCCATCGCATCCTTGATGTCGAGGTCCGTGCCATCGGCATCTTTCTCCTGCGTCATTCCCGTCCCTCCCGACGACCGTCCCCGATTCCCGCATCATGGTTAGCTGCGCGGCGGTTGTCGATGCCACGAGTAAATCCGGGACTAACCAAGCGGCTACACTTTGTTCGGATGCCCCGGGGTAAGGTTATAACGAGGCCGACAGGGGCGATCGGGTTGCAGCGTCCTAATTCGGGCTAATTCAGCCACTTAATTCCCCGCTACCAAGGGTGCCGGGGGGCCGTGCAAGCCTGGTCAATGGTCATGTTGCGTATTCACGCGTTACTCGCCACCGCCCTTTTGGGCCTTGCTGCCTCTGCCATTGGCGATGCCCGGGCGGAGGAAGAGTTTGTCGGACGCAGCGTCACCCTTGCCGGCCGCAAGGTGTCGTGCGGGAAGGCCGACATCATGATCGACCGGAGCCTGCCCAGCGAGGGCGGTGCCGGCGAGACGATCCTCATCCTCAATCCGACTATGCTGAACCAGCAACCGCCGACGGTACGGCTGTTCGTGTTCAACCACGAATGCGGCCATCTCACCGTGGGCGATAGCGAGCTCGCTGCCGACTGTCATGCCGTGCATCGCGGCGTCGCCGAGGGCTGGCTCGACCGCAAGGGATTGAAGCAGGTCTGCGATAGCTTCGAGGGGGCGCCGGAAACGGATACGCATCCTTCGGCCAAGCGCCGGTGCGCTTACCTCGACAAGTGCTTCGCCAAAGCACTGGTGGAGCAGACGCCAATCGCGCCGAAGCCGATACCGGTCCGCCTGCCGAACAAAGTCCCGGAGGCAATCACCGCGTCGGCACCTGAGCTTCCCGTCGCCAAGAAGGCCGCCCTCGGCCAGGCGAAGGTGATCTCGGCGTGGCGTTGTACTGACCCGCTGGATGTGACCGGCAGCAATCCCGATCCGATCGGGCACGCAATCAAGAAAGACGAAGAGCGCGCGGAGCGCTGCCGCTAGCGTCCGCTCGCACCGCGCAGACCGAGCACCGGGCCCGGATAGGCGCGGCATCGTGCTGCCGCGTGCGTGTCTTCATCAGCATGCTCGACTGACGACAGCCGCGAGCAAGAAGATGGAAAGCCGCTTTCCTCGCAACGCCCACGCGCGACAATCAATGCGCCGGGCAAAAGTTCCTCGCTCGATTTCCAATCGGGCTCGAATTGCGTAGGCAATTATTTTTTTGCATTTACTCGAAACGGCCAATTGCCGCTCTAATCGTTTCAGCAATAAAACATCGGTTTATTAGCTTTTGAACCGAAATGAACGGTTGCACGGTCACCTCGCCGCTTAACTTACAAAAATATAGTTACGCCCTGTGTTTCTGGTCGTTTTGGCACGCAAAAACCGGCAATCGATGCCGTTCATTAACCATAACCCGCGAAGCATTCGTTTTGTTTTTCCGGCTAACCGATTTTTACGTGGCCCGCTGTTATCCATTTTCACGTGCCGTTCGGTGTAACCCGGCGATTGCCGAAATACCGAACATTGAAAAATCTACGTGGGTGAATTTGGGAGTTTCGAATGCGTGGGCTTCTTGGAGTTCTGGTTGCCGCTGGCGTAATGGCCGGCACGAGCGTGGCGATGACGTCGACCGCCGAAGCAGGTTTGTTCCATCGTGACGGCTGCTGCACCGTCGCGAAGAAGGTTTACTACCGCCAGCCGACGACGAAGCTGGTTCCGCGCGTGACCTATGAGCGCGTGCGCAGCTATCGCACTGTCTGGGTGAAGAAGGCCTATTCCGACCGTTGCGGCTGCCGCAAGTTCTATCGTCGCGTCGCCGTTCAGCAGCCGACCGTGTCGGTTGTGAAGAAGGTCGTGTACGAGCGCGTGCGCGCCTATCGCACCGTTGCGGCCGTGAAGTACTTCCGCAAGCGCTGCTGCTGCCACTAAGCGGACCGCAGATTCTGCTGCCAAGCGGAGGGTGCGGCCAAAGCCGCACCCTCCCTTGCATTTTCCCGATCTCATATCGTTCGGGCGAAATTGTCTTATTCGGAAGTCGCCAGCCGAAACAGCCAGCCGCCTTGGGCGGCTTTTTTATTGCCGAAATGCCCGGCGCGGGAGCGATTGCGAATTCGCCCCTTTGAGCTGCGCGCTATTTTCCGCGCTCGTGATCGCGCTGCCAATAGACGAACAGTACCGTCACCAATGCCGTCAGCACCATGGTGGCGAGAATGTCCGTGCGATTGATGAAGCTGACCCAGACGTCCCAGCCCTGAGACAGGCGTCCGCGCGGCACCAAAAGACCGCTGCCAATGAGAATCGCAAGGGCAACGCCAGACGTGATCGCGACAGCTGCGAGGATCTGCAGACCGCGTTTCAAGAGGCGCGGCACCGTCAACTTCTTGCCGGGTACGACAAGTATCGTTTTCTCGGACATGTCACCTCCCTCAGTTGCTACGGGCGCAAGGTAGCCGATTCGCACTGTATGGCCGGCTGGTGGCAAGACTTTGGTTCGATGCGTCTTCGGCGGTGGTGCGTGTCCAAAAAGAAACGCGCCAGTGCGAGAGCACCGGCGCGATCATTGTGCATTCAAAGAAACCGCGAGCTTTGGCTCAGATGGATTCCTTGAGCTCCTTGGCGGCGCGGAAAGCGACCTTCTTCGACGCCTTGATCTTGATGGTCTCGCCAGTCGCAGGATTGCGGCCCATGCGCGCCGGGCGCTTGCGAACCTGCAGCACGCCGATGCCGTTGATGCGAATCTTGTCGCCCTTCTTCAGGTGCTTGGTGATCATGATCACCAGATCCTCAAGTATAGCGGCCGTCGTTTTCTTGGGGAGATCATGCGCTTCCGAGAGTGCAGCACCGATCTGGCGGAGCGTGATCGTGTTTTGCTTCGGAGCGGGTTTTTCAGCCATCGGTTGGTTCCTTGAGAGAATCGTTCTGCCGGAGGATACTACGCGAATTGCACGCACAATGTGCCGTCGGCCGAGCGCGAATATGCGGGATAAAGCCCAAAATCAAGCGCTTTCTGCTCATCGGCGCACACAAGTGCTGCTCGCGGACCCCAGATAAGGCCCTTGTTTAGGGGCTTTCGAAGGATTGGCGCAGCGCGCCCGAGATGCGCAGCGGCTTGCCTGAGACCGAGATCAGCACGACCGTGACCTCTGCTTCTACGAGAGTCGTGGCCTTCCGTCTTACGCGCTGAAGAAGCGTCAAACTGGCCGCGCCCACGGCCTTCACGCGGGTTTCGACCTCGAGCAATTCGTCGATCCGGGCGGGCTTCAGGAAGTCGAACGTCATGCGGCGCACGACGAACGCTGCGGGCTCTCCACCGTCGGAGCCGTCGATCAAGCGGCGATGATCGCCGCCGAGAAGGCGCAGAAAATCCGAGCGTCCGCGCTCGCACCAGCGCACGTAGCTCGCGTGGTAGACGAGGCCGGAGAAGTCGGTGTCCTCGAAGTAGACGCGGATCGGCAGGACGTGCGCGCGGCTGCCGTCGATGTCGACGAGGCGGCCAGCTAGGTCTGGCCACTTCGGATCTGTGGTGCTCGGTGTATCGCTCATGGCAGGTAGAAAGCCGATCACATCGGGCTTGTCACGTGCGCATTCGTCACGCGCGCGCCCTGACGTCACGCGCTTAGCCCAATCTCCACGATCTCGGGCGGAGAGCCGAGGCGCACAGGCAATCCGCTGCAGCCGAGACCGCCGGAGACGATCAGGTTGCGTCCGTCTTCGACGACGTGACCGTAGACGTAGCGTGCGCCGAACTTCGAGGGCACGACCGGCGCGTAACCGAACAGGCGCACCTGGCCGCCATGCGTATGGCCCGCGACAGTCAGGGCGACGCGCTCTGGCACTTTGGGGAAGATGTCGGGCTCATGCACCATCAACAGCAGCGGCGCGTCGTCGGTCACCTGTGCGAGCGTACCGGGAAGATCGTCGATGCCATCGTAGCCGCGACTATTCTTGCGCCAGAAGGCCCACTGATCGCCGAGGCCCGCGAGCCAGAACGGCTGGCCATTCTTCGTAAGGCGCACGCAGGTATTCTCATGCAGCGTGATGCCGGCGTTCTGGAGCGCAATGCCAGCGGGTGTCTGGCCCCCGCGGCGCTCCTGCACCTGGGCGTCTTCCCACCAATCGTGATTGCCGAGGACGGCGTGCACGCCGAGCGGAGCCTTGAGTGCGCCCAGCGCGCCGGCCCATTCGCGGTGCGGTACGGGTGCCCCGTAGCGTGAGATGCGGTGTCCGGCGACGAAGTCACCCAGCAGGAGCACGCAGTCCGGCTTCATCGCGTTGACTTGCGCGACGATGCCCTCGATGCGCTCGACATCCATCCAGGGTCGGCATGCATGCAAGTCAGCGAGTACGACGAGTTTGAGCGTCAAGCCCGCAGGCCAGCCGGCGGGGCTCAGCTGATATCTGGTGACGGTGGTCGAGAACGACTCAGCCAGCGCGTAGCTGCCGAAGCCGACGCTGCCGATGGCCGCCGCACCAGCGGTTTGGATGAGTTGTCTGCGGGTGATCACGATTGTGCCGGTGCTGCCTGTCGATGAGGTTGCGCGCGTTGTGGCGCAAAAGATGTGCCAAAAATTGGCGCCCGTGCGGCAGGCATGTGCACCCTACGCTTCGTCAGGCTGTCCCGGTCTGATCCCCGGGATCATCGGAAGTGTCCTCTTCCGGGACATCGAACAGGGTGCTTTGCGGGCTGGAGGATCGCTGCGGACCCGACATCCCGAGGTGCTTGTAGGCCTTGAGCGTGGTGATGCGCCCGCGCGGCGTGCGGCTGATGAAGCCTTGCTGCAGCAGGTAGGGCTCGACAATCTCCTCGAGCGCGTCACGCGGCTCAGAGAGCGCTGCGGCGATTGTCTCGATGCCGACGGGACCACCGTCGTGCGCCTTGGCGATGCAGGCAAGATAGCGGCGGTCGAGTGCGTCGAGGCCTTCGCTGTCGACCTCGAGTGCATTGAGCGCCTTGTCAGCAAGCGTTGCATCGATGATGGCGACATTGGCGACAGATGCGAAGTCGCGCACGCGGCGCAGCAGGCGACCGGCAATGCGCGGCGTTCCGCGAGCGCGGCGGGCGATTTCATGCGCGCCGTCAGGGCCGATTGCAGCGCCGAGCACGCGGGCACCGCGGGCGACGACGCGTTCCAGTTCAGCGACGGTGTAGAAGTTGAGGCGCACGGGGATGCCGAAGCGATCACGCAGCGGCGTCGTCAGCAGACCAAGGCGGGTGGTGGCGCCGACGAGCGTGAACTTGGCGAGGTCGATGCGAACCGAGCGGGCAGCCGGCCCCTCACCGATGATGAGATCGAGCTGGAAATCTTCGAGGGCGGGATAGAGGATTTCCTCGACCGCGGGGCTCAAGCGATGGATCTCGTCGATGAAGAGAACGTCGCGATCCTCGAGGTTGGTGAGGAGCGCAGCAAGGTCGCCGGCCTTGGCGATGACGGGCCCGGACGTGGCGCGAAAGCCGACACCCAGCTCCTTGGCCATGATCTGCGCCAGCGTCGTCTTGCCGAGGCCGGGCGGGCCGGCGAAGAGAACGTGGTCGAGCGCTTCGCCGCGGTCGCGGGCAGCCTTAATGAACACGGTGAGGTTGGCGCGCGCCTGCTCCTGGCCGATGAATTCGCCGAGCGATTGCGGGCGCAGCGATGCTTCGGTGGCATCGCCGTCGCGCCTTGAGCCGGTGACAAGCCGATCGGTCATGGTTTGTTCCTGACGTGGTTCGCGATGCGCGTCAAGGCTGCGAAAGCATCACGCGCGGGAGAGACGGTCACCGATAGGACCGGCAAGAGCGGCGACCAGCCAGCTCCACTGCGCGGGCGTGGCTCCATAGCCATAGGCGATGGGGATCGAAGCGGCAAAGACGGTGGCGACGAGCAGCGGGGAGATCACACCGATGCGGCGCATCTGGCGGGAAACGTCGGACCGCACGAGCCCGGTGCGGGCGCAGGCATACCCCCAGATGGCTGCCAGCAGCAGGCAGCTCACCATCAGCACGAGCGCATAGAGGACCGTGGGCAACGGCCCATCGAAGTCGCTGAGGATGCTGGTAACGAATGGGATCAGCACCACCGACATCAGAAAGAACAGGTTCAGCCAGACGACGATGGCATCGACGCGCCGGATGTTTGCGAACTGGGCGTGGTGCGCCATCCAGAGGACGCCGATGACAATGAAGCTCAGCACGTAGCACCAGAACGGGTGGGCGAGTGCCGCAAGGCCAGCGTACAGGCTGGCGGGAGATGATCCCTCGGGGAGCTTAAGCGCCAGTACAAGCACGGTTATCGCGACGGCCATGACGCCATCGGAGAAGAACGTCAGGCGATCCGACGGATAGGAGCGATCGAATGGGCTCTCAGTGCTCATAACGGTTGGGTGGGCTGCTTTGCGATGAGCGTCAAGAACTCGTTGTCACGCGATGTTGCAGAGCAGAAACGATTTCGATCAAAACCTCGCCCTTCCCAGCCTTATAAGAAGGGTCTAGCCTGCGTTGCGTGGGGGTCGGTCGTTCCGTTGCTCGGCGATCCGAAGGAAGCAGTATGAAGCGTTTGCTCGTTCTCGTTGCGGCAGTGGGTGCCGCGGTTGCAGTTTCTGCAAGAGCCGGTGAATTGTGCGTCGCCTGCGAAGAGCCGTCGGCGACTTATCGGTGTTCGATCGAGCAGCCCTCGGAGAAATATCAGCTCAAGGGTGAACTCGCTGGCGAAGTCTGCAGCAAAGTGCTGGCGAAAAAGGGCGCGCACCAAAAGTGCCATATCGCGGAGGTGCCGGAGGGCGCCACTTGCGAGGGCGCGGAGCGGGTCGTCACCATTACCGACTATCAGCGCGCGGTAAGCGACAGCGGCGAATCCACCTACGAGGTGGGCGCATTGGAGATCGCGCGGCGTAACGTGCACGATACGTGGCTGTGCGTGACGTCGATTTTCAAAGATTGCTGATTTGTAAGGCGCCGCGGGCGGTTCGGCGGCGCTATCCTCCTTCCATCGCCGACTTCTGCCTCTAAATTGCAGGTGTGGATGCGGGCGCGATTGCGCCTGTGTGAGGAAGGCCGCGGATGAGGAAGACAGACATGCGAGCATTCGTGCGTTCTGGAGCTTTGGCCGTTGCCGTGGCTGGCGCGCAGGCATTGCCTTCCCTGATGTCGGAGGCGCGCGCATACGAGCCCAAGCGCGAAGACGACACTGCCGTCTACGAGGAAGTGTGGCGCCTCGTGCGCGACCGGTTTTATGACCCGAAACTGAAAGGGCTCGACTGGCAGGCGACGGGCGACAAACACCGTGCCGCCTATGCCGCTGCCAAGACGGATACGCAGCGTTCGACTGCGATCAACGCGCTGCTCGGCGAACTCGATGCCTCGCACACGCATCACTATACGAAAGAAGAGACTGCCTATTACGAGCTGGTCGATATCTTCGCCTATCCGCTGCGGCGGGAGATCCCGAAGCACTTCTCGGGCGGCAAGGTGCGCTACGCGGGCGTCGGCATGTTCACCCGCGATATCAACGGCAAAACATTCGTGACGGCGCTGTTTCCGAACGGACCGGCCGAGCGGGCCGGGCTTCTCGCAGGGGACGAGATCGTTGCAGCGGACGGCAAGCCGTTCCAGCAGATCGGCTCGTTTCGCGGCAAGGTGGGCGAGAAGGTTGCGCTGGCCGTGCGGCGCGCGGCTGGCGAGGCGACGATCGAAATCGCCGTTGCACCGAAGTGGATCGATCCAGGCGAGATGTTCGAGGCGGCAGTGCGCGACAGCGCGCGCATCATCGAGGCGAATGGCAAGCGCATCGGCTACGTGCGCGTCTATTCGTATGCCGGAAGCGAATACCAGCGTCAGCTCGAGGACGTGCTGAGCGAAGGCAAACTGAAAGACGCCGATGCCCTGGTGTGGGATTTGCGCGATGGCTGGGGCGGTGCGCATCCGCGCTACCTCAGCATCTTCAACACCTATGGCCCGACGCTGGCGCTCACGGGGCGCAAGGGAGCGACGCATCTCGTCGGCTATCGCTGGGGCAAGCCGGTGGCAATGCTGGTCAACGACGGTACACGATCGGGCAAGGAAGTGCTGGCGTACGGCTTCAAGAAGAACGGCTTCGGGCAGGTCGTCGGCGAGCGAACGGCCGGTGCGCTACTGGCCGGTACGGCATTCCTGTTGTCGGACGGCAGTCTGCTGATCCTTGCCGTCGAGGACGCTGCGGTCGATGGCGAGCGGCTCGAAGGCAAGGGCGTGGCGCCTACCATCGAGGTGCCGTTCGACGTGCGCTATGCGGCGGGCAAGGATCCGCAGCTCGACCGCGCCATCGGCGTGCTGGCAGACGGCGCTTGAAGTGATCAGCCCGGCGTCGACTTTATGCGCAGCTCGACGACGGTGACGCTGGGCTCGGCGTTTTCCTTGTGCTCTTCATCCGCGATCGGCTGCAGGCTATAGGCATCGTCGCGCTCGCCAACGAGCAGCTTGGCGGTCTCAGGCTCGCCGCTCGCGCCCGCAACTCTGCCGACATAGGTCTGCTGAAGAATGGCCGGCGCCAGCTTGCGATCGGACGGACCGAGCACGGACCAGATCAGAACGCGCTTGCCCGAAAGCGCCGTCTGACTGCCGACGCGCTTCACCTCGCCGATGTAGACTTCTCCCGGGCCGTTGCCGGCCGGCTTGAAGGCGCAGTGCATCAACTTGGTCTGGCTGTCGGGAGCGGTGTCTTTCTCAGCGTGCTCGGCGAGTGTGCAGGTTAAGATGCCAACGTCGGTCTGCATTGCGGCTGTCGTCGACACAGCGCCAGCGAGTTGGGCGGCAAGGATGATTGGCAGCATGGGAAATCCTCCATCGTCGGGGAGGAAACGCCCAGAGCGGCGATCCGTTGCGCCGTTATGTCAGTCAGGAACAATATCGGCCTGAATCAGCACTTGACGCACGATGATGGAGACGACGCCGGCGAGGAAGGCCAGATAAGGGCGGGCGTCGTGCAGCTCGAGCGGCAGCAGCAGGGCAGCCCCAGCAAAGGCGATGACCGCGACGGCGGCGGCCGCCATCCACGACAGTGCCCCAGTGCGCCAGACGACGGCGGCGAGAATGATGCCGGTCAGAACCGAGGGCACGGCCGACCAGACAAATGTGGCGAGCGCCGCCTCGCCAAGGCCGCCGACATTATCGGGAACGAGGCTGTTCAGTCCGGTTGCGCGCGCCAAGGCGACGAAAATGACGACACCCAATCCGGCGAAGAAAGGCGCTGCCAGTGCATAAAGCAGAAAAGTCCAGAGTGCGCGTTGAGCGTTCGATACCATCATGCTTCAGGCGTCAGCGCGCCAGCTCCTTCAATCCGCGGCGGATGAGCTTAGCGGTGTCTGCGCCTTCGCCCAGCTCCTTCATGGCCACGGCTACGGCGGCCGAGGCTTGAGCTGGTTGATATCCCAGATTTGACAATGCCGACATGGCTTCGGCCGCGGCATTGTTCTCTGGCGGCGCCCCTGCGCCCTGGCCGGCGGCAGGGATCGTGAGGCCGACAGCAGTGAGACCCGGCGCCTTGTCCTTCAGCTCGGCGACGATGCGCATCGCCAGCTTCTTGCCGATGCCGGGCGCTTGCTCGACGCTGGCCCAGTCTCCCAGCGCAATGGCGTTGGCCAGCTCCTGCGGCGACAGCGTGCCGAGCAGCCCGAGCGCCACCTTTGAGCCCACACCCTGCACGTTCTGCAGCGTGCGGAACCAGGACCGCTCAACCTCGCTGGCGAAGCCAAACAAGCGGATGGAATCCTCGCGCACATGCGTGTCGATGGTGAGCGAGACCTCGTCGCCGATCTTAAGGTTGCGCAGCGTACGCGAGGACGCCTGCACCTCGTAGCCGACACCGCCCACGTCGACGATGAGGAAGCCCTCGCCGATGGCGTCCACCTTCCCTCGCAGCTTGCCGATCATTGCTGGTTCTCCCCCGGCCGGCGGATCTCGCGCGGCAGCATCTATCGCCGGGCGGCGACGGCCAGGCGCACCCGCGCCTGACGATGGTTGGCATGACAGATGGCGATTGCAAGCGCATCCGCCTCGTCGGCGCTTTCCACTTTCGCTTTCGGCAGCAGGAACCCGATCATGGCCTCGATCTGGCGTTTCTCCGCGTGCCCCGCGCCGGTCACCGACTTCTTGACGAGATTGGGCGGATATTCGGCCACCACAAGACCACCCATGGCCGGGGCCAGCAGCGCCATGCCGCGTGCCTGCCCGAGCTTCAGGGTGGAGCGGGCGTTGTCGTTGACGAAGGTTTCTTCGACGGCCGCTTCATGCGGCTTGAAGGCAGCGATGACGCTGGCGATGCCCTCGAACAGTTCGCGCAGCCGGTAGGCCAGGTCGAGATCGGTGGGCGCAGTGATGAGCCCGCTGGCGACGTAGCTCAGGCGCACGCCGTCGCTGTCGACGACGCCCCAGCCGGTGCGGCGCAATCCAGGGTCGATACCGATGATGCGTGTGAAGGTTGTCCCCATGACCGCGACGCATAGCACGAAGCCGATTCGGCGCAGTGCCTATGGTGCATCGCGCCGGGAAATTCCGGAGAGACAAATAGTTGGCTGGCGCGGCCGGGGCATGGTCCCGCGCCCTCTCCCCCCAAGTCATGGGGGATGCGGCAGGCTGGCCGTTGCCGGGCATTTGGGAGCGGCGTAATTTCACGGCGTATTTATCGTTTCAAATTATTTATCGCTTTTCGCGGTTGCTCTGGCTCGCCGGCAAGGTTTCCGGATTATTGAGCCGCGCGCCGCATTGAACTTGTGCAGTGACACGAGACATTCAGGAGAGACGCAACTTGGCGCTGCGTTGTCCGCGACCTCGAGCCGTCGCCATGCTCGACGGGCTACCGCCGGCCTCCGCCGGCGATGTGGCTTTCCGCATTTTCTGTACGCCCGAGCTTTCGCAGCATCGGAGCGCCGATCACGACATCCTGACCGCGCGGGCGCGGTTTCACTTGCGCAATGCGCGCTGGCAAGTGGTGCCAACGCCCGTTGGCGAAGTGCAGGCCTACGTCTACGAGCCCGACGGCGCGCCGCGCGGTACCGTGATGCTGGTGCACGGCTGGACCAGCGAAGCGGCGTTCATGACAGCCTTCACCGAGCCGCTACGCCGTTCGGGAATGCGCGTGGTCGCGTTCGATTTTCCGGCGCACGGCCTCAGCCCGGGGCGGCGCACGAACCTTGCCGATTGCGCGCGGGCGATGCTCGCCGTGTGCGATCACTTCGGGCCGATCGACGGCGTCGTGGCGCACTCGTTCGGCGGCTTCGTTGCATTGCTGGTGGCGGAGGGCGGACCGCCGCTCGATCATGCACACCGGATCGGGCATTTCGTGCTGATCTCGTGTCCGAACCAATTGTCAGAGGTGACGCGCAACTTCGGCAAGACGCTGAACCTCAGGCCGGCGGCGCAGCGCGCCTATGAGCGGCATCTCGAGCGGGTCGGACATAGGCCGGTGTCGACGTTCTCGGCCGCGGCGCTGCTGCGCGACGTCGAGGCCCCGGTGCTGATCATCCATGGCCGGGAGGACGAGGAGGTTGCGTTGCAGAATGCGGAGGACATCGTCGCAGCGCACCCCGGTGCGCGCCTCATGGCGTTCGAAGGCCTCGGCCACCGCAACGTGCTGTTCGCGCCGCCCGTGTTCCGCGCGGTGATGAATGAGTTGGCACCGCGGGACGCGGCGATGGCACGTGGCGCGGATCGGGACATCAAGGCCTCAGCCTAATTCGGTCGCGCGCCGCGCCAAGTGAACAGTGGACAGCGATCGCAGTTTGATGCTGCTCAAGTTTTGTCGACCTCGGCATCCCTAAGCGTTCACCGATCAGCAAAGATCGGGAGATCATATGCGGTTGGCGCGATGCATACGAGATTGCCTGACGCGCGAGGGCGGGTGGCTTAGCCGGCTTCGCCCTGCTCGCACGTGATTTTGCCGCTCAGGGTCTCGCCCATCTGTGTGTATCGGTAGGTTCCCGTGCAAGCTTTTGCCCGGCACGTCGTATCGATCAACAACTGCACCGGCTCGGGCTCGCCGCCGTTGTAGCGCGACAGCGATATGCGGAAGACGTCGTCGCCCACCCAGAACTGCTCGATGTCGTCCGACGCAAAGGAGATGGGCTTTGCCTTTCGCCCATCTTTGCCCGCGCGACGCGTCGCTGCATCGATCTGGCCGACCGTGATCCTGCCGGCCGTGCCCTGGTTGAACGTCAGCAGCACGTCAAGGTCGATCGTCGCGTCGACTGCCTTGCAGGTGTAGTCCCAGTTCGCCGTGGCCCAGGCCGGTCCGCTGACCGCGCCAAGCACAGCCACGAACATCGCGCTGACCGCCACCATACGCATTAGGCGCTCCCTACGCGGCAGTGAGCTTCTTCAGGACTTCGTCGGAGATTTCGAAGTTGGCGTAGACGTTCTGCACGTCGTCGTCGTCCTCGAGCGCTGAGATCATCTTCATGATGCTCTGTGCGCGCTCTTCGTCGACCTGGGTGGTGAGGTTCGGCTTCCACACAGCCTTGACGCCGGTGGGCGCGCCCAACTTCTCTTCAAGCGCAGCGGCCACGGTGCCGAGGCTTTCGAACTCGGTGGCGATGACGTGGCCGTCCTCGTCGGAGACGACATCATCGGCGCCGGCTTCGATGGCGGCTTCGATCACTGCGTCGGCAGAGCCGGCCTTCGCCGGATAGGTAATCTCACCGACGTGATTGAACATGTGCGAGACAGAGCCGGTGGCGCCGAGGTTGCCGCCGTACTTGGTGAACACGGCGCGCACTGCGCCGCCGGTGCGGTTGCGGTTGTCGGTCAGCGCTTCGGCGATGACGGCGATGCCACCGGGGCCATAGCCTTCATAGCGGATCGCCTCGTAGTTCTCGGCGTCACCGCCGGCCGCCTTCTTGATGGCGCGCTCGATATTGTCCTTGGGCATGTTCTCGGCGCGGGCGGCCTGGATGGCGAGGCGCAGGCGCGGGTTCATGCCGGGATCGGGCGAGCCCATCTTGGCCGCCACGGTGATTTCACGACCGAGCTTGGAGAACACTTTGGCGCGGGCCGCGTCGGCACGGCCCTTCTTGTGCATGATGTTCTTGAATGCTGAATGGCCAGCCATGGGAGCTCTTCTCGGATCGGGCTATCTGGATTTGCGGGATTTATTGCGCGAGAGGGGGCCCCCCGGTCAAGCCCAGGCGCGGAATCCCCCTCCCCATGAAGAGGCATGGGGAGAGGGGAACGACGTCGCTAGGTCGCCCAGAAGGCCGGGGCGGCGGGCTCCAGGTGCGGGCCGATACGCAGGGCCCCGCAGGCGGTCGCCAGCCCTGTTTTATCGTCGATCTCGACGGCGAGGCCGGAGATGGTTGCTGGTCCGCCCGCCGGCTCGAAGCGCTGGCGCGGGATCTTGGTAATGAAGCGGTTGATCGGTTCCTCGATGTCCATGCCGAGGACCGAGTTGTAGTCCCCGCACATGCCCGCGTCGGAAATGTAGGCGGTGCCGTTCGGCAATACGCGGTCGTCGGCCGTGGGCACATGCGTGTGCGTGCCGACGACGACGCTGGCGCGGCCATCGACGAAATAGCCCAGCGCCTGCTTTTCGCTCGTCGCTTCGGCGTGCATATCGATGAGGATTGCGTCGGCGCCCTGCTTGAGGCGGCATGCGGTCAGCTCGGCGTCGATGGCCCGGAAAGGATCATCCAGCTCGGGCATGAAGATGCGGCCCATCACGTTGATCACGAGCACATCGGCCCCGCCCGCAGTCCTGATCAGCGAGGCGCCGCGGCCCGGCGTGCCCTTGGGGTAATTGACCGGGCGGATAAGTTGCGGATAGCGCTCAATGAAAACGAGCGCGTCCTTCTGGTCGAACGCATGGTTGCCGAGCGTGACGGCGTCGGCGCCGGCTTCGATCAGCTCTTCCAGAATCGACTGGGTGATGCCGAAGCCGCCGGCGGAGTTCTCGGCGTTGATCACGACGCAATCGAGCGCATAGCGGCGGCGCAGGCCAGGCAAGGCATCGACCACTGCTTTGCGACCCGAGCGGCCGACAATATCGCCAAGAAAGAGAAGTCGCATTCAGGGTCCTAGACAGCGCAGCGGGCCTGACGGCGTCAGGACCCAATCAAGCCGCTCGTCATAGCTCTGATGGGGAACGGCGTCGACCTTCAGCTCGTCGTAGGCGATGCCGACGGCGATGACAGGCTTAATGGCGCGCAATCTGTCGAGCGTACGGTCGTAAAAGCCGCCGCCGTAGCCGAGGCGGTAGCCGGCGGAATCGAAGGCAAGCAGGGGCACGAGCACCACGTCGGGCTCGAGCACCGGCTTGTCGGGTAGCGGTTCGGCGATGCCCCATTGGACTTTGCCCATCTCGTCGCCCGGCGCCCAGGCGCGGAAAACGAGCGGCTTGCCCTTGCCTTCCATCACCGGGAGGCAGAGGTGGTGCCCTTGGCCGTGCAGGTGGTGCAGGAGCTGGCCGGGGTCGATCTCGTCACGGATTGCCGAAAAGCCGGAGATTGTGCTGCCGGGTGCGAGGGGCAGGAAGGATAGGCCGTGCGCAGCAAGCCGCGCCCCGGCGGCACTTCCGTGCGCCGCGAAGGCCGCGGCACGACGGGCGAGTGCCCGGGCTCTCTCTTCCCGTTTCTCCTCGCCAGTCTGCATCGAATTAAAATGCCGCGGTGGCCGTCGAAGCGGATGATCCCGCGCTGGTCCCTACGAGAGTAGGTGGGCGCCGTGTGTCCGAGACCACGGTCTCGGCCAGGGACAGCTCCCGTGCGGATCTTATAGGCCCCGGGGAACATATATGCTTCTAACGCACCCCGCAGCGGAGTGAATGTAGACGACCGGGGGTGGATTTGCTAGCTGCCGCCAAACGTTATCTGTGCAGCAAAGACGGGCGTTAAGCCGCATCCGTCTTGGCGGACGGGACCTCGGCGGCCGTGGCGTCCCAGAGGTCGTCGGCGATCATGAGCGCGGTCATCAGGAGCAGGCGCTCCTCGCCGACGTTGCCGTGCTCTTTCTTGAGGCCGTCCATGCGGCTCGTGACGTAGGCGGCCAATTCCTTGAGGCGCGCCTCCTCGCCGGCTTCGCAGGCGAAGCGGTAGCACCGTCCGTTGACAGTGATCGCGACCTCGCTCATCGCCTCCACCGTTTGTTTGCCGGCACCCTTATGAGTTGCTCAGGCGCTGTTTTCCAGCAAGTTATGAAGCGAGTCCAAGGCCCAATCAATGCGATTGACCGCGTCGTCGCGCGCCTGCTCCAGCTTGGTCAACTGTGCTTGGGCTGCGGCAAGCTGTTCCTTTAGCAGGTCGCGCTCGCGCTCCAGCGACTCGACCTTGGAGACAGTCGTCCGTTTCGCACGCACAGGCGCCGTTCGCGCGGTGCGACGCGCCGATGCTGCCGGTTGCTTGCGCTTCTGACTTACCCGCTCAGCCATCTCACCCTCCGAGAAGATGCCCCCCTCAAATTCCATGGCGGTTCCCATGGCAATGCACGGCTATCGTCCCGTGTCATGACCTTAAGTATCGCTCTTCGGAGCCGTCAATAAGCGAGGCCGGGAAGCGGCGAATACTCAACAGAAATTTGCTGTCATACTTTTTTGCAGGGCGCGTGAAGGCCCTGCTTTGAGTACTCCTGGGTATGCCGCATTGACACCGATGGCCCTCGTCCAGTTAATTGCCGCGCCTTTGGGCATGCGCCATCTGCATGGACCGGAAGAAGAAACACGCCAAGGAGGCGAACGCGCGATGACTGTGAAGGTTGCGATCTCGGGATTTGGCCGTATCGGCAGGAACGTCCTGCGAGCAGCAGCCGAGGCCAAGCGCACGGACCTTCAGTTCGTCGCCATCAACGACCTGGTGCCGACCGACGTCAACGCACACCTGTTCAAGTACGATAGCGTACACGGGACATTCCCGGGCGAGGTGAAGGTCGACGGCAACGAGATCGACGTCGGTCTCGGCAGTCCCATCAAAGTGCTGGCGGAAAAGGATCCGTCCAAGCTGCCGTGGAAGGACCTCGGTGTCGACATCGTGATGGAATGCACGGGCATCTTCACCGACAAGGAGAAGGCCAAGGTGCACCTCGATGCCGGCGCCAAGCGCGTGCTGGTGTCGGCGCCGTCGAAGGGCGCGGACATCACCGTCGTCTACGGCGTCAACCACGACAAGCTGTCTGCCGATCATAAGGTGGTGTCGAACGCGTCGTGCACGACCAACTGCCTTGCCCCGGTGGCGAAGGTGCTGAACGACCTGGTCGGCATCCAGTCGGGCTTCATGACGACGGTTCACTCCTATACGAACGACCAGCGCATCCTCGATCAGGCGCACAAGGACATGCGCCGGGCACGCGCAGCGGCGCTGTCGATGATCCCGACCTCGACGGGTGCGGCGGTTGCAGTGGGCTTGGTGCTGCCGGAGCTGAAGGGCAAGCTCGATGGCACGTCGATCCGCGTGCCGACGCCGAATGTTTCGGTGATCGATCTGAAGTTCATTCCCGGCCGCGAGACCACCGCCGAAGAGATCAACACGGCGATGAAGCATGCCGCCGAGCAACAGCTCAAGGGCGTGCTCGACTACGTCACCGCCGAGCTGGTCTCGATCGACTTCAATCACTCGCCGTTCTCGTCGAGCTTCGATTCCACGCAGACGCAGGTCGTCGACGGCAAGCTGGTGCGCGTCATGTCGTGGTACGACAACGAGTGGGGCTTCTCGAACCGCATGCTCGATACGGCGGTGGCGATGGGCAAGCTGCTTTGATGGGCAGCAGGCCGTGGGCAATAGGCAGTGGCTTGAGGTTTTCTACTGCCGGCTGCCCCACTGCCGGCTGCTGCTTTCGCGATGAAGCATTTCGATAATATCGTCGTGCTTACAGGGGCCGGGCTCTCCGCTGAGTCCGGCCTTTCTACGTTTCGCGACAAGGACGGCATCTGGGCGAAGTACGACTATCGCGACGTGGCAACGCCCGAAGGCTTCCGCGCCAATCCAGCGCTCGTGCACGATTTCTACAATCAGCGCCGAAGCGCTCTCGCCGATGTGAAGCCGAACGCGGCGCACATCGCGCTGGCGCGGCTAGAGCGCGAGCACGCGGGCAGCGTGATCATCGTGACGCAGAACATCGATGCCCTGCATGAAGCGGCGGGATCGCAGCACCTCATCCACATGCACGGCGAGCTGATGAAAGCGTTGTGCGCGCGATGCGGGGAGCGGCATGCCTGGGCCAGCGATCTCGGCCTCGACACGCCATGTCCTTCCTGCGGCAGTGTGGGCGGCATGCGCCCCGACGTCGTCTGGTTCGGCGAGATGCCGTATCAGATGGAGCGCATCTACATGGCACTGACGGCGGCCGATCTGTTCATCTCGATTGGAACGAGCGGCAACGTCTATCCGGCCGCGGGCTTCGTGGCAGAGGCGCGATCTGCGGGCGCGCACACGGTGGAGCTCAACCTCGAACCATCGGAAGGCGCCAGCGTGTTTGCCGAAGCGCACTACGGTCCAGCGACGCGGATCGTGCCAGCGTTCGTCGAGACACTGCCGGCGGCGAAACGCTGAGCCGCGTTAGCGGCGGAAGATGGCAACCGCTTCGATGTGCGGCGAATAAAGGAACTGGTCGATCGGCGTCACGCGCTCGAGCTTGAAACCGGCATCGATGAGAATACGCGCATCGCGCGCCAGCGTCGCCGGGTTGCATGACACGGCGGCGACCGTATTGACGGGCGAGCCTGCGAGGGCCGCCGCCTGTGTCGCCGCGCCCGCGCGCGGGGGATCGAAGACCGCGGCATCGAAGCCCGCCAGCTCGCGTGCTGCAAGTGGCTCGCGGAAAAGATCGCGCACCTTGGTATCGATCGGCTTCAGGCCAGGCGTGCGCTTGACAGCGTTCTGCAGCGCAGCCACCGCCTGCTTGTCGCCGTCGACCGCCAGCACGGGGGCGCGCTGCGCCAACGGGAACGTGAACGTGCCCATGCCGCAGAACAGATCGACAATCTTCTTGGCGCCGGCGAGCGCGCTCGAAATGATGCGCACCATCTCTGCTTCGGCAACTGGCGCGGCTTGGAGGAACGAACGCGCCGGAAGCACGACATTGGCCGTGCCGAAGCGTACGGCTGGCACCGTCGCCTGATACAGCGTATCGCCGGCGAGCGTGAGGCGCGCGAGTTTCAGTGCCGTCGCCTCGCGCGCGAGAAACTCGCGAACTTCGAGCGAGGGATCTGCGGGCACGTCCTCGATGGCGACGTCGAGGCCGTTGGAGGCCATGGTGACGACGACGCGACCCGGCGCGCGGCGCGACATCAGCGGCTCGACGAGGCGACGCAATCCAGGCAGCGCGCGTACGATGGCGGATGCCGTCACGGGACATTCCTGCAGGTCGACGATGTCGATGCCTTTGGCCTCGTGAAAGCCGAGCACGACACCGCGGCCGGTGCGCCGCGCGGAAAAGGCAACGCGCCGACGCGCGCCAAGACCCACGCTGACGACATTGCTAACCGGAGCATCGATGCCGCGCGCCGCAAACGCGCTTGCCACCATTTCGCGCTTCCAGGCGAGGTAGGCGGGCATGCGCAGGTGCTGCACGGCGCAGCCGCCGCAATGGGTGAAGTGGCGGCAGACCGGGGCGATGCGATCGGGGCTCGGCGTCGTCACCGCGATAAGGCGCGCGCGCTCACCGCGCACATCGGCCTGCACGCGCTCGGCCGGCAGCGCGTAGGGCACGAACACCGGACCCGATGCGGTATCGGCAATGCCGTCGCCCTGCGCTCCGAGGCGGGCGATGTCGAGCGACTGGGTGTCACCCATCGTAGCGTGCGCCAAGGAGAAACTCCTCGTTCCCCGATCCGCCTTTGATCGGTGATGGAATGGTGCCGGCAACGCGCCAGCCAGGCTGAGCGGCGATCCAGGCGGTGATCGAATGCAGTGCATCGTCGCGAGCCGCGGCATCGCGCACGATGCCGCCCTTGCCGATGCGATCGGGGCCGACCTCGAATTGCGGTTTGACGAGCGCGACCAGGAAGGCGCCGGGCGCGGCGAGGCCGAGTGCGGGACCGAGCGCCTTGATAAGCGAGATGAAACTGACGTCCGCGGTGATGATGCCGACGGGCTCGGGGACGATTTCACGGTCGAGGCGGCGCGCGTCGAGCCCTTCCAGCGATACGACGCGCGGATCGGACTTCAGGCTCGGGTGCAACTGATCATGGCCGACGTCGGCGGCGTAGACCTTCTCAGCGCCCCGTTCGAGCAGCACTTGTGTGAAGCCGCCCGTGGAGGCCCCAACGTCGAGGGCGATGCGCCCTACGGGATCAAACGCGAAAGCGTCCAATCCGGCGGTGAGCTTCTGGGTGCCGCGCGAAACAGCCCGCGCCGCTTCGGCATCGGCGAGTGTCACCGGCACGTCCTCAGCGATCTCGGCACCGGCCTTGGTGCACACGTCGTCGCCGACACGCACGTGGCCGGATCGGATCAGATCGCGGGCGCGCGAACGGGTCGGCACAAGGCCGCGCTCGACGAGGGCTAGGTCCAGACGCATTCGCATATCGAGAGATTTACTATATGTTCGCCGCGATCGCGCACACCCCATTTGAACAGCTTCACGGAGTAAAAAACGATGCGCCTTGCGTTCGCCGCCAGTCTCATAGCCCTGTCCTTAGCCGCATGCGGGGACAACAGCACCCCTTCGCATGAAGAAGCCCACAAGGATGCTGCGCCCTCTGCCGAGGCCATCACGCGCACTCCGTCGCCGGCTGGCGCCAAAGTGTGGCTGATCGAGCCGACGGAAGGCGCGGTCGTCAAGAGCCCCATCACCATCAAGTTCGGTGTCGAAGGCATGAAGCTGGCTCCGGCCGGAAGCGATGAGCCCGAGAGCGGGCACCATCACCTGCTGATCGACACCAAGCTCGAAGACTACAACGCGCCCATCCCGGCCGACGACAAGCACAAGCACTACGGCAAGGCGCAGACGGAGGCGACGATCGAGCTGGCGCCCGGCAAGCACACGCTGCAGGACGTGTTTGCCGATAAGAACCACATTCCGTTCGAGCCGTCGGTGGAATCACCGGTGGTCAACATCACGGTCGAATAGGGCGCGGCGCGACACGCGCTGAGGCTTTCAACTCCCCGTGATCCAGCTTTCGAGCGGCGTGAACATGCATCGTTTGCGCCGCTCGATCGTTCTTCCCCAACTGGCCATGCCAAACGAGGTGAAGTCATGCTGAATATTCAACGTCGGACACTGTTGACCGGTGCCGCTGCGGCCGCCGTATCGGTAACCATCAGGCCGGTCAGGGGCTGGGCCGCAGACGAGAGCGGTCCATTCAAGCTGCCGCCGCTTCTCTACGATTTCTCGGCGCTGGAGCCGAGCATCGACGCAAAGACCATGGAGCTGCATCACGACAAGCATCACGCCGCGTACGTGAAGAACCTCAACGCGGCGGTGAAGGATCATCCCAAGGTCGCGGCGATGAAGCTGGAAGAGATCCTCGTCAAGCTGCCGGAAATGCCCGAGAGCATTCGCACTACGGTGCGCAACAATGCCGGCGGGCACGCCAACCACTCGATGTTCTGGCAGATCATGGGCCACGACGGGGGCGCGCCGGAAGGCGAGCTAAAGGCGGCGATCGAAGCCGACCTTGGCGGGCTCGATAAGCTGAAAGAGGACTTCAACGCCAAGGGCGCGAAAGTCTTCGGCTCGGGCTGGGTGTTCGTCACCGTGACGCCAGAGGGCAAACTGGCGCTGGTCTCGAAACCGAACCAGGACACACCGCTGATGGAGGGCGAGCGCGTGCTGTTCGGCAACGACGTGTGGGAGCACGCCTACTATCTGAAATATCAGAACCGCCGCCCGGAGTATCTCAAAGCTTGGTGGGACGTGGTGAACTGGAAAGCAATCGGCGACCGCTTTGCAGCGGCCAAGGCCGGCACGCTCACAATCTGATGAAGGCCGCGCAAATTGCCAGCTGCGCTTCAGGCGCGGCTGGCGGCGCCTGCGAGGGTTTCGCGGCCGAGCGCGCCCAGCACCGATGTGACAATGCCGGTGGCGTTGATGCCGGCCTCCTCGTACATCTGATCGGGCTTGCCGTGCTCGATGAAGGTGTCGGGCAGAACGAGGCTGCGAACCTTCAGGCCACGGTCGAGCAGACCGCTCTCGGCGAGGAATTGCAGCACGTGGCTGCCGAAGCCGCCGACACTGCCCTCCTCCACCGTGACAAGCACCTCGTGGTTCTGCGCGAGGCGGCGGATCAAATCCTCGTCGAGCGGCTTTACGAAGCGCGCGTCGGCCACCGTCGCTGACAGGCCGAATGCTGCAAGCTGATCGGCGGCCTTGAGGCATTCATAGAGGCGCGGGCCCAAAGCGAGCAGCGCAACGGCCGATCCCTCGCGCACGATGCGGCCCTTGCCGATCTCGAGCGGAATGCCCTCGGCCGGCAGCGGCACGCCGACACCCTCGCCGCGCGGGTAGCGGAACGCGGACGGGCGATCATCGATGGCGGCAGCGGTTGCAACCATGTGCACAAGCTCGGCCTCGTCGGACGGGGCCATCAGCACCATTCCAGGCAGGCAGCCGAGATAGGCGATGTCGAACGAGCCGGCGTGTGTCGGGCCGTCGGCGCCGACAAGGCCGGCACGGTCGATGGCGAAGCGTACGGGCAATCTCTGGATCGCGACATCGTGCACGACCTGGTCGTAGCCGCGCTGCAGGAACGTCGAATAGATGGCGGCGAACGGCTTCAGGCCCTCGGCTGCGAGACCGGCGGCGAAAGTCACCGCGTGCTGCTCAGCGATGCCGACGTCGAAGGTGCGCTCGGGGAACGCCTTGCCGAACACGTCGAGACCGGTGCCATCGGGCATGGCCGCGGTGATAGCGACGATCTTTTCGTCCTTCTTGGCTTCGGCGACGAGGCTGTCGGCGAACACGCGCGTGTATGTCGGTGCCTTGGGCTTGGCGACGACCTGGGCGCCGGTGACGACGTTAAAGCGCGACACGCCGTGATACTTGTCGTCGGACGCCTCGGCGGGCGGATAGCCCTTGCCCTTCTTGGTGACGACGTGAACGAGGATCGGCCCTTGCCGCGCATCGCGCACGTTCTTCAGGACGGGAAGCAGCTGGTTGAGATCGTGGCCGTCGATCGGGCCGACGTAATAGAAGCCGAGTTCCTCGAACCAGGCGCCGCCCTGCCACAGATGACGGGTGTATTCCTCGACGCGCGCTGCGCGGCGCTCCCAACTTTTTGGGAGCTGCTTAGCGAGCTGCTTGGCGATGTCGCGCAGGTAAAGATACGTGCCGCTGGAGGTGATGCGCGCAAGATAGGCGCTGAGCGCGCCCGTCGGCGGTGCAATCGACATGTCGTTGTCGTTGAGCACGACGATGAGGCGTTCGTCGCGCGCGCCAGCGTTGTTGAGCGCTTCATACGCCATGCCGGCGCTCATGGCGCCGTCGCCGATCACGCAGATGACGTTGTTGTCGCGCTGTTCCAGATCGCGCGCCACAGCCATGCCGAGCCCGGCGGAGATGGACGTCGAGGAGTGCGCGGCGCCGAACGCGTCGTACTCACTCTCGGCGCGACGCGTGAACCCAGACAGGCCGCCCGGAGTGCGCAGGGTGCGAATGCGATCACGGCGCCCGGTGAGGATCTTGTGCGGATAGGTCTGGTGACCGACGTCCCAGATGAGGCGGTCGCGCGGGGTGTCGAACACCCAGTGCAATGCGACGGTCAACTCGACGACGCCTAGTCCGGCACCGAGATGGCCGCCAGTCACGGAGACAGCACTGATCGTTTCCTGGCGGAGTTCGTCCGCAAGACCGCGAAGTTCCGATTCATCGAGGCGGCGCAGATCCTCGGGCGTCTTTACGCGATCGAGGAGGGGCGTCTTGGGAGCACTTTCCACCGAGCCATCCCTGCTTTGGTAATGCCTTGTTATGTCACACTGTCGCGCCCCTGCAAGAGTGCAATCGCCGCGGCCTTGGCATTCCAAATAAAAAGCGCGGCTCCGGGGGGAGCCGCGCTCATCAGCCGGTAAGCTGACTAGAAGATTAGCGATGGCACTTACGGTGCTTCTTGAAGTGCCAGTGGCCGTGCTTCTTGCACTTAGCGTGCTTGTAATGCTTGTGGTGGTGGTGCTTCTTGAAGTGGGCCTCGGCCGGCGAGGTCGTGGCGACGCCAACCACAGCAAGGCTGCTGAGAGCAACGGCCAGGGCCATAAGAGTCTTCATTTGGTCTTCTCCCCAATTATAAACACACGGCCCAAAGTGACGGATCAAAAGCACTAATAGTCGCCTCCCGGTCTTCGAGCCGGGCGCACCCTATCGGGGTTAACCCCGATCCGCTAGAGGGCCACATTGCCACTGTGAAACGGGCCCCTGGGGTGGTTAATCCGCCCACAGCTTAACTCACGCCCGGCCAAGGCGATTTTCGGCCCGGCAAACGCGGAGCCGGGCAGCGGGTCGGCAAAAATCAGCGCCTATGTGGCTTCTACGGCACCCGGAGGCGATTGACGCGCCCTTGACGGTGCGTAGCGTGACGCGATGGGCAGCAAATGGGTGACGGTCAACGATCGTATGCAGAAGGGTTATCGCTACCAGCGCGTGGCGCGGCCCGGCCGTGATTTCGGCGCGGAATTCACCCCGGACCTGACGCCGGTGGAGATGTTGAGCGTTGGCGTGTTCTGCGGACGCTACATGACGGACTGCCGGGAAGAATTCCCCGACAGCTGGTTTACGCACGCCAAGCTGGCCGAGGGTGCACGCGGGCGCGATTGCGCTCTCAACTTTTTCGGCGTCGATGCGAGCCAGCCTTTATCGGAATGGAAGCGCAAGGGCTGGATCCATCCGGACGATCCGCGCGGATGGTTCCAATGGTACTGCCGCTACTACATGGGCCGGCGCATGCCGGAGGAAGATGCGCGGCAGATCAAACGCTGGAAGGCGATGAAGCGTCACGTGCGGCAGGTGGAGAAGAACTGCGAGAAGGGCGATCTTTTCTGTCGGCGGCGGCAGCGTCAGGCGCTGCTGCATTGGGCCTATGACAGCCGGAAGATCTAACGGCCGTGCGAATTATGAATCGAGCGGCTCGGAGCCTTTAGGTGAGCCATCGGCGGAAAAGGTCAGCTTCTCGACCTTCGCCTCGGCCTGACGCAGCAGCCGATCGCAGTGCTCCTTGAGGACTTCGCCGCGCTCGTAGATCGCGATCGATTCCTCGAGTTCGACGTCGCCGCGTTCCAGCCGCGTGACGATCGTCTCAAGCTCTTTCAAGGCGCGCTCGAAGCTCATGTCCTTGACATCGGCGAACTTGGGCGACTGGGCGCTGGCGGATTCCATCCTGAGTTCCGATACTTTGCGTTCAAACCTAGGTGCCAGCGTCCATCAGCGCCCGAACGTGTACGGCTACCGATCGCGCCAGCGAGGTGAGGTCGTAGCCTCCTTCGAGCATCGAGACAATGCGGCCATTGCTGTGGCGCCTGGCAAGATCAGCCAACTTCTCGGTGGCCCAGAGATAATCGGCTTCAACGAGGCGGAGATTGGCCAGTGGATCATTCTCGTGGGCGTCGAATCCGGCGGAGATAATGAGAATATCCGGGCCGAAGTTGTGCAGGGCGGGGAGGATGCGCGATTCGAACGCCTCACGGAACCGCTCGCCGCCATCGCCGGCACGCAGCGGGGCATTGGTGATGTTGCCGACGCCGGTTTCGCGAACCGCGCCGGTGCCGGGAAATAGCGGCATCTCGTGCGTCGAGCCGTAGAACAAGTCCCTCTCGGACCAGAAGATGTTCTGTGTGCCGTTGCCGTGGTGAACATCGAAATCGACGACGGCGATGCGCTCGGCGCCATGCTTCTGGCGCGCGTAGAGACCGGCAATCGCGGCATTGGAAAAGAGACAAAAGCCCATAGCGCGGTTTGCTTCGGCGTGATGGCCGGGCGGGCGCACCTCGCAGAAGGCGTTGGCCATGCGGCCGGTCATGACGGCGTCGACGGCGGCAAGTCCGGCGCCGACGGATCGCAACGCTGCTTCCCAGGTGCCGGCGGAGATGACCGTATCACCGTCGATGTGGCGTGGGGTCTTCAGTGCGGCTTCGGCAAGGCCGCGCATACCAGCCAAGTGACCTTCGGGATGCGCAAGAAGAATCTGCTCCTCGACGTCATCGCGCAGCGGGGCTTCTTCGCGCACCAAGCTATCGAAAAGCTCATGCGAGAGGACCTTGTCGATGGCGCGAATGCGATCTGGCCGTTCGGGGTGCCCTGGCCCGGTGTCGTGGGCGAGAAATGACGAATGCGTGAGAAGAAGCGTGGACATATATGCGCTTGCCGCGGTTCCAGGTGTTCGTGGGGGCTTTTGACTCATGTTAGCCCGCCGCGGCCTCGAAGGGCCAGCGCAACCTCGGCTAGGTCATTAAGAATGCCTGCATTTTGCAGCGCATCATCCGGTGCGCGGCTCAGCACGTACGAAGAGGCGGCGCAGCGCGCGAACGAGCTGCGTAGTCAGGTTCCAGAATTGCAGGATGCCCGAGGCGATGAACGCCGGCAGACCGACGATCGGAAGGAACAGCAATATGAAAGCGGCAAGGCGCATAACCTGTGCCGCGCGATAACCGAACGCGTTGCTATACTCGCTGCGCTGCTCCGGCGGCCAGATGCGCGCGAACCAGGCGCTGGCAACCGGCCAGCCGAGCACGCCGGCGCCAAGGCAGATGAGATAGAGGATCTGAATCCATGCCGGCAGGCCGGGAACGATGCGCGTATCGAGCTCGCGCTGCCGGTCCTCGTCGCGTGCGTGCACCTCAACAGCGGTCGTCACCACGTTGCCGGTGATGTTCGACATCGTATTGGTCCACAGGTCTCCGACCATGCCGGTGATATTGCCGGACTGCGCGTTTAGCGGCACCGCGCGAATGGAAACGCGGCCCGAGTCCTCGCGCGCGACGGAAACGCGGAACTCGCCCTGCGCCTTGCCGAGCGCGTCGAGAAAGTCTCCCAGCGTTGCGCGCTTCAGGGCATCGTCGAGACCGCCGACTGAAATGCGCTGCCAGAGCCAGTTGCGGCCACCCGGCTGGCGCGGCGTTGCTGCGTGCAGGAGCACGAGGTTGACGTCGTAGTCTGCCGCCGCGGTCATCAGATCGGAGAGCTTGATGCTCTGCTCTGCTCCGCTCGATGGATAGAAATATAGCAGGTTGTTCTCAACGCGCCCGGTGACGAGCACGGTTTGTCCTTTGACGGATGAAAGCGCGACGGACAGCGACGCCGGATCGACACTGTCGACCAGCGCTACCCTGGTATCGGGATCGATGCGCGGATAGGAGGACAGCGTCGGCGCCCCGCCAGGCTCCAGCGCCAGCGTGCGGATGCTGGAGCGGCTGAGCGGGCGCTCAAGCTGAGACAAAGCTTCATCGAACAGGGCTCTGTCGCGCAGCTCGACGAGCAGGTTCGGGCGCACGGCGGCATACATCGCCTCGCCGCTACTCATGGTGCGGGTGATGAGCGGGTAACTCTCCTTGCCGGCGACGACATACAGCGTGCCGGCGGACGGCAGGTCCTTCAGCAGCGCGCGGTCGCCGAAGAGCGTATCCTCGGACAGGTAGATGCCGAGCTTCGATCCGGGCGTCGTGTTGGGGAGCAGCGTCGGGATGGCGCGCTGCAGCTCCTCCGGCGTGCCGGCGGTGAAAACGTCGCCGTCGCGGTTGACGAACTTCCAATGGCCTTCGGGTGTTGCATGGGCCGCCAGCGCCGCGCCGCTGCCGGGAGGCAGCGACTTGATGTGCGCGGCGGCTCGCTCCAGCTCGACGACGCCGATGCGACCGGCCTTGGGCGCGACTTCGCCAACCTCGGCGCCAATGCGCGAGATGCGCGAAAGCCAGTTGGCCTGGGCGGCAGGAACGGCGATGGCCAGCAGCAGCGCCGCACAGCCAATGCGCATCCATTGATGACCGATCGTGACGCTGCCCCGCATTCCTTGGCCGTCCGTCCTTTCCGCTTCCGGTCCGAAACCTTACACACCCTTTGGACAGAATTCAGGTGGTGTGGTTATGACAGGCGCCCCGAAGGGGGAAGAACTGGGATTGGAAGGCCGATGGGCGTCGAGAAGGCCGGGAAAGAAGCCATTGCCGCCGCGGCAGAGCATCTGCGCGCGGGGCGGCTGGTCGCCTTTCCGACCGAGACTGTCTACGGCCTTGGCGCCGACGCGACCCAGTCGCTAGCGGTGGCCGAGATCTTCGCAGCCAAGGGGCGGCCGACGTTCAATCCGCTGATCGTGCACGTTCTGGATGTGGCGGCGGCCGAGCAGCACGTCATCTTTACGCCGCTGGCGCGGCAGCTCGCGGGGGCGTTCTGGCCGGGGCCGCTGACGCTGGTGCTGGAAAAGCGCGAAGGTTCCCCGCTGTCCGATCTCGTCACCGGCGGGCTGTCGAGCGTTGCCGTGCGCTCGCCCGACCACCCGGTTGCACGGGCGCTGCTGGAGGCAACAGGCCGGCCGCTTGCGGCGCCATCGGCCAATCGATCGGGCCACGTCAGCGCGACCAAGGCGGAGCACGTGGCGGCCGACCTCGGCGACAAGGTCGCTATGGTGCTGGATGCCGGGGCGACGGCGCACGGGCTCGAATCGACGATTGTCGATGCGCGCGGCGACCATCCGGTGCTGTTGCGACCGGGCGCGGTGACCGTGGAGACGATCGAGGCGGTGATCGGTGGAAAGGTCGTGCGCGGCGATATCGATGCGGCACGGCCGAGCGCGCCGGGACAATTGCTTAGCCACTACGCGCCGAGTGCGCGAGTGCGGCTCGATGCGCGCGACGTGGGCCCCGGCGAGGCGCTGCTGGCGTTCGGGCCCGATCCGCTTGCCACCGCCGGCGCGATGATCAATCTCAGCCCGGCCGGCAATCTAAACGAAGCGGCAGCCAATCTCTTCGCGGCATTGCGTGCGCTCGATGCGAGCGGCGCTGAAGCCATCGCTGTGATGCCGATCCCGCAGTCGGGGCTGGGCGAGGCAATCAATGACCGCCTGCGGCGCGCGGCGGCCCCGCGCTAGCCGATCGGGCAGCCAAATGGGTTGCATGAGCCGGGATGGGCACAGCTAACGGCAATCTGTTGCTGGGCGAGTTGCTGAAAGCCGTCTTTTCCGTCAACAGTTCTGTCCACAATAGCAACGCGAGACGTCCCTTGGCCCGCAAGCGCGCAGACAGCAAGACAACCCGTGCGGCCGGCTCTCAGTCGCGCGAAGATGCGCTCAGCCGAATGTCCGATGTCGTTGGCGCGGCGCATGCGCTGATCGATCCCGAGCAGCAGCTTCCGTACTTGCGCGAATTGCGCGGTCTCTATGAGGGGCGCGCGGCGCTGGTGTTGCGCCCGGAAAGCATCAGCCAGGTTTCCGAGATCGTTGGCATTGCCAATGCGGCCGGCATCGGCATCGTGCCGCAGGGCGGCAACACGGGACTGGTCGGCGGGCAGATGCCATCCGGCGACGGCACGGAAGTGGTGCTGTCGCTATCGCGGCTGAACCAGGTTCGCAACGTCGATGCGGCGGGCGGCACGATGATCGTCGAAGCGGGCGTGACGCTTGCCGCGGCGCAGGATGCCGCCGAGCGCGCGGGGCGGCTTTTTCCGCTCAGCCTTCCATCGGAGGGGAGCTGCGAGATCGGCGGCGTGCTGGCGACGAATGCGGGCGGCACGGGCGTGCTGGCTTATGGCAATGCTCGGGCGCTGACGCTGGGACTCGAAGTGGTGCTGGCCAGCGGCGAAATCTGGGATGGCCTGCGCACGCTGAAGAAAGACAACACCGGATACGATCTGCGCGATCTGTTCGTCGGTTCGGAGGGGACGCTCGGCGTCATCACTGCGGCTGCGCTGAAGCTGTTTCCGCGGCCGGCAGAAACCGCCGTTGCCCTCGCCGCGCTGCCGACGCTGGAAGACGTGGCGACGCTGTTCCGTCTTTCGGAAGCGCGCGGTGCGCACTCGCTGACGGCATTCGAGTTCATGAGCCGCTTCACGCTTGAGCTGGTGACGCGCCACGTGCCGGGCACGCGCCTGCCGGTGCGAGAAGAGGCGCCATGGTACGTGCTGATCGAACTATCGAGCGCGGTCGAAGGCGGCGGCGCGGAGACGGCGATGCAGCGGCTGCTGGAAGAGGCGAGCGAGAAGCACATCATTTCAGACGTGGTGATCGCCGGGTCGCTGGCGCAGGCGCAATCGCTGTGGAAGCTGCGCGAGAGTGCGTCCGAGGCGCAGCGCGGCGAAGGCGGCAGCATCAAGCACGACGTGTCGGTGCCGGTGGCGCGCATCCCCGAATTCATTACGGCGGCGGGCGCCGAGGTGGAACGCGTCTGCCACGGCGCGCGGCCGGTGGTGTTCGGGCATTTCGGCGACGGCAACGTACACTACAACGTCACGCAGCCAGTCGGTATGGACAGGGCCGAGTACCTGGCGATGTGGAACGAGATGGCCGGCGCGGTGCATGATGTGGTGGCGCGCTTTTCAGGGTCGATCTCAGCGGAACACGGCATCGGGCAGATGAAGCGCGCGGAGTTGGCGCGCTTCAAGAGCCCGGTCGAACTCGCGATTATGCGTAAGATCAAAGCGGCGCTCGATCCCAACGGCATTCTCAACCCGGGCAAGCTGCTTTAGCCCTGGGAATAGTTCTTCGAAGGAGCGCTTCGACGTGCAGGAGACCCATCACGATTGCCGGTATTTCGGCACTTACGCCGGCGTGAGCCTGCCGTTCAATCTCGTCAATGCGATCGAGCCCGAGGCGCTATCGAACCGCAATACGTTCATCAAGGCGTACTACGACGACGCCGGCAGACTGATGGGTTTCGAGAAGCTGGTCTATGGCGAGGTGGAGCTGACCCATCGCTATCAGTATCACGGCAACGGCGCGCTGAAGCAGGCCGAGATCGTCATGCTGGATGAAGATCCCGTGACAGTGCTTTTCGACGAGGACGGCAAGCAGGTGAAGGCCTGACAAGGCCACCTCGTCCGCGGACGCTAGAGTTTTTCCGACTGACGTCGAAGCGCCCCCTCACCCGAAGCTCATTTGCATTCGCTTCGGCCTCTCCCCGCTGGGGAGAGGCTAAGGGATCTAGAGAGGTCGGACGCGATCGACGGATCGCGGCCGGGTGAGGGGTTTCCGCCTGACGCTGAAAAGCGCTACAGCGCCGAGCTGCGGCGCTTGAACGGCCAGAGACCGCCCTTGGATGAAGGCTTCGGCGGCTTGGGCTCCGGCGGCGTTCTGCCGGCGCGCTTCCAGCTGGCGCGGATCCAGTCCTCGGTGCCGTAGAGCCACTGCTTGAAGCTCGAGCGTGGCGGCGTCTGGCTGCGATCATCGAGCACGAGCTGCGATAATGTCTCGACGTCGGCGCACAGCTTCTCCAGCGCGGAGAGGCGCTTGGCGCCGTCTTCGTGCACCGCGCCGATACGCGCGTTGATGAGGTGGATTTCGCCGGAGTCGTTGTTGCGCCAGCTATCGAGCGCGCCGGCGAGCGTATGCTGATTTGCGCTGATCTTCATGAGCGCGTCGTGCACCTCGGAAAGCTCGCTGCTGTAGACCGCATGCGCCTCGGCGGTTTTCTGGTCGTAGGTATCGAGCGCTTTCTCGATGGTAGCGATGCGATCGCCGATGCTGGACGACAAGTCGATGCGATTGCGATCGGAGTTGTCGCCGAACTGCTGCAACTGCAGAACGACGGACTGCACTTCGGCCACGATCTTCTGCATCTCCTCGCCGAACTGAGCCTGCGCCTGCTCGCTCGCCTGGGCGGCAAGGCGCACGGCGCTGCGGACGGCGGAAATCTCATCCGAGAGCTGCGTGATGGCGCTGGCACGCTCGGTGCGCTCGGTCCCCAGCGCGTGCTCGATGGCCCACAGCCGGTCGGTGATCGCGGGATCGATCGCAGCGACACCTCCGCCGACCGGCTGGCTCAGCAGCGCGGCTTCGATGGCAACGAGACGGTTGTCGAGCGGTGAAATATCGACGGGCGCAATAGCCGGCTGACGCGAGAGCGCGGCCTCCAGCATGCCGAAGCGTTCGGCGAAGGATCGCTCGGCGTCCGACAGGCGCATCGTGAATGCGTTCTCCACATCGGACAGGCGATCGAACAGGCGCTGGATGAGCGTGGGATCGATGGCGAGCGCGGGCGGGTGTGATGCAGCGAGCGATTGCTTCTCGCCCTCGCCTGCGTCGGGAGCCGGCGCGGCGGACCGCTGAAGGGGCCGATGCCCCGTCACCGTGCCCCAATATTCGCGCGAATGGCGCGGCACGTGACGCGTGACGAGATCGCCGCCGGGCAGGTCGCCGCCGATTTCCGACAGCGCCTGGATGACATCATCGACGGTCGCCGGTTCGCCGTGGGAGGACGCTCTCGAGGCCGCGACGCGCAGGACATCCTCGAGCTCGGGCGAGCGCCGTGGCGTCTCTCCTTCGGCGTCGATGGCGGGCAGCTCGGCGGCAATGGACACGGCGCAGTCGCGACGCAGTGCGGGGACGCGAACGCCATGGCGCTCCAACGAGGCAGAAGCCGGCTCGACGCGTGTCATTGCCAGCAGGAGATGGTCGAGGCGGACCTCAGCGGACCGATACACGAGGGCGATGTCGTAGGCCTGGTTGGCACAGGCGAGGACGGTCTCATCGACCCAGATAGGGGCAGAGCGGGCGGGGAGCGCGGAGCGCGGCGCGGATGCATGGGCGGGTGTTGCCTGGGCGGGGTGCGCCCCCGACGTCACTTCACGCCAGCCGGATGGATCGGTCGACGTGGCGCTCCAGCGCGACGTCCTGAGGTCAAGGTCGTGCCCCCGATAATCCATACGCGATGCTCCTCACCAGTCCCCGGCCGACCTTACCCCCGAACTGGCAGGGCCGCGAGAGGGCAGCGCCCCTCACGACACCTATCGCCATAGGATCGTGACGTTTCCTTGCTGCTGGCAGACGATGGTTAAGGTTAGAGGAGGCTCACTTGGGTCGGCACCGGCTCCTGCACCTGGGGGCCTTCGTTGGCCGGATTATTGAGCTTGGGGGTGACTTCGATGATGTCGAGGAGGTCGTCGGGGGCAGGCACGAGCAGGTCCGCAATGTGGGTTGCGGTGCCGGGGCGGCAATCGAGCCACACATCGAAATGTTCCGGCGGAATGATTACCGGCATGCGGTCGTGCAGGCGCGCCATCGGCCCGTTGGCGGCGGTCGTGAGGATGGCCATGGTCTCGATCTCGCTGCCATCGGCGCCGAGCCAGTGCTCGTAGATGGCGGCAAGGCCCATCGGGCCGCCGCCCCGCAGACGGGCGAGGTGGGGCCGCTTGGCGCCAGCGGCGCCGGTCCACTCATAGAAGCCATCGGCGGGGACGAGGCAGCGCTTGTGGCGCAGGCCGGCGCGGAAGGACGGCTTGTCGGCGGCGCTTTCGGATCGGGCGTTGACCAGCATCTTGAAGGCGCGCGGATCCTTCACCCAGGAGGGGATCAGCCCCCAGCGCACCAGCGCCAGCTCGCGGCCGCCGTTATGGGTGTCGCGGACGATGGCGACCGGCTGAGACGGGGCGATATTGTAACGGGGCGGAAATATCGCCTCGTTCACATATTGGAAATAGGCGCGGACCGCTTCGGGCGGAGATGTCAAGGAATAGCGCGTACACATGGTGTGAAGGTAGTCGTTCGAGCCAAGCTGGAGAAGATGGATGTCGGACCACGGCGGGACTGATCACGAAGCTGGCCCTTGGCCTAGAGCTGCCGCCAGTGCGGTGCTGTTCCGAGGGGAAGCCGTCTTGCTGGTGCTGCGCGACAAAGGGCACGCCGCAGGAATGTGGAGCCTGCCGGGGGGTGCCATTCACGCCGGCGAGACGGCCGAAGCGGCCGCCCGCCGCGAGGTGGAAGAGGAAACCGGCCTCATCGCTCATATCGAGGGCCTCGCCGGCGTCTACGACCTCATAGATCGCAACGAGGGTGGCGAGGTGGTGCTGGACTACGTCATCGCCACCTATTACGGCCGGGCGGACGATGGCGAGCCGCGGGCGAAAGACGACGTGCGGGATGCCCGCTTCTTCGCCCTCGATGCCGCCAAGGATCTGGAGTTGACGGAGGGCGCCTATTTCGTCATCGAGCAGGCTTGGCGACTTCTTGCCGCCAGCGTGGAATAGGTGCCTCTGGAACGTCCAGAATCGGTGATAGAGTGGCCTTATGAGGGGTTATCGACAGCACCGTCGGCCTGCGCGCCGCCGCCTTGCCGCGGTGTGCGTGATGCTTGCTGGCGTGTCGATGGCGCTTCCCGCTGCGGCCGCACCCGACAGCAAGCCCTATGACGACCGCCTGTTCCGGCTGTCGGAGATCCTGGGCGCGGTGCACTACCTGCGCGAGCTGTGTGGCGCTGACGAAGGTCAATTATGGCGCGAGCGGATGACCGACCTGTTGCAGTCGGAAGGTACCTCGGCGCTGCGCAAAGCCAAGCTGACGCGCAGCTTCAATAAAGGTTATCAGAGCTACAGCCGCACCTATAACACCTGCAGTCCTTCGGCTCAGAATGTGATCAACCGCTTCGTCACCGAAGGGGCGGCGATCGCGGATACGCTGGTGCGCTCCGTTCCGTAGCGCCCGCACCGCTTTTTTCATGCAGAAGTTTACTCTGAACGAGGGCTGCGCTTTGCCCTCAAGACACGCGTGATATGCACGTTGTGTCGACGTGCTGCGGGTGCGATGCGCGCAGCCATTCACAGCGAGCCGGGGCGGAAATCGGGGCGCCATTGCTCGCAAGGGGGAAGACCGATGCAGCAGTTGCTCGAGGGACTAGACACGGACGATTCCACGTACCGTGCGCTATCGCTGATACTCGAAGCTTGGGACGAAGGCACCGAGAGCGGTGTGCCGAACGAGCAGATGGCTTATGCCGCCCTGTTCACGGCGCTGACCGATCTCGTTTCGCAATTCGGCGAGGAAGCCGTGGTGAAGCTGGCGGAGGGGCTGGAAAAACGCATCCGCGTCGGCGAGTTCACTCTGCACCGCACGCGGCAATAGCCGAAGCGCACACCTCGGGCCGCTTCACAGCAGGCCGATGCGCTTGACGACGACCTCGCCGATCAGCAGCGCGCCGAAGCCAATGAGCAGCAGGCCGGCGACGCGGTTGATGAGCTGCAGGCGCTCGACCGAGAGCCTGTGGCGGAAGCGTGCGATGAGGTGCGAGAGCGACACCCACCAGGCGAGGCTGCCGCCCATGACGGCGGCGACGATGGTGAGCGCATCGATGTAGCTGTTCACCTCCACGAAGCTGGAGACACCGCCGAAGATGGCGAACAGCCCCAATACAGCTCCCGGATTGGTGATGGTGAGCAGGAACGTCTGGGGGATGTCCCAGACGAAGTCTCGCAGCGTTTCGGCATGCTCACGGTTCGGCGTCACGGGGACGAACCGCGGCGAAGAAAAATAGAGCTTGGCGCCGAAGGCCACGAGAACAAGCCCGCCAAGCGCCTGAATGGTCATGCGGTGAACCTGCACGGCGCCAGAAATCGCGCCGACGCCCAGGGCCGCGCATAACGCGATCAGCCCGTCACCCAGCATGGCGCCCAGCCCCGCCGCAATACCTCCCCAAAAGCCACGTTCGATTGCCCGCTGGATGCAGAGAACGTTGACGGGGCCGACAGGGGCGGCGACAAGGATTCCGATGATGATGCCTACGGGTATGATGAGCGGATTAGGCAGAAAATCCATGCACCTTCCTTCGCCGGTCCGCCATGCGTGCCGTTTGTTCTCGTTCCCAGCGCTGTCGGGCACCGGAGCATGAAGATGCTTCCGCTAAGTCGCGCAAGCCTTTGCACATTGGTACTGGGCACATTGGTACTGGCCGGGGTCGGGCTTGTCCATGCGGCCAACCTAGCGGCTGCGCCAAAGCCGGTGGCAGAGGAGAAGGTCACGGGCACTTCAACCACGGCGAAGAAGCAGCGCAAGTCAATCGACGACCCGGGCAAGCTGCCCCCCTCGGCAGAGGAGATGCGTCAGGCGCTGTTGTTTGCGACGCGGACTGGAAACATCGAGGATTTGCGCGAAGCGCTGGACTGGAACGAGATCAAGCCGGAGACGGCGGCGCCTGCGGGCGAAGACCCTATCGCCTTCTGGAAGCGCAGCTCGGGTGACGGCCATGGACGCGAGGTGCTTGCGGCTCTCGCTGAGCTCCTGTCGCTGCATCCTGCGGAACTGCCGCTCGGGCGCGATCTGGAAAACAATATCGTCTACGTCTGGCCGTATCTCGCCGAGGCTGCGCTCGATCAACTGACGCCGGCACAAGAAGTGGAGCTGTTGCGGCTGGTCGGACCGGCCGAGGCCAAGCAGATGCGCGAGAAGAAGAAGTGGACGTGGTGGCGGCTCACCATCGGCGCGGACGGCGTCTGGCATTCCTTCAAGAAGGGCGAGTGAGGGCGGACATAGACAAGCGTTGCGCTCGACGCGCGCCGCAAGCGTCCGCTATAGCCCAGGAGCTGCCGGGAACGGCCAACTCGCCAGTGCGCCCCACAAAGATGATCAGTCCCATGAGCTGCCATTCACTGCAAGTGGCCGGCGCCCCCTGGACGATCGCGGACCAAGTCCGCTCGTGGAGGTCGAGCGGTTGTCAGATGTCGATCTTCTCGGGCGATCTCGACTGCGTCGTCGACTTCGATACCTAGGCATAGGTAGCGGACGGTGCTTTCGATCTTCGAATGTTAAGCAGGAGCGGCACGCGCGCAGATTGCCAGCATGTGCTGATAGATAAGCACCTCCCTCGCGTCGCGCAGCAAACGAGCGGACACGACCTTTTCCAAGGCCTCGTAGGGCGCACGTTAGTGGGCCATTAAGCCGGCATTAGCGAGAGTGGTGTTCAATCCTTGGTTGAGAACTAGATCAGTCTCTCGTCAGGAGGTGGGGAGCGCCTTTTATGATTGTCAGCGCCAACAGTGCTGCATTGCAGATTCTTAAGGGATTGCAAGGATTGCAAGAGACCCAGAAGTCCTACTGGGCGGAGGACAAGGCCAATTGGGTGAGGCCACCAAACCACGGACCGTGGTTTGGTCCCGGCGTGCCGGGCCAGGTCGAGCCAATCAGCGACCTCACGAAGGAGGCGATCGCGAGGATCGTGGCGATCGTTGGAGAAGGTGGCTCCGTGGATCTATCGGGCCAGAGCTATACGCATTCTTCCATCTCCGCCAGTGACAACGCGACCATCATCGGCGGTGAAGGAAATGATTCAATCGGTGCTCAACACTACGCGACCGTCTACGGATCGGGGGGCAGCGACAGCATTGGTGTTCTCGATTATGGCAAAGTCGATGGCGGGGCTGGAGAGGACTTCATCGGAGCCTTCGACTACGCAGACATCATCGCAGGTGAAGGCGACGATTGGGTCGACGCCAATCACTACGCCAAGGTCGATCTGGGTGACGGCGACGATTATGTCCGTGCCTATAGCTACGCGCAGGTCGCCGGTGGAACCGGCAACGACGAGATTCGCGTCAATGACCATGCGACCGTCGATGGGGGCGAAGGTGACGACCTCGTCGTTAGCAGCGGCCACGCGACAATAAATGGCGGCGCTGGAAACGATATTCTCATAACGGCGGATTCCGTGAAGTACGATAGTCCGTATTATGGCTACAACGACATCGATGGCGGTGAGGGCGACGATTACATTCAGACGACAGACAACTCCAACGTGCGCGGCGGGACAGGCAACGATGTCATCCGGCTCATCGGCGCCGGCTCAACGGTGTCATTTGCCAAGGGTGACGGCCAGGATGCCATCCTTTCTCACGACAGCTTCACCCTCAACATCAGCGGCTACAGCCGGGACGCAGTGAGCGTTGCGGTTGAAAATGACGTCTTTGTCGTCTCCTTCGCCGGGTCGGATGAGAAGATCACGCTTGATATTTCCAACGGTGCGACGGCTCACCTTACCTTCGAGGATAGCTCGTCCTTGGACGTGAGCGGGGGCGAGAGCGCCAAAGTCCTCACGCACCTGTGGGCGAGAGTGGATTGGGGGCTAGAGGACGCCTATTACGTCAGATCATCGACCTCTCGACCATACTAGATAGATGCCACCGCCGGTTCTAATCCGGCGGTGACAATTGCTTCTCACACGAACAGGAAGTCGCTGGAATCTAGCAGTTGCCGTTGGTCTCACTTTGGCGAGCACCCCTCGGAGCCTTTGAGGGGGAGAGCAGACACGTCAGGGCAGACCGGAGAGCGGTCTTCAGCCAGCGCCACGACTTCCGCAAACTCGGCAGTTCCGACATCGCCGGAACAGCAACGTTGCAGTTGCTCAGGTGCGCTTTGGGTCAAAAGTGAATATCGTGGACATCGCCGAGGTGTGCGCTGCCCTCCCCGACGCGCTGTAGCTAGAGGCCTTCGAGGAAGCCGACGGGGGCGCCGTGCGCGGGGCCGATGATCTCGCCGTCCCACATGACGCGGCGGCCGCGCACGAATGTGCCGATGGGCCAGCCTTTGACGCGCTTGCCGTGATACGGCGTCCACCCGGCGCGGCTTGCGACCTGCTCGTCGACGATGACTTCCTCGCGGCCAAGATCGACGACGGTGAGGTCGGCGTCGTAACCGACGGCGATGCGGCCCTTGCCGCGGATGCCGAACAGGCGCTGCGGGCCATGGCTCGTCAGGTCGACGAAGCGCTCTAGCGACAAGCGGCCAGCGTTGACGTGATCGAGCATGATGGGAACGAGCGTCTGCACGCCGGTCATACCGGAGTGCGATGCGGGATAGGCGTGGTCTTTTTCCTCGCGCGTGTGCGGGGCGTGATCGGAGCCGAGAACGTCGACGACGCCGGCGGCCAAGCCCTCCCAGATCGCGCGGCGGTGGTGCTCATCGCGCACGGGCGGGTTCATCTGCGCATAGGTGCCGAGCGTCTCGTAGCATTCGGGTGCAACGAGCGTCAGGTGGTGGGGCGTCACCTCGACGCTGGCCCAATCCTTGTGCTCGGCGAGGAAGGCCATCTCGGCGGCGGTCGAAACGTGCAGCACGTGGACGCGGCGCTTATGCTTTTCCGCAAGGCGGACGAGGCGGCGCGTCGAGATGATAGCGGCTTCCTCGTCGCGCCATTCGGGATGCGAGGACGGATCGCCGGGGCGGCGCACGTCCATGCGTGCGATGAGGCGCGCCTCGTCCTCGGAATGGAACGCGGCGCGGCGGCGAAGGGCGCCGATGATGCGGTCGAGCGAGGCTTCGTCATCGACCAGCAAGTCGCCGGTCGAGGAGCCCATGAACACTTTGATGCCGGCCGAGCCTTCCAGCCGTTCAAGCTGCGGAATCTGGTCGATGTTCTCGCGTGTGCCGCCGACATAGAAGGCGAAGTCGCAGAACATGCGATTGCGTGCGCGCGCCACCTTGTCGGCAAGGCGTTCCGCCGTGGTCGTCAGCGGCTTGGTGTTGGGCATCTCGAACACGGCGGTGACGCCGCCCAGGACAGCGCCGCGCGATCCGGTTTCGAGGTCTTCCTTGTGCTCCAGGCCCGGCTCGCGGAAATGTACTTGCGTATCGATGACACCGGGCAGCACGTGGAGGCCCTTGGCGTCGATCACCTCGCCGGCAAGGCTTTGATCAATCTGGCCGATTGCAGCAATGCGTCCGCCGCGAATGGCAACGTCCCGCACGCCGATGCCGTCATGATTGACGACTGTCCCTCCCTTCAGCAGGAGGTCGAACGTCGATGCCATATAATCTCCCTGGCGTTCACTATGGCGCCTTGCCTCTGGACTGTGCCCCGCATACGTAAATCATTAGCCGGACGCAACCGGAGCGGGGAAACTATGGCCGATACGAAGATCGCTTTGCTGCCCGACCGGGGCGCCGTCACCATTGCGGGCGAGGATGCCCGCACGTTTCTGCAGGGTCTCGTCACCAACGATATGGCGCTGATCGACAAGCAGCCGGCCCTCTACGCCGGTCTGCTGACGCCACAAGGTAAGATCCTGTTCGACTTTTTTGTAGTCACCATGCCCGAGGGCTTCTGCCTCGAAGTCGCGCGCAGCAAGGCGGGCGAGCTCGTGGAGCGGCTTAAGATGTATAAGCTGCGCTCCAAGGTCGAAATCCTGGATGCTTCCGCCGACTACACGGTTGCGGCGATCTGGGGCGGCGAATATGCGCCGCACGGCAACGGCAAGCCGCCGCTGCTGTTCGCCGACCCGCGCCTGCCCGGCATGGGCTATCGCGAGATGACGACGTTGCGTTCGGACTGGGCGCTCGGCGGGGAGACATGCGACAGCGCCACGCAAGACGAATACCACGCGCACCGCATCGGGCTGGGGGTGCCGGAAGGCGGGCGTGACTATGGGTTCGGGGATGCCTTCCCGCACGAAGCGCTGTTCGACCAGCTCGGCGGCGTGTCGTTCAAGAAGGGCTGCTTTGTCGGCCAGGAAGTGGTCGCGCGGATGCAGCATCGCGGGTTGGCGCGACGCAGGGTCGTTCCGGTGGTGGCGGCGCGTGCGCTGCCCGATCCGGGGGTGCCGATCACTGCGGGCAGCGTCGAGATCGGGAAACTCGGGTCGACGGCCGGCAATCGCGGGCTTGCGGACATCCGCATCGACCGGGTTGCAGAATTCAAGGCGAAAGGCGAGAGCCTGCGCGCGGGCGATGTTGAGGTGAGCGTCGAGCTTCCCGCGTGGGCAACCTTCTCGCTCGAAGCAAAGCCGGCGGGATCGCCCGCATGACAACGTCGCCGGGTGGTTCCGTGGTGCGGTGCCCGTGGGCCGGCAACGACGCCCAGTATCAGCGGTACCACGACACCGAATGGGGCGTGCCGCTGAAGACCGATCGCGCGATATTTGAAAAGCTGGTGCTGGAAGGTTTCCAGGCCGGCCTTTCGTGGATCACCATCTTGCGCAAGCGCGAGAACTTCCGGCGCGCGTTCGACAAGTTCGATGCCGAGCGCATTGCGCAGTACAAGGCCAAGGACATTGCGCGGTTGATGGCGGACGAGGGGATCGTGCGCAACCGGGCGAAGATCGAAGCCACAATCGACAATGCGCGCGCGTACCTGAAGCTGCGCGAGCGCACGACCTTGAAGAAGCTGTTGTGGGATCACCTCGGCGAGGGCGGGCCGCTGCAGCGCAGCGCCAAGACGATCGCGGAGATCCCCGCACAGGACGATGTGTCCAAACGCATTTCAAAGGCGCTGAAGGCGGAGGGCTTCCGCTTCGTGGGGCCGACAACTGTTTACGCCTTCATGCAGTCGGCGGGGATGGTCAACGATCACCTCGTCGGCTGCTTCCGCTATGATGCGTGCTCGAAGCTACAGCACAAAGCCTGATACCCGTGACCTCAGTGAACGATATGCAAAAGCCGAAGCGCGCGTGGCAGCGCATGCTGTCCGGGCGCCGCCTCGATCTGCTCAATCCTTCGCCGTCCGATGTCGAAGTGGAAGACATCGCGCATGGACTGGCACGTGTCGCGCGGTGGAATGGGCAGACGATCGGCGCGCACGCGTTCTCGGTGGCGCAGCATTCTCTGCTCGTCGAAGAGATCGCGGCAGCGCGCAATTTGGAGTGGGACAGGCGCTGGATGCTGGCGACGCTGCTACACGATGCGCCGGAGTATGTCGTCGGCGACCTCATCAGTCCGTTCAAGACCGCCATCGGCCTCGACTACAAAGCCTTCGAGCTGCGACTACTTGCAGCAATCCATGCGCGCTTCGGCATTCCTCAGGAGCTGCCGAGCGACGTTCAATACGAGATCAAACTTTGTGACCGAGTTGCCGCCTTTTTCGAGGCGACGCGGCTTGCCGGGTTCGAGGAAAGCGAAGCTATCATCTACTTCGGCGAGCCAGGCGGGCTGCTGCCCGATGCCACTGCAGTGTCGCTATCGGCCCTCACTCCGCTGCCCGCGAACGAGGCTCAAGAAAAATTTCTCGCTCGATTTAGAGTTTTGATTGAACCTTTCTGAGTATTGCGCGTTGCCCCGACGATTGCACGGCGGAGTGCGAAGACGTCGGAAAAGCGCCATGTTCCGCGTCAAGCTTCCGGCGGGGGTCTCCAGCTGATTGGAGGAAGCCATGGCCTACGGACAGCTCAGGGAATCGACAGCCCGAGTGAGCAGCGCACCTGAACACGGCATCGAAGCCGGCACAGCGCCGGTCGAGATCGGCCTCAATGCGGCGATCGTTGCCGTCACCGATAACGAGCCCGTGGTCCTAGTGATCCGGCATGAAGCCGATTCCGCGGGGGCCACCGACGGACTTCCGTTCGGACCGTTCTCCCCGTTGCAGCATAGGACACTGGAAAGTGGCCTGCGCGCTTGGGTACATCGGCAGGCCGGGTTGGAACTGGGATACGCCGAGCAGCTCTACACATTCGGCGACCGCGGACGCCATGCGCAACCGGGTGATCTCAGCCCGCATGTCGTGTCGATCGGATACCTGGCGCTTACGCAGGTGAAGCCGTCGATGGAGATGCTGCACGGCGTTTGGCGCAGTTGGTATCACTACTTCCCCTGGGAGGACTGGCGGCGCGGCCGACCGGAAATCCTCGAAGCCACGATGGAGCCGAGGCTGCGCGAGTGGGCCAACGAGCGCACGAGCGCTCCGCAGCCTGTCAGCCGCCAGGAGCGTGTGCGCATCTGCTTCGGTCTCGATGGCGCGGCATGGGACGAGGAAAAAGTGCTGGAGCGCTACGAGCTTCTCTATGAAGCCGGCCTCGTCGAAGAGGCGGCGCGGGACGGGCGCGATGCCGCGCATCAGTGGAGCCAGCGGCCCCGGCTCGGCGTGCCGATGCAGTACGATCACCGCCGCATTCTGGCGACGGCTATCGGGCGCGTGCGCGCGAAGATCAAATATCGCCCGGTGATCTTCGAGTTGATGCCGGACGACTTCACGCTGTTCGAGCTGCAGCGCACCGTCGAAGCCATTCTCGGCCCGCATCTGCACAAGCAGAACTTCCGCCGGCTGGTCGAAGGTGCGGGGCTGGTGGAACCGACCGGCGACGTGAAGATGCGCACGGGTGGGCGGCCAGCAAAGCTCTATCGTTTCCGCCGCGAAGTGCTGATGGAGCGTCCGGCTCCCGGCGTGCGCGTGAAACCCGGCAAGCTCTGAGACGTTGCCCTAAAGGCCGTATGACGGTTGCGCGCGATGCGGAGCTGAATCGCGCGCCGGTACTAACTCTTATGTGGTCACAGACGGCTTGATGAAGTAATCTTTCATCACCCTTGGAGTGCTCAAAAAGAGCATTATATGATCTAACATCCGGCCAATCCCGTGCCGGCTCTTTAGATGGCCCGTTTATGCTCAAAGTGAGCATAGCTATCTTGGGGAGACTTGGGGAGACATGATGGATACGCTCGACGTCCGACCTGCCGTTGCCCGCCGCCCGCGCCCTGCGCCGGCCCCCGAGGTGCGGCCGCTGCCGGAGTTCACGCCGGAGCTCGCCGCCGAGATGGCACCGCTCTATGCGCGGGTTCAGCACGTGATCACGCCGATGGAGTGGCCGGCCTACGCGCCGCTGATCAAGGCGATCAACGAGCTGAAGAAAGAGCGCAACGCCGTCATCCTGGCGCACAACTACATGACGCCGGAGATCTTCAACTGCGTTGGAGATTTCCGCGGCGACAGTCTGCAGCTCGCGCGTGAAGCAGCGCGCACCAAGGCTGACGTCATCGTGCAGGCCGGCGTGCACTTCATGGCCGAGACGTCGAAGCTGCTGAGCCCCGACAAGAAGATCCTCATTCCGGACATGAAGGCCGGCTGCTCGCTCGCCGAGTCAATCACGGCCGAGGACGTGCGCATGCTGCGCGAGGCCTATCCGGGCGTGCCGATCGTCACCTACGTCAATACGTCGGCGGCGGTGAAGGCCGAGTGCGATATCACCTGCACCTCGTCGAACGCGGTGAAGGTTGTCGAGAGCCTCGGCGCGCCGCGCGTGCTGCTGATCCCGGACGAATATCTCGCCCGCTACGTGCAGACGAAGACGAAGGTCGAGATCATCGCCTGGAAGGGCCACTGCGAGGTGCACGAGCGCTTCACGGTCGAGGACATCGAGGCCATGCGTGCCGCCGATCCCGGCATGAAGGTGATTGCGCATCCGGAGTGCCCGCCGGACGTGATCGCTGCCTCGGACTTCACCGGCTCGACGGCCGCGATGATCAACTACGTCACCAGCAACCGGCCGCGCAAAGTGGCGCTCATCACGGAATGCTCGATGGCGTCGAATGTTGCGGTCGAGGCTCCGGACGTGGAGTTCATCCGGCCGTGCAATCTGTGCCCGCACATGAAGCGCATCAGCCTGCAGAACATCTACGAGGCTCTGCGCGACATGAAGCACGAAGTCACGGTTGATCCAGCCGTCGCCGTCAAGGCGCGTCGCGCCGTAGAGCGCATGATCAACCTCACCAACTGAGGCAACGCCGGCGGCATGCGCCGCCCGGCATCCCTTGGATGATATCGAATGCCTATTGCATCGAAATCCAGATTCGACGCGCGCAGGTTCCGACCCGCGGGCGATGAGCCTCTGGGCGCGGCCGGTGATGTGATCATCGTCGGCGCGGGCCTTGCCGGGCTGTTCACGGCGCTGCAGCTGGCGCCGATGCCGGTGACTGTGGTTGCGGCGGCTCCGCTGGGCCAAGGCGCATCGACAGGCTGGGCGCAGGGAGGCGTCGCCGCTGCTGTCGGGCGCAACGACGCCGCCGAGCTGCATGCCGACGATACGTTGGCGGCGGGCGCCGGCACGGTCGATCCGGATGTGGCGCGCTTCGTTGCCAGCGAAGGTCCGGCGCGCATTGCCGACCTGGTGCGCTACGGTGTGCCGTTCGATCGCGATGCCAACGGCGATTTTGCGCTGAGCCAGGAGGCCGCGCACTCGCGGCGGCGGGTCGTGCACGCGTCCGGCGACCGCACGGGCGGCGAAATCCTAGACGCTCTCGTCGCCAGGGTGCGCACAACGCCGTCAATTCGCGTTCTGGAGGGCTATGAGGCTGACGACCTCATCATCGTCGATGGGCGCGTCGAAGGTGTGCGTCTCGTGCGCGCCGGCGAAGGCAACAAGGAAATCTACGAGTACTTTCCCGCCAGCGCGGTGGTTCTGGCGACGGGCGGCATCGGCGCACTCTATGCGGTGACGACCAACCCGCCGTATGCGCGCGGCGAATCCATCGCCATGGCAGCGCGCGCGGGCGCGGTGATTGCCGATCCGGAATTCGTACAGTTTCACCCGACGGCGATCGACATCGGCATCGATCCGGCGCCGCTGGCTACCGAGGCTCTGCGCGGCGAAGGCGCAACGCTGGTCAATTCGGCTGGCGAGCGCTTCATGGCGCCCGTCGATCCGCGCGCCGAGCTTGCGCCGCGCGACGTGGTGGCGCGCTCGGTGTTCAGCGAGATCGCCGCGGGGCGCGGCGCATTTCTCGATTGCCGCGCGGCGATCGGCGAGAGCTTCTCTGCCCGCTTCCCAACCGTCTACGGCTTGTGCCAGGCGGCGGGCATCGATCCGGCGAAACAGCTCATTCCGGTGGCGCCTGCTGCGCACTATCACATGGGCGGCATCGCCACCTGCTCACGCGGGCGCTCGAGCGTCGCGGGCCTTTGGGCCGTAGGCGAAGTTGCATCGACGGGCTTGCATGGCGCGAACCGACTGGCATCCAATTCGCTGCTGGAAGCGGTCGTGTTCGCCGACAGGGTCGCTGCCGACATCCGCCACATGGCAAGCAACGGCCGGCATATGACGCGTACCGCGCTCGAACGGGTCGGCAGCATCAGTGCCGATCATTCGGCAACGCGTGGGCCGCTCGTTGCGCGGTTGCGGCGCGCGATGAGCGAGCATGTCGGCGTCGTGCGCGATGCGCGCGGACTCAAGAAGGCAATCGCCGTGCTGCGTGATATCGAACGGCAGGCAGGCGGTGATCGTGTGCTCGCCAACATGGCGCTGGCCGCGCGCTTCGTGGCGACGGGTGCGCTGTTGCGCGAGGAAAGCCGCGGCGCGCAGGCGCGCAGCGACTTCCCCGAGGCGAGCGATGCCTATGCGCAGCGTACGTTCCTCACCCTGGACGACGTCGACGAGATCGGCGTGCGCCGCGATGCCGGCCTGCCGAGCGCGTGGGAGTGGCAGGCGGGAGCGGCGCGATGAGCGGCGCGATGGCGGGCCTGCACCTGCCCTCTTCCGTTGTCGACAAGGCGGTGGCGGAGGCGCTGGCCGAGGACCTCGGCCTTGGCGGTGATGTCACCACGGCATCGACGGTGCCGCACGGGACGCGCGCGTCCGGCGTCATTGCGGCACGCAAGGCGGGTGTGGTTTCGGGCCTGCAGCTGGCCAAAGCCGCTTTCAAGACTCTCGATCCCTTCACCGAGTTCGAAGTCGTGGTCGGTGATGGCGGCAAGGTGGAAGCCGGCGGCATTATCGCGCGCGTATCAGGCGATGCGCGCGTTCTGCTGACGGGCGAGCGCACCGCGCTGAACTTCCTCGGACACATGAGCGGCATTGCCACGCTGACCGCGAAATACGTTGCCGCGGTTGCCGGCACAAAGGCGCGCATCATCGATACGCGCAAGACAACGCCGGGACTGCGCGCAGTGGAGAAGTTCGCGGTGCGTTGCGGCGGCGGCGTTAACCACCGCTTCGGGTTGTTCGACGCGGTCCTGATCAAGGACAATCACATCATAGCTGCCGGCGGGATCGGTGCGGCGCTGGAGCGTGCGCGGGCGCATGCTGGACACATGGTGAAGGTCGAGATCGAGGTGACCAACCTCGATGAAGTGGACGAGGCGCTGAAGTATGCTCCCGACGCCCTGCTGCTCGACAATATGTCCCCTGCCCTGTTGAAAGCTGCAGTTGCAGAGGTCGCCGGGCGGGTCATCACAGAAGCTTCCGGCGGTGTGACACTCGAAACCGTGCGCGGGATTGCCGAAACCGGTGTCGATCTCATCTCGGTCGGAGCGCTCACCCACTCCGCTCCGGTACTCGACATCGGCCTCGACTTTAACGCACAGTCGTAGAAGGCCACTGCCGGCGCTTGATTTTGCCACAGTTGCTGCGCAAACAGCCACCTGGACGGCTTTTGTCCTCAAGGGAGGACCACATGGATTTTCTTCGCGGCATCGTCATTTGGGGCGGCATTGCCCTCGCCTCCGGCATTGCGGGCGGCGTGCTCGCAGGCGTGAAGAACCGCGACTATTCCGCCTGGATCGCGTGGTGCTTCATTCTCCCTCCGCTCGTGCTCGTGCTGCTGGTGGTACCTAAGAATCAAGGGCCGCGCCCGCGTCAGCCGCGCCTCGACGCCGACGAGAACCACGGCTTCTAGTCAGCGCTGGTCGAATTCAGCTTTGCCGCCCATGCGGGCATTGATGGCCGCCTGCGCCGCGGCAAGGCGTGCGATGGGCACGCGATAGGGCGAGCAGGACACGTAATCGAGATCGATGCTGTTGAAGAAGGCGACCGATTTGGGGTCGCCGCCGTGCTCGCCGCAGATGCCGATCTTCAGGCCGGGCTTTGCGGCGCGGCCCCGCTCCACGCCGATGCGGATAAGCTCGCCGACGCCATCCATGTCGATCGAGACGAACGGGTCGATGGCAAAGATCTTCTTTGCCGCGTAGTCCTCCAGGATCGAGCCGGAATCATCGCGGCTTAGCCCTAGGGTGGTCTGCGTCAGGTCGTTGGTGCCGAACGAGAAGAATGCAGCACCAGCGTCTCCTTCGGCCACATCGCCCGCACGCAGAGCGGCGCGCGGCAGCTCGATCATGGTGCCGAGCAAATAGTCGACTTTGGTCCCGCAGTCCTTCTCGACCGCGGCGGCAGTGCGGGCGATGACGTCGCGCAGGATGTCGAACTCGCTGCGATAGGCGACGAGCGGCACCATGATCTCGAGCTTCACGGGCGCGCCCGTACGTTTCTGGACGGCGAGCGCGGCCTCGAAAATGGCGCGCGCCTGCATCTCGGGAATTTCGGGGTAGATGATGGCGAGGCGGCAGCCGCGGAAACCGAGCATCGGATTGAACTCGGACAGTTGCGAGACGCGCTGGCTGAGGCGCTCGGGTGCGACGCCGAGCTCGGCAGCGATGTCGGGGATCTCGTCCGGGCTCGTCGGCAGGAACTCGTGCAGCGGCGGATCGAGCAGGCGCACGGTGACCGGCAAGCCGGCCATGATCTCGAACAGCTGCTCGAAATCGCTGCGCTGCATGGGAAGGATTTTGGCGAGCGCGGCGCGGCGCCCTGCGGCATCGTCCGCGAGGATCATCTGGCGCACGGCAAGGATGCGCTCGGCCTCGAAGAACATGTGCTCGGTGCGGCATAGGCCGATGCCTTCGGCGCCGAACTCGCGCGCCTGGCGTGCATCGCGCGGGGTATCGGCGTTCGCGCGCACGCCAAGCCGGCGCTCGGCATCCGCCCACTCCATCAACGTCGCGAAGGCACCCGATAGCTTGGGCTCGCGCATCTTGGCGCGACCGGCGAGGACCTGCCCGGTTCCGCCATCGATGGTGACGATGTCGCCCTTCTTGAGGACGCGGCCACCGACCTTGAGCGTGCCGGCCTTCGCATCAATGCGCATCGCGCCGGCACCCGACACGCACGGGCGGCCCATGCCACGCGCGACGACGGCGGCGTGACTGGTCATGCCGCCGCGCGCGGTGAGGATGCCGACGGCGGCGTGCATGCCGTGAATGTCCTCGGGGCTCGTTTCCAGCCGGACAAGAATCACTTCATGGCCGTGGGCGCGCGCGGTCTCGGCATCGTCGGCGGTGAAGACGATCTCGCCCGAGGCCGCGCCGGGAGATGCCGGCAAGCCGGTGGTGAGCACGTCACGCGCGGCGTCGGGATCGAGCGTCGGATGCAAGAGCTGATCGAGAGCAGGCGCGTTGACGCGCATCACCGCCTCGGGCTTGGAGATGACGCCCTCTTCGGCAAGATCGACGGCGATGCGCAATGAAGCCTCAGCGGTGCGCTTGCCCGAGCGGGTCTGCAGGATCCAGAGCTTGCCGTTCTCGATGGTGAACTCGACATCTTGCATGTCGCGATAGTGCTTTTCGAGGCGCGCGAACACCTCGACCAGGTGCGCGTAGAGCTCGGGCATCTGCTCTTCGAGCGAGAGTGTTTCCACGCGCGCTTCCTGGCGCGCCTTGGCACTCAGCGGCTGTGGCGTGCGAATACCGGCGACGACATCCTCGCCCTGCGCGTTGATCAGGAATTCGCCGTAGATTTCCTTGGCGCCGGTCGATGGATTGCGCGTGAAGGCGACACCGGTAGCGCTGCTTTCACCGAGGTTGCCGAACACCATGGCCTGCACCGTGACGGCAGTACCCCAGCTATCGGGGATGTCGTGCAGGCGTCGATAGGTATTGGCGCGCGCGTTCTGCCAGGAACCGAAGACGGCGGCGATGGCACCGAAAAGCTGCTCGGAGATGTCCTGCGGAAACGGTCGGCCGAGGTTGTCGATAACGGCCTGCTTGTATTCCTCGATGATCCGCGTCCAATCCTCGGCGGTGAGTTCCGTGTCGGAGCCGAGCGCGTTGAGGTTCTTGAAGTTTTCGAGGATGTCCTCGAAGACGCCGTGGTCGACGCCAAGGACCACGTCGGCGTACATCTGGATGAAGCGGCGATAGCTGTCGTATGCGAAGCGGCGGTCGCCGGAGCGCGTGGCGATGCCCTCGACGGTCTCGTCGTTGAGGCCGAGGTTGAGGATGGTGTCCATCATGCCCGGCATCGACGCGCGGGCACCCGAGCGCACGGACACCAGCAGCGGACGGTCGACATCGCCGAAGGTGGCGCCGACGGCGTCGCCGACGAGGCGGATCGCCTTTTCGACCTGCGGCTTCAGCGCGTCGGGGAGCTTGCGGCCGAGCGCGTAGAACTCGTCGCAGACTTTGGTGGTGATGGTGAAGCCAGGGGGGACCGGCAGTCCGAGGCTCGCCATCTCGGCGAGGTTGGCCCCCTTGCCGCCGAGCAGCTCCGTCATGTTGGCACGGCCGTCGACGTAGCCGGCCGCAAAGGCATAGACGAGCTTGGGCTCGGACTGCGAAGACCTGTCTGACATATCGTCCGCTCCCCGCGACGGAGTAGCTCGCGCTACAGCGCATTGGCCGTCGTCGTGTGATGGCATATCAGCCTCTGGCCTTGCCTTAAAGGTGCGCTGCCGCAACGCAGGGAGAACCTACCGTCGCGGCCCGGCGTTCCGGCCGCCTTTGACGCAGCAGCTGAGCTGCTCCACTGTGGCGGCCGCCAACCGGGAGACGAGCTTATGAGCGAGCAGTTGAATCAAGTCCTGACGACGCTGGACGATACGAGCGATGCGGCGCTGGCAAGGCTGTTCGAACTGTTGCGCATAGAAAGCATTTCGACGGACCCGGCCTACAAAGGGATCTGCCAGCAGGCGGCGGACTGGTGCGCCAACGAGCTGCGCGACCTTGGATTCGACGCTCGAGTGGTGCCTACTACCGGGCACCCCATGGTGCTGGCGCACGACGCGGCCGAACGCGTGCCAGGTGTGCCGCATGTTCTTTTCTATGGTCATTACGACGTGCAGCCGGCCGATCCGATCAACCTTTGGGAATCCCCGCCGTTCGAGCCGATCGTGCGGGCGGACCCCGCCAATGGGCAGGTCATCGTCGCGCGCGGGGCCGAGGACAATAAGGGCCAGCTCATGACCTTCTTCACCGCTGTGCGGGCGTGGAAGGCCGTCGCTGGCAAGCTGCCAATTTCAGTTTCGGTGCTGCTGGAGGGCGAGGAGGAATGCGGATCGGCCTCGCTGCCGGCTTTCCTTGCCGAATACGGCGATGAACTGAAGGCCGATTGCGTGCTCGTGTGTGACACCGGTCAGTGGGACAAGGACACGCCGGCCATCACCACGATGCTGCGCGGTCTGGCGGCGATCGAGGTGACGCTGACGGGGCCGTCGCGCGACCTGCATTCGGGCATCTACGGCGGCCCGGCGCTCAACCCGATCCGCGCGTTGGCGCACATCGTTGCCGCGATGCACGCCGACAACGGCCGCGTCATGATCCCGGGTTTCTATGATGGCGTCAGCGAACCGGCGGCAGCGCAAAAGGAACAGTGGGGCAAGCTCGGCTTCCGCGCTGAGGAATTTCTCGGGGCAGTCGGGCTGAAGCAGCCCGCCGGCGAAAGCGATCGATCGGCGCTGGAGCAGCTCTGGTCGCGGCCGACGCTGGAATTCAACGGCATCGGGGGTGGCTATCAGGGCGTCGGCACCAAGACGGTCATTCCTTCCAAGGCTTCGGTGAAAATCACCTGCCGGCTGGTCGCCGGTCAGGATGCCGACAAGATCCTCACGGGAATCGAAAACTTCGTTCGGGAGCGCCTGCCGGCAGACTGCACGGCGGAGTTCTCGCACAAGCAGACGGGCACGGCGATTGCCTTTTCCACGGACACGCCCGCCATGCAGGCGGCGGCGAGCGCGCTCGCCGACGAGTGGGGCCAGCCGACCGTGCTGATGGGCTCGGGCGCCTCGATCCCGATCGTTACCTCGTTCAAGGAGGTGCTGGGCTGTGACAGCCTGATGGTCGGCTTCGGCCTCGACGACGACCGCATTCACAGCCCGAACGAGAAGTACAATCTGTCGAGCTTCAAGAAGGGCGCGCGGAGCTGGGCGCGCATCCTCGAACGCCTTGCGAGCGCCGGAAATGCGGCGTAGTTGGGCGTTTGAGGTGATCGCATGAGCGCACGCAACGTCTGGGCAATCATCATTGCGGGCTTGGCCTGCCTGGTGGCCGTACACGCTTGCGCGCAGTCGCTGCGCGATGTCCCGTGGCCGAGCGAGGTGTTCAACCAGAAGCCGCGCGAAGACAACGTTGCGGGCAAGTTCGACTACTACACGATGGTGATGTCGTGGAGCCCGACGCACTGTGTCACCGCCGAGGAAGGGCGGGACGATGATCAGTGCGCGCGGCTCGATGGGCTGCGCTACGGGTTCGTGCTGCACGGCCTGTGGCCGCAACACCAAAAGGGATATCCGGAGGCGTGCCGCATTGGGCGCAAGCCGTTCGTGCCCAACGACGTCATCAACGGAATGCTCGACATCATGCCTTCGCGCGGCTTGGTCATTCACGAGTACAAGCTGCATGGCACGTGCTCGGGCCTCGATCCGGCGAATTACTACAGTCTGTCGCGGCGGTTGTTTCGCAGCGTGCGGATTCCCGAGAAGTTCAAGAATCCATACGAGACGCAGTTCATGTCGCCGGGGGATGTCGAAGCGGCATTCCTGCGTGAAAACCGCTGGCTGCGCCCGGACATGATCGCGATCACGTGCGGAGGGGCGGGCAACCGGTTGCGCGATGTGCGCATCTGCATGACGCGCGACGGCAAGGGACGGGCCTGCGGAGAGAATGAAGATCAGCGCAAGCTGTGCCGCTCCAATCAATTGCACGTGCCACCGGTGCGCTCCACACGCTACGACGGCATCATGTCCGACAAGAAACCCATGCCGCCGCAGCGCGACCGCGGCTTGCCGCGCCCACAGGTCATCGAATCACCGATGCGCCAATAGGGTTCGGGCGGCGCAGAGATGCGTAGGCCGGTGACTGTGGAAATCGGCCCGAGCGCAACACCGTAGTTGAGGCGCTTGCCTTGCTCCCCAGGCGTCTCGTCCACAGACTTATCGCAATGATTCTTTCGATAGATTCTGGGCGATAGGTTCTGAACGAGATGCGATCAGCGGCAACGAAGGCGGCGCAGGCCAAGGCATCGACCGGTGCTGGCGCAGAAAGCGCAGTTGCCGCGGCTGTCCGCCGTCCCGCACGGGGCGCTGCCCTTTGGGCTACGATCGGTTTCGTCACCGGAGCCGTATTCTGGCACGCGGTCGGTTTCTGGACGTTCATGTCTGAGCTGGTGCTCAACGGCAGAGAGGCTTCCGCGTCCGAGGAAATGATCGAAGCAGGGGCAGATATCGAAACCGGTAGCTTGCCGAGCGTCTACCGCGTCGATCCGCGGAACTGCACCAGCCTGGTGCTGAACCGCCGGGCGAATTACACGGCGGCGCAGCCGTGCCCACGCGAGGGGATTGCTTTGCGGCTCGACGCGGACTCGGCGCGCGAGGACATCGCCATCATCGCCGACGCAAGTCTACGCTGATCCGGAAAGCCCACTCAACGTCACCCCGACAAGGTCGGGACCTGCGCCGGTCGAGGTGTGCTCGTTTGGCGAAGTGTTGCATGAAGCTGCGGCTGGTGCGGACCACATCTTCCGGCGCGCTTGTGGAGATGTGACAAGGTCCGGCCTTAGCCGGGATGACGGTGGTGGAGATGAGCGACCTATTCGTGACGCTCAGGCGGCCTTGCGGGTGCGCTCGGTGCGCCAGCGGTAGGGCGCGGTTGCGATATAGCCCAGTGCCGCCGGTGCATGCGAGACGTGCAGGGTCGTGGGGTCGATGCTCCAGGAGCTCGCCAGCCGCAGGACGTGATCTTCGGTCGGGTGGAGGATGATCTCCCCGCCAGCGTCGCCTTTACGGCCGCGCACGCCGCGCAGCTCAAACAGCTTGAGACCGAGCGAGCGCTCCTCGCGGCTGGGGCGGCCCTTGTTCCAGACGACGCCCTCGTCGCTGACGGCAAACGCGCGCACGAGGCGGCCATCCTTCACCCGCGCCCAGGCGTAATAGTCGATGGGCGGATAGCTGAAGAAGTACTGAGTCTCGGAGAAGCGGCCGCCGAGGTCGACGAGGAGCGGCGTGCACTTGTCAGCGAAGCTGGTGCCGAGCGGATGTGGCAGCGACAGGCCGACGGCGAACACCCAGCCCTCGACCGCTGGTGAAACGAAGACGCGCGTTGCGCCCAGCCAGTCATCGTAGACGGCGCCGATGCCGGAATTCCAGTTGCATGCGGAAGCGTCTTCGAGTTGCAGGGCCTCGAGAACCTCGAGCGGGTCGTCACTGCGCACAGCAAGCCAGGCCATGCTGCAGCCGAACGCGCATGGGCCGTCTGGCGCCTGCGCAAAGTAGACGCGCCTTTCGCCACCGGCGCGGGCGAGAAGGTAGGCTCCGGCGACGGTCAAAGCCGTCATGCAAAGGATGATGATGATCACGCTCGCCGGCCCTGGCGCTATCGTTATGACAGGGTTTTATGGTGCCGATCAGCACAATCGCGCAAGCCGAGGTGAAGGCCAGATTGGGGAAAAGCCCGGTGTGACGGCCAATCTCGGCGACGGCGTGGGCGGAGTGAGGCCAGCTTGCGCCGCTAGCCGGTAGCGGGTCTCCGGCGAACGCCGCAAAGCTGGCCCCTGGCCTCGCTGAGCACGCCGTTTGAGGGCTGAGGGCGTGCCCTGCGTCTTGGCTACCGACGCCACCGCTGGCTATCCAACGGAACGGCTGGCGGCCAAACTCGAAAAAGCACGCGTACGGATATAGGAGCCTTATGACAGGGCTGTGTCTATCGATTCGCTCCGTGAGCCGCTGCGCGAATAAAAAGGAAAAGGCGGCGCAATCGATGCGCCGCCTCCAATTTCAGTCGAGCCTTTCGGGCGATCAGGGGATCGCCACCTTGGCCGAGAAGACGAAACGGCCATCGCAGAGCGTGTCGACCGGGCAGATGTTGGCGGCATCTCCGCCGATATTCGTGTCCCAGTAGCGGAAGTCGAAGGTCATCCCCTCGACGGCGAGCGCGAGGCCGACGTTCCAGTAGTAGTATTCATTGTCGGTCGCGATGGCATTGACCCAATAGCCATCGCTGATGCTACCGCGCTGCCAGCCGAGCACGCCGTTGACGGTGGGCGTGAAGACGGAAACCTTCGGCAGCGTCCAGGCGGCCATGGTCTCGATCGTCCAAACCGAGCCGGTCTTGGCGAAGTATTCCGGCGACCAGTAGACGGCGGTGCCGGTGACGAGGCTCGGGTGCAGGACCGACCAGCTATAGGCAGCCTTCAATTCCCAGTAGTTCGGGTCTGCGGTGGCGACTGGCAGAGAGTTGTCCGGATTGGCGCCCGGGTATGAGTAGTAGATGAAGCCGAAGTCGAGGTTCATCGCGCCAAGCGGAGACTGCCACGTGGGGCGAATGCCGCCGTACCAGTCCACCTCGGCGTTGGCCGGGGGCGCGTTGTTGAAGTCGACCATCGACGACCAGACGCCGGCATAGAGCATGCCCCAAGAGACGTCAGCGCCTCCCTGGAGGGCCGGGTCGTTGTCGGACTGCGAGATGCCACGGAACACGTAGTCTGAGGTCACGCCGATGTTGAAGGAGTAGGTGAATTTGCGCCCTTCCTCGACCGGCGCCGCGGGAGCGGCGACTTCGTAGCCATCGGCGAGAGCGGCGGTGGATGCGGCGGCTGCAGCTGCGAGCACACCGCAAAGTGCAAAGATTTTGCGAGATACGGTCATGTGGTCCATCCCCTCGTGGCATAGACGCGCCATACACCGTGCCGCACTGCGGCTTTGATCAAGAAGGCCTGATGCGCAGGCCCCGCACAAGTTCCATTTGATCCGGCCCTCGCGCTTGCTGTGTCTGTGTGGCTAGCCCGCAACAACCTCTGAATAATGTGTTAATTGCGCATCCCCGCGCCCAGCCTAAATCTATCGCGCCCAAACGAAAAACGGGGCCGGAACTGATCCGGCCCCGTCTCGTCGTGTATCGAGAGAGTAGATTAGGGAAGCGCAACCTTGGCGCTGAACACGAAACGATCGCCGCAGTAGTCGTTGATGCAGGTGAGCGTATCGGACGTCGAGTTGGAAGCGTTCGTACCCCAGTAGCGGAAGTCGAAGGTCAGCTTGTCGACTGCAAGCGCGAGACCGGCGTTCCAGTACCAGTAGTTGTTGTAGCCGTTGAAGGCCGAGTAGTCGGAGCCGCCCGTTTCGTAGCCGACGACACCAGTGATGCTGGGCACGAACGGCCCGATCTGGTGGAACGTATAGCCAGCGGCGCCTTCGATGGTCCAAACGCTGCCGGTTTCGCCGTAGTATTCAGGCGACCAGTACACGATCAGGCCGGTCGCGAAGTTCTTGAACAGCTGGCCGCTGACGCCGGCCTTCAGCTCGACGTAGTTGATATCGGGTCCGTCGACGCCGATGCGGTAACCTTCGCCCGGGTAGGTGTAGTAGATCACACCGAAATCGAAGGTCGCGTCGCGCCAGGTCGGCTTAATGCCGGCATACCAGTCCATTTCGACGCGGGCGTCGTTGGAGGCGGCGTCGAAGTTGACACCCGAAGCCCACCAGCCGGCGTAGAAAATGCCGTAACCGAGGTCGATGCCGCCCTGGATGGTCGGGTCGTTATCCGACTGCGAGATGCCGCGGAAGACGTAGTCCGACACGACACCCAGGTTGAATGAGTAGGTGAACTTGCGGCCCTCGTCGGCAGGCGCTGCCGGTGCCGCAACCTCGTACCCGTCGGCGGCGGCGGTCCCGGAGATCGCTGTGAGCGCAAGACCCACCGCCCCGCACAGGGCAGCAAGCTTTCTAGTGTTCGTCATGAGAAGCCAATTCCCTCTTGCTTTCGAGGGCAAGAACGCGCCCAACCGCCAAAATCTGCATCCGCGGTGCGCGTTACGGGAATCCACGGCGTAGATGAGAGAAACGACGCAAATCAGCAGCGTTCACAAGATGTAATCAGCTTATCCCCGTGTTCTCCCCAAAAAGCGTGGCCGCAGAGCAACGGCCCCAACGATCACAATGCTTTAGATGACTACAATTTGGGCAGATGACGCAAAAACGGGGCCGATTTCTCGGCCCCGTTTGGCAGGGTTTTGATCTGGGGCTTGCCAGATTAGGGCAGCGTAACGGTAGCGGTGAACACAAACCGTTCGTCGTCAGCAAACACGCCACCCGAGGCCAGGCCGAGATCCGAATCCCAGTAGCGGAGGTCGAAAGTCAGCTTCTCGACAGCCAAGCTCAGGCCGGCGTTCCAATACGTGTAGTCGGTGCCAACGCTCTGCCAGTCGACATAGCCGACCTGACCAGAGACGGTCGGATCAAAGATCCAGACCTTAGGCAGCGCATAAGCAAGGCCGCCCTCGAAGACCGCGTACTCTTTGTCGTTGTAGTCAGGCGAATAGTAGATGGTGGCGACACCAGACAGCTTGTCAATGAGTTCGCCGCTAACGCCGGCCTTCAACTCGAGAGCCTCGTTGTTGACAGCGTCGTAGCCCGGATAGTCGTAGTAGATCACGCCGAAGTCGAACGTGGCCTTGCCCCAGGTGGGCTTGATGCCGGCGTAGTAATCGGCTTCGACGTCTGCATCGTCGCCGAAATCGACGCCCGAGGCCCAGATGCCGGCATAGAAGATGCCGTATCCGACGTTGATCGCACCCTGAATTGTCGGGTCGCCATCGGTCTGGGTGACACCGCGGAACACGTAGTCGGACGTGCCCGTGATGGAGAAGGAATAGGTGAACTCGCGTTCCGGTGCTGGCTCATCCTTGAGGCTACCGCCGGCAAGGGCACCGCTGGTGAGCGCGAGAAGCGCGACACCTGCTACGCCAACCAACTTAATTACGCTACGAGACTCGGCCATGATGGAAACTTACCCCCGTACACTACTGACCACTTAAAGCGCCGAACTCGTCGGTGCCGCTGGGAGGCGGCTCTTCTCGAACGCTTCTGGAGTGTAGAAAAAGCGTAAACGGGGCTTGTCACAAGCCGAATCACACTTATCCAACGTCTCGTCTGCAACCCTGTAACCCATATGCAACGAACGTTGTTCTTTGGCTAGAAATTGGACAAAACACGCTTTGTGACAGAGCACCGGTCGTCGCTGATCCAGATCAAGCGTCGGGCGGATGCCCAAAAAACGAACAGGCATGTCCGGGCGCCTCGGCGTACCCTCGGAAATCGCTCTCGAAAGCTCCACAATCCCTATGACCCCTCGCCCCTGAAATGCCCAGCATCCCCGCTCAGACAGCCCTCATCACCGGTGCCGCCCGGCGCATCGGCCGTGCGATTGCGCTCGACCTTGCCCATAACGGGTGGCGGGTCGGCATCCACTACCGCCGGTCGCGGGAGGAAGCCGAAGGCCTCGCGGCCGAGATTCGCGCTGCGGGGGGCGAGGCGATGGCTCTCGCCGCGAACCTTGCCGACATCGGGGACGTCCAGTCACTGATTCCGCGGTGCACCGAGGCCCTGGGGCAACCCACCTGCCTCGTCAACAACGCTTCAGAGTTCTTCCTCGACACCATCGGCTCGGTGACGCCGGAGGGGTGGCACACGCACCTCGACATCAATCTGAAGGCGCCCGTGTTCCTCGCGCAGGCGCTGTACGCGAGCCTGCCGGAGGGCGTCGAGGGTAACGTCATCAACATCATCGACCAGCGCGTCTGGCGCCCGACGCCCGACTTCTTCTCGTACACGATCTCGAAGGCGGGCCTGTGGACGGCAACGCAGACGTTGGCGCAGGCGATGGCGCCGCGCGTGCGCGTCAATGCAATCGGGCCGGGGCCGGTGCTGCAGAGCGTGCATCAGACCCCGGACGACTTCGACGCCGAGAAGCACGGAACGCCGCTGCGACGCGGTCCTTCGCTTCACGAGATTGCGACTGCGGTCCGGTTCATCCTCTCGACGCCGTCGATGACGGGCCAGATGATCGCGCTCGACGGCGGACAGCATCTGGCGTGACGGCTCAAAAAATCATGCGTTTACCGCTTATTGACTTTGCCGAGGCGCCACAATTCCGCTCCCAGTTGCTCTAACTCGCGCCCTATTGGTGCTGCTTGCTCGTCAGCGTCGGGGGTGCCGACGATTCGTAAACCACCTGTTAACGTTAAGCCTTTAAGAACGTTTGGTGGTTTCGTGTCGGGCGCACGCATCAGAAGCGCCGCGTGGGACGGGTATAATAATGAAGAGCTTTTTTGGAGCATCGCTGGGCTTCGCTCTAGCCGCCGCAATCAGCGCATCAGCCGTTGCGGCCGATCTTCCGGAAGTGAAAATCTCCGCCGCCAACAAGGTGCCAGCATGCGCGACGCCAGGGCGGCTCACAGAATATCTCAGGGAGCGCAATCCCCGGCTCAATGGCCGGTACGAGCAGCTTGCGGCGCTCTACAAGAAGCACGGCGAAGCGCTCGGCATCCGCTGGGACACTGCCTTCTTCCAGATGATCCTCGAGACGGGTGCGTTGCGCTACACCGGCGATGTGCGCCCTGACCAGAATAACTTTGCCGGTCTTGGCGCATCCGGTGGCGGTGCGCATGGCGAGCGCTTTGCCGACATCTCGAGCGGTGTCAAAGCGCATCTGCAGCATCTTCTCATGTATGCGGGCGATCGCATCGATGATCCGGTCGCCGAGCGGACGCGCAAGGTGCAGGAATGGGGCGTGCTCACCGACTGGCAGCGCTCGATCGATGGCCCGATGACTTACACGCTGGTCGCTCGGCAGTGGGCGCCGACGTCGCGCAACTATGTTCGTGACGTCGAGGCGATCCAGGACGGGTTCTATTCCAGCCACTGCAATACGGCTGATCCAGACCCAACGGCGAGCCAGGAAGCGCAGCTCGATACGCCGCAGTCCGAACCTCAGAAGGTTGCGACGGCGGACGAGGCGCCTGCCGCTTCCAAGGGCGCCGAGATCGCCAAGCGCAACATCGAAGCCGAGCGCACGCAGGGCGGCGCACTCAGCGGACTGGGCGCCGGTATGCTGGCAAGCGTCGGCGCTTCCGCGAAGCCTGCAGCCGAGAAAGCTCCAGAAGAGGATGCGCCACCGGTGAAACTGCTCAATGGCAATCAGAGCAACGATACCGCGGCGACCGACAGCAAACCGGCGGCTCCGAGCAAGTCGGCTGCGAAATCCGACGCCAAGACGAGCACGAAGCAGGCCGCGAAGACGAAGCCCGCGTCCGGCGACAGCGCCAGCAAAGGCGCCAACGTGCAGACGGCATCGATCGCCAGCGCCGCGACGCAGCTCAAGGTGCCTTCCGCTAAGAGCAGCAAGTGCAAGGTGTTCACCGCCAGCTATGGTGGTCAGCGCGCCGTCATCATCAAGGCGAACGGGGACGGGCAGACGAATTACACCGTACTCGACGTGACGGAAGCCAACGAAAAGCGGGAGATCGAGGCGTACATCGCCGCCTATGCCAAGGGCGGCGAAAGGGTCGGCTCGTTCACCAACCAGACGAAGGCGCTGACGAAAGCCTTCGAGCTCTGCCCCGAGGGCTGATCGCGCACGCAATGACGGGCGCGTCCGCACGATGCGCCCGCCGACGAGAAGACCGACGCGCCCCCAGCAGCCGTCAGAGATGAGACCGTAGAGTACGCCATGGTGACCCCATTGTCGGCGAACGGGCGATTTGCGTCCTGCGCCCGCCACGTTGCTCGCACGAGCATCGCGGTGCTTGCCATGCTCGTTGCCGCGCACGCGGAAGCTGCGCCGCCGAAAATTCGCACTGACGCGGGCAACACGGTTCCGCGATGCGTCACCCCGCAACGGCTGATGGCCTTCCTCAAGACGCGCAACAGCAATCTCGATCCGCGCTTTGCCAGCATCGCCAGCTTCTACAAGAAGCACGGCGAAGCATGGGGCGTGCGGTGGGACTACGCGTTCTTTCAGATGGCGCTGGAGACGAACTTCCTGACCTATCGCCGTGGCAACGGCGACTGGGGTGACGTCAATCCGCGCCAGAACAACTTTGCGGGGCTCGGGACGACGGGCGGCGGCGTGCCCGGCGACAGCTATCCGGATGTCTCGACAGGTGTGCTCGCGCAGATCCAGCATCTCGTCGTCTATTCGGGGCAGCGCATCAACAATCCGGTGGGGGCGCGCACGCGCCTGAAGCAGGACGACATCATCGCGGTGATGGCGAGCAAGAACGGCCAGACAACGTTCGGCGATCTGGCGCGCCGCTGGGCTGCTGATCGCCATTATGGTGCATCGATCGAGTGGGTGGCCAGCAGCTACCGCCAGTCGTTCTGCACCGGGCCTGATCCCGTAGAAGAAGCGCGCGCAGTGCCCGAGAAGCCTGTGCGCCAAGCGCGCAACAACAAAGAGAAGCTCGCCAAGGCGGCGAACCTCGGTGGACCACAGGCCGCCCCACAGGCCGCCGCGGAAGCGCCAGTGCGCACGATCTGGTCGGCCGGCAACGCCGAACCCGGGGCGGCTGTGAACGATGGCGCCACGGCGCCGAAGACGGCCCAGGTGCAGGCGGTGAAAGTGCGCACCGCGCCGATGCCAGTGCGCAAACCGGAAATGCAAGTTGCCGCGCTCGACAGCGGACCTGTCGTCGCCGAGCAGATGATCCAGACGGGCAGCGAACCCGCGCCGGTGGCGGAACTTGCGCCCGCGGCCGAGAGCAGCGCTCCGATGCCGCAAGCCGGCGAGGCAGTCGCCGAGACGCCGAGCGAAGCGAAAGCCGAGGCAAAGTCCGAGCCGACGCGCGTGGTTGCCTTTGCTTACGCAGGTGCCATGGCATCGGCGCTGCCGCGCGCGCAATCAACGACGAAGGCGGAAATCGAAGGGTGCCGCGTGGCGACTGCGAGCTACGGCGGCAAGAAGATACTGCTCGTGCGCTCGGCCGATTCTGAGCCGCTGCAGCTCACGTTGCTGACGGTGCTCGACGGCTTCGAGAAGTCGATGCTCGACAATTTCCTCAAGGCGCACGCGCCGGGAGGAGCGAGCGTCGGCGAGTTCACCAGCCGGGATGCCGCGCTCGCAAAGGCCAGGGAACTCTGCTCGCGTGCGGCGGGCGGGACCTTTGGCGGGGAAGCGAGTTCAGGCTAGACGGGGGACCGCCTCTCTTCGGCAGCGCTCTCAACCGGGCGTGTCGGAGAGAGGCGGCGCCGAAGCCGGCCCATCATTGCCTCAGTTGCTGGGAACCGCGTTGGCGAGGTGCATGTCGTTGCCGCGCCAGCTGAACGAGTTGCCGAGCCACGCCTGCACCCAGAGAACGGGCAGCATCGCGTCGCGTGCCATCCAGGCGAGCGGCGACAGCAGGCCGATATGCCAGCCGGCGGCGCGCGCGAGCATCGCTTCCGAGACGTACCAGGCGAGGCCCAGGCCACCGACAACGCCGGCGATCGAGAGGTCGAATGCGTAGGCGGCAAATCCGGCCGCGATCAGCGGCGCGACGCTGCCGGAGAGAAGCTCGGGCACGAAGAAGAGTGGGAAGGTGACGCGGCGAAGCTTGGCCCAGCGCACCTGACGCGACCAGATCTGTCCCGCGGTGCGAGCGCCAAGCGGCTGACCGAAGGCGCGATCGACGAGGCGCACTCGCTTGCCAGTGCCCCGCACCACCTTTGTCGCTGCAGCGTCCTCGGCGATCTCGGCGCCGAGCGCGCGGATGCCGCCCGCCTGCTCGAGGTCGGCGCGGCGCCAAAGCATCGTCTTGCCCTGGGCGAAGCCGAGACCGACTGTGTCGGCGGCGTACTGCCAACGCGCCTGATAAGTGTTGAGGAACGCGCACTCGACCTCGGCCCAGAAGCCTTTCGGCATGCAGCCGATGGGCGGCGCGCACAGGAGCCCGGTGTCGGCGCGCCAACCAGTCAGGAGACGTTGCAGATAATCTGCCGGCATCAGCACGTTGCTGTCGGCCATGACAACCCAGGCATGACGCGCCTCGCGCCAGCCTTTGATCAGGTTGTTCAGCTTAGGGTTGGAACAGAGAACGTCGCGGCCAATGAGCAGCTTGGCGTCGACGTGATCATACTCCGCCATTAACCGGCGGATCAGGGGGACGACAGGGTCGTCAGCATCTTCGCAGCAGAGGATGAGCTCATAATGCGCGTAGTCGAGCGTGAAGCTCGAGCGCAGCGTCATCTCATCCAGAGGATCGAGGCCGCGCACGGGCCGCAACACGCTGATGGGCGGAAGGCTGGGCGAAGGCGCTTCGGCGAGAGCCGGTGCCTCGTGGGATCGGCGTGCGCGATAGGTTGCGAGCAGCGCGCTAGCAAAGTGCAGCAGCGTGGCGAGGCCAACGAATACAGCACAGCCCCAAGCGATCTCGTCCATGAGCGACCTTGCGCAATAGCCTATTGTGCAAGGTTTTCAGCGGATTCCATGACACGTTGATGACGAGGCCTCCGCCATTGCGACGCAGGCTGACGCAATCGTTACCGTGCGGACATTCACTCAGCGGGCGTGAGATACTTCAGCGCGACGTTGGACAGCGCGCCGCCGACGACGCAGGGCACGCCCATGTAGGCCTGGCCCATCACACCCGCAGCGACGCAACCCAGCGCGAACGCAGTCTGGCCGGCCTGGCCCCACCAGGAAAAGTTGCGCGCGCTTTCGGGGCCTTTGGTCTTCAGTTCCTCAATGGAGGCGAGCGCGTCCTTGCGGATCTGGGCGAGCTCGAACGTCTCGGCGCCCTCTATGACCTCGGCGAGCGGCTTTTCCACCTTCTCGGGCTGATGCGGCAGCGAGGTCTTGAGGTAGCTCAGGAGGTCGTGATCCTTGGAGGCGTTCTGGGCCAGCGTCCACTTGACCATGGAGCCGATCGTCAGCTTCTCGACGTTGTTTTTTTCGCGCGACCAGGCGAGCGTCCGCACGAGGCGCTGGATGGGCTCGGAGGAGCCAGTGGCGAAGTAATAGCCCCAGTTGGCATCTACTGCGATGGGGCTGTCGAGCGGCAGGTCGCGCAGCACCTGCAGCTTGCCGTAGAGGTAGCGCTCGATGATGACTTTGCGCGCGGGCATGCGCTCGACGAACTTGCCCATCAGTTCCTTCCAATCGGCAAGCCCCGAATAGGCGATCGCCTTGATGACCACGACCTGATCGTACGGGGGCATGGGGAACATGTCGGCGATGAGCTTTTCGGCCTTGTCGGGGTTGGAGCCGATGACGCCAGCGATGAAGCCGACGTAGATGCCGGCCTGCTCGATCTCCTTGAAAGACCCCTGCTCGCGCATGGCTTTGAACGCGGCGGGGAGCCGCTCGGGCGTGGGATTGAGCCGATAGTCGTTGATCCAAGAAAGGATCATCTCGGGCCGCGAGAACGGCGGGGGCTCGGGCTTTCTCTTAGCGTCAGCGCTTTGGGCGATCGTCAGGACAGACAGTGCTGCCAGTGCGGCACTGATGAAGCCCCAAAGCCGACGCATATGAACACTTCGCACGTGCACGTGCGCTCCCCTTCGAATTACGGCTTTTGCGGTTCCCACCCATGGGCCCGGACAACAGAAAACCGCGCATTGTCAATTTGATGGCAGGGAGCGAAATCCCTCCCCGGCCAATAAGTCCCGGCGGAAAATAAACCCTAAACTGTCAAGACGATCTTGCCGACGTGGGCGGCGTCGATGCGGGCATGAGCGGCGGCGGCCTCGCGAAGCGGGAAGGTGGCGTCGATCACGACCTTAATCTTTTTATCAGCGAGTAGCGGGGTCACGCTCTGTTCGACCGCGCGCGCGATGGCGGCCTTGATCTCGGCCGGGCGGATGCGCAGCGTCGAGCCGGTGACGGTCAGCCGCTTCAGCATGATGCGCATCATGTCGATGGTGACCTTCGAGCCCTGTTGATAGGCAATATTGACGAGGCGGCCATCGTCGGCGAGGCAGCGGATGTTGCGCTCGACGTAGTCGCCGCCCACCATATCAAGGATGACGTCGACGCCGCGGCCGCCGGTTTCGGCCTTCACGGCCTCGACGAAGTCCTCGGTCTTGTAGTCCACGGCGCGCTTGGCGCCGAGCTCGAGGCAGGTCTTGCACTTTTCCGGCGAGCCGGCCGTGGCGACGACGTTGGCGCCCAGCGCTGCCGCCAATTGAATGGCAGCAACGCCGATACCGCTGGTGCCGCCATGAACGAGGAACCACTGGCCGGGCTTCAAGCCGCCGCGTTCGAACACGTTATGCCAGACAGTAAAGAAGCCTTCGGGCACGGCCGCGGCCTCGACCATCGACAATCCAGCGGGCACGGGCAGGCACGAGCCCTCGTCGGCAATGCAGTATGCCGCGTAGCCGCCACCGTTGACGAGCGCCATCACCTTGTCGCCGAGGGCAAAGCGTTCGGCATCGGTGCCAAGCGCGGCGATGGTGCCCGAGACTTCAAGTCCGGGAATTTCCGAATGACCTTTGGGCGCGGGATAAAGACCAAGCCGCTGCATCACGTCGGGACGATTGACGCCGGCGGCTTCCACTTTGATCAGCACCTGACCGCGGCCCGGCTGCGGCACGGGAACCGTCTGAGGCTGCAGCACCTCGGGCCCACCTTTGCCGACGATTGCGATGGCGGTCATGGTCTCGGGAACGGCGGTCATCATTTACCCTTTCGGCTGGCCTCGATGCCCTGATGCCCGAGCGGCCCGAAAGAGACAAGCGGGGCGTGCGCGCAGGTTGCCGCGGCGAAACGGTTGGCGCAGAGTCATCGGCCCAAGATACGGAGGCCGCGCATGGACTGGGACGATCTCGCGCCGAAGAAGGCAAAGAGCATTGCAAGCATCGGCGACAGCCTCGCCACGCTGTCCGTTGCGGAACTCGAAGCACGCATTACGGCGTTCGAGGAAGAGATTGCGCGCATCAAAGTGGAGCTCGAGGCAAAGCGCCGGCATGAGGCCGCGGCCAACGCCCTCTTCAAAAAGTGAATGCACGCACGCTGCCTTCCCAGACGGCAATCGCCCGGTCAACGCGCATTAACATTTGTGATTGCGCGCCTTCATTGGCGATAGCGCAAACGTGAGGAAGGGGCTCTTCAGAGGTCGTTAGCCTTTAAAGCTTTGTTAGGGTTAGGCCGATAACGTCATATCATCCAGTCACCTGGATCCTGAGCGGCAGGGCCGCTCTGTTTGACGCCTCCCTGTTTGACTTCAGAGCCGCTGCAAAGCGGCTCTTTTTTTGCATATCCCCAAACTTGATCGAAACGGTGCTTCGATCGTCCCGCTTTTGGTCATGTTGTTAACTATGGCTTGGCAGGATGCGAGCGTGTTAATTGTGAGCAGCAGGTGAGTGAGCGTGTCAAATCTAGTCATGAGCAACGTATCGCGTGCTGAAGCGGTCTCGGCCGCAAATGGTGTCACCGTATCGTTTGGCGAGCGCTTCCAGGCTTCCGCTCAGTTCGACATGGTGTTCAAGCAGGGCATGGCGCTCGTCGAGCGCACCGCCGCGTATCTGGAAGGTCCAGGTCGCGCCGAGGCCAAGCGGCTCCCCGCCGCCGTCAACGTTCTTTACGCCAGCGAGAGCATGCGGCTGACGACGCGGCTGCTGGATATGGCTTCGTGGCTGCTGGTCCGCCGCGCCCTGAAAGAGGGCGACATCAGCGAGGCCGAGGCACAGCGCAAGCGCAAGGGCGCAGCCCTGAACGCTCCGGCTCGTTCTTCGCATACGGCCGGGTTCGGCGAGCTGCCGGAGACGTTGCGTGGGCTGGTCGAAGAAAGCTACGCGCTGCAGGACCGGGTGGCGCAGCTCGACCGCGCGATGAGCATCAAGGCCGACAACGTCGCCTCCAGCGAGGCGGCATTCTCCAATCCGGTCGGCTCGCAGCTCGACCGGATCCGTGTCGCCTTCGGGGCCTGAGATCAAGGTTGCAGTGGCGTGCCCTGCCGCTCCGGCGGGCCGCCATCGCTGTTAACGAATGCTCAACGAAAAAAGCCCGGCACGTGCCGGGCTTTTTTGTTCGCTCGACGAGCGTCGAGGATCAGAACAGGCCTTCGAACTTCTTCTTGAAGCGCGAGAGGCGGCCGCCACGGTCCATGAGGCGCTGATCGCCACCAGTCCACGCCGGATGCGAGGTCGGGTCGATGTCGAGCTGCAGCTCGTCGCCTTCCTTGCCGTAGGTGGAATAGGTGACGAACTCGGTGCCGTCGGTCATCTTGACCTTGATCTGGTGGTAGTCGGGGTGCAGATCGGGATCGTTCTTCATCGTTGCGCTCGCAATGACTCGCCCTTTGGCGAATAGCCGCTTCAATCGGGCAATTTGGGTGTTTCGAGCGGCCTCTATAGTCGAGATGGACGGCGGGCACAAGCACGGGTGTTGAGGCCGGTATTCCAACGGGCACCGCGTCCCGATGCCACTTGAGCGGGGGCACCCCGTCGGGCATGGTCCCCAGTAACAATGTTCGCCGGCAGTCTGGATGCCGATCTCAAGAGTATTGCCGTGGCTCGACGCAAATCCCAATCAGACGGGGAAAACCCCGCGACCGGGGAAACTGACCAAGGAAAGCGCTCTCGGCCCGAGCTGCGGCCGCTGATGGCGCTCTGGCCGTATCTGGCCCGCTATCCCGTCCGTGTGGCGCTCGCCGGCGTCGCGCTGGTCGTCTCGGCGCTTGCCATGCTGATCATACCGATGGCCGTGCGCCGGGTGATCGACCTAGGCTTTGGCTCGCACGACGGCATCTTCATCGACCGCTATTTCGGGATGCTGATCGTCATCGGCTTCGTGCTGTCGGTCGCCAGCGCGGCACGGTTCTATTACGTCAACTGGCTGGGTGAGCGCGTCGTCGCCGATCTGCGCAGCGACGTGTTCCGCCATGTCGCCGATCTGGGGCCTTCGTTTTTCGAGCGCACGCATTCGGGCGAGCTGATGAGCCGCCTCACGGCGGACACCACGCAGATCAAAGCGATGGCCGGTACATCGCTTTCGCAGGCGCTGCGCAGCGCGATCATGCTGATCGGCGCGCTGATCATGATGTTCGTTACCAGCGCGCACCTGTCGCTGCTGGTGCTGCTCGCGATTCCGGTGACGGTGCTGCCGCTGATCGCATTCGGGCGGCTGGTGCGGCGCCTGTCGCGGCGCGCGCAGGATACGCTGGCAGAGGCTTCGGCTTATGCCGCTGAAAACCTCGCCGCCTCGCGCACCATGCAGGCCTTCGCCTACGAGAGCGTTGCGGCAAAGCATTACAAGGATGGGGTCGAGGTAGCGTTCGACGCCGCCAAGGAGCGCATGCGGGCACGCGCTGCGCTGACGGCGCTCGCCATGTTCCTGGTCATTGCCAGCATTACCAGCGTGCTGTGGTTCGGCGCGGCCGCTGTGGTCGATGGAAGTCTCAGCGTCGGGCGGCTCAGCCAGTTCGTGCTGTACGCTGTTTTTGCAGGAGCCTCATTTGCGCAGGTTTCCGAGATCTGGGGTGAGGTCAGCCAAGCGGCGGGCGCTGCGGAGCGGCTGACGGAGCTGCTGGCGGTGCAGCCCGAGATCAAGTCTCTGGCCAATCCCGTGCCGCTGCCTACGCCAGCGCGCGGCGAGATCGAGTTCAAGAAGGTGAGCTTCTTCTATCCTGGGCGACCGAGCCTGCCGACGTTGCAGGACGTCACGTTCCGCGCCGCGCCGGGCGAGACAATTGCGCTCGTCGGGCCCTCGGGCGCTGGCAAGAGTACGATCTTCAATCTACTCCTACGCTTCTTCGATCCGCAGTCGGGCGCGGTTTACGTCGACGGTGTCGATGTGCGCGAGGCGGCGTTGGACGCTGTGCGGGCACGCATGGCGCTGGTTCCGCAAGACGTCGCCCTGTTTGCGGGTACCGTTGCCGACAACATCCGTTACGGCAAGCCGGACGCGGACATGGACTCGGTGCGGCGCGCAGCTGTTGCGGCCCAGGCCGATGAGTTTATCAGCGCCCTGCCCCAGGGTTACGAGACCCGGCTGGGTGAGCGCGGCGTATCGCTGTCGGGCGGGCAGCGCCAGCGTATCGCCATCGCCCGCGCCATCCTGAAAGACGCCCCGGTGCTTCTTCTGGATGAGGCCACGAGTGCCCTCGATGCCGAGAGCGAGGCCGGGGTGCAGCGGGCGCTGGAACGGCTGATGGTCGGGCGCACGACGCTGGTGATCGCCCACCGCCTGGCCACGGTACAGAAGGCCCGGCGCATCCTCGTTATGGATAAGGGTCAGATCGTGGAGCAAGGCACCCACGCCGAACTGGTGGCAAGGGGCGGTCTCTATGCCCGCCTTGCCGAGATGCAGTTCGCGGCCGAGGCCGCTGAATAGCCTAAATTCGCAGCATTCCTTACCGCGCGATGATACCGCTAATGGGGAGAACGGCGCCCGTATCGACGGCGCGCCGGCGATAACCGAGGGGAAAAGCATAAATGCAACCGGACCTTGAGCCGATGCTGCCGCCTGAGCCGCGGGCCAGCACGGCCCCGCCGTTGTGGGTTTGGGCGCTGGTCGCTGGGATGGGAGCCGTTGCCGCTTATTCGGGCTACACGGCGCTATCGGCCAATCAGCTTTATCACCAGGGTGAGAGCGTTCGTCTCGATCTCGCGCGCCAGCGCGACCGCTTGAAAGCCAATGTCACCGACCTCACGCGTCAGGTGGAGCAGGCGAACCGTTCGCTCGGCGAAGTCGAAAATGCGCTGAAGCAATCGCGCGCCAATACCGAGTCTGCTTCGGCGCAGATCACCGACCTGCAGAAGCAGGTTGGAGAACTGCAGCAGCAGGTGACGGATCTGCAGCAGCGCTCGGCCGACTTGGAAAAGGCGCGTAATGCTGCCGAAGCGGAGGCCAAGGCGGCGAAGGATGCCGTGCATGGTGCAAAGGATGCATCAGCCAAGGAAATCGCATCGCTGAAGTCGCAGCTCGCAGCCGCGCAGAAGAAGTTGAACCAAGCGCTGGCGGACCTGAAAAAAGAGCGCGAGTTCGTGAGCCCGGTGCCGATGCCGCCGCCTTCGGGCGAGGTGCCCCAGGACGCGCCTCCGCCGCGCTGATCTTTTCCGCGGAACGTTTGGCAAGAAACAGTGCATCCCGGGGCTCGGCCCCGGGATTTTTTGCGCGCAGTGAACCTAGGCTATCAGCGGTTGGTGAGCTTCAGCTCGATGCGGCGGTTGCGTTGCAGGCTCGCCTCGTCGATCCCGGTCTCGAGCGGCCGGAACTCGCCGTAACCCGCGGCGACGAGACGGTTGGGCGACACGCCCCGCGTGATGAGGTAACGCACGACCGAGATGGCGCGCGCGGTCGACAGCTCCCAGTTGGATGGGAAGGTCGGGCTGGCGATGGGGCGGATGTCGGTGTGACCATCGACCTGAAGCGCCCAGTCGATCTCCTTGGGAATTTCCCTCTCTAGCTGGATGATGGCGGAAGCGAGCTGGTCCATCGTTGCTAGGCCCTCGGGCGTCAACTGGTTCGAGCCGGACGGGAACAGAACTTCCGATTCAAAGACGAAGCGATCGCCAACGACGCGGATGTCCTTGCGGTTCTTGAGCAGCTCGCGCAGGCGGCCGAAGAAGTCCGAGCGGTAGCGCTGCAGCTCTTGAACCTGGCGCGCCAGCGCGGCGTTGAGGCGCGCACCGAGATCCTTGATGCGGGTCTGACTCTCGGCGTCCTTCTTCTCGGAGGCCTGGAGCGCTTCGTTCAACGCGGCGATCTGGCGGCGCAGCGACAGCAGTTGCTGGTTGAGGATGTCGACCTTGGCCAGCGCTTCGTCAGAAATCTTCTTTTGGTTCTCAAGGTCGGTGGTGAGGCCGGAGATGCGAGCCTCGGCAGCCTTTGCGGCTTCGTCGCCCGACAGCGCAAAGCCTGAGAGCTTGGAATTTTCCTCGCGCATCGACGACAGCGAAGCCTGCAACGCGGCCAGCTCGTCGGCGGCCGACTTGGCCTTGCCCTTTTCCAGCGCGAGCAGGCTCGTCAGCTCGGAAATCTGCAACGTCAGGCGCTTCAGCGCGGTGTCCTTGCCGCTGGCCTCCTGGCTGGCGAAGTACTGCGCCAGCATGAAGATCGACATGAGGAAGGTGACGACGAGCAGCAGCGTCGACAGCACGTCGACGTAGCCGGGCCAGAAGTCGGCGTATTCGTTGCGCCTGCGCGTGCGTCCGCCCGCCATGCGCTATCCTCTGCGCTGCATGTTGGCGGCGAGCTGCTTCAGAGCTTGCGCCACCTCGGAGTGCTGTGCGGCCTGCTCATCGACCCACTCGCGCACGACTTTCTGCTCGGCGCGCATCTGGGTGACGAGCTGGTTCACGCCGCGCGCAAGCTCGCGCAATTGCTCATCGCCTCCGCCCTTGCCGGCGATGGCGCTGGCCATCGACTGATCAGAGAGGCGCGTCGAGAGATCTTCGACAGCGCGCTGCATGTGCAGGATGGCGCTGGAGAGCTGGCGATTGACCTGGTCAGTCGTGCCGCTGGAGCCGGGAGTCAGCTCGGTGATGCCGGACAGCCATTCCTCGAGCTCGTTGTAGAAGCGGTTGTGCGCGTGGGACGCCTGCAACTCGAGGAAGCCGAGTACGAGCGAGCCAGCGAGGCCAAGAAGCGATGACGAGAACGCGGTGCCCATGCCCTTGAGAGGCGCGGCGAGGCCCGCCTTCAGATCGGAGAACATGGTGACATTGTCGGTGGCGTTGGTGTCGATGGAATCGATGGCGCCGCCGACCGATTGGATGGTCTCGAGCAGACCCCAGAAGGTGCCGAGCAGACCGAGGAACACCAACAGGCCGACGAGATAGCGGCCGGTGTCGCGCGCTTCATCGAGGCGCGAGCTGATCGAATCCATGATCGATCGCAGCGAGGCGGTCGAAAGCGAAAGCGCGCCGGTGCGGTCGCGCAGCATGGCCGCCATCGGCGCGAGCAGCACGGGCTGATGCGCGATCGAAAGGCCCGGATCGGCAATACGGAAAGCGTTGACCCAGCGTATTTCCGGATAGAGGCGAATGACCTGGCGGAACGCGTAGAGGATGCCGAGCAGCAGCACGCCGACGATCAGTCCGTTGAGGCCCGGGTTGTTCAAGAAGGACGTTATGAGCTGCTTGTGCAGGATCGCTGCCAGGAATGCGACCAGCGTCAAGAAGATCAGCATACGAATGAGGAACACGCCGGGTGGCGTCAGCGGTTGGTGTCCCAGTCCCGCTGGATCGTTCTGTCTTCTTCTGGCCATCCCGAGCTCCGCCCGCCGCGTTATCAGCCCCGCGACATTACCCGAAGCCAATGACAGCACAAACCGGGCAACATCGTGCCCGCGGGGCCACAATCATTTTTGGTGAAGCGTTCGCCGTGAGGCGTGATCAGGCGCGGGCCGATGTACTGGCGACCAGGGGGAAGAACTCCTTGTAGAGGTGGCTATTGGTGGCAAGCACCTGGCCCTTGTCGAGCATGTCAGAGCCGCCCGAGAGGTCTGTGATCATGCCGCCCGCCTCTCGCACCAGGACGACGCCGGCAGCCAGATCCCAGGGTTTGATGTCCCGCTCCCAGTAGATGTCGAAGCGGCCGGCGGCGATCCAGGCGAGATCGAGCGCGGCCGAACCGGTGCGGCGAACGCCGGCGACATACTTGGTCACCTCTTTGATTTCGCGCTGGAAGACGGGATGACCGGAACGGCCGAGGTGAGGGATACCCGTGGTGACGAGCGCGTCGGACAGGCTCTTGCGGGCGGCAACGCGGAGCCGGCGGCGGTCATTGAGGAAGGCGCCTTTGCCCTTCTCGGCAGCGAACAGCTCGTCTGATATCGGGTTGTATACGAGACCCGCAACGAGCTGGCCTTCGCGCTCCAGACCGATGGAGATGGCGAACATCGGGACGCCGTGCAGGAAGTTCGTGGTGCCGTCGAGCGGATCGACGACCCAGCGATGCGATTGGTCGTCGCCGATGATCTCGCCGCGCTCCTCCATGAGGAAGCTATAGCCGGGGCGCGCCTTGGACAGCTCGCGATAGAGGATCTCTTCCGCCCGCAGGTCGGCGGCGGTGACGAAGTTGCCCGGTCCCTTGACCGAGACCTGGAGCTGCTCGACCTCGCCGAAGTCGCGGGAGAGGCTGCGGCCGGCCTTTCGGGCGGCACCAATCATGACGTTCATGAGCGCTGAAGCGGGCATGCGGGGGAGTTCCTTCGGGGGCGCCGTCGCATCAGGCGGCTTAGCGCGCCCGACTACCCCCTGCGCGCGACGCTGGCAAGCCCGTGCTGGCGCGATCAGAACAGTCCGGCCTGTTCGCGCCATTCAAGCGCGGCCTGCTGGGCCTTGCTGCGCTCGGCTTTGGGAAGCTTGTCGATGAACTTGTCGAGCGTCTCGTCCTTGAGGCCGCCAGCCTGGGCGATGAAGCGCCACTTGGCCGCTTCCTGCTGGCTCTTTTTGACGCCAACGCCCTCGGCGTAGACGTAAGCCAGCCGGTTTTGGGCGGCGGCGACGCCCTTGCGGGCAGCGGAGAACAGATACGGGATGGCCTTGGGCTCATCCTTCGTAAGCCCGAGGCCGCGCAGCAGCACGACGGCGTAATCGAACTGCGCTTCGGCCATGCCTTGCTCGGCTGCCTTGCTGAGCCAGCGTGAAGCTTCCAATGCGCTCGGCTGCACGCCCTCCCCGTTCTGATAGAGACCGGCAAGATCATATTGGGCGACAGCGATGCCCTTCTCGGCGGCGTAGCGAATGTGCATGGCGGCGCGATAGGAATTCTGCGGCTTGCCATCACCCTTCAAGAACAACAGTCCGAGATTGTAATTGGCGAGCGGATGGCCGGTGCGTGCAGCTTTCTCGAAATACTCGGCGGCCTTCGCGCGATCCTTCTTGACGCCGCGGCCTTCTGCACACAACACGCCGAGTGAGAACGAGGACTGCACGTCGCCCAGCTCGTCGCCCTTGACGTACCACTTGATGGCCGTGCGCATGTCTTTGGGGACACCTAGACCTTCCGAATAGAGGCGGCCAAGGAGCGTGTGCGCTTGCGGATCGCCGCGCTGCGCCGCTTCGGTGGCGAGCTTGGCTGCTGTCAGATATTGGCCCTGGTCGAAAGCAATGTAGGCGGCTTCCTCGCCCGACGGCTCGACCAGCGATTTGGAGAGCGAGCCGGCCTTCGGCTGGGTGTCCTTATTCCCGGGGACCGGCGTCTTGGAGAATTTCTCAGCTGGGGCAAGCTTTACCGGGCGGCCGGGCCGGGGCTTGGGGGCCTCGGTCGTTTCCATCACCCACGAACTGGTCTCGGCGCGCGCCAGCCCTATGGCGAGGGGGCTCGCCAAAGCGCAGAGCGCGGCAGCTAAGACGTGGCGATGCTTCATGCCGTCGCCTCAGGCTGGGGCGATGCCGCAGCGATGTCGTGCGCGAGTTGTTCGGTCGCTGGCGACGAGAGATCGAAATCGGCGCGCATGGCGATGAAGTCGGCGCCTACGCTTGCCAGCGCAATCGCCTCGTCCGCGCTTTCGACGTCGAAGGCCACGCACGGCACCTCGAATATCTCGCTCCACCAGCCGACGAGCTCGCGGCGGCGCGCGGCGGCGGCGGCGCGGTCCTCGACGTGGGCGGGAATGCCGAAGCCGATATAGTCAGCGCCGGCCTCGGCGAGGTCCATGGCGTCGTGGCGCGTGCGCCCGACATCGACACCGACGATGTAGCGGTTGCCGAGCACCTCACGCGCTTCGGCGTACTGAGCGACAACGTCTTTGCCCCAAGCCACGTGCACGCCATCGGCCCTCAGCGTGCGCGCAAGTTGCGCATCGCCGTAGATCAGCGCCGCAATGTCCTTACTTTGTGCCAGCTCAATGAGCGGACGGGCGGAGGTGGCCGTCAGAGGGGTCGATGCATCCGCCATCACCAGCAACGTAGCTGCTTGCGCGGCCTCAAGGGTCGCCGCAAGGCGCGCCAGATCGGCCCCCACGGTGGCGACGACATAAAGCCTCGAGCGGAACTCCTGCAGCATCAATGCTCCTCAATCCGGGTGTAAACACAGCCTATTAGGACCTAATGGGGCGAAAAGGCGACCTGTTTGTGCTCAACGGCATGCGGGCCACAACCTCAACATTATTTACGCTATCGGTGCGGTGATCTGCATTTGCCAAGGTCTAACCGATGCGCCGACTTCTGATTGTTCCAACACTCTCATTCGCTGTGCCCGCGCTGCTTTGTGCCGCAGCGCAGGCAGCATCGCCGATCCCAGGAGCCTATGAGGTTGCACAGGCGCCCATACGGCTTCCAGCGACGCCGCCCGACGATGAAAAGTCCCAAGACAAAAAACAGGGCGACGACAAGGGTCGGCGCGAGGGCGGCCGCCAGGGTGGCGGCAAACCACAGCAGGACGGCCAGAAGGGCGCTCAGCAACGGCGCGACGGGGGCGAAGAGCGCGGGCAGCGTAAGCCGCAGCAGAACCCGCAAGCGCAGCAACAGCAGCAGAAAAAGCCGCAGGACAATCCACAGGCGCAGCAGCCGAGCCGGCAGAACCCCAACCAGGCCCAGGACAACCGCAAAGACGACCGGCGCCAGGACGAGCGGCGAGACGATGACCGCAAAAAGGTGCCGACTTGGATGAAACCGGCACAGCAGCCGCGCGACAAGGCACCTGCGAACGCCGGTCAACCTCAGGGGCAGCCTAAGCAGAATCAGCAAGGCCAGCAACGTCAGGAAGGCCCGCGTGAGCGGCGCAACGACAATGCCGGGCCTGGCGCGCCGGGCGGACCTCAGGGGCCGCGCGACGGCCGTCCCAATGACCGCGACCGCGATCAGCGTCCCGGCCGTGGCGATCAGGCTGGGCAGGGAGGCCAGAAAGGTCCACCGCCACAGGGGCTGCCCGGCAGTCCTACGGGCAAGGGCCCCGGTCCCAGAGACAACGCTGGTCCGCCTCCCCGCTCAGGGAACGAGCCTCCACGCCAGGATGCACGGCGCGACGACAAGCGGCCGGGCGGACGCGGTTCCATCGATGAAATCAAGCGAGGCAGGCGTGAGCGGGTCGAAGATGGCGGCCGGCGCACGATCATCGAAGAGCCGGGCAACCGCACCATCGTGCAGCAGAAGGGTCGGCCGCCAATGATCCGGCACGACGAGGGCGACCGCATGCGGCGTACCTCGCGCGATGTGCGGCGCGAGCGGCGTCCCGACGGTGGCAGTCTCACCATCGCCATCCGTCCAGGCGGGATCGAGGTCTATTCGGAATTCGACGACTCGGGCCGTCTGATGCGCCGCTATCGTCGTGGCCGCGATGGGCGCGAGTGGGATCTGATCGACAACCGCCGCTTCCGCGGCGCGCCGATCTTCCTCGATCTGGGACCGCCGCGTCTGCGTATGCCGCGCGATCGCTACATCTTGGATTACGACCGCGCGTCCGACGATGATCTCTACGATGCGTTGATGGACGGGCCCGTCGACGATCTGGATCGCGCCTACTCGCTCGATGAGATCCGCTACAACGCGTATCTGCGTGACCGCATGCGGCGCGTCGATCTCGATACGGTGACGTTCGACTTCGGCGCGTGGCAGGTTCCCTATGGTCAGTACGGGCGGCTGGAGCGCATTGCGCGCACCATCAATCGCATCCTCGACCGGCGTCCGAATGAGGTGTTCCTCATCGAAGGTCATACCGATGCAGTGGGCTCGGATCTCGACAACCTCACCCTGTCCGACAGGCGCGCGGAAGAAGTTGCTGTAATCCTAACGGAGACGTTCGGCGTGCCGCCTGAGAACCTCGTCACGCAAGGCTACGGCGAGGAGTTCTTGAAGGTGCCGACGTCCGAACCCGAGCGCGCGAACAGGCGCGTCTCGGTGAGGCGCATTACGCCACTTATGGCGCAGCGTCGCTAAAGGTAGAGCAGCCATCGGTGCAGTTGCCGATGGCTGCCTTCCACTGACGCACATCATTCCCGCTCGCAACAATTCAACAAGTTGCATCGTCCGCGCGCTAATTCTGTGCGCGAAATTTTGCGTTCATTCGAAGCCATTTCGTTTGAACAAATGGCTGGCTGCAAGGAAATCACGACGGCTCGGTCAAAACTGGAACGGCCATTGGCAGTCACGCCACCATAGAAGGATGAAACGCAACAGCTTGCATGGGGGTTGAGCTATAACGATCACGGATAATCAGGCCTAGGGAGGACCTCCATGGCTCAGCCGATGACACTTTCCGATTTCGAATCAACTGTTGCAGAGACCAAGCAGCTCATCTCCGACAAGTGGGGCTGGTTCCTTGCTCTCGGTATCGTGCTCCTGCTCGCTGGTCTTGCGGCCATCGCCTTCCCGCTGCTTTCGGGCATCGCGGCGAAGCTCGTGCTTGGATGGCTGTTCCTGATCGGCGGCGTGATGCTGATCGTACATGCCTTCCAGGCTCCCGGGTGGGGCGGCTTCCTGTGGGAGCTCATTATCGGCGCTCTCTATGTGGTCGTCGGCGGCTACCTCGCCTTTTTCCCCCTCGCCGGCCTCCTCACGCTGACGGTGCTGATTGCAGCGCTGTTCATCGCCGAGGGCGTGTTCGAGGTGATCATGGGATTCCGCGTGCGGCCGCACGAGGGCTGGGGCTGGCTCGTTCTCAGCGGCATCGCGGCTCTCGTGGTCGGTGCCATCATCGCGATGGGCCTGCCGGAATCGGCGGTTTGGGCGCTCGGCCTTCTGGTCGGCATCAACCTTCTATTCTCAGGTTGGAGCTATATTTTCCTCGCGCTGGCGGGACGGCGCGCACACGAGGAAGCGATCGCGACAGCGCGCTAAGCTCTCAGTGTGCTGAGGCTTAGTGGGGTTGCTATGGAAAAGCTCGTGATGTTTCCGGTCCTGGCACTGGGCGCCGGCCTGTTGCTCAACGCTCTAACCCTGGGCGGTCCAGACGCCCAGGCTCAGGCTCAACAGTTGGCCGAAGTCACGGCGGTGCAACCCGCCGACGACGAGGTACCGCCGGACATCATCGCGGTGCAGATCCGCAAGCAGGGCTACGAGTGCACGAACCCGAGCAAGGCCAAGCGCGATCCGCAAGCATCGCGCCCCGACCTTCCGGTGTGGATCCTGACCTGCGAGAACGCGACTTACCGCGTTCGCCTCGTCGGCAACCTGGCGGACAAAGTCGAGAAGCTCTGAGCTTCACGCAAACCGATACGCAAAAAGGCGGGGCCGAGACCCCGCCTTTTTTATTCGTTCGCCGAGAAGCGATCAGGTGCGCCAGGGATGGGCCGGCAGCTCGCTGACGCCGACAACCTTGGCACCGGCTGCGGCGACCTTGTGATCGTTCTCAACAGAGCTGCCGGAGACGCCGATGGCGCCGACGAGGACGCCTTCGTCGTCAACGATGGGCAGGCCGCCGGGGAACGTGATCAGGCCCTCGTTCGAGTGCTCGATGCCGTAGAGCGATTTGCCGGGCTGGGACAGCTTGCCGATCTCGCCGGTCGGCATGCCGAAGAACACGGCCGTCTTTGCCTTCTTGATGGCGATGTCGATCGAGCCGACCCATGCATCGTCCATGCGCACAAATGCTTTGAGATTGGCGCCGCTGTCGACGACGGCGATACACATCTGGGTCTTGAGCTTCGTGGCTTCCTTTTGCGCGGCCTTGATCGCCGCAAGGGCGCTTTCCATCGTAACGTGCATCGTGTTCCTCCGGTTCGGGGGTGGTCGACAACCGACGATATGTAGGCGGCCGCCAAGCTGGCAGAAGCGGGTAAACGACTGCCCTATTGCCGCGGTGCAATGGCGGATAAACGCGCCGGAAGCCGAAAGTGCCTCAGCAAAAAAGAAACACCCCGGGGTCGCGCCCCAGGGTGTCTATCATCGTCAGGTCGTGGGCGGCACTCAGGCGGCCTTTTCGACCTGCTGGTTCCACTTGCCGAGCGCTGCCAGCGAGTTCATGCGGGCGCGGTGCGCGAAAGCGCGCTGTCCCGCCGCGACGTTCTCGCTCTTGCCGCCCCAGGCCTTGAGAGCCGCTGCCTGCAGTGCGCGGCCATAGGAGAAGGTGACGTTCCACGGCAGGTTGCCGATCTGGTTGATGAGCGAGAGGTTTTCGGTCGCCTGCTCGTCGGACTGGCCACCGGAAAGGAAGGCGATGCCGGGAACGGCGGACGGCACGGTCGCCTTGAGGCACTTCACGGTGAGCTCGGCGACCTGCTGGGGGCTCGCCTGCGTCGGGCACTTCTGTCCGGCGATGACCATGTTGGGCTTGAGCACGATGCCTTCGAGCGCGACACGCGCATCGTACAGCTCACGGAACACGATACGCTGCGTCCACTCGGTTACCTCATAGCAGCGCTCGATGGTGTGGCCGGCATGGGGGCCGTCCATCAGCACCTCCGGCTCGACGATCGGCACGATGCCGGCTTCCTGGCACAGCGCGGCGTAGCGCGCGAGCGCGTGGGCGTTGGCCTTGACGCAATTCCACGAGGGCAGATCATCGGTGATGGTGATGACAGCGCGCCACTTCGCGAAGCGGGCACCGAGCTTGTGGTACTCGGCGAGGCGCTCGCGCAGGCCATCGAGGCCTTCGGTGACGGTCTCGATCTTAGAGGTGGGACCGGCGAGCGGCTTGGCGCCGGTGTCGACCTTGATGCCTGGAATGGAGCCGGCTGCCTTCATGACGTCGACCAGCGACGTGCCGTCATTGGCATTCTGGCGGATGGTCTCGTCATAAAGGATAACGCCGGAGACGTAGTTCTTCATCGCGTCATTGGCGCGGAACAGCATCTCGCGGTAATCGCGGCGCGTATCCTCGGTGGAGGTCACACCGATGGAATCGAAGCGCTTCTTGATGGTGCCAGAGCTCTCATCCGCGGCCAGGATGCCTTTGCCGGGTGCAACCAGGGCTGCAGCGATTTTGGCAAGCTCTTCAGTCATGAAATCCTCGCATCGAAGGGCGCTATTTTTGCTGGAGAGCACTTAGCGCCAAAACGGCGTCTGGGCCAGCCCCCGGAGGCAAACGCGGCCTTTGCGGCGCTTCGACAGCGTGCATAAATGCCCGGTGTCATGCTCCGGGCAAATTGGCTGTGAATTGTGGAGAATGGCGCGCACGCCCGATTGGAGGGGTTATGGCCAAAGCTAGCTTTTGCACGGGGTTTTTCATTGTGGCCGCGGCGTTTGCCGTCGCCAGCGCCCCTGCCCAGGCGGAGACGCTGCAGTTCAAGGCCGACCTCAAGCCCGTTGCGGGGACCGGCAGCACCGGGTCGGGCAGCCTGGCGGCCGAATATGACACCGACAGCAAAAAGCTGACCTGGCGCGGCAGCTATACGATCAGCACCTATGCCACGTCGGCGAGCTTCCATGGCCCCGCCAGTGGCCCGCGCAGTGGGTTTGTGCGCATGCGCAATATCGACAGCCCGTTCGATGGGACCGCGATCCTGTCGCCGCCGCAGGGCGCGGGCCTCGTCGCCGGCGAATGGACGGTCGTCATCCGCACTGCCCGGTTTCCAAAGGGCGAACTGATCGGCCAGGTCGTGCGGGGCAACTAGCGTTAATTTTCGCGCTGCGATCACCCGGGAACCGCGGGCGAGGCACACGCATTAGCCTTCAAACGTCTCGGGTTTGAAGAGGTGCGTTTCATGTCTGGTGAGAACTCACGAGCACCATATCCGGCGGAGAAAGCGCGACAGGGCGAGATCATTCTCAGAACTCGCACGCAGCGCATCATCTTCATCGGCGGGCTGGCGGGCATGCTGCTGGTCGGCCTCATCGCCACGTTCATGCGCTAATCGAGGGAGGGGCCGATGCCCGTCTGCGATACCTGCGGCAATGACTACGACAAGGCCTTCGAGGTTACGAAGGCCGGCAAGACGATGACCTTCGACAGCTTCGAGTGTGCCATTACCGCGATGGCGCCGGTGTGCGCCCACTGCGGGTGCCGCGTTATAGGACATGGAGTCGAGGCGGGCGGCGGGAAGATCTATTGCTGCGCGCATTGCGCCGATCATGTGAAGGGTCTCAAGGACCGCGCGTAGCTCGATCAGGTCTGAAAGAGGCGGCGCTGCAGGAATTCGGCGTAGCTATCGTTCTCTGCGTCGGCGATGCCAATATTTTGCATCAGCGCTTCGGCTGCGAACGGGTCGGCCGCTTCGATGGCGACGGTCTCTATCGCGTCATCGCCGATGGTGAGATGCGTGAACTCGGCGACGCAATCTGCAGTGTCGTACAGCGTGCGCTGCTTGACGACGTCGATCGTCGCCAGGGCATGCTGATTGCCGAGAAGCGCCAATAGCGCGCTCTCGACGAGCGCACCTCGCTCCCCGATTTCGAGATCGAGGCCGAGCGCGGGCAGCACGATATTTTCGACGTCGGCGACGGAGACGGGGAACTCGGCATCGAGCGGGCGCGCCCATTGATCGAGCAATCCACGGCGCGCCTGAAGCGTCTTCACCTGCAAGCGGCCGCCGCGGATCTTGACGTTCGATTCAATGTTGAGGCGCGTGACGATGTAGGTTTCGCGGCTCTCGGGCAGCTGATTTCCTTGCACCAGCGCGGCGAGCGCATCGCGCGTCGACGACAGATCGGGCGCGAAGACGCGAAACTCGAAGCGGGTCTCGTCGGGTGCGAACTTCATTGTTGCGCTCATGAGGTCGCGAAGCTGGCGAGGGCTGCCAACGCTTCGTCAATGTCGGCGGTCGAGTGGTCGGCGCTGATCTGGAAGCGGATCTCCTCCTCGCCCTTGGGCACCACGGGAAACGCAAGGCCGGTCGCGAGGATGGCGTTGTCGCGCAAGTGCTTGACCAGGGCGATGGTGCGCTTGGTGTCGCGCACGAGCAGCGGCACGACGGGATGCTCGCCCTCGACGGTTTCGAGCCCCTGCGCGCGCAGCCCCTCGCGGAAGCGGTCGGTCATGGCGCGCAGGTGGGCCAGCAGACCGCGGCCCTCGGCGCTGTCGACGCGGTCGACTGCGGTGCGCGCGGCTTCGGCTTCCGACGGCGTAATGGGATTTGAGTAGATATAAAATGGCGAGGTCTCGCGCAGGTAATCGATGACGGGCTGCGAGGTCGTCACGTATCCGCCGTTGACGCCGAATGCCTTGCCGAGCGTGCCGATCAGGACGTCGACCTGGGCGCCGACGACCTCCTCGGTGCCGCGTCCTGTTTCGCCGAATGCACCAACGCCGTGCGAGTCGTCGGCGATCACAATGACACCCTCGGCGTAGAGCGGGTGGAACTGCTTACAGATGCGCATGATCTCATCGAGGCGGGCGTGGTCGCCCCGCATACTGAATACGCCGTCGGTGACGACGACGGCGCGGCGGCACTTGTTGGTGAAGGCGCCCAGCTGACGCGTCAGCTCGTGATAATCGAGATGTTTGTAGACGCGCTTCTCGGTCGGGCGCGCGAGCGCGATCGCATTGATGATGGAGTTGTGATTGAGCTCATCGCTCAGCACGAGCGTCTGGTCGGAAATGAGCGGGGGAAGCACGCCCATAACTGTTGCGTAGGCGGAGCTGAACAGCATCGCCGCCTCGCGGCCGTGGAAGGCGGCAAGGCGCTTTTCCAGCTTCACGTGCGGCGCCCAGGTTCCGGAGATGAAGCGCACGGCACCGGGGCCGACACCGTAGCGGCGCACGGCTTCCTCCTCGGCTTCCAGCACGCGCGTTGCGAAGGAGAGGCCGAGGTAGCTGTTGGAGTTCATGCGCAGGAACGGGCGCGTGCCGTGGCCTTCGATGAGGAAGCGCGGGCCTTTGCCGGCGGTCGGCTCAACGATGCCGGTGGTGATGGATTCGGCCCCCTTGAGGCGGCCGGAAGCATCGAACTCGCCGAGTTTCTCCTTGAGTAGCGGTGTCAGCTTTTCGATGGGCATTTGGTGTCTCCGATCAGGAGCGTTGGCTTCCTAAACGCGTTTTTTGCGCGCTGCCGTTTTGAGCTTGGCTTCGAGACGGACGAGCATGTCGGCCGTCATGGCGGATAGATCATAGTGCGGAGCCCAGTCCCAATCGGCGTGGGCAGCGCTATCGTCGAGCGAGCGCGGCCAGCTGTCGGCAATGGCCTGGCGAACGGGATCGACATCGTAGTCGATGTCGAAGCTCGGGATATGCTGGCGGATCGCGGCCGCGATGTCTTCAGGCGTCACGCTCATCGCGGTGATGTTATAGGCGTTGCGATAGCGCAGACGGTCGGCGTCGGCTGCCATGAGATGGATCATGCCGGCGATGGCATCGGGCATGTACATCATGTCAAGGCGCGTGTCGGCCGACAGGAAGCACGTGTAACGGCCGTAGCGCAGCGCGTGATAGAACATTTCGACGGCGTAGTCGGTGGTGCCGCCGCCGGGCGCGGCGACATACGATACGAGACCGGGAAGACGCAGCCCGCGCGTGTCGATGCCGAAGCGCGATGCGTAGTAGTCGCACAGCAATTCGCCGGCCACCTTGGTGACGCCGTAGATCGTCGTCGGGCGCTGGATGGTGACTTGCGGGGTGTGATCGCGCGGGGTCGAAGGGCCGAATGCGCCGATAGAGCTGGGGAAGAAGACCTGGCAGCCGTAGCCGCGTGCAACTTCAAGCACGTTATAGAGCCCGGTCATATTCACCTGCCAGGCGAACTGCGGGGCGGCTTCGGCTGATGCGGAGAGCAGCGCCGCGAGGTGATATATGGCGTCTATCTCGTGTCGGCGGACAGCCTCGTGCAGCTGGTGCGGGTCAGTGCAGTCGAGGTGATCATAAGGGGCGAGCGCGGCCGCGCCGCTCGGCGGCAGCACTTTCAGATCGGTGGCGATGACCTTCCCGGCGCCATAGCGCTGGCGCAACGCCGGTACCAGCTCGGAGCCGATCTGCCCCAGCGCACCGGTCACCAGAATGTTCTTCATGCGTGCCTCCAAGGGCCGCGATTAGAACTCAGACGCCGTAGTAGCTTCGATACCACTCAACGAAGCGGGCGATGCCCTGATCGAGCGGCGTTGCCGGCGCAAATCCGACATCGGCGATGAGATCGTCGACATCGGCAAAAGTCGCCGGCACGTCCCCGGGTTGCATCGGCAAAAAGTTCTTCTTCGCCTCGCGCCCCAGCGTCCGCTCGAGCACTTCGATGAAATGCATCAGCTCGACCGGACTGTGATTGCCAATGTTGTAGATTCGGTAAGGCGCCGAGGAGGTGGCGGGGTCAGGCGCAGCGCCGCTCCAGGCAGGGTTCGGCCCAGGGATACGGTCGGCGGTGCGCAGGACGCCTTCGACGACGTCGTCGACGTAGGTGAAATCGCGGGCGTGATGGCCGTTGTTGAAAACATCGATAGGATCGCCAGCGAGGATCGCGCGCGTGAACTTGAAGAGTGCCATGTCCGGCCGGCCCCATGGGCCGTAGACGGTGAAAAACCGCAGGCCGGTGACGGGGAGCCGATAGAGGTGCGCGTAGGTGTGCGCCATCAGCTCGTTGGCCTTCTTGGAAGCTGCGTAGATGCTGAGCGGGTGGTCGACATTCTGATGCACGCTGAAGGGCATGGTCGTATTGGCGCCGTAGACCGAGCTCGACGAGGCGAACACCAGATGCTCGACGCCATGGTGGCGGCAGCCTTCGAGCACGTGCAGCGTGCCGACGATGTTGGAGTCTACGTAAGTGTGCGGGTGATCCATGCCGTAGCGCACGCCAGCCTGGGCGGCGAGGTGGATCACGCGTTGAGGGCGGGTGTCGGCGAACAGCCGTTCCATGCCGGCGCGGTCGGCAAGATCGAGCTTTTCAAACGAGAAGCCCGGGCGGGCGGCAAGCCCGGCAAGCCGCGCCTCCTTGAGGCTAACGTCGTAATATGAATTGAGATTGTCGATGCCGACGACCTCGTGCCCGCGGCTCAGGAGGGCTGCCGCGGTATGGTAGCCGATGAAGCCGGCGGCTCCGGTCACGAGGATGCGCATGGGCTATATCCTTGGTTTCAGGCCGCTAGCCGCGTCCTCATGCCGCCGGCATATCGCCCAGCGCGGCTAAGTGATACAGTGATTGGTGTCAAGCAGACGATAATAGATGCTGGCCGCATCGGCCGCGGGTTGCCATTGAATGCATGTTAGGGATGGCGACATATTGCGCACTTCGTATGTAGCCGCGGCGCTAAGGTTCTCTAATCTTGGCCGCAATTATCCAAGAGGGTTACCGGCGCTCGAGGGTGTGTCTGACGGCGAATCCTGTCAGCGTTTGACGAAGTTCAAGTCGGGGTGCCCGAAAGCAGCCTATCCCGTGCGCAAAAATAATGTCACGGAAGCCGTCGCGCCGCATGGGCGCAGCAAATTCTGTTCTGGAGGGCTACACGCGTGTTGAAGGGCGTCGTCGAGGCAAAACCTACCGATCCCATTTCGACCTATTTCGATGAGCTCTACCGCGCGCTCGCCGCTGTCCGTGTGAGCGACAACGAGGGCAAGCCGCTGGACATGCAGGCCGGTTTCGAATGGGTCGCCGACACTGCCCGTGCCGCACACAAGGCCGGTAACAAGGTGGTGCTGATCGGCAATGGCGGCAGCGCCGCGATCGCCAGCCACCACGCGATCGAGTTCCTCAAGAACGGCGGCATCCGCGCCGTTTCGCTCAACGATCCCGCCGCCCTCACGTGCCTCAGCAACGACCTCGGCTATGCCAACGTCTTTTCCGAGCAGCTGAAGCTGCAGGGCCTGCCGGGAGACCTTCTGCTGGCCATCTCCAGCTCGGGGCAGTCGGTGAACATCCTCAAGGCCGTCGAGGTGGCCCGCGCCAACCGCATGAAGATCGTGACTTTGAGCGGTTTTCAGCCCGACAACCTGCTTCGCGGGCGTGGCGATGTGAATTTCTATGTTAATTCCAATCAATACGGGTTCGTAGAGGTTGCACATCACGCACTGATCCAGGCCATACTGGACATCTACGTATTCCCGAGGCGCTCCATGTAAGTTCGGCGCTGCCCGGGAGGATGAGCCAAACGGGAAGCCGATAGGATGCCGGACACAAAGCCCGGTGCAGGTCGAAGCGATGGGCGCGTGAAGTTCTGCCTTACCGATGCGACCGGAGCGCCGTCACTCGCGAGCCATCTGCGCGGTCTGGTCGCCTCATCCACGGTGGAAGAAGGCGACTATTCCACCCTCCCCGACGTAGCGCTGGTTCTCGTGGATGCCGTGAGGGGCTTTACGTCCCAGGCTCGCAGTGCCGTTGCAATGGCATGGACAGCCGGTGTTCCGCACGTCATTCTCGCGGTTGCGGTCCATCCCTCCGACGATGCGTCGGTGATCGAAGAGACGATTTCCGCCTTCGAAGACTTTGCAGAGAAAACAGAGTTCGCATCAGCCGTTGCCGTTTCGCTGAGCCTCATCGCGCGAAATGGCAGGGATGTCTTGACGGACAGCAACTCAAAACTCACCGCACATCTGACACGCATCGCTTCGGCCACGCTGCAGGACGCAGCAGAGCCCTCCGCTGCTGCTCCCCCCAGCGAGCAGTTCGCCGCCCACATCGGCTGCGTGTCGCAACAGGAGCTCATTCCCGGGCGCGAATACCGCTTGCGCATCTCCGGTCAGGAGACGCCAGCGAGCGTCAACGCGATCAAGTACAGGCTCGACCCGCAAACGCTGCGCCGCGTGCCTGCGCGCACGTTGGCCCAAGGCGAGATCGGAGCTTGCACGATCGCAACGGACGTGCCGCTGGTTCTGGGCGGCGGCGACTCCGGCGAAGACGACTCGCGCTTCACGCTGAGCGATCTCTATACCGACGAAGTGGTGGCGGCGGGCTCCGTCGACTTTGCGCTTCGCCGCGGCGTCAACGTGCACTGGCATCCGTTCACGGTAACGAAGGAACTGCGCGCGGCGGCGAAAGGACAAACGCCGTGCATCGTGTGGTTCACGGGGTTGTCGGGCGCGGGCAAATCGACCGTCGCCAACCTCGTCGAAGGTTGGCTCGCGTTGCAGGGGCGGCACACATATCTGCTGGACGGCGATAACGTGCGCCACGGGCTCAACAAGGATCTCGGCTTCACCGCGGCGGACAGGGTCGAGAACATCCGCCGCGTGGGCGAGGTGGCCCGGCTGTTTCTCGATGCAGGCACAATCGTGCTGTGCTCGTTCATATCGCCCTTCCGCGCAGAGCGGGAAGCCGTGCGCAGCCTCGTCGACCCCGGCGAGTTCATCGAGGTTTACGTTACCGCGCCGCTGGATGTGTGCAAACGTCGCGACCCAAAAGGCCTTTATGCAAAGAGCCTCGCCGGACATCTGCCCAACTTCACAGGTATCGACTCTCCTTACGAGGAACCTGAGGAGCCCGATCTCGTGATCGATACGACGACAGCCCCGGCGGCTGAACTCGCGCAGCGCGTGGTAGCGCTGTTGCAGGCTCGCGGTATCGTTGCGAAGCCGGACGAACATTCAGGATCGCCCGGCAGCATCTGATCGCTGCAATCGCCTCACAAATCGGCAGAGTTATCCCCAACGTGTCCACAGGAACACATGTGTCGCATTTGTTGTGTGCCCTGATGGTCGCCGCGGCTCGCCGTGCATACATTGCGGCAAGAGGAGAGATTCGCGGGGAATGACAGTGATCTGGGGGCCATTCTCGGTTGTGGGCAAAGTTGCCCTGATCGGCATTGTGGTTGCCGGCGTGGCTGGCTGCTCCGCGATGTCCGAACTCAGTGGTGCACCGCGGGCGGGCTACCAGAACGACGGCACGTATGTTCTCAGCGCCCAGGAACAGACCTTAGGTTGTCGCGATCTGCGCGAGCGCCAAGTCAGTCTGCAAGAGCAGTTGCAGCAGCTTCCTTCCAAGGCCGTGCAGCAGATGCAGGAGCTGCCCAAAACCGTCGTGGACGCGTGGGGCCGCTTGGTGGGCTCTCCCGATCAGGGTGTGCCAGCGCTCGCTGCGTACAACGAGGTGAAGGCGGAATCCGAGGCGGTGAACCAGAGCCTCCACCAAAAGGGCTGCGGGACATCGATGGAGACAGCGTCGGTTCCCCGCTGATCCGGCAGGCCCGGACGATTACGCCCGCTTGCGCGTAAAATCGATCATCAGCCAGCTCACGACGCAGATGCCGGCGAGCACCGCAAGCGCATGCGAGAGCGGTGCCTGCGCGACAACGCTCAATGCTGCCAGCGCGACGAGTGCCAGATTGACTGCAAACACGCGGCCGATGATCTGCATGTTGGTGAGCCCGTTGTCGCGTGCGCGCTGGTAAAAGTGCGTGCGGTGCGCGACCCACAAGCGCTCTCCCGCGCGCGCGCGGCGAAGAAGCGTCACACCGGTGTCGGCCAGAAAATAGAGCGGCAGCAGGACGGCGGCGGCGAGATAGCCCGAAGCAGCAACGACGATCAGCAGCCAAGCCAGGAGGAGGCCGATCGGCAGGCTGCCCATGTCGCCCATGAACAGCCGCGCTAGGGGGCGATTGAAGGGCGCGAAGCCGAGCATGGCAGCGTTGAGCGCGAGCGCGAGGATCAGCGCCTGCGGCGGCAGCGTCCCCAGCAGCGCAATGACGGCGATGCCGGCGGTGATCGGCACCACCTCGGCGACCATCATCCAGTCGATGCCATCCATGAAGTTGACGAGATTAACGAGCCACAGCGCGCCGAAGAACAACAACGCGCGCTCAAGCCAGACCGGCAGGAACGGGAGCACCTGGAGCTCGTCCGGCAGTGACGTCAGCATCACGGCAACGGCACCCGCCTGCACGGCAAGCTTCACGCCGGGCCCCAGGACGCGCACGTCGTCGATGCCGCCGAGGACGACGAGCAGGGTTGCGGCCAGCAGCACAGGCGTGATGCGCAGCGCCGTGGCCGCGTCGGCGCCGAGCCAGGCGATGCCCAGCGCCGTGGCGGCAAGCACGCTGGCGCTGATGGCCAAGCCGCCCCATTGCGGCGTCGGCGTCTTATGCGAGGAGCGGTGTGTTGGCGTGGCGAGGGCTGCGTGCCGCAAGAGCGGAAACAGAGCGAGGATCAGTGCTGCGCAGGCGGCCAGCGCAGTGAGCCAGACGATCAGACCGAGATTGCCGATGATCGTCCAGGAGCCGGCAGTTTCAGCCATGGGACCGTCCGCCCCTCGTCAGCGAGTTGGTGGGTAAGATTGGCTGGGGCGGGAGGGTTCGAACCTCCGAATGGTGGAATCAAAATCCACTGCCTTACCACTTGGCTACGCCCCATTTGGGAAGGCCCCCTCTAACGGTATTTTCAAGGGGCCGCAAGGTGCCCGGATTGCCGGGGCGCCGCGGGTACACGGCTGGGTTCTGGCGGCGTAAAGTGCGCAGATTCCCGACTTGGACGCCACGGCAGCCTCTACCGAGCACCGTGGAGAGGTCGGGCAGGTCGCGGGCCGCCAAGTCGTCGAAGACCGTTTGGCCGGGTCATCGGTCACTTGCAGCGCCGCGCTGGACTGCCCACGAAGGTGCCCGGTTCCAGTATGTCGTCGATCACGACGGCTCCGGCTCCAACGATCACGTCATCGCATATCCGGATATTGTCGATCACCGTGGCGCCGGCGCCGATCATCACCGCGCGGCCCAACAGGCAACGGCCGGCGACCGTCGCGTTGACGGCGACGTGGCAGTACTCACCGATCTGCGTCTCATGATCGACGACTGCCGCGGTATTGACGATTGCGCCGGTCCCGATGCTTGCACCGGGGCCGACGTGGGCCTGATGCGCGATGAGCGCACCCTTTTCGATGGTAGCGCCTGTGCCGAGGTATGCCGATGGAGACTGGAGTGAACAGACTTCGAAACCTCGCCGCTCGGCAACGGCGATCATGTCCTCCCGTCTTTTAGCGTCACCGCTTGCCGGCATGGCGCGCCATCCCGGAAGAGGCTCCGGCCAGAAAGACTGAGCCGCGAAGCCTGCAAATTCTTCGCCGGGCCTTGCCGCTTCGTCGACGAATAGCAGCTTGATGATGCCAGCGCGCAGCGCCACGTCGGCGACGCTGCGCGCATGCCCGCCAAAACCGATAATGACCAAGCCCTCGGGGGTCATCGCCATGCTTCCGCGGGCTGCTGGTCGGCGATGCGGTCGAGAACGGCGATGTGCTCGTTGACGACGTCACCCCACGTGCGACTGGCCAGCTCTCTGTGCAGCATTCTCTGGCGCGCAAGGAGCGTGTCGCGGTTATCGATTGCCCATGAAATCCGTGCCGCCACGTCGCGCCAATCGTAGGGATCGAACAGCATCATCTCCTGCAGTGCCGGGTCCGTGATGACTTCCAAGGTTACCGGTATGTTTGACATCACGACCGGCGTTCCCACCGAGAGAGCTTCGGAGAACGTGAATGGGAAACCTCCCTCGCTGAGCGAGGGATTTACCGCCACGTCGGCGAGCTTATAGAAGGCCGCCAGCTCCTGCGCGGAGAGCCCGCTCACGCATAGAACGTCCTTGGCAAGACGATGCTCGGCAATAAACTCGTCGATGTACGGAAGCACTTTCGCCTTGCCGGTCAGTATCAGCTTGTGCCCGATGAACTGGTGACGCAGCAGATGCTCGTAGGCGCGCAGCAGGGTGAGAACATTCTTGTTCGGCCGGAACTGGCTGGCATAAAAAAGGAACTTGACGGATGGATTGGCGAAGCTCGCCGTGTAGGCGGAAGAGGATCTGCCCATAGCGTCCATCAGCAGCGACCTACATGGCTGCGCGGACACCGCGGTGCCATTGGGCGCGTCCGGCCCAGTTAGCCATGGGCTCATGTCCTGCGGCGCATGCGGGATGACCGTTACGCGGTGGGCGGGGATCTTGAATTTCACACCGAGCGTGTGGCGCTTGATCGTGTCGCTGTAGGTGACGAAGTGGTGACCTGCGCGCACCGTGGACGTCAGTAGCGAGAAGCTGTCTTCGACCCGTGGCCCCATATCGGCGAAGGCCACCGGAAACTCGCTGACCACCACGTCGGGAACGCACATGAGCTTCGGCGATTTGATCTTGTTGAAGGATGGCCAGAACGCAGTTGGACAGTACCAGGCCTGCACATCCGGCATTGCCTCGATGATCTTGTGCATGCGTTCAGCCTCGGCCTCTTCCATCAGCCGATAGGCGCGAAGAACCAGCGGTTCATCCTTAGGCGGTTCAATGCCCAGATATGTCGCCTTAGCCTTCCCTACTCGGGCTGATCGCAGCCGCAAACGCAGCCTCCTTGCGCTCCTAGCAATCCACATGGCGAGAAGAACCGGGCTGAGCACAGCCAACGTAAGCGCATACCCCGCGAGCGGAAGTACGATCCTCAATGCCTCAGGCCCTAGCGTCGCACCGCACACGGCGCGAAGGAACCCGTTCCAGCTGCGGTTCACCACCGCCCGCACCCTCGCCTTGAGGCGTGAGCGCCACGCAGGCCGGCGCTTGGCGCGCCGTCCAATCAGCCAATTATGCAGGGCCAGCAGTAGCGGCGTGTGTCTCGGTGCATGAATCTCGACACGGTCGAGCGGCACATGCTCGGCAGTCAACAATTCTCGAAGCGGTGAGATCAGCCAACTCGGGCAGACGATGACAAAGCGGACATCTTCGATCGATGATGAGCCGCGCAAGAACGCTGCGAGCAGCCTGCCGAGACCCTCGGACGTCAGTTGCACTCTCGGAGGATAAAGAAGATAGATGCCGTATCTTCTCACAGGCATTGGCGTACCACCCTCCAATAGGTGTCGACGTGGTCGCCGTAGCACCTACGCGAGAGCGTCGCCCTATCCGGCAGAAGCCGCCGGCGTTCAACGTACTCGTGTTCCATTTTCTTGAGCTGGTCGGCGACGGCTGCAGCATCGTCGCAGGGCATCCAAGCCAGGTTCAGCGAGAACTGGCTGTCTATCTCGCGCATCGGGCCGTAGTCGCTGGAGAGCGAGGGAACGCCGAAGCCCGCCGCCTCGATCACGCTGTAGGAGCCGTTATCTATGCGCGCGGTGTGCCACAGGAATGCAGCACCGGCCAACTTCGCGCGATACGCCTCCTCGTCCAGCTGCCCCAGCCAATGAATCTTCTCTCGCAGGAGAGCGCTGCTTCTGATCCGCTTTGCGAGATCGACGTGGTGCGGGAAGGTACCTTCGGGAATGGACGCCGAATCGACCCCCGACACGCAGCACGCTAGCGTGCCGCCGAGGCGCTCATAATAGAGCTGCAAGGCACGCACTGCCACGTCATGGTTCTTATGGAGCGCCGGGTTCGTCGGCCAAAGAAAGTATCCTTCGCCGATCGGTGGAGTAGCCAGCGATGCGTCGTTGGTGAAATCCGGTGCCAACATCGGCATCTTGATGACGCGGCCGGGTTCGAGGCCGGCGAACTGCAATGCGTCCTGCTCGGTCCATTTTGTCGTGACGAGCACGCGCTTGGCAGCGCGGGCCGCCTCGATATAATCGAGGCTGACGTCCTCCGGTATGAACGGGACGTAGCGCTGCAGATAGTCGTACACCATCATGATCTGCGGCCTCATTGGTAGCAGAGGCCCGGGCGCCCTGTCCGACACCATGAGCCACAGGTCGCAGCCTTGCAGATTGTCGACGCCGTCGTCGGGTACCAGATAAGCGCTATGAGAGGGCTGCCAGCCATCATCGCCAGCATAGTGCACTGCTCGTCGTGCCGCCTGCGCATCGATCTTGCGCCAGGCAAAAGGACGGCGCGGAAGTCGCCCCAGGTCAGAGAATTCGTTCTCTCGGTACGCATCGAGATGGGCAAGCAGGACGTCCGCGTCTTCTCCTGCGCGCTCGCTGCCATCCTTGATCGCTCGCGCCAGGAGTTGTGCTCCGCGGAGCGTGCCACCCCGGTAGGCCGCGGGCAGAATGACCGCGATGCGCTTGCGGCGGCTGTCCTTCTTTGCGGGCAGTGGCTCGAACTCGCGGAGCCGCGAGGCGGCGTGGCTCGGTAGCCTTATCTCTTTCAGCGTGCGGCTATGCTGCGTCATGCTGCGAGCCCATGCACAGTCTTGTAAGTCGCCACCGCCTCGGCAATCGGCCCGTCGAAGATCAGCTGGCCGTGGTGCAGGACGAGCCCGCGCTCACACATCGACGCCAGGCTCGTGAAGTCATGCGACGCCAAGATCAGTATCTGGGAGTGCTCGATAAGCTTGCGCACGCGCGCCTTCGCCTTCTCCATGAACGTGGCGTCACCCGCTCCGATGATTTCGTCGAGCAGCAGGATCTCCCCGGACACCGCCACGGAAACCGCGAAGGCGAGGCGTACCTGCATGCCGCTCGAGTATGTCTTGATCGGATAGTCGATGAACTCGCCAATGTCGGCGAACGCAACGATCTCATCTTCGAGGGCACGCACCTGCTTGGGGCTCAGTCCCATCAGCAGGCCGCGAAATAGAATGTTCTCCCGGCCCGTTGCGTCCGGTTCAAACCCAAGGCTGATCTCGATGAGTGCGCGCACGCCGCCAACAACTTGAAGCGTGCCAGCTGACGGCGGGTAAAGTCCGGCTATGGCCTTCAACAAAGTGGATTTGCCCGCGCCATTGTGCCCAAGCAATCCGATGCGCTCTCCGGCCCGGATCTCGAGGCTTATGTTTTTCAGCGCGTGGATGTCACGGATCAGTCGGTTTCGATTGCGGCCCTTCACGAGAAGATCCAGCGCGGCACCCTTTAGCGTGCGGTCCGCGAGCCCCAGCGCCGAGTAGTGCAGATCGACCGACGTCATTCGAATGTACGCCATATCATCATCAGCCGTCAGAGATAGAACATGACGCGGCGCTCCATGCGTCGACCGAGCACGATTGCCAGTGTTGCAAGGCCAGCGATTGTTGCGAGGCACACGCCATAGTTGGCAAGGCTGGGCCATTCGCCACGCAGGAAAGGAGCGCGCGTGAGTTCGAGCAGGTGATAAATCGGGTTGTAATCGACAAGCCCGTCCAGGCCCGCGGAGCGGAATAGCTTAACGTCGAAGTAGACGGGCGATATGAACCAAAGCGTCTGCATGGCGAGACCAAGAGCGTACGGCACATCCCGAAAGCGCACGGAGACGTATGCGAGTGCGGTCGCCAGCGGCCATGCCGTGAACAGCAAAACCGGCAAAGCGAGAAACCACGCGAGCCACGCCCAGCTTAAGGTCCCAGGCTTTAGAACGAGAACGACGATCACGAGCGCCAAGCTCGCGACCACGGTGACTACGAGGTTCGCGAGAACTGTCCGCAGCGTATATATCGCGAGTGGATGCCGGCACTGCTTGATGTAGGGCTCGTTTTGCACAAAGGCGAGCGAGCCGCCCGAAACGGTCGACGCGAAGAATTCCCAGAAGATGATCCCCGAGAGCACGTACGGCGCGTAGTCGAGGAAGCTCGCATTCAACAATCTGCTGAATACGATGGAGATCAATATCGTGATGCCCAACGGCTGCAGAATGGACCAGAGGATGCCGAGATATGACCGGCGCCATCGCGAGCGGAGGTCGGACAAGGCCAGATGCCACCAGAAATACCGCGCAGCGAAGATGTCGCGCGCGTATGCCAGCGCCGCAGAACCCGGGTGCGGGTCCGCCACAGGGCGGCGTTGATCGCAGAGCGCAGCTTCCACGCTGACCTCTTGATTATGCGAACCGGACACGCGCTGCCTGGCCAGCCGTGTACTGGCCGATTGCGCTGATCAGCCGGTTGCAGACCTCGTCGACGTCGTCGTCAGACAGCAACGGATGGCTGGGCAGACTGATGCCACGTCGCGATATCTCCTCCGATTTAGGCAACGCGTATCGGGTCTCGTACATCGGCATGTGATGCGCGCAGTAGAAGGTCGGCCTGCTCTCGATCCCACACTCACCGAGGTGGGCCATGACGGCATCTCGGTCGAGATGATCTGGCAGGAGCACGGTGAAAAGCCATTCGCCGCTTTCGACCGCGGCAGGTCGCGCCTGAAACTGCACGTCATGCTGCTGCAGTCTTTCACGGTAGCGCGCGGCGATGGCGCGCTTGCGCTGCAGTAGGCCTGGCAGGCGCTCCATCTGCGCAAGGCCGATTGCAGCGGCGATGTTGGTCATTCGATAGTTGAAGCCGAGCTCCACATGCCAATAGCGGCGCGCCGAGTGCTGACCTTGGTTGCGAAGAAGCCTCAGACGGTCTGCAAGGGCTGCGTCGTTCGTCACGACCATGCCACCCTCGCCGGTGGTGATCGTCTTATTGCCGTAGAAGCTGAAGGTGCCGCATGCGCCCCAAGTGCCCGCGTGCCGGCCGGACCACGAGCAACCCAGTGCTTCGGAGGCATCTTCAATGAGGAGGAGACCGCGCTCGTCTGCCAGCGCGCGAAGCTCTGCGAGATCGCATACGCCGCCGTAGAGATGCACGGCCATGATCGCGCGGGTCCGCGGCGTGATCAGACGCTCTACGTCGGCGCGTCCGATGACCCAAGTGTCCTTGTTGCAGTCGGCGAAGACTGGCGTCGCGCCCCGCAGAGCGATCATGTTCACCGATGCGATGTAGGTGAAGGTGGGGACGATGATCTCGTCGCCGGGACCGAGGTCCAATGCTGAAAGCGCAAGGTGCAGCGCCACCGTGCCGTTGCAGACGGCAACCGCGTGAGCACTTCCGACGAAATCCGCGAATGCGCGCTCGAACTTGCCGATGTATTCGCCATTCGACGAAATCCACGTCGAGGTCAGGCAGTCTACGACGTAAGGCAATTCATTGCCCGACAGGTCCGGCTCATAAAGACTGACTTTGCGCATGCATGCGCTTCCCCGCCAACCGAGAACACCCTTAGATGGGTGCAAAACCGTACACCGCGGGCGTTCGGCGCACCCACAACCCCACGTTGAGAGCGCATCGGTTTTGGTCGAGAACCGTTCTTTTCCGCAGTTGAGTGATGCCGTTGGTCATCAGAGGGGAGAGGATGGCACGGAAGGTTGTCACCGACGCACCAGCGCATGCATCATTCGGCGTCGACCGGGGTTGAGTCTGCCAGTAACCAACGGGGAGCTAGCTGTGCTGTTTGAATTGCACATTCCCAAGACAGGCGGCACGTCGCTTTTTTCGGTCCTGTCCGCGGCAGTCGCTCCAGGTCTCTCCCATGTCGCAATGTCCGAGCAGGAGTTGCGTGAACGGACGACCGGCTATGCCTTGCTCGGGGGTCATTTTACTTGGGATGCACTCGACATCTTCCCCGAGCCTCCCCGCGTACTGACGGTATTGCGGGACCCAGTCGAACTCGCGCTGTCCGCGTATGGGTATTGGCGGGCCCAGGCGGATAAGGGAATTTTCGGACCCGCGGCTCAGGCAGCCGCCGACGACGCCTTAGCTCGTTCAATTGACGAACTTCTGCTCGACCCTCAATCACGCATGCGGAGTAATTTGGGAACGATGATGTTCTACCTCGCGGGCAAACACGAGGCTGCTGCCGGTCGCGGCCTCGAAGCGGCCTTGAGGCATTTGGAATCTTGTTCGTGGGTCGGCACTACATCAACGTTAGATCGCGATATTCAAGTGCTTCCGGCAATGTTTGGCTTCCAACCTATTTCAGAAGCGCCCCATCTCCTGGCCACTCCCGATCGACCACAAAGAGCCGATATGAGCAGCGAGGCACTTAGCGCACTCGACCGGCTCACGGAAAGCGACCGCGTTCTCTATGACCGCGCCTGCGCAATCGCAGAGGAGCAGCAGCGACGGTACTCTTGACGAAGTAACTGTTCGCCAGGGCTAGCTTGGCATTGTTCGATCGGATGAGCTTGCGACGCGGAGTACTCGACCGGCAAACGGATCGTTCAGGTCTGCCCCCCGACACTCGGGCCCCTTTGTCGCTGGCCCACGTGTCTCCCATCGGTCCCCGATCCAATCCGCGGGGGCAAGGCCTGCGCGATGGCGAGCCCATGCCTGCGTAACAAATCCCGCGAACTCCCCAACGCTCGCTGCACTTTCAATGAAACGTGCCGCCTTCTGCTTCAGCTCACAACTCAACTCGTTTCTCCATGTCAGATCGTTGGCAAGCCTGCGCGCGATTTGCAGATACTCCTCTTCGCTTTTAGCGGTGAGACCCGACACACCGATATATTCGTAGATGCTCGCGGTCCATCTTCCGAAGGGGATTGCCGCCGGTAGCGTGACGATAGGAACGCCCACCATCGCAGCATCGAAGCTCGAGGACATGCCGCACAGCGGAAACGAGTCCAGACAGCAATCAGCGGACAAAAGCAGGCTGTGCGCATCCTCCTGACCGAGAGTAGGCAAGAAGATCACCCTATCGAATAGCTCTCCAAGGGCGTGCTGCAACCTAATCTTCAGTGTCTTGGCGGGCGGATATTCGCCTCGCAGGAAAACGATCGTCGCGTTGGAGTCATTCTCTAGAAGGCGACGGAACATGCCGTCCATTTCGGGACGAATCTTGGGCGGCGTGTTCGCGCACAGGTAAACGCGGTCACTAGGCCCACGCGCCAAAAGTCGTCTTCTCACATCAATTTTTTCTTCATCGGACAGCTCGCCGACTTTGTGACGCTCGATGTAGTACGGCGGATGCCGCAGCAGTGCCACCTTGGTTTTGTAGAATTCCTCTGGCGCGGTCGGTTCGGCCGGCCTCCACGAGACATAAAAGTCTGCATTGGTGAACCCATCAGTCCAATTCGGCTCGAGCAGCACCATCTGCAGGTGTGCAAGCCTTGCCATCATTGGAAAGAACACCGCCGCAACAGACGGGCCGGATACTATGATATCGAGCTTCTCGGCAGCTATGGTATCGATCGCCTCATAGACGTCTTGGTCGGAGTATTCGACCACACGCCCAGCTCTTGAAATCCAATTTTTCGCCGCCCTGCTTTCACCGCTCTTTCCGGGGTGCAGAAATACCGTCTCGAAAATCGCTGGGTCGAAGCCACTCAAGAGCCCCGACATCATTGGCATGGCTGCGTGCACGACGAAGCCAATCCGCACACGCCGACCCGATCGGGTTTGGGGATCTCTGTCGCCAATGTGTTCCGCCGTAAAGTTAAGTCTCGGCCACGTCTTTACGGCGGCGCGCTCAAATGCCTCCATAGCTTGGCCGTACGTCTGCGGCACGCCGCTGCAAAATAGAAACTGCCACGGCGTCCAGTTATTGGACATATCTTTGATCGGCTCGTTCAACTCTACCGGCCGAAGCACAACCGAACGACAAGCTTCGATAAACTCGCGGTTCCGGCGCTCGGATCGACCGCTCTCTGCCGCAATCATTGGAGGTGTGAGCCGCAGGAGCATTTCGATCACGCGCTGATCAATTCGCGTCCCGCCCATCTGTTCCACTTGGGTGGAAAGCATCTCCGCTAGCGGTGCGGCGAACTCCTCTTCCAGGTCGAGGTATCTCGTAAAGAACGCTAGCAGCCTGGCCTTAGCGCTCGGAGGAGGAGCCGTCCGTAGCACCGAAAGCACATCACTCTTGAGGCCGGAAAATATAGCGGGGGGACATTGTCCCTGAATGTCCCTGTAATTGATAACAAAGGTTTCGGGCGCCTGGTTCGACACGGCCGCCCTGTAGAAATCCGCGACGGAATGAATGTCATGTCCGTCCTCAGGGCTCAGCGAGTTCATGAACTTCAAATAACGACGATATTCGTGGCCGCTTGCACTTATCTGCAGGTAAAGCCTCCGGAGTTCGGCCGCGGACGAATTTTCTGTTAGCCCATCCTCTAGAATGGTGAGACATAGGCCTAGGTCTGGAAGCCGCAGCGCAGAGGATGCTGCAAAGTATGCGTCCTGCGAAGTCCGGCGTGGCCTATCCACGACGATCTGGAATACCTCTCGTGCCACGTCAGCGAACCCTTTGAGGTCCATCTGATGCGCGATGTTCCACAACACACCACTATCGTAACCTCCATCGCATTGATCTCGACACAACTTACGTCTGATGATCGATGTGTGGCCCTGTTTGAGGTAGTATTCGATAAGTTTGAACTGCTGTGAGAAGTCAGAGACCCTGTCGAACAGCGCTTCGATAGCCTCCGGATAGCCTGCTTCGCCTTCGACGAAAGCCGCGAGCTTCTCAACCTGTCCGGAAGCGAAGCAGATGCGCAAGAAATGCTCCCGCAGGTAGGCGACGTGCGGATATTTGGCCAGCTCGGCTTCGAGGCGGGCGGCCGCTTTTTCCGGCGCTTGCAGCCGCTCGAGCGACAGCGCGGCATAGAGCGCATCATCGGCATTTTTCGCTGCGCGCGACGAGAGCTTATCGTAGATGCGGTCGGCGTCGCTCTTGCGCCTCAGCTTCAAGAGGATGTCCGACAGTCTCCAATTCTCCGCCGTGCTGTCACACGCGCGGATGATTTCGTCGATCCTGGCGTTAGCGAAGTCCCAGTGGCCGGCGCGCAGCAAGTAGACCACCAGACTGACGTGCGTGCTCCAGTCTAGCGGCTGTGCGATCAACCGCTCGCACGCCACTTTGCCGGCAGGCGGGTCTATGCTTCTGAGTGCCCTATCGAGTTGCTGACGCTCGATGGCAATGCGCAGAAAATTCTCCGTGAGATCCGGCATCGAGGGATAGCGGCGATGACCTGCCTCCAGCACGTTGAGCGCCAGAGCGACATCCTTCAGGCGGTAGGCCGCCAGCCCCACGAACAGGAACTCGTAGGGCGTTCTTGGCTTGCGGCTGCGGAGCTGCCGGTAGATGTCATGGGCGGTCTTTGCGTCGTTGGCCAGCAGCGCGGCATCTGCGGTGACCCACATTTGATCGGCAGATTCCGGACGCAACCGAGAGAGCGTCAGGGAAGCAAGACTTTGAAGGGAGATGCCCATCTTCGATATCAGTACGCTTTCCAAACGACCCGGTTGACATAGTCAGTATAGCTGTGGATCAGCCGCACGACTTTCTCTGATACGTTGTCCACAGTGTAGTCTCTGACCTGATGGAGCCTTCGCTCGGAACCGCGCGGCTGCGTAGACAGCAGCGACAACCCTTGCCTAATTCTCTCAATGTTGAGGCCGACCATCATGACGGCCGCCTCCTCCATGCCTTCAGGACGCTCGTGCGCTTCACGTAAATTCAGCGCCGGAAAGTTGAGGATCGACGCCTCCTCAGTGATGGTTCCACTGTCGGACAACACCGCTTTCGCTGACATCTGCAGCTTGACGTAAGCCAGGAACCCGAGCGGCTTCAGGAGACGAACACCTGGGCGGAATGTGATCGCGCGCGAGGCAAACTGCTTGCGGGTGTGGGGATGCGTCGAGACGATCACTGGCAGCTGATGATCGTCAGCCAGCGCGTTGATCGCATCGGCCATCTTGGAGATGGCGCGATCGGAGCTGATGTTCTCTTCGCGGTGCGCGCTGACGACGAAATATTGCTCCGCCGTCAAACCCAGATCTTCCAAAATCGTGCAGGCTTCGATGCGCGGCAGGCAGTGATGCAGAACCTCGTGCATCGGGCTGCCGGTCTTTATGATCTGATCTGGGGGCAATCCTTCCCGTAGCAGGTATTCGCGGGCGATGTCGCTGTAGGTAAGATTGATATCTGCAGTGTGATCGACGATCCGCCGGTTGATCTCCTCGGGAACGCGCTGATCGAAGCAGCGATTACCCGCCTCCATGTGGAAAATCGGCACTTTGCGCCGCTTAGCCGCGATCACCGCGAGAGCGCTGTTGGTGTCGCCCAGCACCAGCATCGCTTCAGGCTTCACCTCGTCGAGCACGCGGTCAACGTTGATCAGCAGGTTGCCAATTGTATGAGCCGGGCTGGTGCTGCCTTCGGCGCTCGCGAGGAAATAGTCGGGCTTGCGCAACTCGAGGTCTTCGAAAAATATCTCATTGAGTTCGTAATCGTAGTTCTGGCCCGTGTGGACCAGGATGTGGTCGCAGTGCTTTTCAAGCGCGGCTATGACGCGAGAGAGGCGGATAATCTCCGGCCGCGTCCCGACGACGGTCATAACTCGAAGCTTCTTCATTCCGCCCACTAGGTTGCGTGTGAATAGGTGTCGGGCCGCTGTGGGTCGAAAACTTCATTAGCCCAGAGCATGACGATGAGTTCATCGGTGCCGATGTTGGTGATGTCATGTGCCCAACCGGGGACGATTTCGACGATCTGGGATTGCTCGCCGCTGGTCACGACTTCACGCTCGCGACCATCCAGAATGTGCCGAAGCCGGAACCGCGCACGACCTTTCAGAACGAGGAATTTCTCGGCTTTGGTATGATGGTAGTGGCCACCGCGCGTCACACCCGGCACCGCCGTGAAGTAGGAAAACTGGCCATTCTCCGGCGTCTTCAGAACTTCGACGAACTTGCCGCGCGCGTCAGCATACTCCTTGAGCGGGTACGCAAAATCTTCTTCGGGCAGATAGCTGAGATACGTCGCGTTAAGGCCCCTCAGGAAGCCCGTGCCGACTTGTGGCGCTGTCAACGTGGTTCTGCTTTCTCGGAACTCGCGAATGTGATCAGCAAGGCGCCCTACGGTGGTTTGGTACTGAGGGCCGATCAACTCGAACGCGTTCGCATCTACGGCAGCTGGACTTCCGTCCAGAAGCTGAATAAAGCGCTCCACCACGTCGTCGATGTAGACGAGGGTCAGCGGTGCGTTCGGATCGCGGATGTCGATTGGTAGTCCGCGAGCAATGTTCCAGCAGAACGTCGCAACGACAGAGTTGTAGTTCGGCCGACACCACTTACCGAACACGTTTGGCAGGCGGAATATGTGGACCGGAATCGCATGCTCTTCAGACGCGGCCAACAGAACCTGCTCCGCGGCGCGCTTGCTCTGCGCATAGGGGCTATCATTCCGTTCGGCCTGTATCGACGATGCGAAGAGGATGGGTATTTTTCTGCCCGTTGCTCTCGACTCTCGGGCGACAGCATCGCACAGCAGCTCGGTCAGCGCATGATTTGACACCATGAAGTCCGAGGGATCCGAAGGCCTGTTAGCCCCGGCAAGATGCACAACGAAATCGATGCCGAGCAAGCGCTCCGGCAATACCTGGATCGCATCTTCGGACGTAAAGGAGACCACCTCGATGTCGGCGCGCTCTGTCAGACGCCGGCACAGGTTTCGGCCAATGAAGCCGTTCGCGCCGGTGACGAGGACCTTCATCAAGCAAATTCTCTAGCCGCGGGCGCCTCAGCAAGAGCGCTTCTGATTATCCTGAGCTTGAGAAGCAATTCTTGCATCCCACGGATGTCGAGTCTTGTCGTATTGAATGAACTGTAGTCTTCGTCGTGTAGCGCCTCAGTGAGCTTCGCCTCACCCGACTCGACGAACTTCGAGTAGTTGAGATCACGCGCGTCTGACCGTACCCGGAAGTAGCGCGGAAGCTCCTCAGCTCGAGCCCGCTCTTCTTTGCTCAGCAGGCACTCGTGCAGCTTCTCTCCGTGGCGAGAACCCATGACGCGAACAGGATGTGAAGGCTTACCAATAAGCTCGAGCATTGCCCGGGTCAGTGTCCCCATCGTAGCGGCCGGCGACTTCTGGACGAATATGTCGCCGTTTCGGCCATGCGAAAACGCATAGAGAACCAAGTCGACGGCATCCTCGAGCGTCATCATGAACCTGGTCATTGCCGGGTCGGTGACCGTAATCTGGCTGCCGTTGAGAGCCTGCTCCAGGAACAGCGGAATGACCGATCCGCGTGAAGCCATCACGTTGCCGTAGCGCGTGCCGCAGATTACAGTTCCGGAGCCCTCAAGATTGCGGCTCGCCGCAACCATCACCTTTTCCATCATGGCCTTGCTAATGCCCATGGCATTGATGGGGTAGACGGCCTTGTCCGTACTCAGGCAAACGATACGTTCGACGCCAGCTGAGATGGCGCTGTTGAGCATGTTCTCGGTGCCGATTACGTTGGTGTGCACCGCTTCCATAGGATGAAATTCGCAGGATGGTACTTGCTTCAGTGCAGCGGCGTGGAACACGAAGTTGACGCCGCGCATCGCCGCGACGAGGCTTCTCTCGTTGCGCACGTCGCCGATGTAGAATTTGAGCTTCGGACTTTGATACTGCTTACGCATATCATCTTGCTTCTTCTCGTCACGGCTGAAGATGCGTATCTCGCGAATGTCCGTCGAGAGGAGCGAGCGCAGGATCGCGTTGCCAAAAGAACCCGTCCCACCGGTGATCAGTAGCGTCTTGTCATTGAAAGTTTTCATCAGCCGCTGCACCATCCCGAATTGAGCTCGCAACCAGCGCCGCGACGTCGCCCGGCTGCTATAGGCACCAACCGGACGCATCGACCCACATGACGGCTCGCGGCCGGCCATGCTGTCAGTCGAGACCGCTAGCAATGAGATAGAAGCCCCCGGCTACCTTCAGAGGCTACTCTGAAAGGTGCGTGCCGAAAACGGTGGGGCGCTAGGATGATGTGGGCAATTGGCGCTTCGGATCCGCTAATCGAATCCTACAGAGGACGAAGTGCTGAGCATTCACGATTGACCAGCTAGCAACCGCGCGCAGCATGACCAGTGAACAGAGTGTCGGCGTTCGCGTCGGTTGTATCAGGGCGTGCCGGCACTGCTGTTGATCAGCCTCGTCAGCCTGTCGGTGAACCATGAGTGGGCGCGTCAGAGCACAGATCAACGCTCTTCCGACGGAGCAGCAGGTCTTGATATAGACGCAGATACTCCCGACACATTCTTTCGCCGGTAAAGAGTGCCTCGTACCTGAGCCTGGCACGGCGCCCCGCCTCAACCGCCCAGGACGGATCAGACCAGATGCGTTCCATGGCAGAGCGCAAGGCGGCAGGGTTGCGGGGCGGCACAACGATGCCGGTCTCTCCATCGATGTTGACGTAGCTGGTCCCCGTTCCAATCTCGCTGGAGATGAGTGGCTTCGCGAACATCGCGCCTTCCAGCAGGGTAACCCCAAACGCTTCGGATCTGAGGTCTGAGGGGAACACGACTGCGCGACACAGAGTGAGAAGCGATGCTTTGTCCGCATCAGAGACATGGCCTACCAGGTGAACGTTATCGACGTTGAGACGCTTTGCCTGGGCGCGAAGCTCACGCTCCGTAGGTCCGGCGCCCGCGATCACAACTGGGACGCGAGTTCCCTGCGCCGCATCGATGAGCGTCCGGAGCCCCTTGTAGTAGCGCAGTGCGCCGACGAACAAAAAGAAGTGCTCGCCAAAGCGGTCTCTCCATCCCCTCAAATTATCGGGCTCGATGGACGTCGAAGCCGTGTCTGTAATGCCCAACGGTATAACTTCGACCTTGGAAAGATGACGTTGAAGCGTCACGCTGGTCGCCCGATAGTTGGGCGATGTAGCTACGATGGCGTCGACCGAATTCAAAAAAGCATGCCTCAGGGGAGCGTAAACACGCGCAGCACGTCGTTGCCGGACAACGTCGGAGTGGTAGGTCGCAACAGACGGCTTGTTCACTCCAGTGGCAAAGTGAACGACATCCATGTACGGCCAAGGAAAGTGATAGTTGATTACGTCTGCTTTCCTCGCCAGCTTTTTGAACTCGATGGCGGCGCTGAAAGATACGGGCGTCGAGGCCGCTTCAAACAGTGTCGGGCAACAGTGAACGGTATAACCGTCCAGAGAGCGCTTCTCTGCAACGTCTGCGAGCGCGATCACATCGACCTGGTGCCCTCGCGCTACCGATCCCTTCGCGAGCTCATGGATGACCTTCTCGACGCCCCCAACCGAGTAGGGGAAAGCCGTCTTGTAGAAGTGCAAGATGTTCACTCGCCTGCCCCCCGGTGAAGAAGCATCAATCTTTGGGAGTGAAGTGGGAGTATCCGTGACGGCGAATAACGGCCTCTTTTTCCGCGAGCTCTAAGTCCGACAGCATCATCTCGGAGACAAGATCTTCAAAGGAGATTTTCGGCTCCCATCCCAGCTCTCGTCGCGCTTTCGACGCGTCACCCAGCAGTGTCTCCACCTCGGCGGGCCTGAAATAGCGAGGGTCTACTTCGACGATGCAGCGGCCGCTACTGCGATCATAACCCTTCTCCTCCGCACCGGAGCCACGCCACTCGACGGATATCCCGAGCACCGACGCAGCGGCGTTGATGAAATCTCGAACCGAGTGCTGCCTCCCAGTCGCGATGACGTAATCGGTCGGCTCGCTTTGCTGCAGCATCAGCCACTGCATTTCTACGTAGTCGCGCGCGTGCCCCCAGTCCCGAAGAGCGTCGAGATTCCCGATATAGAGGCACTCCTGAACGCCGAGTTTGATACGTGCGAGCGCTCTTGTGATTTTTCGCGTGACGAACGTTTCGCCGCGCACCGGTGACTCATGGTTGAAGAGGATGCCGTTGCACGCGAATATCCCATAGCTCTCGCGGTAGTTCACCGTGATCCAATGCGCGTAGAGCTTGGCGACGCCGTAGGGAGATCGCGGATAGAAGGGCGTCCCCTCGTTTTGCGGCACTTCCTGCACGAGGCCGAAGAGTTCGGATGTCGAGGCCTGGTAGACTTTCGTCTTCTTCGTCAACCCAAGGATTCTAATGCCTTCGAGAAGGCGAAGCGGACCGAGCGCATCGGTATTCGCGGTGTACTCGGGTTCTTCAAAGGAGACTTGGACCTGACTTTGGGCTGCGAGATTGTATACCTCGTCGGGTTTCACCAACTGCAGGATGCGAAGCAAGCTGGATGAATCCGTCATGTCACCATGATGGAGCGTCATGTTCGGACCGCTCACGTGCGGATCATGGTAGAGATGATCAATCCTGGCAGTATTGAAGAGCGACGTGCGTCGCTTAATTCCATGAACCTCGTAGCCTTTGCCCAGCAAAAGTTCAGCGAGGTAAGAGCCGTCTTGTCCAGTGATGCCGGTAATTAGAGCGACCTTCATTGCAGGTTCCTCGCGACGGCGTGGTGAGTGACTTCGTTGCATCCGAGGACGAGCAACCGCTGTTCAGACCAGCAGCTCGTCCGCCAGCCGGCCTGATCGCAAACTCTGGAATGCGAATACCCGCTCGCAATCGTGCGAACGGCCAAGTGGATTGGGGCGCTTGTTGCGCGCCGTTACTTCACCACCTCATTTTTTCCGACGTCTGCGCTAAGCAGATCATCGCGTCTCGTTTGTAGCGCGATGATAGATGTCGTCGCCCCGAATTATGTCGTCCTCCCCAAGATAGCTGCCAATCTGCACCTCGATGATATCGAGGGGCACCTTGCCGGGGTTCTCGAGGCGATGCCACTGCGTCGCCTTGATGTATACGCTTTCGTTCTCCTGAACGAACTCCGTCGCATCTCCGCGCGTCACTTTCGCAGTACCGCGGACCACGACCCAGTGCTCGGAGCGGTGGTGATGCATTTGCATCGACAGGCGTCCGCCCGGCTTGACGTGCAGAAGCTTGACCTGAAAGCGCGCCCCTGCGCTGAGCGTTTCGAAGAAACCCCAAGGGCGATAGCTGCGGATGTGCTGCTCGTGCTCCTTGCGTCCCGATTCCTTCAGGCGCGACACGATGTGTGAGACGTCCTGAGCGCGTGATTGATCGGCGACGAGAAGGGCGTCCGGCGTATCGACGATGACGAGCCCCTTTACGCCGATGGTGGCCACCAGCGAACGCTCGGAGTGGATGAGACAGTCCTCGGTGTCGACGAGGATGGCATCCCCGTCCACGGCGTTGTTTTGTGCGTCGCGGGGCGCGTGCTCCCACAGCGATGCCCACGAGCCGACATCGCTCCAGCCGATGTCGATTGGCAGCACGACTGCCCGGGTCGTCTTCTCCATGACTGCGTAGTCGATCGAGATCCCGGGACAGCGGGCGAAGTTTGCCTGATCCAGCCGAAGGAACTCTAGATCCGGTGTCGCAGCATCGAGTGCGGCTCCTGCCGCGTCGAGAATTTGGGGAGATAGTCTTTCCAGCTCATCGACGAAGGTGCGTGCGTGCAGCACGAAGATTCCGCTGTTCCAGTAATAGCTGCCTTGCTCGAGGTAGCCCTCGGCCACGTCGCGGCTCGGCTTTTCAAAGAAGGCATCGACGGCGAACGATGTAGCAGCGTCGCTGAGCTGAGCGCCGCGCCTGATATAGCCGTAGCCGGTGTGCGGAGTTGTCGGAACGATGCCGAACAACACCAACCGCCCGCTCGCGGCGATGTCTGCCGCGCTCCTGAGTACCGATGCGAACGATTGCACGTCCCGCACGGCATGGTCCGAGGGCATAACCGCGATCACAGCATCGTGAGATTTCTTCAAGGCGGCCAACGCCGCGACCGCTACCGCCGGCGCTGTGTTACGCGCCACAGGCTCGAGAATGATCGCCTCCGCATCCATGGCTGCGGCCGACAGCTCCTCGCGCACGAGGAAGCGATGCTCATCGTTGCAGATGACTATGGGGGACGCAAAGTCGCCGCCGGCGACGCGGCGCAAAGTGGAGCCCAGCAGCGAGCCATTCTTGAAGAAGCGGATGAATTGCTTCGGGTACTTCGACCGCGACAGCGGCCAGAGTCTGGTGCCGGATCCCCCGGATAAAATCACCGGAACAATCATTTGCGTCTCTTATGCATGTGTCTTCAGGGATCGGCGTCGCGCCGTGAACCACCCCTGAAGCAATATTTTCCGCGCCCCCCGAGCCGTGCAGCCGGCACGTCCCGTTCGATCTTCTATCACACTCTAGATGGTTTCGGCCGGGCCAGGCGTCAGCGCCACGCGAATGCGGAAAAGCTGTGCGTGGACAATCATAGCGCAAGGCAAGCCGCGGGGCTTGCTGCCGACGCGGCGATTGCTGATCGCGACGGAGCGCTGAGCGGGAGGGAGGCAGCTGATTAGAGTTTTACGGCTGAAGGCGCAGGGGGCCTAAAGTACTTGCGATTTATAACGGCGAGACAGACCGGCATTTCTGCCGGACGGCGCGCGGCCTGATTCCTTCGCTACGGCGGATGCTGCTCGCTGGAGGCTGCGAGCGTCCCGCTACCGACTGAACCCAAGCAATGGGGTATGTCAGCGGCGGCCGCGTTCGGAGCGGCTGAAGTTGCTCAAGTGGCCCTCGCGTCCGGCGCGGGCGCGCATGTTCTTGGCGAAGGCCTTGCTTTTACCCTCGGGAGCGACGCGCGAGATCAACTGGTCAAGCTTGTCGCTGCCGCAAGTGGGACATAGCGGAACCTCGCTGGATGAGACGAGCAGCTCGAATTCCTTCTCGCATTTGGTGCATTGGTAGCTGTAGAGCGGCATAGCGCATCCCCAATCCTCTGGCCTCGCATTTGCGAAGGGGTGCGCGCTATTGTGCCTCGTTCGACCACCGCTGCGATCGAAACGCCTGCGCGATAGCGATGGCCCGCGCCGCCTGGATTTCGTCAGCCGCGCCGCCTTGCGCCCCGTCACCCAGTTCGACACACACCTTCAACGCTGTGTCGAGAAGGGCAGCCTTAGGATAGACCCCATCGCGGCTACCACCATAGGCGCGGTAGTCGCACGAGGTGACCTGCATCAGCCAATTGAAGCGCTGAGGGTTGCTGAATGCCTCAACGCGGTCGAGCAGCGAGGCTACCGGGCCGGCACGGACGGCCGAGATGCGATGGATGCGGTCGCATTCAGCCAGAGTCAGCAGGGCCAGGTCGCGACAGGAGTCGGGAACATTGAAGCGCCTCGCCATCGCCTCGACGCGGGGTTTACCGCGCTCGACGTGGCGATAGTGAACGGGGAGATGCTCGGGCGGGGAATCGGACTTGCCGACGTTCATGGTCAGCAGGGCGAAGCGCACCTCGAAGGGGGCACTGCAGGCCGCCGCCTCGTCGAGCGCCTTCAGAGTGTGGTTGCCGACGTCGACCTCGGACTGGCCCTCGGCGATCTGAGGCACGCCAAAAAGGGCCGCCACCTCCGGGAGAACAGCCAGCAGCGCGCCACTCGCCTGCAGCGCACGCATCATGGCAGAGGGCCGGGCAGCCATGAGGCCCCGGTACAGTTCAGGCCAGATCTCGCTCGGGGGCACCTTATCCAGATCGCCCGGCTGCAACGCGTCGGTGCCGAGCCCGATGTCTTCGGGATCCAGCACCCCCTGCTCCCGCTCGGCCAGGAGAGCCGCAAAACGAAGCACCTCTAGCCCCGGCTGCGCCGGTAGGAGCGATTGGGGAAGCGTGTTGGGCTTACTGGCCATAGATCAAGGATCGTCACGTGCCGGGGAAAAAGCAATAGCCTTGTTGCTGTGGCGGTTTAGCGGGCAGGAGCGGTTGGCTGACGGGAGCTTCCGCAGCCGAGACACCGGCCTCAACGGCAGCCCTTCCCGTCTGACGCCCCGAGGCGAGCAAGACCCCGGATTTGAAGTCTGAGCGCTCTTCTTTGGCTTCCGCGCTCTGTTCGCTTCACTGCAAGGGGAAGAGGCGGCACTAGCACCTAGCGCTCCAGGTGCAATTGCCTGCCGACCTCGAGGATCGCGCCTGCCCATTGCGGTTTTGTGGGCCAATACAGGCAGCGCTACATCGCTCATCCTTCGACGCGCAGTTCACTTCGTGAACTAGGCACGAAAATAAACCACTGCGCATGTCGGAGCGCGCGGAGTTCTCCCACTTACCGGGGCAAGCTTTCGCGTCACTGACGACCCAAGGAGATCGGTAATGAAGAAAATGACATGGCTCGTCGCGAGCGCGGCGTTCCTTATGACAGGATCCGTCGTTTATGCGCATGGGCATGAGGGCGCTCACGGCATCAAGAGAACCGATGCGGAGCTAATGGCAGTGCTGCGCAAAGCTGCGCCGCCAGCGATCGTAGAGCACGCCACCGTCATGAACGCAGGCCCAGATGGCAAGATGAAAGTCATCCAGGAGGGAACCAACGGCTGGACCTGCATGGACCCGGGCGTCCAGGGCGAAGGCGAGCCGATGTGCGCGGATAAGGCGGCGATGGCCTGGGCTGAGGCCTGGCAGGGGAAGAAGCCACCGACGGCTGCGATCGGCTTCATGTACATGCTCGCCGGCGATAGCGGCGTGAGCAACACGGATCCCTACGACAACCTCAAAGAAACGCCGAGCAACAACTGGATCAAGACCGGGCCTCACGTGATGATCGTGGGCACGGACGCTCTGCCGATGATGAAGGGCTATCCCAGAGCGGCGAAGGCCAATCCCAAGGCTCCCTACGTGATGTGGCCGGACACTCCCTACGAACACCTCATGATTCCCGTCAATTGATCGAATCCGAGCGTGAGATGGCGAGGACGGCCGCTGTCTCACGCTTTTTCAGTCGATCCTCGAAGGGGAAAATGCCCCACGCTTAGTGTTGCAGAGGACTTGGGCGCAGCTGCCAGGCCCTGGGGCTTGCTGGGGATCGGCGCCGGCCGGGAAGAATGCAACAGCCCCGGCGCAAATCCTTCCAAAGACGCGTAAAGAAAGGGCAAGGGTTGCAGCGGCTCCGTGCGGCAACTGGGGGCAACGAGAAATCGGTAGAGCTTGGCTTGCGGGGCGGCCGGGTGGCCGCTATAAAGCGCCCCTCGCCGGCTTCGCAATGAAGCCGGCTTTGTCCTTCTAAAGGACTGATGTGTCGGGCGGAGCGTAGCGCAGCCTGGTAGCGCACTTGCTTCGGGAGCAAGGGGTCGGGAGTTCGAATCTCCCCGCTCCGACCATCACTTTATCGGCTTGTTCCGACTTGGCTGCATCCGGCGTGGCGTCTGCTCCACAGGTCCGGACCAATTCGACGCGCCCCCACGAAAACGCTGGGTAGAAGCTTACCGCGCGAACTGATCGACGTTAATATATGGGGGTTGCCGTCCCGGAGATTGCCTTGACCATTTTGGATTATGTTGTCGGAGGCGTCCGGCGCCTCCCCTATTATTCGACGCGTCCCCTAGAATTAGCGAATACCCTATCCCGGCATTGGCTTCGCTGGCGGGAAGCGGAACGTGGGGAAACTGCGGATTGCGCGTTTCTCCTCAGTGGCGGGCTCGGTGACAAAATCGTGGCTGCACGCTTCGTGCGCGATCTCATCGAGCACTGTGGCCCGCTAACTTTCGATACCTATGGAGCCAAGCCAGGCGCAACCGAATTCGCCTTCGATGGGATCGAGGGGTGTCGCGATTGCTTGCCGCATGAGGACTTCGCTCGGAGCCGCCGCCAATACCTGGCCGTGTTCGACGTCACCGATTTCGTTTGGATGCGGAGCCTCTCACCGCTCTTCGCCGCGGATGCCCGGCAGCGCGAACTGGTCGCGAATTTGCGCACTATCGGCCGAGCGATCGAGGCTTTCACTCACCCCATCAAAAACTTCGCGAACATGGTCAGCAATCATCCGCACTTGGATAACTTGCTGGCCCAGACCTCTGTGGCCAAGGGGTACAAGCGCCACAACTTTTGTCATGCCCTTTCAGGCATTGAGTATGGAGGCCATAGCCTCGATCTTCCACTCAAGGACGATGTATTGCGGCGCTTCGGCTTGGCCGATCGCCCGTACATCACGATCGCTGATGGCTATGATCGAGAGTTCCACAGCCTTGATGAAGGAAATCCACGCTCGACTAAGTCGTACCCGCACTACGATGGCTTGGTGGCCAACCTTAAGCGGCTCATTCCCGATCTGTATGTAGTGCAGGTGGGGAAAGGCGCAGGGCAACTGATTGCCGGCACAGACAAACTGCTTGTCGACAAGACATCCCTGGCGGAATTGACTTCAGTGCTGGCGGCATCACGCTTCCACATCGACAACGAGGGTGGCCTCGTCCATCTGGCGACAACTCTCGGCACGCCCTGCTGCGTTGTGTTTGGCCCCACGAACCTCGCGTACTTCGGGTACGACGAGAATATCAACATTCGCCCAGCCATGTGCGGAAATTGCTACTGGATAACGGACGACTGGATGACGCGCTGCCCGCGCGGAGATGATATTCCTGTCTGCACGCGCGAGACATCGCCGGACACCGTTTGCAAGCTGATCGCTCCGACGATCGAGCGGGCCGTCAGGGCTCCGCAGACGTCAATGGCGTAAGTAGGCCCGGCCGGGACGCCCAATGCGGCAGTCCTTAGCCCGAACGATTTCGGTTGGATCAGCGCAATCTTGAAGAAGGATTGGACAGCGTGGCAACCGTGAACACTCTCCTGAAGCGAAGCGGCGTCGACGTCGACGATCTTGTTAAGCGTCACGTCATTGAGAAATACCCGCGCTCGGAGATCCCCCAGCGCTATGGCGTCAACCTTGCGCGATATCGCGAACGTGGTGGCGCCATCGATCTGCCCGCTGAAGTTGAGTTGTTCATCAGGGATTCTGAGAACAACAAGCAGGACCTGTCGCGCCTATATGCGTTGTGCCTCGCGTTCGATCAGATCGAGCACGAGTCCATAGCTGGCGACTTGGCCGAGCTTGGTGTCTACAAAGGGCACACGGCAGTCGTTCTAGCGCGCTTTGCGCGCCGCACGAAGCGCCATCTGTATCTGCTCGACACGTTTTCCGGGTTTGCCGAAGAGGATCTGGCCGGTCCGGACCAAACTCAGCAGATGCAATTCCAAGACACTGACTTCGACGCCGTCCGGAGCTTTGTTGGCGATGGCCCGGTTTCGTACGTTCGCGGCAAGTTCCCCGATACGGCAGACCAGCTACCCGACGATGGGAGATATGCACTCGTCCATATCGACTGCGATCTCTATGCGCCGATCAAAGCCGGCCTTGAATACTTCTATCCGCGGATGGCACCCGGCGGGTTCCTCATCATCCACGATTACTCGAGCCTCTACTGGCCGGGTGCCGAGCAGGCCATCGACGAGTTCTTTGCCGACAAGCCGGAGTCGGTCATCCCGATGCCTGACATTTCCGGCACGGTGGTGGTGAGGCGCTGCAAGTAGTCTCGGCTAGCGGGCCTGGTCTTTCTCGTTGGACCGATCCGCGTCGCTGCGTCGGCGGCGTGGTCGCAGTGGCTTCAGATCATCGGGACCGGACTTTCCGGTCCCCTTGCCGGCGCTGCCGCCATAGCCCTTGCTCAACCCTTCTGCGCCTTGGCCCTTCTGACCCGGCAACCAACTCTTACGCGTGGGTTGGGGCGGTGGTCGGACCGGGGCTTCACGCTTCGGCATCGCACTCTTCCTGGGGCAGAGCGAACAGATCGGCCCACATCGCAAGGCTCGACATCATCATCCGCGCGTAAAGATGGGGCATCAGCAACATCGACATGGCGGGTCCTCCTTGTTCGTGTGCAGGAGAAAACACCGACGTAGCCCACGCTGTTCCATGCAAAGCGGTCGAGCTGCTCCGGGAGACCCCGGGTAACCATGTGATGGGGAGAGAGCGCCCGGCAATTGGCGCCATTGATATCGACCCCAGCAGTGCCTAAGCATGTCGGCTAGCGAGGCCGCAAAGGGCCGAGGCGTTACGGCTGCCACGCCGATGAACCTTCAATGTGAGCGATAGCCTGAAATTCAACACGGACATGCAGTTCGCGTATGGCACGCCCGATCGGATGGCTGACGGGGTGTTGCGCCTGGTTGCGCCCAATGCGGGGCCGCTGACGTTCAAGGGCACGAACACCTACCTCGTCGGGAACCGCAGCGTCGCGGTGATCGATCCGGGACCAGACAACGCGGCACATCGCGGAGCCATTCTCGCTGCCGCCGCCGGTCGCCCCATCACACACATCATCTCGACGCATGCCCATCGCGACCACACTGACGGCATCGCTGCACTGAAGGCTGCCGCAGGCGCGAGCACATACGCCTATCGCCGATCGGAAGTGACGCACGGAGGCGGCGGCGATCCAGAGGCGGAGTTCGTCGGACACGAGTTCATCGCGGATGTGCACGTCGCGCATGGCGACTTGATCGTGGGCGAGGATTGGAAGCTCGAGGCGCTGCATACGCCGGGGCACGCGCCCGATCACCTATGCCTGGTGCTCGACAGCGACGGCATCGTTTTCTCGGGTGATCACGTGATGGCCTGGAATACGTCGGTGGTGGCGCCGCCCGAGGGTCGCATGTCGGACTACATGCGCTCGCTGGAATTGCTGCTGAAGCAGGACGCCGCGCAATTTCTGCCGGGGCACGGCGGCGCGGTTATTGAGCCGCGACGCATCGTGAAGGCATATCTGCTGCATCGCAAGTGGCGCGAGCAGGCAATCCTCGATGCGGTGCGCAGCGGCACCAACACAGTGCGCACTCTATTGCCGGTGATCTATCGCGATCTGGACAAGGCCGTCGCCGGGGCGGCGATGATGTCGCTGCGCGCGCATATCGATCACCTCGCCGAGCGCGGGCTTATCTCCTGCGCCGATTCTTCGAACGCCGACTGCGAGGCCGTTCCTCTTTAGCTTCCTTAGATTCGTCGGCGCGTTCGGCCCTGGCGGCGGGAACGGTCGATTCCATCACCGTGACGATCTCTTTGAGGATCTCGCGTACGCGCTCGGCATTGCGCCCGAGATCGTGCCCGCCGTAGCGCGAAGCCGAGCGGACATCCAACCTTGCGTGCTGCTCGTTGCCGGAAACGCGGATGGCGACGTCATCCTGCAGACCGAGGATGAGGGTGCGATCGGCGATCTCGATGATGCCAGGCCGCCCAGCGTCAAGATCGGGCACCTCCTGATGCACGACGTCCATCTTGAGGCGCTTCACGGCCTCGCCAGCGAGGCCGAAGACTTCATCGGCCGGGCGGTCGATCTCGATGGGTTTGATGTCCGGGTAAGCGGCGAGCTGCTTGCGCGCAAACTTGGTGCCCGGGTAGGCGACAGCGTTGGAGCCGGGTTGGCGCAGCTTGGCGATCTCTTCGAACGGCGGCGGATTGACGGTGTCGGTGGTCACGTCGTTGATGTTCGGAAGCCCCTCGTATTGGGGCAGGAACACGAGCGGCCAGAGCATCAGCGCCAGACTGACGAGCACAGCGAAAACGATCCGGGCCGTTCCCGGCCGGCCGGTCCGCCAGATGCCGACGGTTGCTGCGATGGACATGAGCAGCGATACGCCAGCGCCCAGGAACGCCACTGCGGCCAGGTTCTCGGCAATCGGCGTCGGAAGGCCGAAAATGCGGTGCAGAAACGCGGCGGTGGCCAGCAGCACCGCTGAAAACACGGCGATGCGGCTCGTCCAGCGAGCAAAGAACGACGGTCCTAGCGGTGGCGGGGGCCTCATGCTCGGCGTGGCCTTGCGTTGCTCTGCCGGGAAAAATCGGTGTCCATTACGGGTGCTCGACTCGGACAGTGCCCCCGAATAGCACCCCTCGCCGCGGCGACCTAGGTCTCAAGACCAGAGGATAGCCGAGAATCAGGCGAAAAACAGCGGACCGTGGCGGCCGCCTGATTTCGGCCCGGCGCCCCCTGGACGGGCAGGTCAGACGTGCTGGCCGCCGTTGATCTGAAGCTCGGCGCCGTGGATGTAGCTCGACTGCTCGCTGCAGAGAAAATAAATCGAGCGGGCGACCTCATCTGGCGCCCCAAGCCGGTGCATCGGAATCTGCTCGTCAACGATCTTGCCGGTGCCGGGAGAGAGGATCGACGTCTCGATTTCGCCCGGCGAGATGGAATTGACGCGTACGCCGCGCGGGCCGAAGTCGGCAGCCATCTCGCGCGTCAGAGCAGTGAGCGCCGCCTTCGAGGTGGCATAGGCCGAGCCCGCGAACGGATGCACGCGACTGCCGGCGATCGATGTGACGTTGACGACAGCTCCCTGGGCGCGCTCCAACTCGTCGAATAGTCCCCGTGCCAGCATGATCGGCGCGAAAAAGTTCACCTGAAATACGTTGCGCCATGTCTCGGCATCGGTGTCGATGGCGTTCAGTCGCGCGCCGCCTTTGGCCTTGGGACTGATGCCGGCGTTGTTGACGAGCGCGTGCAGCATCGAGCCTTCGGGTTCGAGACGCCGCTTCAGTTCGGCGATGGCGCGTTCGATGTCGGCTGGGTCAGCGAGATCGACCTGCATGTGATCATCGCGTCCCATTTCCCAGGGGCATTCCTCGGGGAAGGGATAACGCGAGCAGCTGATGACGCGCCAGCCGGAGGCAGCAAAGCGCTTCACGGTCGCGTGGCCGATGCCGCGCGACGCGCCGGTCAGCACGAGAGTCTTTCGTTTCTGTTTGCCGCTCGTCGGCATGGCGAGCACCTTTCGCAGAGCAACGCGGCCCGGTCTGGCCGGAGCTTAGAAGCGAGGTCAAGCGGCGGCGCCTCGCTGGCTTAAGACTTCAAGGATATAGGCGCGTTCGGGTCCAATCCGAATGGGCCTTCTCGCGGCGGAATACGATGCGCTCGTGGAGGCGCGACAGCCGGCTGTGCCAAAACTCGATCTCGAGCGGCGTGACGCGGAAGCCGGACCAGTAGGGGGGGCGCGGCACGGCGCCGACGAGATACTTCGCGGCGTAACCGGCCACCGCCTTTTCCAGCGCGAAGCGGCTTTCCAGCGGGCGAGACTGCTGCGAGGCCCATGCGCCGATTTGCGATGAGCGGGCGCGCGTTGCGAAATAGGCGTCGGCCTCTTCCCCGCTAGTCGGCGTCACAGGCCCGCGCACGCGGACCTGCCGGCGCAGACTTTTCCAGTGGAAGTCGAGCGCGGCATAGGGATGGGCGAGCAGCTCGCGGCCTTTGGTGCCTTCATAGTTGGTGAAAAACACGAAGCCGCGATCTGGGAAGCCGTCGGGATCGACGCCCTTCAACAGCACCATGCGCACGTTGGGATGGCCGCTCTGATCGACGGTCGCCAACGCCATGGCGTTGGGGTCGTTCGGCTCGTGACGCTCTGCCTCGGAGAGCCAGTCAGCGAAGAGTTCGAACGGCTCGGCAGCGCCGGCAAAATCGCCGGGCGCAACGACGCCTTCGCTATCAGGATCTGGTTGATGCTGGCTCAAGTCATACCTCGCTCAAGGCCCATGACGCGCGGGACAGCGGTTTAGTCCGCCTTAACCAAACCAGCTCATACTTACCGAAGGTCGCCCCGCAAGTTGCGGAATGTAGCGTCGTCAGCATCGAGTGAAGCGTCATGAGTTCGCATCCCTCTCTAGTTACGCTTGCCACGGTTGTCACCACCGGTCTTGTACTTGTCGGTCACGTACTTCTCGGCTCGACTGCAGCCTTCGGCGGCGAGCAATGGGAAACCTCGATTTCGACTGAGCCCGATCCGACCCCGTCGATGCCCGGAGTGACCGTGCTCCCTGGGTCCACCGTCAATATTCCTGTCGGTCCTTACCGCCTCGACGAGAAGGACGAGATCGCCGCGCTGGAGCGCATCCAGTACGCCCTTTCGGAAGTAGGCGACGGCAAGACTTACGTCTGGCGGCGCTGGCACGGAAAGCTTTCCGGCCTGATCCAGCCGACCGGATCGTTCAAAGATGGCGACGGGAAGGTCTGCCGCCACCTCGTCGTGATGATGACCACGGGTAAAAATACCAAGCGCCAGGAAGGCATTGCCTGCCGTCTCCCCAGCGGTCGCTGGCAATTGGAAGGCTGATCGGGTTTCCCCCAGACCCCGTCAGCCGTTTGGAAAGGCCGGCCCTGAGGGCCGGCCTTTTCCCATTCCCCCCTGCGAAAAAGCGCCCATCTGGACCCAACAGGGCATTTGTGTAGGATGCGCGCCGAACGCACAGGGCTAACCAGGAAATAGAGAGAGAACCCATGACGGAGCCGATGCCGAGCGCAGGGGTTGCGAAGGGCAACCTGTTGGCTGGCAAGCGCGGCCTTATCATGGGCTTAGCGAACAACCGCTCGATCGCCTGGGGCATTGCCAAGGCGGTGGCGGCACAGGGCGCCGAGCTTGCCTTCACATATCAGGGTGATGCCCTGAAAAAGCGCGTGGAGCCGCTGGCCGCGGAGCTGGGGTCGAAGGTCGTACTGCCGTGCGACGTCGTCGATGCCGGCTCCATGGACGCTGTTTTTTCAGAGCTCGAGCGGGTCTGGGGGCAACTGGACTTCCTCGTCCACTGCATCGCCTTCTCCGACAAAGCCGAGCTCGATGGCCGCTATGTCGACACGAGCGAGAAGAACTTCACCCAGACGATGCTGGTCTCGTGCTACTCGCTCACGGCGCTGGCCGCGCGGGCCGAGAAGATGATGCCGCCGGGCGGGTCGATCCTGACGCTCAGCTATTACGGCGCCGAAAAGGTGATGCCGCACTATAATGTGATGGGCGTCGCCAAAGCCGCGCTGGAGGCCTCGGTTCGCTATCTGGCGGCCGACCTCGGCCAGAAGGGCATCCGCGTCAACGCCATTTCGGCCGGTCCGATCAAGACGCTGGCCGCCTCCGGCATTGCCGACTTCCGCTACATCCTGCGGTGGAACGAGTACAACTCACCGCTGCGCCGGACGGTGACGATCGAAGAAGTCGGCGGGGCAGGCCTTTACCTGCTGTCGGATCTGTCGCGCGGCGTGACCGGCGAGGTGCACCACGTCGATTCCGGCTATCACGTCCAAGGTATGAAGAACGAGGACGCGCCGGACATCACCGTCGCCAAGAGCGAGGGCGCCTGATAGCGGCGCAGCGTAGCTGGCGTGCGGGACGACGTTACGATCTACCTCATCCGCCATGGCGAGACCGACTGGAACGCGCAGTCGCGCTACCAGGGGCAAGCTGACATCCCAATGAATGCGGTCGGGCGATCGCAAGCCCAGCGCAACGGCGAAGCGCTTCGCGCCCTGTCGCCAAAGGTTGCTGATGCGCACTTCGTCGCCAGCCCGCTCGGTCGCGCGCGAGAGACAATGGAAATCGTGCGCGCCAGTCTCGGGCTGGTTCCGGGCGCCTATGAACTCGATGACCGCCTGAAAGAGCTGCACTACGGGCACTGGCAGGGCGTGTTCGCCTCCGATCTTGCCAGCTTCGACGCGCGGGGCGCTGACGAGCGCTCGCGCGACACGTTCCGCTGGCGCCCGCGCGGGGGAGAAAGTTACGCGGATCTGATGGAGCGGGCTGTCGATTGGCTCGGCGGGGTGACGCGTGACGCGGTTGTCGCCGCGCACGGCGGCATCAGCCGGGTGCTGCGCGGACATCTTTATGGGATCGAGCCCTCGCTCATCCCTGAGCTGGAGGTGCCGCAGGATCGCATCCTGGTGCTGCGCCGGGCCGGGATGGAGTGGCTGTAGGCAAGCGGCACCGTCGTGATTGCTGCGGCGTGGCTGGGTCCCGGCCTGCGCCGGGATGACGGTGGTGGGGAGGCGGGGGCAGCGAGCAACCTTTTTGGCCGCCAAGGGCGGCAAGGCGCGAAGGGCGTCTGGCGCGGGCGCCGGCTCTCGGCTCGTGCGACGCTCGCCGCAACCAAAGCTTGCCTCAGCTTGCGTCCTAAAACGAAGAAGAGCCGAGGCAGCGGCTGCCCCAGCTCTTCCCGTCACGTCGATGTCCGCTCGATGACGGTTGCTCAAGCCGGCAGGGAGCGGCGCTGATGTTCGGGCACGATGAACGGGGCCCGTATGTTGCGGCACGCGATCGGCGGTTCTTGCGCCTCAACGCTCAGAAACACTTCGACCAATTGGTCCCAAGGCATGGCCTGAAGGTGACCGGCGGTCTTCCACCAAGCGGCGGCAATGCAGAAAGGCTGACACAGGTGGTGCCCCCTTTCCTGCTGTCTCTTTGCAGCTAGTCGCGTGTCGCGACGCGGTACTAGGGCCAGATAAACTGCGTCGCGCGCTCATGTCACGGTCTTTACAGGCTCTGCTCTTGCGGGCGTGCGCTTGCACTCCTAAGACTGGCACAACTGCCACGGCTCAAGGTTGCACGCGCACCTGGAGCTCATCCCCTTTACCTCGGCTTTCGGCATGTCTCACAACACCTTCGGCCATCTCTTCCGCGTCACGACCTGGGGCGAAAGCCATGGGCCAGCGCTCGGCTGTGTCGTCGATGGATGCCCGCCGGGGTTGCCGCTGGAGGCAGATGAAATCCAGGCGTTCCTGGAAAAGCGACGCCCGGGGCAGTCGCGCTACACGACCCAGCGGCAGGAGCCGGATGCAGTCGAGATTCTGTCCGGCGTGTTCCCCGACGCCGACGGGCGTCAGGTGACCACGGGCGCACCGATCTCACTGATGATCCGCAACGTCGATCAGCGCTCGAAGGACTATGGCGATATCGCCTCCAAGTTCCGCCCGGGCCATGCCGACTACACTTATTGGGCGAAGTACGGCATCCGCGATTATCGCGGCGGCGGGCGTTCCTCGGCGCGCGAGACGGCGGCGCGCGTTGCAGCCGGCGCCGTGGCGCGCAAGGTGATCCCGGGCGTCACCATCCGCGGGGCATTGGTGCAGATCGGCGATATCAAGGTCGACCGCTCGCTGTGGGATTGGGACGCGGTCGACTCCAACCCGTTCTTCTGTCCGGATGCGGCGACTGCGGTGCACTGGGCCGAATATCTCGATGGCATCCGCAAATCGGGCTCGTCCATCGGCGCGGTGATCGAGGTTGTTGCCGAGGGTGTGCCTGCGGGCTGGGGCGCTCCGCTGTACGCCAAACTCGATCAGGACATCGCTTCGGCGATGATGAGCATAAATGCCGTGAAGGGCGTCGAGATCGGCGCGGGCATGGGCGCAGCTGAACTGACCGGCGAAGAAAACGCCGACGAAATCCGCATCGGCCATGATGGCAAGCCGTGTTTCCTGACCAATCATGCGGGCGGGATCCTCGGCGGCATCTCGACCGGCCAGCCGATCGTGTGCCGCTTTGCGGTGAAGCCGACATCGTCGATCCTCACGCCGCGCAAGACGATCGACGTCAACGGTGCGGAAGCCGATGTCATCACCAAGGGGCGCCATGATCCGTGCGTGGGCATCCGCGCGGTGCCGATCGGCGAAGCGATGATGGCGATCGTGTTGGCGGACCACTATCTGCGGCACCGCGGCCAGGTGGGCTGAGGCCTTTCAATCCGTCACCGGCGAGCCTATGTCCGGGGCACTCCCCTGAAGACAGCGCAAATCCGCGGAGGCTTGCCATGCAATATCGCGATCTCGGCCCGTTGAAGGTGTCCGCCCTGGGCCTCGGCTGCATGGGCATGTCCGATTTCTACATCGGCGGCGGCAGCGAAGCGGAGTCGATCGATGTCATCCACCACGCCATCGAGTTGGGCGTGAACTTCTTCGATACGGCCGACATGTATGGCAGCGGTGCGAACGAGGAACTGGTCGGGCGCGCGCTGAAGGGAAAGCGCGACAAGGCCGTGCTGGCGACCAAGTTCGGTATTCGCCGCGATCGCGCGGCATCCGGTACGCCGTATGGTGTCGACGGCAGCCCCGCCTACGTCCGGCAGGCGTGCGAAGCCAGCCTGAAGCGGCTCGGCGTCGACACCATCGATCTCTATTACCAACACCGCGTCGATCCCAACACGCCGATCGAGGACACGGTCGGGGCGATGGCCGAATTGGTGCGCGAAGGCAAGGTGCGTTACCTCGGGCTGTCCGAGGCCGCTGCCGATACGATCCGACGCGCATATAAAGTGCACCCCATTGCGGCGCTGCAAACAGAATACTCGCTGTGGAGCCGGGAGCCGGAAGAGCAGATCCTGCCGACTGTTCGCGAACTGGGCATCGGATTTGTTGCGTATAGTCCGCTCAGCCGCGGCTTCCTAACCGGCCAGATCAAATCGCCGGACGATTTCGAGGAAGGCGACTATCGCCGCAACGCACCACGCTTCCAGGGCGAGAACTTCAAGCGCAATCTGGAGCTCGTAGCGGCCGTCTCGGAACTCGCCGCAGAGAAGAACGCAACACCGGCACAGCTTGCGCTCGCGTGGGTGCTTTCGCGCGGCAGAGACATCGTGCCTATCCCGGGGACGAAGCGTCGGCGCTATCTGGCGGAGAACATCGGCGCACTCGCGCTGACGCTGACGCGGGAAGACCTGCGGCGCATCGACGATGTGTTTCCGCTCGGCGTAGCAGCCGGTGATCGCTACCCGCCCGCAGCGCTCACGGCCGTCAATCGCTAGGGCACCTTCGACAGTTGTGCGCGCAGTAAAAATTTCTGCGCGCATACGGGCAAAATGTGACGCGCATGGCTAGTCAAAGATTGCTGCGTGCGTTATCGTCGCACCACTAAAACACAAGCAAATCTGAACACTAACGTTGCGAACCGACGAGGCTCTGCAGCGCACGGTTTCCCTTGTTCGCAAGGGCGTGCGCGCATGCACCTTCGCGAGGACGCGCGAACGAGGAAACGTGCCTGCTGTGTGGCGCATCATGTGCCCAGTTGGCGCCGATGGGGAGGCGTCTTTCAGGTGTTGATGAGAGTGGAGGACGGCCATGCGCGGCCGAAACTGCTGAGCAAGGCCGCGGTTGAAAAGACGGCGCCGGACATCCGCCTCGACCTTGCCGCGTCCGTGCCGCTGATTGCGCGAGACAGTTTCGTGGCCGAGACGGCGAACAGGATCGAGCAGCTGAACGCGACCGTGCGGTTGATGTCGCGTGATCTGGGAAACATCTCCGGCAGGGTGGCTGACCTTGAAGCCATCGCCGATCAGGAGCGGCGCCTGCAGTCGTTCCAGAAAGGCGACCGGCGCTCGAAAGATGCAAAACTCGATGAGCTGGTTCGCGGCTGTCGCGATCTGAAGTCGCGGCTCGACCGGATCGAGGGGCGATCGGCTGGCGACTTTCACGCCTACAACAGCTTCGAGGCTGTCAGTCGCAAGCTGGGCGAGCTGGATGGCTTCCGGGACGAGGCAAAGAGCCTGGAGCGCACGCTCAAGCTCAGAGCATGGCTGCTGTGCGCGGCGGTCAGCGCGTCGGCAGTCGTCCTGGTGATGGCGACTGCGCTCGCCACTTGAACTCGACGGGAGGAGCCGGCGGGTGGGCCGCTGCTCCTCCCGTCCGCGCCGCTCAGCTTGCGCGGCGACGCCGTGCGGCGGGACGCTTGCGCGGCTTGGCTGCGTACTTGGCAACCTTGCGGCGCGTTGTAGATGAGCGCGTGGTGCGCGGCTTCGAGGCGCTGCGCGCCTTGCGCGTCGTGCCCCTGTTGACGCGGGTCTCGGCGACCGTGGTCAGCTTCTTGTCGGCGGCCTTTTCTTCCTTGAGGCTGCGCTCCAGCAGCGGGATGACGTCGTCCTTGCCGAGTTCTTCGGCCCAGGCGATGAGCGTTCCGTAGCGCGTGATCTCGTAATGCTCGACCGCTTGGGCCGACGCGATGATGGCCACGTTGGTGGCGGTGCGTCCGTCGACCTCACTCAGCAGATCATCACCTTCGGTGAGGATGCCGTCGATGCCCGGGCAGCGCGTGGCCTTCGGCTTCTCGCCGATCAACTCGAACACCTGCTCGAGGCGCTTTACCTGGTTCTCGGTCTCAATGAGATGCTGCTTCAAGCCCTTCTTGAGCTCGGCATCGGATGCGGCGTCGATCAGCTTCGGTAGAGTTTTAACGATCTTGTTCTCGGCGTAGTAGATGTCCTTGAGGCCGTGCAGAAAGAGATCGTCGAGCGATTTAAGATCACGCGTGAACATACCCATGGTGCTTCTCCCGGATCGGCGGTGATCAGTTTGCCGTCGGAAGAACGTATGTTTTGCTGGACAAGTTCCAGCGGCGAGCAAAACGCGAAGCGCGGCTCTCTTCTGAATATCAGTGTTTGAAGCTCAGGCGCTCTAAGTGCGCTCGGCCCAGAGATCGTAGTCGTCGGCGTTGGTAACGCGCGCTTTGACGATGTCACCGGGCTTCAGGTCGGTATCACCGTTCAGGAACACGCTGCCGTCGATCTCGGGCGCGTCCCACTTCGAGCGGCCCAGCGCGCCTTCCTCGTCGATCTCATCGATGATCACATCGATCTCGCGGCCGACGATGCCGGCGAGGCGCTTTTCGCTGACCTCTTTTGCGGTCTCCATGAAGCGGTGCCAGCGCTCGTCCTTGATCTCGTCTGGGACAGCGCCCGCAAGTTCGTTGGCGGGTGCTCCGGCGACGGGCTCGTAACGGAAGCAGCCGACGCGCGCCAATTCCGCCTCGCGCAGCCACTGCAGCAGGATCTCGAAATCTTCTTCGGTCTCGCCGGGGAAGCCGACAATGAAAGTGGAGCGGATGGCGAGGTCGGGACAGATCTGGCGCCAGCGGCGAATGCGCTCCAGCGTTTTCTCCTGATGCGCAGGGCGGCGCATCGCCTTCAGCACCGCGGGTGAGGCGTGCTGCAAGGGCAGGTCGAGATAGGGGAGGATCTTGCCTTCCGCCATCAGCGGGATGACGCTGTCGACGTGCGGATAGGGATAGACGTAGTGCAGCCGCACCCAGGCGCCGAGGTCGCCCAGCGCTTCGCAGAGCTGCTGGAAGCGCGCCGGCAGGGCGCGGCCTTTCCACTGGCTCTCGGCGTACTTCAGGTCGAGGCCGTATGCGCTCGTGTCCTGACTAATGACGAGCAGCTCCTTGACGCCCGCGTTCACCAGGCGCTCGGCCTCGGTCATCACGTGGTTCGAAGGTCGGCTCTTCAGGTCGCCGCGCAGGTGCGGGATGATGCAGAACGAGCAGCGGTTGTTGCAGCCCTCGGAGATTTTCAAATAGGCGTAGTGGCGCGGGGTGAGCCGCAGGCCCTCCGCGGGCACAAGGTCTATGAAGGGATCATGCAGCGGCGGCGCGGCGGCGTGCACGGCCTCGACGACTTGCTCATACTGGTGCGGGCCGGTGACGGCGAGGACGCCAGGGTGGCTCTCGCGGATGCGTCCTTCCTCAACTCCGAAACAGCCTGTGACGATGACGCGGCCATTCTCGGCCATGGCCTCACCGATGGCGTCGAGGCTTTCCTGTTTGGCGCTATCGAGGAAGCCGCAGGTGTTCACCACCACGACGTCGGCACCGGCGTAATCGGGCGAGACGGCGTAGCCTTCCGCGCGCAGCTTGGTGAGGATGCGCTCGGAATCGACCAATGCTTTCGGGCAGCCAAGCGAGACGAAACCCACGGTCGGGGTCTTGCCAATGTGGCGCGGGGCGGCCTGCTTTGTTTCTATGGGTGCGGTCATGGGTCCACGGATAAAGCCATGGCGGCGCCTCTAGCACGCGCTGAGGCATCCGGCGAGCCCTGCATTTATTCACCAGCAGGCATCGCAATCAGAAAGGCGCCGTTTTGGGCGTTTGGCCGCACCGAACCGCTGCGGGCGGCAGCGCCTACTGCGCCACCGCCGCCGCTTTTTGATCTTCCAGCGCCGCGCCGAGCGCGTCCTCGACGCGCTCCAGCCAGATCAATTCGAGCTGCCGGCGGGTCTCCTCGGACAGGTCCTCGATGTCCTTCTTGTTGCGTGCGGGAAGCATGACGCGCGTGATGCCCGCTCGTGCCGCGGCCGCCAGCTTCTCCTTGATGCCGCCGACCGGAAGCACGAGGCCGCGCAGGCTGATCTCGCCCGTCATCGCCGTGTCGGAGCGCACGGGCCGATCCGTCATGAGCGAAGAGAGCGCAGTGAACATCGCGACGCCAGCCGACGGGCCGTCCTTGGGGATGGCGCCGGCGGGGACGTGCACGTGGATGTCGCTACGCTCGAACAGCTTGTCGTCGATGCCGAGCTGAGAGGCGCGGTTCTTGACGATCGACAGTGCGGCCTGGGCGCTCTCGCGCATGACCTCGCCGAGCTGGCCGGTGAGGATCAGCTTGCCGTTGCCGGGCGAGCGCGTCGCCTCGATGAAGAGGATGTCGCCGCCGACGGGCGTCCAGGCGAGACCGGTCGCCACTCCGGGCACGCTGGTGCGCATCGCCACCTCGCTCTCGTAGATCGGCGCACCGAGGATAGCGTTGAGGTCGCTGGCGCCGATGCGGATCGGCCCCTCCTCGCCCTCGGCGATGCGCACGGCCGTGTGGCGCAGGACCTTGCCGATCTCGCGTTCCAAATTGCGCACGCCGGCCTCGCGCGTGTAGAGGCCGATGATCTCGCGCAGCGCATCATCGTCGATCTCGACCTGCCCGGGCTTGACGCCGTTGGCTTCGAGCTGGCGGGCGATGAGATAGCGCTTGGCGATGTTGAACTTCTCTTCCGCGGAGTAACCGGAGAGCTGGATCACCTCCATGCGGTCGCGCAGCGGGCCTGGGATCTGGTCGAGCACGTTGGCGGTAGCGATGAACACGACGCGCGACAGGTCGAACGGCACGGCGAGGTAATTGTCGCGGAAGGTGTTGTTCTGCTCGGGGTCGAGCACCTCGAGCATCGCCGCGCGCGGGTCGCCCTGGATGCCGGAGCCGAGCTTGTCGATCTCGTCGAGCATCATCACGCAGTTGCGCGATCCGGCCTTGCGGATCGCCTGAATGATGTTGCCGGGCAGCGCGCCGATGTAGGTGCGGCGGTGACCGCGGATCTCCGCCTCGTCGTGCACGCCGCCGAGGCTGACGCGCACGAACTTGCGGTTCATGGCGCGGGCGATCGACTGGCCGAGCGAGGTCTTGCCGACGCCGGGCGGGCCGACGAAGCAGAGGATCGGGGCTTTGCCTTCCGGCGCGAGCTTGCGCACGGCGAGGAACTCGACGATGCGGCGCTTGATCTTGTCGAGGCCGTAGTGGTCCTCGTCGAGGATGCGGCGTGCTTCCTTGATGTCGATCGGCGTTTCCTCGGGCAGCTTCCAGGGCAGCTCGATGAGCCAGTCGAGATAGGTGCGCGTCATACCGTAGTCGGGCGAAGCTTCCTGCATGCGTTCGAGCCGGCGCAGCTCCTTGCGGGCCGCATCCTCGACTTCCTTGGGCATGCCAGCCTTGGCGATGGCTTCCGACAACTCGGCGATGTCCTGCGCCTTCGACTGCTCGCCCTCGCCGAGCTGGCGCTGAATGGCGGCCATCTGCTCGCGCAGAAGCACCTCGCGCTGACGCTCGTCGAGCGAAGCCTTGGTCTGGCGGCCGATCTCCTGCGACAGGCGCAGCACCTCGATGCGATGCGCAAGGAGCGACGACACCTTGTCGATGCGCGCCGACACGTCGACAGTCTCGAGGATCTCCTGCTTCTCGGCAGGCTTGAGATCGAGGTAAGCGGCGGCGAGGTCGGCGAGGGCGCCAGGCGTGCTGACGCTCTGAACGGCGACGACCATCTCCTGCGGCACCTGCGGCAGCAGCTCGAGCGCCTCCAGCGTCTGACGCTGCAGGTTGAGGAAGCGAGCCTCGATCTCGGGCGTGCGCTCGTCGGATTCAGCAATGCGCTTTACGCGGGCGACCATGTACGGCCAGCCGTCGAGGAACTCCACGACCTGGAAGCGCTCATCGCCCTGCACGACAAGGTGATGCGAGCCGTCCGGCGCGGTGACGTAGCGCACGACGTTGGCGATGGTGCCGATGCGATGCAAGTCGACGGGCTGCGGATCGTTCTCCGTGCCGTCGCGCTGCATGATGATGCCGACCTGGCGCTGCTCGCGGACGGCGTTTTGCGCAGCCGCTATCGAGCGCTGCCGGCCGACTGTCACCGGGATGACGACGCCGGGGAACAGCGTGATCTCGCGTACAGGAATGACGGCCACAGCGTCCGGAGGGAGCGGCGGCGTCGCAGTTGGAGTCGCGCGGCCAGCAGTCTGGTTATCGGGTGCGTCCATTTTCATTTCAGTCAAGGTTATGCCTCCGCCTTGGAGAGGAGCACGAGCAGGCAGCCGTCAGCGAATTTGCGGCGCACGTCGGAGTAGCGGCCAGGGGGCAGACGCAGCCGGCGCTCGAAGCGCCCCTGCGGCAGCTCGAGGCGATGGATGATGGCTGAGCCGACTTCGGGAGGGAGCGTACGGGCGCCAGCGACGACGAGATCTGGTCCGTCGATGCCGACCTCGACGCGTTCTGGCTTCACACCGGGCAGTGCGATGACGACCAGCACATCACGCTCGCTTTCGAGCACGTCGGCCGGTGGCTCCCACGCCGGCTGGCGCGAAGGCGAGCGTACGGGCTGGAAGAACTGCTTATGCATGCGTTCGGCGCGCGCGAGCATCTCGCACGCTTCCGACCACATCCACCTGTTGGGAAAATTCTCGCTCATGTCTTGCTCGTGTCCCACTTGCCGCCTGGGGACCCGCAACAAAACCGGATGCCCCAGGGGAGCATGAAACATAATGCTGAATTATCGGATTTCTACCAGGCCAGCGCGCGGCAGCTTCAAAGCGCGCTCATGCGTGCGCGCTTCTACTCGGAGAGCCTCTCGAGGCCGGCGACATCCTTGAGGCGCAGCGCCGAGTTTGGTGCTCCCTCGATCAGTCCGCGGTGATTGAGGTCCACGAGCAGCGCCGCGAGCGTGCCGATGTCCACGCCGAGCAGGTCGGCGACGAAACCCGAAGTGAGAGCGTCGGGGACGATCTCGGGGTCGCGCCCCTCATAGCTGTTGTTCTGAGAGATCGAGAGAAGCAGCCCCGCAACACGGGCCAAGGGCTGGTTGGCGCGGGGGACGCTGGCACTCGTCCACTCCGCCGCGGCGTCCGGCTCTACTCTAGCTGAGCCATCGCGGCCCCGCCGGCCTCCAGTGGGCCAGGGAAGGGTTGGCTCATAAACGTCGATGGGAGCGGTGTGGGCGGGCATAACGCAATCTCCGGTCCTCGAAACTGACCTAGATCGTAATGCGCATCAGGCCCTGGGAGTTCGCCGCGTAGGTATGAAAGTGTTAGATTTTGTGATAATCGCCCCCTACCTGGGTATAATGCATATGCCATCCGGGTGCGCTTTACGGCGCAGCCCCCAGATTTCCCTTGAAAAACGGCCTTTCGGGGCCGATATACCCGGCTAGCAAGTGCGCGTTCGCCGCGCACAAAGTGCCGCAGCGGCTCTCGCATCCAGGAAATCTCAACTTTTTTGCTGGAAACGCCAGGGTCCCGGCGTTTCAGCGGCGGACGTTTCAACTCGAAGTGGCAAGCATGGTTGAGGAAGATTTGACCAGTCTGAAGGAGCATGGCGCCTACGCCGACTGCCGCGACGCATGTGGTGACAACTGCTGCGACACGTATGAGGCCGAGCGCGAGGCGCGCCGCAGTTCTGAGCAGAAGACGCGAAAGTGCCTGTTGTGCCGTGAACCGTTTCCCAGCGCGTGGGCTGGGGAGCGCGTGTGCCGCAAGTGCAAGTCGACGTCCACTTGGCGCAGCAGCGGCATGGAGTGATGCCGGCTCTCTATCGGTAGGGTGCTGTGGGGGCGGCTAGGTGCCGCCCTTTTGCTTTTTTGGCGTCTGGAGTGCAGGTTGGCGTGTTCGCACAGCCGAAACCCCAGATCAGGGGCCTGGCGCTGTGGATTGCGTGGGCGCGGGGTCCGGCGTGCTCATAAGCGTCGAGCCGCCGTAGAAAACCGCATACAGCGCCATCGCGGCAACGACGGCGATCAGCAGTGAGCCCACGAGGACGCGGAAATTCAGCCTCCTGGGAGAGGATTGGCGCGCCTCGGTCGGCGTCAGCACTTCTTGGGTCCGCTGCATGGTTTTCTCCAATTTATGAGTTGGCGTGAGTAAGTCCGCGGGGGGGTAACCCCGCGGACTTGTCCGTGTGCCTTCAGTCCGCGTTAGGAGCGGTTTTCCGGCTTCACGTACTGGGGCGCGGATTCAAGAGCCGCCTTGGTCATGCCGGTGCTGACAGTGAGCTTGCCGTCAGAAGCCTTGGCGAACCGCAGCTGGTCGAACGGGAGGGCGACGTCCTTTTCGCCTAGCCCAAGAAAGCCGCCGACCCCGACGATGACCGCGGCGACCTTACCGTCGGTGCTGATGAGCACGTCGTTGATGTCGCCAATCGACTCGTTGGCGGCGTTCTTCACGCTTTCGTTAATGAGCTTATTTGCTGAAATGTCTCCGGCCGCTGGCGAGGCCATTTTTTCGGCAATTGTTTCCGCAGCCGCATTATTGGGCTCCTGCACTGCAGGCGACGTAGCGGTCTGGGCCAGCGCGGGCGCCGAAAGGGCGGCAATCAGGGCTGCGGTGGCAATAAACTTCTGCATTGGACTTCCTCCTCACTATTGGTCTGCGCACAGCCACCGCGACATTGTGCACGCGGTGACTGCACCTGTAGGAAGAACGAAGTCGCTGCTGCCGGGGTTCCTCGAATTGACGCGTCGGTAGTACGCAAAATTCACCATGTCATTATAAGAAACATTCTAATGCCACTTTGCGAAGAATATCGATGGCGCCGAATACGCCAGGGCAAGAATGAGCTTGTTCCGTATGGAACAGCGATCTGAGAGTTTCGTTCTAGGAATAGCTGAGCCGCGTAGGCGATTGGGCGCGCTGAGATTTTGACTTGATTATGGCAATCGCGCTGCCCATGTCGTGAGCTTGATCGAGTGAGTTGTACAATGCTTGCTGTAACGCCGATTTCCGAGACTTGTGTTGGCGGTACCTGTGCCACCGGCCAACTTGCACATCCGCGGCTGCGCCCAACCCAGGTTCGCCGGCTGGCGCGCGGTGAGGCGCTGTTCTCGCGCGGCGAGCAGCGCACCCAGCTCTACCGAGTGGAGCGCGGCGCGCTGTGCCACTACCTGCGTTGGGACGATGGCCGGCGCGAGATCATCGAATTTGCGTTCCCCGGCGACATCATCGGGTTCGGTCACCTCGGCGAGCACATCACCACGGCGCAGGCCGTTGCCAAGACGATCGTAAGCCCGGTGAGCGAAGAGGCTTTCGAGCAGTTGCTTGAAACCGATGCGCAGCTGGCCGCACGCTATGCCGTCGCCGCCGATCGCGAATTCGATTACGTGCGCGCTCGGGCTATCGCGGCCGGTCGCGGAAAGCCGGTGAAGCGCGTTGCGTCGTACCTTGCGGCCCTTGCCCGCATCAGCGCCAACGAAGGCCATACGGGCGAGGTCATCACGGACGGCTACTCGTCGGGTGCGGTGGCAGATCAGCTCGACATCAGCCTCGATGCGCTTGCCGATGCGCTGCGCGATCTGGAGCAACGCGGTATCGTCGCGCCAGACCGCGAAGGTTTGCGCATTGCCGATCTCGACGCGCTGGAGCAATTCGCCGACGCGGCATGACGCGTCGGCCGCCTACGTTCGCGGCGTTTTGATCCGCATCGTTGTTTCGAGAACAGCATCTTTCTTGGACCAGACGTGCTCTCCCCCGCATGCGGGACAGCGCACCGGTGCAGCCATGATGTTTGGAAGTGCCTGGAAGCTGTCTTGGTCAGTGTCGATACCGACGTGAATCAACTCGTCGGTAACAGGACAGCGAATCATGATCGCGCCCATGAAAGTCCCCCCACGACGCATCACGCCCCCGTTTGCGCAATGCTTCGCCATCGACGCAAAATCGCGTCCCAATGCGTAGTTAGATTGTCGTCAAACTCGGCCAAATGATGTTCGCAAACCGAACGGCGCCGACTTCGTGATTGGAGGGTGATCGATGGGCGACAAAAAGCCCGCGGGCCGTTGGACGGCCCTCAGCCGACATCGATCTTGGGTGACGTGGCGACGTTATCGGAAAACATCGCAGTGTCGACGTCATTACGAGAGGATTGCGCATGGGAGGGGGACGCAGGCCCGTGCTCGATGCTTCTCAGCGCTTCCAAGCCTCTTCTGATCGCGGCTGAGGTGCCCATCGGGCCTTCTTCGTCGGCGCCGAGCATCTCTTTGAGACGACGACCAATGAGTTTAGTCAGCTCTTCGCTCTTGCCCGTTCTCACCCTCGGTGCCTTTGGAGTTCGATTTCCTCTGGTCAGCTAACCCTATGAAGGCCGCTAAGTTCCCGTCCCGTGAGCCGCCATTGGTTCGCGTTGAAAACCATCACAAACCCTGTGACCAAAAAACCGCGGAACCGTTGCGCCCCCTCACGCGTTGTTGAGGCTTAGGGGTTGGATGTTATGGTCCGCGATCAGATAAGGCGCGCAAGTTGCCAAAACGGTCGAGGGGAGGCGGAGGCGGCTGATGTCAGAAAAGAAAGAGGCGTTCGCCCGGACAGCCACAGAGAGCGGACAAGATGTGGCGAGCGCTGGAGCACGAGGGACGGCCGGCAGCAATGCCCACCGCGACGAGAAGAGCAACGAAAGCCAGCCGGGGGCGCAAAAAGCGCCGGACCAGGCGGTGATCCCAGGAATTCTCGGCAAACAATTGCGGGCCGCATATGGCGAATTGCTGAGCACGCCAGTGCCGGACCGCTTCAACGATCTCATCAAAAAGCTTCAGCACAAAGAAAACGAGAACGCGGCGACGGCGGTCGGGGACGAGGAGGAGAGCGCTTGAGCGGTAGCGGACACGACAGCGCCCTGCACGACGACCTCGTGGCCGCGATCCCGAACATGCGTGCGTTCGCGATCTCGCTTTGCGGCAATCGCGATCACGCGGATGATCTGGTGCAGGAAGCGCTCGTGAAGGCATGGAACCATCTCGACTCGTTCGAGAAGGGAACGAACCTCAAGGCGTGGCTCTTCACCATCCTGCGCAACGCGTACTTCTCGGAACTGCGCAAAACCAAGCGTGAGGTAGCCGACAGCGACGGACAGCTGGCGAGCCGGCTCTCGGTGCCAGCTGAGCAGCAAGGCCATCTCGATCTCGTCGACCTGAACAATGCGCTCGGCAAGTTGCCGGTGGACCAGCGCGAGGCGCTGATCCTCGTGGGCGCGGAAGGGTTCTCGTACGAGGACGCGGCTGCGATTTCAGGATGTGCCGTGGGCACCGTGAAGAGCCGGGTCAACCGTGCGCGCACGCGTCTCAACGAACTGATGACAGCGCCGCCGGCAGACGCGCCAAAAACCGGAGACGACAAGGAGGCCGCGGCCCGTGCGGGACAGCCGGGCCGCCGGCGGGCAGCCGGCGCCATTTGAAGCGCTGCTGCCCGTCGAGGATCTTTTCGCTGATGTGATTATGAAGAGACGTGGGGCTGATGATGCCCCCCGGGCGAGCTGCCCGCCGGAACGCTCAGGCCGAGGCGGCCTTGGCGTCCGGCAGACGTGCCTTGTAGTCAAAGAAGAGCGCTTGGCTGATGACAGCCTGCACCGTTTCAGTGCGGAAGGGCTTGTTGATCAAGAATGTGGGCTCCGGGCGACTTCCGGTTAGCAGGCGCTCTGGATAGGCGGTGATAAAGATCACCGGCACGTCGAAAGATTCCAGGATCTCGTTGACGGCTTCCAATCCCGAACTGCCGTCGGCAAGCTGAATATCTGCCAGCACGAGTCCGGGTTGGTGCTGCCTGAAGGCGGCAACGGCCTCCTTGTGGGTTCGGGCCGTGTCGGACACTGCGTGGCCGAGGCCAGAAACGAGGTCTGCAAGGTCGAGGGCGATCATCGGCTCGTCCTCGATGATCAGAACGTTGGTTGCCACCTGCTCGGCAATCTCGGACGCTGCCTGATCGACCAGAGCCTTCACCTCGACTTCGTCGGTTTTCAGGATCTTCGCCGCATCGGACGTCGAGAACTCCTCTACGGCCATCAGCAGAAAGGCCTGGCGCGCGCGCGGCGTTATCGCTTCGAGCTTGCGATCTGCAGCGGCCAGCCGCTCCGATGTCGGTTGTTCGGCCCTCGTGTGATTGAGCCTTACCGAATTCCAGACGTCGAGGAAGCACTGGTATGTGGCAACGCGTGGCTCGAGATCGACAGGAAACATCGACGGCTCGGCTGCGATAGCTTCGAGCATAGCTACGACGTAGGCGTCACCGCTCTCCTGACTGCCGGATAGAACACGAGCAAACCGCCTCAGATAAGGCAGTTGCGGTGCGACGCTTTCTGAAATGGACATGATCCTCCCCTTTGCAGGCCGCCCATAAAACTCACGAGCTCATAAACGCTCAACTGTGTGAAAAGTTCCTAGCCGCGCCCAGCTCAAGCCAGGCGCGGCTTGCCAAAAATCTACAAGTCACTGATGACACATCGAATTTGCTCAAATGGCTAGCCTCTGCGGAGCATGCCGCCAACAACCGAAATGACGAGAAGAATGATCGCCACCCAGAACAAGATGCGTGCACCCTCGGTCGCCACGCCCGCAACGCCTCCGAAGCCGAGGAACGCGGCGACGAGCGCGATGACGAGAAAGACGATGGCCCAGTAGAGAAGATTGCCCATGGTAGCCTCTTAGCGAAAAGCCCGTTAGGAACGATGGTGCTAAAACTGCCACGGCGGCTGCATAGTTCCGTGCGGCGCAATGGAACTCTTTGCAGCCACGGCCATTCTTCATTCGCACGAGCCCAATGCGCCCACGAACAGCCAGTCATGACATGAAGAAACGTATCCAGGAATTCGACTGGAGCCGGACCCCTGTCGGCCCCGTCGAGGATTGGCCGTCCTGCCTAAAATGCGCCGTCGATCTCATCGCCGCCTCGCCGGTCCCCATGGTCCTGCTGTGGGGCCCCACCGGGATCATGATTTACAACGACAGCTACGCGTCGTTCGCGGGGGTGCGCCATCCAGATCTGCTGGGAATGCCGGTGGTCGAGGCATGGCCGGAGGCGAGTGAGTTCAACACGCGCGTGATGGAAACGGCGCTCGCAGGCGAGTCGCTGTCGTTCCGCGACAAGCACTTCAATCTCAACCGCCGCGGCGTGCCAGAGGACGTGTGGGTCAATCTCGACTACAGCCCGATCCGCAACGACGATGGCCATGTGCTCGGTGTGCTGGCCATCGTGGTCGACACGACGCCTTGGGTGTTTGCGGAACGTGCGCAGCGCGAAAGTGAGTCCCGCTTCCGCACGCTCGCCGACAACATCGCCGCGTTTGCCTGGATGGCCGACGATAGCGGCAAGATCTTTTGGTATAACAAGCGATGGTTCGACTACACGGGGCTGCCGTTCGAGGAGGCGCGCGAATGGGGCTGGCCGCTGCGTCAGCACCCCGACCATGTCGAGCGCACGATGGAGAAGATCAATCGCTGCCTCGCCAGCGGCGAGGTGTGGGAGGACACGTTCCCGCTAAAGGGGCGCGATGGGGTATATCGCTGGTTTCTCTCCCGCGCGATGCCAATTCGCGACGACGCGGGTAACGTCATCCGCTGGTTCGGAACGAATACCGACATTACCGAGCATCTGGAGGAGGCGGAGAGAAACGCGCAACTGGCGACGATCGTGGCGACTTCAGCGGACGCGATCATCTCGATGTCGAGCGAAGGCAACATTCAATCGTGGAATCCGGGCGCGGAAATCATGTTCGGCTACACAGCCGATGAGGTGATCGGGCAATCGGAACGCCTGCTTTTCCCGGAGGGCGCGGCGGCGGAATTCGAGGACAAGTATCGCCATCTGCGGCTGGGCGAGCATGTGCTGCGCGATACAGTGAGACGCCGGAAGGACGGAAGCCTGCTGGACGTCGCTATAAATGTCGCGCCGATGCGCCGGCCAGACGGGCGCATTTTCGGCTTCTCGGCAGTGTTTCGCGACATCACCGAACGCAAGCGGGTCGAGAAGCATCTGCGCACGGTGATGCGCGAGCTTTCGCACCGCACGAAGAACCTGCTTGCCGTCATCGTCGCCATGGTGCGGCAGACAGCCCGCACGAGCAGCGATGTCGCCGTGTTGCAGTCGCAGCTCATTCAGCGGCTGCAGAGCCTGTCTGCGTCGCACGACCTGCTGGTCGCCGAAGATTGGACGGGCGCGTCGCTTGAAGAATTGATCCACGCGGTGCTGCAGCCGTTCACGGGATCGTCGGAGGAGTCGCTGGAGTGCAAGGGGCCGCACGTATTCGTCAACGCGACGGCTGCGCAGAACCTCGGCCTTGCGTTGCATGAACTCGCCACCAATGCGGCGAAGTACGGGGCGTTGTCGACGTCAAACGGGCGCGTGCATGTCAGATGGGATATCGAGCCGCACGAGGATGGTTCCCGCTGGCTGGTGCTGCATTGGAACGAACGCGGCGGGCCGCCGGTCTCGCCGCCGACGGTGAAGGGATTTGGCCACGTGGTCATCGAGCGTGTCGTCGGCCAGGCGCTAAGCGCCAAGGTCGACTACAAGTTCGCACCCGGCGGCGTCGAATGGTCGATCACCATGCCGGTGGAGTTCATCGTGCGCTGGAGGACTGAACGAGGCGCCGTACCGAGCGTCGGCTAGCTTGCTCTGCGATCCACTCGTCAGGTTGCATCGGGCGCCTCACGGCGACGGAGCATCGCCGACGCCCGCGGCCACATCAGATTGATGAAGAGCCCGAGAAGAACCAGCGTCATCGCTTCGAGCTTCCAGGCCTGCAGCGGCTCGCCGAGAAAAGCCGCAGAGGCTGCGATCCCGAACAAGGGAACCAGAAGAGACATCGGTGCTACGCTCGCCACGGTGTAACGCGACAACAGCCATCCCCACACGGCGTAGCCGAAGAGCGTGTTGCCGACTGCCTGCCACAGCACAGCGGCCCAGGTTGCGGGCGTCGCATTGGCAATACCCGCGGCCATGGCGCCCGGACCTTCCAGCATCAGGGCCGCTGCGATGAGCGGCACCACGGAAAACGGGCTTGCCCAGACGACGTAACCCAACATATCGGCCTTGGGCGATGAACGGACGACGATATTGCCACCGGCCCAGCAAAGGGCTGCGGCGAGCACGAGCGCCAGCCCAAACGGCGTCGTCATTGCGTCCGTGTTGAGTATGATGAGCGCGATACCCGCCACTGCTATGCCGAGTGCCACGAACTGAAAGGGGCGCACGCGCTCGCCGCTGAGCATGGCCGCAAGCCCGATGGTGAAGAACACCTGCATCTGCACGACCAGCGAGGCGAGCGCGGGCGTGATGTGGCCGTTCATTGCGATGAACAGCAGGCCGAACTGGCCGCCGCCGATCAGCAGCCCATAGCTGGCGAGGTTACGCCAGGACACATTCGGGCGCGAAACCAGAAGCATCGCCGGGAAGAACGCCAGCGCGAACCGCAGAGCAGCAAACGTGAGCGGGGGAAGATGATCCAGCCCGACGCGGATGACGACGAAGTTCGAACCCCACACCGCCATGACAACGACGGCCAGCAGCGCATGGCGCAAGGACAAGCTGGCCGGAGCGGGTGTCATCGCAGCGATCGATCAGGCCACGCGCTGAAGGTTGTTCGCGGGGGCTCGAGTCCGGCGCGCGCCGAACCCGTGCATGCGCAGCGCCCACTGCAACGCGACGATCGTGCCCTTCACAGGTTGGAGCAGACCGAGGCTCAGGCCGAGCGTGAGCGGTACCCACAGCGCGATGTGGATCCAGATCGAAGGGGCGAACGACGTTTCGACCCACAACAAGAGTCCGATGACGATGTGGCCGACGATGGACATGACAATGTAGGCGGGCATGTCGTCGGCGCGGTGATGGTGGAGATCCTCTCCGCAAGCGTCGCAGCGATCCTTGACCTTGAGGAACTTGCGAAACAAGGGGCCCTCGCCACATGCCGGACAGCGGCAGGTGGCACCTCTCAGCAAGGCCGTTGCCAAGGTTGGCTCGCAGGTATTCTCCATCCCTAGTCCCCTTATTCTGTGGCCGGGTTATCCGCTGGTTTGGCGGCAGCTTGAAGGTAGGCTACATTGTATGGACCGACAACGCGCTATGTGACCACGCTTGTATGGATTGGATGCCTACAATTTCGGATCGGGCCGGCCCGGTCTACCTGCGCATCGTGGCGGCACTCGCCGACGATATCGCCTCCGGGCGCCTGCATCAGGGGCAGGCACTTCCTACGCACCGGACGCTCGCCGCGGCACTCGGCATCGACCTGACGACAGCGACGCGCGCCTACTCGGAAGCGCGGCGGCAAGGTTTGACAGAAGCGCGCGTCGGTCGAGGTACGTTCGTCAAAGCTGGCGATCCGCCGGCAGCGCGTCAGGTGATGGCTCCGGGCATCGACCTGTCGATGAACATCCCGCCGCAACCTGCGGAGGCCGAGCTGGCGGCGCAGCTGGCGAGGACGTTCGGCGAGTTGCGCTCGGGCGGGCGCATACAAACGTACCTCAACTACCAGCAGCCCGGCGGCACGCGCGGGGAGCGCGTGATTGCCGCGGATTGGCTGCGATCCCTTGTCCCGAATGTTTCGGCAGATCGGCTCGTACTCGCGCCCGGCACGCAGTCGGCGCTGTTCTCGCTTCTACTGATGCACGCGGCGCGCGGAGACAGCCTTTTCACCGAAGCGCTGACGTATCCTGGCTTGAAGTCGGCAGCCGCTGCGTTGGGGATCAACCTCATCGGCATCGACATGGATCGCGACGGTATCGTGCCGGCGGCGCTCGAGCGCGCCTGCCGGAAGCACAGCAAGGTGCGGGTCATCTACCTGATGCCGACGATGCACAATCCAACGACGGCAACGATTCCCGTGAAACGCCGCGAGGAGCTGGCGCGCATCATCGCTGCGCGGGGGCTGACGCTGATCGAGGACGATCCTTACGCCTTCCTAACGACCGGCATTACACCGTTTGCCACGCTGATCCCCGAGCGCACTTATCTCGCCGCCAGCCTGTCGAAGAGCGTGACGCCGGGTTTGCGCGTTTCGCTGGTGGTGTCGCCGAACCAGGAAGATGCCGCGCGATTGACGAGTTGCCTGCGCGCCAGCTTACAGATGTCGGTGCCGCTGACACTGGCGGTTGCCGCCAGATGGCTGAGCGACGGCACAGCGACCTCGATCATTGCGGCGGTGGCAAACGAGGCGGCAGCGCGCCAGCGGCTTGCAAACAAGGCGCTTCAGGGGCATGCGTTTGCCGCACATCCATCCGGGCATCACCTGTGGCTGACGCTGCCTTCACCATGGTCGAGCGCCGATTTCACAGCTCATCTGCAAAGGCGCGGCCTCGGCGTCGTGGCGGCTGAAGCGTTTGTCACCACCGAGAAGGCGCCGGACTGCATCAGAGTTGCGCTCGGCGCGGCTCCCAATCGCTCGACGTTGGTAAAGGCCCTGGACATTCTGGCGCAGTCGCTCGGCACGGATCTCGATACCGAGCACCTGGTGTAATGGTTGCGGAGTACTATTGGCACACCACACTTGATCATCGCCGATCAATGGCTTTCAATCGGCGCAGCTTGGAATTGCGGCACCTCTCATGCCTCCCACAGACGCGCCGGCCGGCGATACCCAGAAAGAGCTGCAACTCGCCGAGTCGCAGATATCGACCATTCTTGCCATTGCGGCAGATGCCATCATCTCGCTCAACGAGAACATGCGCATCATGGTGTTCAACGATGGCGCGGCCTCGATGTTCGGCTACAGCAAGGAAGAGATCATCGGGCAGCGCCTGGACGTGCTGATCCCCGAGCGCTTTCGCGGGACGCATCACGCTCATGTTGCCGAATTTTCGCGCTCGCCGGTGGCGGCGCGGCGAATGGGTGAGCGGCAGGAGATCTTCGCGCGACGCAAGGATGGGACGGAATTTCCCGCAGAAGCCTCCATCGCCAAGCAGGAGATAGACGGGCGCCCCATCTTCATGGTGGTGGTGCGCGATGTGACCGAGAGGAAGCGTGCGCAGGCAGAGTTGGCGAAAGCCAATTCGGAGCTGGAGCAACGCGTGGCGGAGCGCACGCGCGAACTCGAAGCGGAAATCGGCCGGCGCGAGGCGGCGCAGGCAGCGCTGATCCAGGCACAGCGCATGGAGGCCTTCGGCCAGCTGACGGGCGGCGTGGCGCACGACTTCAACAACCTTCTGACCATCATAACCGGCAACCTGGAGCTGATGGGTGATGCTACGGACCAGCCAGCCTCGCGTACGCTGCTGAAGCGTGCGGCCGATGCTGCCGACATGGGCGCTGCGCTGACGAAGCGGCTGTTGACGTTCGCCCGGCGCAGGCGTCTGTCGCCGCAGGTGCTCGATCTCAACGAGCTGGTGCTGGGGTTGATGGAAATCCTGAAGCGCTCGATCGGCGAGCCGATCACGCTCACAACAATGCTCGCCGGCAACCTTTGGAAGACGAAGGCCGATCCAAGCGAGGTGGAGAACGCGATCCTCAACCTCGCCATCAATGCGCGCGATGCGATGCCTCACGGCGGTGCGCTGATGGTCGAAACGCGCAACGTTGCAGCGGGCGCCCTGCCCTTCGACGGCGCGGGCGGCGAGTATGTGCTGCTATCGGTTTCAGATACCGGTGAAGGCATGCCGCCCGAAGTGATGGAGCGCGCATTCGAGCCGTTCTTCTCCACCAAGGAGCCCGGCCGCGGTACCGGACTTGGCCTGAGCACCGTCTATGGCTTTGCGGAACAGTCGAGTGGCCACGCGACAATCGAAAGCGCGGTGGGACGCGGCACGACCGTGACGCTCTATCTGCCACGCGCCGATGGCGAACTCGACAGGGTTGCATCGACTTCCGAGGCGGTACCGCTTTCTGAGGCGAATGAGGTCGTACTGGTCGTCGAAGACAATGCCGAGGTGCGCGAGCTGACACTGCAGCGCG